>CANSDP010000011.1 GCA_947645675.1 uncultured Bacillota bacterium
GGCCTCCAAACCTGTCAAAAAGTGAAGCTGGTAGACATTTGGTAGACATCCTAAATTATTCCAGTTCCCGCAATCCCTTGCGGCACAAGGGTTCGACAGGACTTTTTGGTAGACCATTGGTAGACATGGGGGAAACGGGCATGAAGGCCGGAAATCATGATAATCGTCACATTTTATCTTGAAAGAGGGCCCGCCCTCTGGTATAATAGGCAAGTTAAGTGTGATAATGCACCCTGCGGCAGGCGAGGGAGCATAATAATGGGCGGGAGGTGACCACCGGTGAAATACAAGCAGTGGCAGGTGGCGCCCCCCTGCCCGGAGGGGCAGCTGGCCCTGGAGCGGGCGGGCTATCCCCCTCTGCTGGCCGGTCTGCTGGCCGCGCGGGGAGTGTCCGGGCCAGAGGAGGCCCGCCGCGTGCTCACGCCGGAGTCGGAGGTTATTCCCGACCCCATGCTGCTGCGGGACATGGACCGGGCGGCGGCCCGGGTGAAGCTGGCCCTGGAGCGGGGGGAGCGGATTGCCGTTTACGGCGACTACGATGTGGACGGCATCACGTCCACCTGTCTGCTGACCCAATTTCTCACCGCCCGTGGGGGCGATGTGGTCCCCTACATCCCCAGCCGCCTGGGAGAGGGCTACGGCCTGAATCAGGAGGCCCTCCATATTTTGTCTGGCCGGGGCGTGTCGCTGATTATCACGGTGGACTGCGGCATTACCGCCGTGGAGGAGACCGTTTTGGCCCGGAGCATGGGCATTGACGTGGTCATCACCGACCACCACGCCTGCAAGGAGGAGCTGCCCCCCGCCGCCGCGGTGGTGGACCCCCACCAGCCCGACTGCCCCTACCCCTTCAAGGGGCTGGCCGGGGTGGGAGTCGCCCTGATGCTGGCCTTGGCTGTTGCCGGGCCGGAGGAGCGGCGAACGGTCTTTTATGAGTTCTGCGACCTGGCCGCCGTGGGCACGGTGGCCGATGTCATGCCCATGACCGGGGCCAACCGGCCCATCGTCAGTCTGGGGCTGAAGCGGCTGGACCCGCCCCGGCGGCTGGGCTTTTCCAGCCTGATCCGCTGCGCCGGGCTGGAGGACAAGCCGGTGAACTCGGTCTCGGTGGGCTACACCCTGGCCCCCAGGATCAACGCCTCGGGCCGGATGGGCCGGGCGGAGGTGGCGGTGGAGCTTTTCCTCACCGGCGACCCCGCACGGGCGGACGCCCTGGCGGTGGAGCTGTGCGAGCTGAACCGGGAGCGCCAGGGCATTGAGGGGGACATCTTTCAGGAGTGCGTCCGGCACCTGGAGGAGGCCCCCCAGCGGGACGCTATCGTTCTGGCCGGGGACCAGTGGCATCAGGGCGTGGTGGGCATCGTGGCCTCCCGGCTGGCGGAAAAATACGCCTGCCCCTGCTTTATGATCTGTCTGGACCACGGAATGGGCAAGGGCTCATGCCGGTCCTGGGGGGAGATCAACCTCTTCGCCCTGCTGTCCTCCTGTGAGGGGCTTTTGGAAAACTTTGGGGGCCACGCCCTGGCCGCCGGCTTTACCGTCCGGGAGGAGAACATTCCAGCTCTGGCCCAGGCCCTGCGCCGGGCTGTGGCCGAGCGCTGCGGGGGGCGGGAGCTGCCCTCGGTGCTGGACGTGGACCTGGCCGTGGACCCCAAGCACCTGACGGTGGAGGCGGTGGAGGCGCTGGAACTGCTGGAGCCCTGCGGCACGGGCAATCCCAGGCCGGTGTTCCTGCTCCGGGGGGCCCAGGTCCACACCATGTCCCAGGTGGGCCGGGGCCGGCATTTGAAGCTGCGGCTGGAGAGCCGGGGGGTGCCGTTGGACGCCATCTTCTTCTCCAGCCAGGGGGAGGAGCTGGGCCTGTACCCAGGCTGCCGGGTGGACGCCGTATTCTATCCCCAGATCAACGATTTCCGGGGGGCCCGTTCCGTTCAGCTCCAGATTTTGGACCTGCGGCTGGCTCCGTCCAGAGCCCAGCTGGAGCGGGCCATCTATGATAAATACAGCCGGGGGGAGGACCTGACCCAGGAGGAGGCCCGGTTCCTGCTCCCCTCCCGGCGGGACTTTGTGGGGCTGTACCGCTGGCTGGAGCGCCAGTCTACCGCCAGCGCGGTGGTGGAGGACACCCCCGCCCGCATCGCCCGGGCGGTCTCCCGGGCCACCCGCCGCCAGGAGGTGCCCGTGCGCACCCTGCTCTGCCTGGAGGTCATGGAGGAGCGGGGCCTCATCGACCTGAACCGCCGCACCGACCGCATTCAGATTACCCTGCGCCAGGTGGAGCACAAGGTGGACCTGGAGGCGTCGGGGATTATTCGGAGGCTGCGGGCGATATTGGGCGACTGACGTCCTGTAAAAAATGGCCCCTTTTGAAAGGGGGCTTCACCCCGCGGGGGACAAAAGCTTAAAATGACCGAGGTGATTTTATGGACCCCATCTTAGAGCGCTATCACGCTCTGGAAAAGAAGGTACTGACCTACACGCCCAACCTGAATACTCAGCGGCTGTTTGACGCCTTTACCTACGCGGACACCGCCCACCACGGGCAGCTGCGCAAGAGCGGCGAGCCCTATATCATCCACCCCATCGCGGTGGCGGAGATCGTGGCCGACCTGGAGCTGGACATGGACAGCGTGGTGGCCGCCCTGCTCCACGACTGCATCGAGGATACCGCGTCCACCCATGAGGAGATCGCCAGAAAGTTCAACCCCACCGTTGCCGAGCTGGTGGAGGGGGTAACCAAGCTGACCAAGATGCAGTTCGTCACCAAGGAAGAGGAGCAGATGGAGAATCTGCGCAAGATGCTCATGGCGATGAGCCGGGATATCCGGGTTATCCTCATCAAGGTGTGCGACCGGCTGCACAATATGCGGACCATGGAGTACCAGTCCCCCCGGAAGCAGCGGGAGAAGAGCCTGGAGACCATGGAGATTTACGCCCCCATCGCCCACCGCTTGGGCATGCAGAAGATCAAATGGGAGCTGGAGGACCTGTCCCTGCGCTACCTGGACCCGGTGGGCTATAAGGAGATCGTAGACGAGCTCACCGAGCGCTCCTCCACCCACGAGGAGTTTTTGGCGGGCATCCAGCATAAGATTGAGCAGCGCCTGAATCAGGAGGGCATCCACTGCACCATCTATGGCCGGGTGAAGCATATTTATTCCATCTACCGCAAGATGTTCGCCCAGAATAAGACGCTGGACGAGATCTTCGACCTGTACGCCTTCCGGGTGATCGTCAGCGACATCCCGGAATGCTACAACGTGCTGGGCTGTATCCACGATATGTTCAAGCCGGTGCTGGGCCGGTTCAAGGACTATATCGGCACCCCCAAGCCCAATATGTACCAGTCCCTCCACACCACCGTCATTGGCCGGGCGGGCATCCCCTTCGAGGTACAGATCCGCACCTGGGAGATGCACCAGACCGCCGAGTACGGCATCGCCGCCCACTGGAAGTATAAGCAGGGGCTGGCCAACCGGAATCTGGGCACCGAGCAGGAGTTCGAGTGGGTTCGGAAGCTTTTGGAGGGCCAGCAGGACACCGACGCGGAGGAGTTTGTCAGCACCCTCAAGGTGGACCTCTTCGCCGACGAGGTCTTTGTATTCACCCCTAACGGGGACGTGAAGAGCCTGCCCCAGGGGGCCACCCCTATCGACTTCGCCTACAACATCCACTCCGCCGTGGGCAATACCATGGTGGGCGCCCGGGTAAACGGGCGTATGGTGCCCTATGACTATAAGCTGTCCAACGGCGACATTGTGGAGGTGCTCACCTCCAAGTCGGCCAAGGGTCCCAGCCGGGACTGGCTGGCCCTGTGCAAGTCCAATGAGGCCCGGAATAAGATCCGCCAGTGGTTTAAGCGGGAGCGCCGGGAGGAAAACATCGCCACAGGCCGGGCCGCCTTTGAGTCGGAGCTGAAGCACGCCAAGATGACCCTGGCCGCCGTCACCGCCGAGGAGGTTTTGCCCCATTTGCTCCATAAGCTGCGCTGCGGCACTCTGGACGAGCTGTACGCCTCCATCGGCTACGGGGGCACCACCGCCGCCAAGTCGGTGGCCCGTATTCGTGACGAGCTCCAGCGGCTGGGCCGGCTTCAGGCGGAGAAGGCGGCCGCCGCCGCCCGCACCACTGCGGAGAGCCTTATCATGCCCGGAAACGCCGCCCCCGCCGGTGTCCACGGCCCGGTCAAGCCCCGGCAGTCGGACTCGGGCATCATTGTGGAGGGGCTGGGCAACTGCCTGGTGAAATTCGCCAAATGCTGCACCCCTGTCCCCGGCGACCCGGTGATCGGCTTTATTACCCGGGGCTACGGGGTGTCCGTCCACCGGACCGACTGCCCCAACGCCGCCCCCGAGAAGCGCCGGCCCGAGGAGGCCGACCGCTGGGTCAAGGTCTCCTGGGTGGACAGCAAGCTGCCCAACTACAAGACATCCCTGGAGCTGTCCGCCAAGGACCGGGATAACCTCACGCTGGATGTGGCTATGGCCCTGTCCACCGCCAAGGTGAAGGTGACCGCCCTGTCCGCCCGCTCCATGCCCGACGGCCACGCCACCATCTCCATTGTGGCGGAGGTGAAGGACAAAACCGAGCTGGAGGCCGTTATCAACAAGCTGAACAACATCCAGGGCGTGTACCATGTGGCCCGAGCGGCGGGAAAATAGACGCCTGTAGGGGCGGCCTGCGGCCGCCCGCGAAAGCCGCAGTAATCCTGGACGGGCGGCCGCAGGCCGCCTCTACAAAATCCTACAATATCCAACAAAGGACGTGATCCCATGCGCGCGGTCGTTACCCGGGTCAATTCCGCCTCCGTCGCCATCGGCGGCGAGACGGCGGGGGCCATCGACAAGGGCTTTCTGGTCCTGCTGGGGGTGGGCCCCCAGGACAACGAGGCAATTTGTGACAAATTGGCGGAGAAGATCTGTAATCTGAGAATATTCGAAGACGAAAACGGCAAGATGAACCTGAACCTGGAGCAGGCGGGGGGCGCGCTGCTGGTGGTGTCCCAGTTCACCCTGTACGCCGACACCTCCTCCCGCCGCCCCGGCTTCTCCCGCGCCGCCAAGCCCGACCTGGCCGTCCCGCTGTATGAGCGCTTCATGGACCAGTGCCGCCAGCGGGGCTTCCAGGTGGAGCATGGCCAATTCGGGGCCGATATGCAGGTGTCCTCCGTCAACGACGGGCCGGTGACCATCCTGTTCGATATGGATTAACTGTAGGGCGTGACCACTGGGCATGCCGCCCCAATGGAAAACGGCGCGCCGGGGTCGTCGCGCCCTACAGACCGAGATAAGGAGAGCTGAACCATGCTGTTTTTCAAGAAGAAACCCGATCCCAGCCAGCCCCACCCGGACTGGCCCTGGACCCTCAGCGAGGGCGGGAATATCCTGCGGGAATTTACCTGGGACAACATCGAGTATGATTTGGCGGAGCTTTACCCTGACGGGGACAGCTTCCTTATTCTGGAGCAGAAGGACCCCAAAGATGAAAAAAATTACTGGTTTATCCAGAGCGCCATTGCCATACAGGGTCCCGAGAAGGACAACTACATTGTAGGCGTCGGCTGGAGCGGGGAAAAGGGTCCGGCCCTTGTGGAGCGCTGTTACCACTGGAAGGATCTGGACACCGTGATCGGTATTTTTGAACAGGCATTTCAGCGAAAGCCCCTGGACCTTTCCGGTTACGAAAGCTTTTTTTGACGGAGGTAAATGATGAAGGTCAGTATCATGCAGGTGGGCCCCATCGGCACCAACTGCTATATATTAGAGGACGAGAAAAAAATCGCCGTCATCGACCCGGGGGACGAGGCGGAGCGCATTCTGGAGGTCCTGGAGGAGACAGAGGGGACCGTCGAGTATATCCTCCTCACCCACGGCCACTACGACCACACCACCGCCGTGCCCGAGCTCCACAGGGCCCTTCCGGAGGCCAAAATCTATATCCACCAGGCGGACGCCAACGGGGCGGGCAGCCGTCTGTTCCCCCTGGCCGGTCAGGTGGACGGCCTGCTGCTCTATGACGAGGGGGACGCCCTCCCGCTGGGCTCCCTCACCATCGAGGTGCTGCACACTCCGGGACACTCCAAGGGCTCGGTCACCCTCAGGGCCGGGGACGTGCTCTTCACCGGCGACACGCTCTTTGCCGGCTCCATGGGCCGCACCGACCTGTCCGGCGGCGACGAGGGGGAGATTATGGCCTCCCTCAAGCGGCTGGGGGAGCTGGAGGGCAGCTTCACCGTCTGCCCCGGCCATATGCAGACCTCCACCCTGGACCAGGAGCGAAAGACCAACCCCTACCTGCGGATGGCAATGGGATGAATTTTCCCGCCGCTTACCCTGTCATTCCCCGCAAAATCTCCCGGCGCAGTCCCAGCCCAAAAAGGTAGGAGGCCCGGACCTCGCAGGCGAGATGACGGGTAAAGATCGACTCAAAGTGTTCGTACCGCTCATAGCCAATGCATGCCTCCAATTCCCGTGAGGCTTGTTTGAACGCCTGCTCCGCCTGAACGTATTCGGGGATCGTATCGCAGAACTTGGCCAGCTCGGCGGGGATTTCCAGGTTGTCCAGGAACAGAGTTTGTAGTATTGTCTGGTCCATTGTTTTACCTCCCGTACTTGCAATTCTTGTTCGTGTAGTTTATTATACCTGTAAGTTGTGTTCGTGTCAAGGGGGATTTTATGGCAAATTTAGGTGAACGGTTGAAGCTGCTCAGAAAAGAAAAGGGCTTGACACAGGTGGACATGGCGGAACAGTTTCATCAAAGCCCGCGGGCATACCAATATTATGAGGCGAACACACGCCGCCCGGAATATGACCATCTGATTGCCCTGGCGGATTTCTTCGATGTCAGTCTGGACTATCTGATTGGACGAAGCGAGACAAGGGAGCGTCAACCGTGAAGCTGTATTTTGAGACATCCAACTTCCCCTGGAGCCCGGAGCGATACCATTACGCCGCTGAGCAGATGATGCTCACACTGTTTCCGGGGGAGAGGCCGGAGTATCCGGAGGGCCCTCCCCCCAAGGACATGAGCCGGGAGGACAACGCCGCCGTATTCACCCTCCACCGGGGGGCGAAGCTGACCAATATCAGCGCCCTGGTGTTCCGCCCCCAGGGGTGGTATAACGGGGTGAAGCGCTTCCCCTCGGAGCAGCTGGACCAGCCGCCGGAGGCGGTCTACCACACGGTCCAGCACGGGCTGAAGCTGGCCTTCTATCAGGCGGGTACCGCCCTGCTGGGGGCGGAGCCCCCCTGGGGAGCCCTCACGGGGGTACGGCCGGTGAAGCTGCCCACCCGGGCCATGCTGGCGGGCGCGACGCCCAAACAGGCCCAGAGGGAGCTGGAGAAGGACTACCGGGTCTCCCCGGACCGGGCCAGACTGGCGGTGGACTGCGCCCGGGCCAGCGTGGAGGTCCAGCGTTCGCTGGAGCCG
The DNA here is from genome assembly GCA_947645675.1 of uncultured Bacillota bacterium. Classification (GTDB taxonomy): domain Bacteria; phylum Bacillota; class Clostridia; order Oscillospirales; family Oscillospiraceae; genus Lawsonibacter. Next base: position 7,430 of record CANSDP010000011.1, read on the forward strand.
GACCAGGTCTCTCTGTATATCGGCATCCCCTTCTGCCCCAGCCGGTGCGCCTACTGCTCCTTCGTCTCCGCCGACGTGGGCCGGACCCTCAAGCTGGTGGAGCCCTATCTGGAGGGACTGCTCCAAGAGGTGGCCGAGACGGGCCGGGTGCTGCGGGATCTGGGGCTGAGCGTCCGCTCCTTCTACATGGGGGGCGGCACCCCCACCGTCCTGCCGGCGGACCAGATGGACCGGCTACTGGACCAGTGCGAGGCGTGCATGCCCCTGGAGCACTGCGCCGAGTACACCGTGGAGGCGGGCAGGCCGGACACCATCACAGCGGAAAAGCTGGAGGTGCTGGCCCGGCGCCGTATCGGGCGTATCTCCATTAACCCTCAGACCCTGGAGGGACACGTGCTGGAGGCCATTGGCCGCGGGCATACCCCAGGGGATATCTCCCAGGCTTACACGCTGGCCCGGGCCGTCGGGTTTGACTGCGTCAACATGGACCTCATCGCCGGTCTGCCCCGGGATTCCTTCGACGGCTTCCGCCGCTCTCTGGAGGGGGTGCTGGACCTGGACCCGGAGAATATCACCGTCCACACCCTGGCGCTGAAAAAGGGGTCCGCCCTGATGGAGCGGGGCGGGAGCCTTCCCGGCGGGGACGAGGTTGCCAAAATGCTGGACTTTTCCAGGGAGGCATTGACAGCCAGGGGGTATTTTCCCTATTATTTATACCGGCAAAAGTATATGTCCGGCTCGCTGGAAAACGTGGGCTGGGCCAAGCCGGGAACCGAGAGCCTTTACAACATCGTGATGATGGAGGAACTGCATACCGTCGTCTCTCTGGGGGCCGGCGGGGTCACCAAGCTGATCGCGGACGGGAAGATCCTCCGTCTCGCCAACCCCAAGTTTCCCCAGGACTACCTGTCCGGTCTGGACAGAGTTCTGGGACAGAAGAGGGAGATCGGGGCGTTTTTCGCCTCCCTCCCGGGGGGAACCGGCACGGCGGGGCCGTGACGGAAAAAGCCGAAAGGAGCGATTCCGATGGCCTACCAGCTGCGGGAGATCAACCGGCGCGTTCAGGGTGACGTGACGGAATTTCTGGCGGAGTGCGACAAGAGCTATGCCCAGCGGGTGTCCCTGGCGGCGGATAAGATCCTCTCCAACCTGGAGCGCAGTCCCATTGTGCTGCTGTCGGGGCCGTCGGGGTCGGGAAAGACCACCACGGCGCTGAAAATTGCCGAGGAGCTGCGCCGCCGGGGAGTCAACTCCCACGCGGTGGCGATGGACGACTACTTCCTCACCCCAAACCCGGCCACCGCCCCCCGTACCCCGGAGGGGAGCATCGACTATGAGTCCCCCCTGTGCCTGGACATGGACCTGCTCAGCGACCACTTTGCCGCCCTGTCCCGGGGGGAGGAGATCCTGGTCCCCCGGTTTGAGTTCGTCCGCCAGATGCGCAATGACAGCCTGGGCACCCCCCTCCGGCTGGAGAAAAACGAGATCGCCATTTTTGAGGGCATTCACGCCCTCAACGACCAGATCGCTGGCCGCCACCCGGAGGCCGCCAAGCTGTATATCTCCGCCCGGTCCAACGTGAACGAGGGGAACGCCCTGCGCTTCAAGGGCACCTGGATGCGGCTGACCCGCCGGGCCGTCCGGGATTACAGCTTCCGGGGCATGGAGGTGGCCCGGACTCTGGACATGTGGGCCAACGTCCGCCGGGGGGAGAAGCTGTATATCTCCCCCTTCAAGAGCAAGGCCGACATCATTTTCGACTCCTCACTGCCCTATGAGGTGCCTGTGATGAAGCACTACGCCCTGCCCATCCTCCAAAGCGTGCCGGAGGAGAACGAACGCAGGGAGGAGCTGCTGGACCTGGTCCGGGCCTTTGAGCACTTTCAGGGGATCGACCCCCGGCTGGTGGCCGGAGACTCCCTCCTGCGGGAGTTCATCGGCGGCGGGAGCTATCAATCCCACTGATCCTAAAGATGGAGTGATGCCAATGCACTACAGACCCACGTACGATTCCCGGGACCTGCGGTATAAGTCCCCCTACGGGGCGGTGGCCTCGGGTACGCCGGTAGCCTTCACTCTCCGGCCCGGGCGGGCGGAGGGCTTCTCCCACGCCAGCGTCACCGCCCGGTTTGAGAGCCGGATGAACGAGATTGTTGTCGCCAAAATGCCCTGGCAGGGCCACGACCTGGGCCAGGATATCTTCTTTGTGGAGCTGGACACCGCCGGCTATGTGGGCCTGATCTGGTACTCCTTCCGGCTGGAGAAGCTGGACGGCCGCACCCAGGACCTGGGCCCCTATCAGCTCACCGTCTACGACGGGGAGGAGGAGGTCCCCAGCTGGTTCGGCGAGGGGGTCACCTATCAGATCTTCCCCGACCGCTTCTGCCGCAGCCGGGTCCCTGACCCGGAGGGACTGGTGGGGGGGCGCACCATCCATGAGCGCTGGGAGGAGCCCCCTGAGTTCCGCCCCGACCAGTATGGGGAGATCCGCAACCGGGATTTCTTCGGCGGTGATTTCCAGGGGATCATCGACAAGCTGGACTATTTGAAAAGCCTCGGGGTGGAAACCATCTATCTCAACCCCATTTTCGAGGCGGCGGAGAACCACCGCTACGGCACCGCCGACTATGGCCGGGTGGACCCCATGCTGGGCACCAACGAGGACTTCTCCCGCCTGTGCGGGGAGGCCCACCGGCGAGGCATGCGGGTGATGCTGGACGGAGTATTCAACCACACCGGCTATGTCAGCCGCTACTTTAACGGCGACGGGTTCTACCCCGACACGGGGGCCAAGCAGAGCCAGGACTCCCCCTACCGCCCCTGGTTCAACTTCACCCAGTGGCCCCAGAAATATGAGAGCTGGTGGGGCATTTATTCCCTGCCCGCCGTCAATGAGAACGACCCCTCCTATCAGGACTTCATCTTTAACGGTCCGAACAGCGTGGTCCGCCAGTGGCTGCGGGCCGGAGCGGACGGCTGGCGGCTGGACGTGGCCGACGAGCTGCCTGACAGCTTTGTCTCCGGCATCCACCGGGCCGCCCGGGAGGAAAAGCCTGACTCGGTGGTCATCGGCGAGGTGTGGGAGGACGGCTCCACCAAGGTGGCCTACGGCGTGCGCCGCAAGCATATCCTGGGGGGCCACTGCGACGGGCTGATGAATTACCCGCTGCGCTGCGCGATCCTCTCCTATTTCCAGGGGGGCAAGGCGGAGGCCTTTGTGGAGGGAATGGAGACCATCCGAGAGAACTACCCCGCCTTCGCCTTCTACTCCGCCATGAATTCCCTGGACACCCACGACACCCCCCGCTTCCTCACACTCATGGGGGCCGGCGGGGAGTCTCGGGACCAGAGCAAGGAGTGGCGGGCCAAATTCCGCCTGTCTCCCCGCCAGCGGTTCCGGGGACATCAGCTGCTGAAAACCGCCGCTCTGCTGCTGTACTGCTTCCCCGGCTCCCCCACGGTGTATTACGGTGATGAGGCGGGCCTGGAGGGCTTTGAGGACCCCTTCAACCGCCAGACCTACCCCTGGGGCCGGGAGGATCAGGAGCTGCTTGCCTGGTATCAGGCCCTGGGCCGTCTGCGGAGGCGTCACCCCGCCCTGCGCCGGGGCGCTATCCGCTATGTCTGCGGAAAAGGCCCTCTGCTGGCCTTCCTCCGGGAGACGGAGGAGGAGCGGCTGCTGTGTGTATTCAACGCCGGCGGCGAGGAACAGCGCCTCGCCGTGGAGGAGGATCAGCCCCACCCCCTGCTGGGTCAGGCCGGACTGCTCCACCGGGAGGACAGCTGTGAGATCACACTCCCTCCCCGCTCCGGCGCGGTGTTTGAGCTGGAATAAAACAAAAGGGCCGGGACGGTTTCATCAACCGTCCCGGCCCTTTGCGCTTTCACGGGCTGGGTCAACGGATATGCTGGCGGAGGGCACTTATAAAGCACTGAATGTCCAGCGGCTTGGCAATGTGGTCATTCATACCGCTTTTCAGCGCGGCCGCCTTGTCCTCCTCAAGAGCGTTGGCCGTCATGGCGATGATGGGCAGGGTCTTTACGTCTGCCCTGGACAGAGCGCGGATGGCACGGGTGGCCTCATAGCCGTTCATAATGGGCATCTGAACATCCATCAGCACCGCGTCGTAGTAGTGCTCCGCAGACCGGGTCACCATATCCACCGCGTCGGTGCCGTCAGGGGCGCACTCCACCGTGAAGCCGCTCTCCGTCAGGATAACCTCGGCGATCTCACGATTCAGCTCGTTGTCCTCTACCAGGAGGACCCGCTTGCCGGTGAAGTCCTCTTCCTGCCACAGGGCCTTGCTCTCCTCCTTGGGCCCCAGGTGGTTGGCGGCCAGGAGGGCGGCCTTCAGGTCGGACATGAAGAGGGGCTTGGCGCAGAAGGCGGTCACGCCCGCCGCCTTGGCCTCCTCCTCAATGTCGGTCCAGTCATAGGCGGTGAGAATGATAATAGAGGCGTCGTCCCCTACGGCGGCGCGGATGCGCCGGGCGGTCTCCACGCCGCTGGTCTCCGGCATCTGCCAGTCCACGATGTAGGTGTGATAGGGGTCCCCGTCCTCCCGGGCGGACCTGGCCCGGTAGGCGGCTTCCCGTCCGGAGGTGGTCCACTCCGAGCGCATACCGATGGATTTCAGCATTTTGCTCACGCTGTCGCAGACGTTGAAATCGTCGTCCACCACCAGGGACCGCAGGCCCTCCAGCTCCTTGATCTGCTCGGCGTTCTTCTCCACGTCCTGGAGCTTCAGGGACATGGATACCGTGAAGGTACTGCCCTTCCCCGGCTCACTCTCCACCGTGATGGTTCCGCCCATCATGTCGATAATGTTCTTGGTGATGGCCATGCCCAGGCCGGTGCCCTGGATACCGCTGCGGGTGGTGGTGGTCTCCCGCTCAAAGGGCTCAAAAATGTGCTGGACGAACTCCGAGGACATCCCGATGCCGTTGTCCTTGATGACGAAGGTGTAGTCCCCCCAGCCGTGGCGGAAGGTGGTGCTCTGGATGATGCGGAAGGCGACCGTCCCGCCGGCGGGGGTGTATTTCACCGCGTTGCTCATCAGGTTGATGAAGATCTGATTCAGCTTCAGGGGATCGGCAATGACATCCTCGTTCTTGACCTCGAAGGTGTCAATAAACAGGTCCAGCTGCTTGGCCTTCACCTGGGGCTGAATGATATTCACCAGGTTGTGCATCAGCTCGGAGATGTTGCACTCCTGCTCATGAATCTGCATTTTGCCGCTCTCAATGCGGCTCATGTCCAGAATCTCGTTAATCAGGCTGAGGAGATGGTTGCTGGAGGACAGAACCTTTTGCAGGCAGTCACGGACCTGGTCCCGGTTTTCAATGTGACTGGCCGCGATGGTGGCAAAGCCGATGATGGCGTTCATGGGAGTGCGGATATCGTGGCTCATGTTGGACAGGAAGGTGGTTTTGGCCTGATTGGCGTGCTGGGCCTGCATCAGGGCGTCCTGGAGGGCCTGGGTCTGCTCCCGCTGCTTTTTGACCTGCTCGGTGATGTCCCGGGAGACCACCATAGCGATCAGGTCTCCAGCGCTGTCCCGGGTCATGATGAAGGACTGCCGGACGCATGTCTGCCCGCCGCCCCGGCCTGCCTGGCCCCAGTAGTCCACATCCACCTCGGCCAGGCCCTGCTCAAACTGCCGCTTGAGGTAGTCCACGTTGACCATCCTGTCGTAGTCCTCCACAGACTCGGGGAGGACGTATTGCCTCCAGGCCTCAAAGCACTGGGAGGCGGCGCAGGGGGCGCTCAGTCCCACGCTGGACAGCATGGAAATCTGCCGCCCATTCATGGTGCAGAAGATATCCTGTTCAACCAGGTCCCGGGTCAGGTTGCACTCAAAGTTGCTCAACGCGCCGGACAGAATGGCAATGCGGTACTGCCGCTCCTTCCGGTTCATAACGGCCCGCTCCTTCTGCTCCCGGAGCTCCCGCTGCTTCAGCTCGGTGATGTTCTGGCGGACATACAAAACTCTGGAGGCCCTGCCCTCCTTCCGCTCCAGACAGACGGCGATAAGGTGCTCCCACTCGGGCTTGCCGGCGCGGGTGACGTGGCACTCATAGGTGAGGGTGTCCTGATCGGCCAGAATCTGGGCCAGGTTGTCGGTGGCGAAGAACCGGCGGAAGTCCTGCTTCCCCTCCTCCTCGATGATGTCGCTGCTATGTACATCCAGAAATTCGGAATAGGCCCCCTCCATCGCCAGGTTATTGCTCAGCGGCCTGACGCCCGCCATGTAGGAGTACCGGCCCGACTCCAGATCCAGCGTGAGATACCGGGAGGAAAACAGGGTGTTCAGGCCCTTCAATACGTCGCCGAACCGCCGGTTCTCCGCCTCCAGGAGCTTTCTGCGCCGCCGGGAGCCGACCACCAGGAAGGTGACATAGACGGCAAAGAGGACAAGCAGGACCACCTCCAGCATCACGCCGGCAAAGTTGGCGTTGCGCACCATGGCCTGGGTGATCTCCCGGGGGAAGGTCTTGACCAGAACATAGTCGTGCTCCGGCAGATACATCACGCTGAGGTTGTCGGTCAGACTGCCCCCGCCGCAGATGAAGGAGTCAGAGCCGCCGTTCTGGAACACGGCCCGGGCGGCGGCGGCGGTGTCTCCGTCAATGACCTTACCCTCCTCCAGCAGGGCCAGAAGCTCCCCCTCATACTTGCCGCCGCTGGAGCTGGCGATGACCTGGCCGTCAGTCATACAGAGGAAGGTGTCGGAGGCCGTGCCGAAGTAGGTGGTGTACAGGGCGCTCTTCAAATAGCTCTCCGCCGTGTAGGAGCCCCGGAGCACGCCGATAATCTCCCCCTGAAAGCGCACGGGGGTATAGAAGCTGATCCGGGCCCCGTACACCCCGTCGGCGTAGGGCACGTCGAAGATGACCGACACGCCGTGCTTCCCCTCCAGGCCCCGGAGGTAGTAGTCCCGGTCGGAGGAGTCAAAGGACCGGCCGTTGGAGTCGAAGGTAATCCCCCGCAGGTCGGTGAAGCGGACCAGGTCAAAGTCGGAGTTGTTTTCCATATCCTTAAGCCGGGCGGTGTTTACCGTCGGGGCAGTCAGCGTTGTTTCCAGGAAATGGGAATACGTGCTGATGAGGTCCTGGGCGCTGCGGAATTCGTCGTCAATGCGCTGGGCGGTCTGACGCATCGCGTCTGCGGCATAGGTCCGGTTCTGCTCCTTGATCCGCGCCTGGTTCTGCATGGTGTAGGCATAGAACAGGACCAAAATCGCGGCCAGAAACAGGAACGCGTACAGGATAGGCTCAAAAGGCTTTTTCGTCTTTTCCATCTGACTCCGGCACATACCGCCTCGTCCGGCCAAGGCCAGTAAGCGGTGAGCGCGCCATCCCGCCTCCTTTATACAAGCTGTTCAATTTGAATAATGAATTATAGCATTAAATTGTCCTCCCCGTCAATAGCGAAAGCAGGGAGATTGCCCCTCCGGCGGGGAGGCTCCATATTGATAAATGGACAGGATATGGTATAATCAAGGGAAAAGGAGCGTTCGATATGAAATATGATTTTACCACCGTATTAGACCGCCGGGGGATGGACGCCCTGGCGGTGGATTCCCTGGGCGCGTCCCCCGGCGTTTCCCCTGGCGCCCCCAAGGAGGGCTTTGACCCCATCCCCATGTGGGTGGCGGACATGAGCTTTCCCGCCTTCCCCGCCATTCCCGAGGCCATCATCCGCCGGGTCCAGCACCCGGCCTACGGCTACTTCTCCCCCTCCCAGGCGTATTACGACGCCATCTCCGCCTGGCAACGGGACCGCCACGGAGTCACCGGCCTGGGGGCGGAGCACATTGGCTATGAGAACGGGGTGCTGGGGGGCGTAATCACCGCGCTGAACGTGTTCTGCTCCCGGGGCGACCGGGTCCTGGTCCACTCCCCCACCTACATTGGCTTTACCAAGAGCCTGACCAACTGCGGCTACAAGATCGTCCACAGCCCCCTGTGTCAGGACGAGGACGGGGTGTGGCGGATGGACTTTGAGGACATGGAGGCCAAGCTGGCCCGGGGCGGCATCCACGCCGCCATCCTCTGCTCCCCCCACAACCCCTCCGGGCGGGTGTGGGAGGGCTGGGAGCTGGAGCGGGCTATGGCGCTCTTTGAAAGGTACGACGTGCCGGTGGTCTCCGACGAGATCTGGTCCGACCTGGTCCTCCCCGGCTTCCGGCACATCCCCACGCAGACCGTCTCCCCTGACGCGCGGCGGCGGACAGTGGCCCTGTACGCCCCCTCCAAGACCTTCAATCTGGCGGGGCTGGTGGGCAGCTACCATGTGGCCTATGACGTCCGCCTCCGGGAGCGGCTGGCGAAGGAGAGCTCCCTGTCTCACTACAACTCTATGAACGTGTTGTCTATGCACGCCCTCATCGCCGCCTACAGCCCCGAGGGGGGCGTCTGGGTGGATGAGCTGCGTCAGGTGCTGGCGGGGAACATCGGCTTCGCCCTGGACTTTATAGAGACGCATTTCCCCGGCGTGGAGGCCGCCCGGCCCCAGGGGACCTATATGCTCTTTCTGGACTGTACCCGCTGGTGCCGGGACAGCGGCAGGACCATCGACCAGGTGCTCCAGGCCGGCTGGGACGTGGGGGTGGCCTGGCAGGACGGACGGCCCTTCCACGGCCCCTGCCACATCCGGATGAATCTGGCCCTCCCCCTGTCCCGGGTGGAGGAGGCCTTCCGGCGGCTGAAGGAATATGTATTCACCAAATAAAAGACAGGAGTGTGACCCGATATGGGAAGGAAAAACAGAATTTTTGGACACATGCCCGACGGCACAGCGGTGGAGGAGGTTGCCCTCAGCGGCGGCGGACTCTCCTGCGGCGTCATCACCTATGGCGGGGCCCTGCGGACCCTGACCGTCCCGGACCGGGCGGGGAGGCCGGTGGACGTGGTCCTGGGGCTGGACACCCTGGAGGACTACAGGGCCCAGGATAAATTCCTGGGGGCGCTGGTGGGCCGGTACGCCAACCGCATCGGCGGCAGCCGCTTCGCCCTGGAGGGCCGGACCTACCCCCTCCCGGCCAACGACGGGGCCAACCACCTCCACGGGGGACCGGAGGGCTTTGATAAAAGGGTCTGGACCATCCGGGGGCAGACCGATTCCTCAGTGACCCTGTCCCTCCTCAGCCCCGACGGAGAGGCGGGCTACCCCGGGGAGCTGGCGGTCACAGCGGTCTATGCCCTCCGGGACGGCGCTCTGGAGATCTCCTACCGGGCCGAGGCCACGGAGACCACCCTCTGCAATCTGACCAACCACGCCTACTTCAACCTGTCCGGCCACGACAGCGGCCCGGTTGACGGGCACAGCGTTCAGGTCCTGGCCGACCGGTACACCCCCGTGGGGGCCGGCCTGATTCCCACCGGGGCGGTGGAGACGGTGGAGGGCACCCCTATGGACCTGCGGACCCTCCAGCCCCTGGGGGAGCGGGAGTTTGACCACAACTGGGCCGTCAGCGGCTGGGACGGGGCGCTCCGCCCCGCCGCCCGGGCCTGGTCCCCGGACACTGGCATCGCTATGGAGACCCTGACCACCCTGCCCGGCATCCAGTTCTACACCGGAAACTTCCTGGACGGCTGTCCCGCCGGCAAGGGGGGCGCTTCCTACGTCAAGCACGGGGCCTTCTGCCTGGAGACCCAGTTCTTCCCCGACTCCCCCAACCAGCCCAGCTTCCCCAGCGCCGTCCTGGCCAAGGGCCAGACCTATATGAGCAAAACGGTTTACCGTTTCTCCATTCAGAAATAATATACGCCGCCGGAACGGTTTTTTCGTTCCGGCGGCGCGTGTTTTGGAGTGGGTTACATCCGCTTCAGGAAGCGCAGGAAGGCCTCCCTGCCCTCGGGGGTGCGCTTGTAGACGCCGGCGTGCTCCAGCACCTGGGCAAAGACCAGGCCGGTCTCCTTCTGGACGATGTCCAGGGCGTTTTCTCTGGTGATGGTATAGCCCTTGGCGAAGCCCTCCGCCCAATCGGCGTGCTTGGCCGTCAGCTCGCTGGAGCGCAGGTCAAGGCCGGAAGCCAGAGCGCTGGCCACGGCGGCCAGCTCCTCCTTCAGCCGGGCGGGGAGGACAGCCAGGCCCATTACCTCGATCAGGCCGATGTTCTCCTTTTTGATGTGGTGGAGCTCGGCGTGGGGGTGGTAGACCCCCAGAGGGTGCTCCTCGGTGGTAATGTTGTTCCGGAGGACCAGGTCCAGCTCAAATTTACCGTCCCGCATCCGGGCGATGGGGGTGATGGTGTTGTGGGGCTCGCCGTCGGTCTCGGCGAAGATGAAGGCCTCCTCATCGGTGTAGCCCCGCCAGGCCAGCAGAATCTTGTCCGCCAGATCGATGAGCCGCTCTGGAGCCTTGGAGGAGATGCGGACGACCGACATGGGCCACTTCACGATGCCGACCTCCACGTCCTCATAGCCGGGGAAGGTGAAGGGGACCTCTATCGGGGCCTTCTCCATGGCAAAGGTGTAGTGTCCGCCCTGGAAGTGGTCATGGGCCAGGATGGAGCCGCCCACGATGGGCAGATCGGCGTTGGAGCCCACGAAGTAGTGGGGGAACTGGCCCACAAAGTCCAGCAGCTTGGCAAAACAGGCCCGGTCGATCCTCATGGGTACGTGCTCGCTGTTGAGGCAAATGCAGTGCTCGTTGTAGTAGACATAGGGGGAGTACTGCAAGAACCAGGGGGAGCCGTTGATGGTGATGGGGACAATCCGGTGGTTCTGCCGGGCGGGGTGGTTGACCCGGCCGGCGTAGCCCTCGTTCTCGGCGCACAGCTGGCACCGGGGATAGCCGGAGGCGGGCAGGTTCTTGGCGGCGGCGATGGCCTTGGGGTCCTTCTCCGGCTTAGACAGGTTGATGGTGATGTCCAGCTCACCGTACTCGGTGGGGGCTTTCCACTTGACATCTTTGGCAATGCGGTCCTGGCGGATATAATTGGTGTCCTGGCTGAAGGCGTAGTACCAGTCGGTAGCCCCTTTGGGGTCGTCGTGGCAGATGTACTGGAACTTCTCAATAACTTGGGAGGGCCGGGGGGTGAGGCGGCCCATGAGCTCGGTGTCGAACAGGTCCCGGTAGACCACGGAATTTTCCGTCAGCACCCCCCGGGCATAGGCGTCGTCCAGCAGCTCCTCCAGGATGGGGGCCAGCTCCAGGCTGCCTATATCCCAGGTCCACTCCGGCTCTGTATAGCTGTCCAGCTTTAATACATCTAGTATTGTATTGATGGCCCAGGTTCGGTCACATTCCTCCACCAGGCCCGAGCGGATGGCATAGTCGGCCAGCTTGGCAATGGCTTTGTTTCGATCCATTTTGCGTTTCCTCCCTTATTCTGCCACGACGCAGCCGCCCCGGGGACGGATGTGGAGCACGTGACATTTTCCCTCACCCAGGAGGGCCTCCATGCCGGCCTTGAACTGCTCCAAATCGCTGTTGGGAACCCAGGCCTGGATGGTGCCGGCGAAGCCTCCGCCATGGACCCGGCAGGCCCCTCCGTCCAGCAGGCGCCCGGCCTCGGTCAGGCACAGGGGAATGGCCTGCTGGCGCGGGTCGGAAATGGACCATGTGTTTTGCAGGCACAGGGAGGAGGACAGGCCGGACTGGTTCACCAGGGCCAGGAAAAAGTCGAAGTCCCCGTTTTTCAGGGCCGCGGCCTCTTTCACCGCCCGGCGGTCGTCGTCGTAGAAGTGCATGGCCCGGAGCACCGCCCGGTCGCCGCACTCCTGGCGCAGGGCGGGGATGGCGGCGCGGAAGTCCTCCAGGGGTACATCCCTCAGGACGGCCTTCCCGAAGCGGGCCGCCACCGCTCCCATCTCCCGGGTGATGTCGGCGTAATCATCGGTCAGGTCGCCGTGGCTGGAGGCGGTGTCCACGATACACAGGGCGTGGCCCGACTTGGTGAAATCGTAGTCAACCCGCTCCACCACCGGGTTGGCGGGGTCGGCGAAGTCGATGAACACCACACCCCCCACCGAGGAGCCCATCTGATCCATCAGGCCGCAGGGCTTGCCGAAGTAGACATTTTCGGCAAACTGGCCGATCTTGGCGATGGTAATTGCGTCCAGGGCGTCCCCGCAGCAGAAGTGGTTGAGGATGTTGCCCACCAGCGTCTCATAGGCGGCGGAGGAGCTGAGGCCGGAGCCGGACAGGACGGTGGAGGTCACACAGGCGTCGAAGCCGGACAGCGTGTATCCCAGTTCCCTGATCCGGGCCGCCACCCCCCGCACCAGGGCGGCGGAGGTGTTTTTTTCCTCCTCCCGGACGGACAGGTCGTCCAGGCCGATCTCCAGGGCGGGGTAGCCCTCGGACTGGATGCGGATGACGTTTTGACTGTTGGGGGCGGCGCAGGCCAGCATATCCATATCCACGCTGCCGCACAGCACCCGGCCGTGCTGGTGGTCGGTGTGGTTACCGCCGATCTCGGTGCGGCCAGGGCCGCTGAACAGGGCGGCGGGGGAGTCCTCCCCGGGGGAGAAGGTATCCGCCAGCGCCTGAGCCACGCGGCGGGCCCGGTCACGGGCGGCGTCCAGGCTGGCCTGGGTGCCGTCCAGGGCGTACAGAGCGGCCAGGGCTGCGTCATGAGCTCCGGCCCGCAGGGCCTGGAGCAGGGTCTTACAGGAGGGCATGAAGATCACCTCACACAATAATTAAACAGGGCTTGCCCATTTTTGAAACAGCTTGATTATATCACGCCCCGCCTGCGCGCGCAAGGCCGCGGGAAAAAGCGGCGTCAGATTTTTATTGTCTTTTGCGCCGGGAGACGCTATAATAATAATCAGAACAAGTGCGGGCGCGGTCCCGCATCCATTGGGAGGTGCGACCATAATGAGCAACTATGTTATTTCCATCAGCCGGGAGTTCGGCAGCGGAGGCCGCCTGATCGGCAAGCGGCTGGCCGCCGTGCTGGGCATCCCCTGCTACGACCGGACCATCATCCAAAAGACCTCGGAGAAGAGCGGGCTGTCCCCCGACTTCATCGCCCGGGCGGAGGAGCGGGCCCGCAGCCGTTTCCATCTGTCCGCCGCCCCCATCGGCATGGGGGTGCCCGCCCTGGCCCACCAGGGGGTGCCCGTGGGAAATCAGGCCTTTTTTGCCCAGTCAGAGGTCATCCGAGAGCTGGCCGGCGAGGGGCCCTGCGTCATTGTGGGCCGGTGCTCCGACTATGTGCTGGGAGAGCGGCCCGAGTGCCTGAAGGTCTTTATCCACGCGGACATCGCCAGCCGGGTGGAGCGGTGCGTGGAGGAGTATCAGCTCCCCGCCGGGGACATGGAGCGCCGGGTGGTCCAGATGGACAAGGGCCGGGCCAACTATTACAACTACTACACCGGCCATATCTGGGGCGACATGCGCCGCTATGACTTGACGGTCAACTCCGGCGTGGTGGGCGTGGAGGGGGCGGTGAGCCTGATCGTGGCTCTGGTCAAGGCCCGGTCCGCCCAGGACGTTCAGTGAACGGGGCGAATATACCAAGGCTTCAAGTGTCCGTCCCCGCCGAGGGGGCGGACAACTACACCGCCGCCCTGGAGCGGGCGGGCGGAAATCCGGCCGCCTGCTATTGCCCCGCCCCCGACCTGAGCTGCGCCGGGCTGGTGCTGTGCGGCGGGGGGGACATCGCCTGTGAGTTCTTCGGCCAGGAGGATCGGGGCTCCAACCCGCCGGACCTGGCCCGGGACCGGGCGGAGCTGGCCCTGTTCCAGGCCTTCTACGGGGCGGGCAAGCCCATCTTGGGTATCTGCCGGGGGATGCAGATCATCAATGTGGCCCTGGGCGGGACTCTGATCCAGGACCTGCCCCGGCCCCAGAGGGATTTCCACACCTGGGATGGGGCGGACAAGGTCCACCCCATCGCCTGCCTGGAGGGCTCCCTGCTCCATCGCCTGTACGGCCCCCTCTGTTCGGTGAACAGCGCCCATCACCAGGGGCTGGAGCGGCTGGGGGAGGGTCTGCGGACCATCGCCTGGTCGGAGAGCGGCGTGCCGGAGGCCGTCGATCTGCCCGGCTGTCCCCTCCTGGGCCTCCAGTTCCACCCGGAGCGCATGTCCTTTGCCCTCCGCCGCCCCGATACCCTGAACGGCGAGGGCATCCTCACCTGGTTTGTGGAACTCTGCCGGAACATATAAAGTACGTCCCCCGGTCTCAGGACCGGGGGACGTTTTGTCACTCCCAATACGCCTTTACGAGGAAAAAGTAACTTTTTGGCTCCGATTCCAGGGTCATGCCCAGCTCCAGCAGGACGGCGCCGTTTTCTTGGTCCACAGTGACGGACTCCCCGTTGGACGCGCTCCAGCTCATGCTGGTGATTGGAGCGGGAAGCTCTTCCAGCAGCGCTTTGGTGGTCATCATGGTGGACCCGCCCAGCTTGATCTTGTATTGCAGGCTGCCGTCCTCCAGAAAGGTCAGCCGAAAGGCCAGCAGATGGTGGCGGGGATCCGTCTTCTGCCCTGCTCGGGGATACCCTGTCCACAGGTGCCAGCTATCCACCAGCTCCCGCTCCGGCCCCATATTATAGCGCTGCGACCACAGCTCCGCCTTGAAGACCACCTGGTCCATGCCGTCCGCCAGAGCGACGCGGTACATACGTAGAAAGTCCCAGTTGTTCGGGAGGGTAAGCAGGTCCACCAGGGCATTCTGTTCCTCCTCCAGCTCGATGGGGGTGAACACCGTCTCCCGCTGGGGAAGCAGCTGGGTGTTGTCCCGGAGCCAGGCATAGCCCAGGGCCGCCAGCACAGCCGCCAGCACAATGGCTGCGGCAATAAACCGCCCCCGCCACCTTTTGATTTTGGGCCGGAGCTGTTCCTCCCCCAGGCGCAGGGTGTCCCGGACCAGCTCGTCCTTGGGGGCCTCCCCCCGCTCTCCGGCCAGCAGCTCGGAGACTGTCAGGCCCAGGATGTCGGACAGGGGCTCCATCAGGGACAGGTCGGGGAAATTTTTTCCCAGCTCCCACTTGCTCACCGCCTGGACCGACACATAGACCCGCTCCGCCAGCTCCCGCTGGGTCAGGCCCTTCTCCTTTCTCATCTGGGCGATCAACGCCCCGGTTTTTGCCGCGTTCATATCACCGCCTCCTTTGCCCCTATTATACCCAAAGCCCTGAAATGATGCAATCAACCTGAGGTTGAACCACTTGAACTCCGGGCCGATCTGTGATACAATATAGAAGCGATACCAGGATGCTGCCCGGTAAAAAGAAAAAGGCCGCGAGACGCGGCCAGAACAACAAGGAGGAGATCTTGTGAAGATCAAAAAGTCCGTTTTTGCCCTTATCCTCGCGGTGGCTATCGTAGCCAGCTTCGCCGCTGGCGCCACCGCCGCAGGCACCACGGCCCCTGTCACCGCGATCCTTGACTACGGCGCCACCGTAGAGCTGAACGGCGTCCCCCAGAACTTCCTGGACGCCAACGGCGACCGCATCTACCTGCTCAACTACAATGATTCCATGTATCTGCCCGTGCGCAAGACGGCGGAGCTGGTGGGCCTGGATGTGGACTGGGACGGCGCGACTCACACGGTCAAGCTGGGCAACAACATGAAAGCTGTGGACCTGATTGACGACATCGGGGCGTATTATCTCCAGAAAGTAAACGGTAACGCGTACGCGTTCCAGCACAAATCTTCTGAGGAGAAGAAGTGGACGATCTCGGGCACCGAGGTCACCAACTATCTTGATCTCTACATACATGGATCCTGGGCAGAGCAAGGCACCAAAGTCCGCGCCTCCTTCAACCTGGGGGGCAAGTACGAATCCGTGACCTTCAAGTGTTACTGCCCCAAGGACGCCACTCTGCGGGTGTACGCAGACGGCGAATCCCTTCAGAAGGAGATCAACATCCGCGGCGGCGCGGTGGCCCAAGAGGTCACAGTTCCTCTGTTCGGTTCAAACGAGCTCACCTTTGAGGGTGAGAAAACAGCCGAGAGAGATCAGAATACCAATACTGATATCTTCATCTTCAACGCGACGGTGCAGTGATAAGACCAAACTCAAAGGGACGGCCCACACGGGCCGTCCCTTTTTGCGTTCGTCACAGCTTCTGGGGCAGGGAGTCGTCCTGGGCCACCCAGTCCCGCTCCACATCCACCACCCGGTAGTCGGTGGGGGTGTCCCGGATGACCACCCGCTTAATGCCGGCGTTGATGATGAGGCGGCGGCACATGGAGCAGGAGGTGGAGTCCGGAATCAGCTGGCCGGTCTTGGGGTCCTGGCAGGCCATATAGAGGGTGGCCCCCAGTACCTCGCTGCGGGCGGCGGAGATGATGGCGTTGGCCTCGGCGTGGACCGAGCGGCACAGCTCATACCGCTCCCCGGAGGGGATGTTCATGGCGTCCCGGGTGCAGAAGCCCAGGTCCATGCAGTTCTGACGGCCCCGGGGGGCCCCGTTATAGCCGGTGGAGACGATCTCGTCGTGCTGGACGATGATGGCCCCGTAGCACCGGCGCATACAGGTGGAGCGCTCCAGCACGGTGCCGGCGATATCCAGATAATAATTTTCCTTGTCGATGCGCCTCATGGACGGACCCTCCTTCAATACTGCCTGTACCGACAGTATAGACTATTTTTCGCCCCGGCGCAAGCTTTTCCTATTGGAGGCGGGAAATTTACATTTTGTTTACGAAATGCTCCTTGACGCGCCTGTTTTCAGAGGTTATCATATTAAATATCCTACCGGCAGGCGTATTCGCCTGCCCTCTTCTATCGTCAAGGGGGACGCTATGATGATTCGCAACGCGATCCAGCGGTTTATGTATGGCCGCTATGGAACCGACCAGCTGAACCTGTTTCTCATTTGCGTTTATCTTCTGCTCTACCTGGTATTCGCCTTCACCAGACTGGATGCGCTGTACTGGGTGAGCTTTGTCCTGCTGCTCTGGAGCCTGTTCCGTATGCTCTCCCGCAACCTCACCAGCCGCCGGGCGGAAAACGTCAGATTTCTGCGGGCCGTCAATCCCCTCATGAGCTGGCTGCGCTTGCAGCGCACCATCCGCCGGGACAAGGAGCACGTCTATTTCAAATGCCCCAGCTGCGGCCAGCAGCTGAGAGTCCCCCGGGGGAAGGGGAAGATCACCGTCACCTGCCGCGGCTGCGGCGCAAGCTTCCAGGAAAAAAGCTGAACGATATTCTGTTGCAGCGTGTAGGGGCGGCCTGTGGCCGCCCTCTTTTTATTCCAGCTCCCAATGCCGGCTGGTTTGACGGACCAGCCCAGGGTAATTGAATGAGCAAATAAATTGTGAACGACCGGGGTCCAAAAGCCTCCCTCTCCGAGGGAGGTGGCACGGCGAAGCCGTGACAGAGGGAGTCCTCCGGAGGCCTGCGGGGCCCTTGGGGACTCCCTCAGTCAGCCTGCGGGGCCCTTGGGGACTCCCTCAGTCAGCCTGCGGCTGACAGCTCCCTCGGGGAGGGAGCCTTTGGAGGCTGTCAATGGTACATTGTTCACTCGTTCAATTTCCCTGCGGACCAGCCGGAGCCGTATCCCCGGGCAAAACAATAAACCCTCCGGAATTTCCGGAGGGTTTACTACATGAAGTTTTCAGGCCAGGGCGGCGGTGATGATGGCCATGGAGTAGACCTCCTGGGCGTTGCAGCCCCGGGAGAGGTCGTTAATGGGGGCGTTCAGGCCCAGAAGGATGGGGCCGTAGGCCTCGAAGGAGCCCAGGCGCTGGGCGATCTTATAGCCGATGTTGCCGGCGCTGATGTCGGGGAAGATGAAGGTGTTGGCGTAGCCGGCCACCTTGGAGTCGGGACACTTGGTCTCGGCCACACGGGGGGAGACGGCGGCGTCAAACTGAAGCTCTCCCTCGATGGGCACATCGGGCATAGTCAGCTTGGCCTTTTCGGCGGCGTTGCGCATCTTGTCCACGGCGGGACCCTTGCCGGAGCCGAAGGTGGAGTAGCTGAGGAAGGCCACCTTGGGGTCCACGCCGAAAATCTTGGCGCACTGGACGGTCTCGGAGGCGATCTCCACCAGCTCGTCCTCGGTGGGGTCGATGTTGATGGCGCAGTCGGCCATAGCCAGCACCATGTTGCCGCCGGTGGCGTAGGGGCGCACCAGGATGAAGCAGGAGGAGACGATGGAGTTGCCCGGCTTGGTCTTCACCAGCTGAAGGGCGGGGCGGACGGTGTCGGCGGTGGAGTAGGTGGCGCCGCCCAGCAGAGCGTCGGCGATGCCCATAGTCACCAGCATGGTGCCGAAGTAGTTGCCCTTGCGGAGCATGGCCCGGCACTCGTCGGCGGTCATCTTGCCCTTGCGCAGCTCTACCATCTTCTCCACCATGGCGTCCATCTTCTCATAGTTCTCCGGGTCGTAGATCTCAGCGCCCCGGATGTTGAAGCCGGCGTCCTCGGCGGCGGCGCGGATCTCGGCCTCGTTGCCTACCAGGATGGGGGTCAGGAAGGTGCCGGACAGCAGACGGGCGGAGGCCTCCAGGATACGGGGGTCTGTGCCCTCGGTGAATACGATCTTGCGGGGGTGGGCTTTCAAAATCTCAATGAGCTTCTTAAACATGTGACTACTTCCTTCCAAATCAAAATTGCCCGTCGGGTTATACCCGCAGATAAAGATATGGTAACATTTCCCCAAAGAAATTGCAAGGGCCTGCGGTAGTTTTCTCCAGCTGAGGGCGGAAAAATTCCTCAAAATTTTCCCGTTTTCCTCTTTACGCCAGGTTATGCTATCAGGTATACTATACCACGTGTATTTTACCCGCCGGACCCTCCCCCCGGACAGAGGGCGGCGGAAGCTGTATTTCGAGGAGAGAGAGACATGAACGCAGAATTTTCCCGCACTCTGTCCCTGCTTCGGCAGGAGAAGAAGGTGAGCCAGCGCACCGCCGCCGCCGCCCTGGGCATCTCTCAGGCCCTGCTCAGCCACTATGAGAACGGTATCCGAGAGCCCGGCCTGGTCTTTGTGGTCAAGGCCTGCGACTACTACGGTGTGTCCGCCGACTTCCTCCTGGGCCGGACCCTGACCCGGGACGGCGCTACCATCGGTCCCGAGGAGCTGTACGACATCAGCGACGAGAAGAACAACTCCATCAAGGGGGGCGTGCTGGCCCTGCTGAGCAAGAAGCTGCTGGTCAACTCCATCGGAGTCCTCTTCGGCATGCTGGGCAAGACGGGCAGCCGGGATGCCATTCAGGCCGCCTCCAGCTATCTGTCCACCGCGGTGTATACCATGTACCGCCGCCTCTACGACGCCAACCCAAGCAACAACCCGGATTTCTTCTCCGTCCCGCCCCGGCACTTCCAGGCCGGCCTGCATGAGGCCGACATGAAGTGCTGCGAGGCCGAGCTGGCCGACGCCCTGGCCGCCCACGCCAAGGCCAAGGGGACCTTCCCCGAAATGACCAACGACGCCCTGGCCCGGGACTACCCCGTCCTCTACCAGTCCATCCTCCAGGTGGTCCACAACACCGGCGAGCGGGTGACCGCCATCAGCGGGGGGCGCAGGAAGCCGGAGAAGAAATAGCCCTTACTTCTTGTTGATGAAGTATAGACCCACCATGCAGATGAGCACACCCAGCACCTTGTTCAGGGTGATGGCCTCCCGGAACAGGACGGAGCCCACAAGAAGCAGCGACACGGCCAGGAAGGAGCTCTGGACGATCGCGGCGGAGCTGACCTGCCACCCCGCCTTATAGGCATAGATATAGCCCGCCTCCAGGCCCACCAGGGCGATGCCGAAGACGAAGGGCACCCAGTTCAGCTGGTTATACTCCCGCAGGAGGTTTCCGCCCCGGTTCAGGGCGAAGTACAGCGCGCCGGAGGCGACCGCCCCCGTGGCGTAGGTGACCGTCAGCGAGGCCAGGGGGTTGATGGAGGGGGGCATCGACTTGGCGCAGACCTGATAGACGGTGTTGGAGAAGACGACGAGGGCGATGGGCCAGATGTAGGAAAGCATGATAAAACTCCTCTCAAAAAAATAGCGGGCGTCCGGCAGCTACCATACAGCTTAAACGCTGTACCACAGGGGTAACTGCAGAACGCCTCACTTGATTTAGATTCCAGCCAATTATAACAAAGGCCAACAATAATGTCAAGCATTTCAATTTCCATACGGAGGTTACTTCCATGACCGACCAGAGTAAAATTCGCAATTTTTCCATTATCGCCCACATTGACCACGGCAAGTCCACCCTGTCCGACCGGCTCATTGAGCTGTGCGGGGCGGTGGAGCAGCGGCAGATGGAATCTCAGCTGCTGGACAACATGGACCTTGAGCGGGAGCGGGGCATCACCATCAAGGCCAGGGCTGTCCGACTGGACTACAAGGCCGGGGACGGGGAAATTTACCACCTGAACCTCATCGACACCCCGGGCCATGTGGACTTCAACTATGAGGTCTCCCGCTCCCTGGCGGCCTGCGAGGGGGCGGTGCTCATCGTGGACGCCTCCCAGGGCATCGAGGCCCAGACCCTGGCCAACACCTACCTGGCGATGGAGCACGACCTGGAAATTCTCCCCGTGGTGAACAAGATCGACCTGCCCGCCGCCGACCCGCAGCGTGTGAAGGAGGAGATCGAAAATATCCTGGCTCTGCCCGCCCTGGACGCCCCGGAGATCTCCGCCAAGCAGGGGGTCAACATCCCCGCCGTGCTGGAGGACATCGTGCAAAACGTCCCCGCCCCGGAGGGGGACCCCGGCGCGCCCCTGAAAGCCCTCATTTTCGACAGTCAGTACGACCCCTATGTGGGGGTGATCGTCTACTTCCGGGTGATGGAGGGGACCCTGAAAAAGGGGATGAACGTAAAAATGATGGCCTCGGGGGCCCAGTACCAGGTGCTGGACTGCGGCTACCTCAAGCCCTTGGGGATGGAGTCCGCTCCGGAGCTGACTGCCGGAGAGGTGGGCTGGTTCACCGCCTCCATCAAGAATGTGAAGGACACCAGCGTGGGCGACACCATCACCGGCGCGGAGTCCGCCGCCGCCGAGCCCCTGCCCGGCTACCGTCCCGCTCAGGCCATGGTCTACTGCGGCATCTACACCGAGGACGGCTCCAAATACCCCGACCTGCGGGACGCTTTGGAAAAACTCCAGCTCAACGACGCCTCCCTGTCCTTCGAGCCCGAGTCCTCCGTGGCCCTGGGCTTCGGCTTCCGGTGCGGCTTCTTGGGGATGCTCCATATGGAGATCATCCAGGAGCGGCTGGAGCGGGAATTTGACCTGGACCTGGTGACCACATTACCATCCGTAATCTATGAGGTCACGAAAACCGACGGTACTGTGGTCCGGGTGGACAACCCCCACAACTACCCCGACCCGGGGGCCATCTCCACCGCCAAGGAGCCCTACGCCAAGGTGTCTATCATCTCCCCGCCGGACTATGTGGGCAACATCATGCCCATGTGTCAGGAGCGCCGGGGGGTTTTTAAGGACATGCAGTATCTGGACACCAATCTGGTGGAGCTGCACTACTCCATGCCCATCGGCGAGATCATTTATGACTTTTTCGACGCCCTCAAGGCCCGGACCAAGGGGTACGCCTCCCTGGACTATGAGCTGGAGGACTACCAGCCCAGCGATCTGGTGAAGGTGGATATGCTCCTCAACGGCGACCAGGTGGACGCCCTCAGCTTCATCGCCCACCGGGAGAAGGCCTACAGCCGCGCCCGGCGTATTTGCGAGAAGCTGAAGGAAAATATCCCCCGCCAGCTCTTTGAGGTCCCTGTCCAGGCCGCTATCGGGGGCAAGATCATCGCCCGGGAGACCGTCAAGGCTATGCGCAAGGACGTGCTGGCCAAGTGCTACGGCGGCGACATTACGCGGAAGAAGAAGCTACTGGAGAAGCAGAAGGAGGGCAAAAAGAAAATGCGCACCCTGGGCACCGTCCAGCTGCCCACCGAGGCATTTATGGCCGTCCTCAAATTGGATGAAGAATAAAAGCGTCCCCGCCTCTGACTTGAGGCGGGGATGTTCTTTTTTGGGCGAGACGCCCTCATTCTCCAAACCTGTCCTTGACCCTTGGGGCGAATTATGGTATATTTTGTAGGGATGCCGCTCAATGCAAGCGAGGCGCTGCGCCCGCAGGTGCGTTTCGAGGCCAACCGCCGCATAGCGGCGGCTCTTAGGCCGAGATGTCCGGCTACACCACCCGGAAGGGGGTGATGGTATGTATCTTGCGGTTACGTTCCATTTTTATGGATACTCCGTCAGCATACGTATTAAACGGCTGAAAACCGCCACCCCGGAACGGTGACGGTTTTCTTGTAAAAACCTAAAAGTACTGGGCCGGACCGCTTCGTGAGCGGTATCCCTTATGTTCAATATACCACCGCCCTGACATTTTGTCAAGGCGGTTTTTTGCGCCTGAAAATGGGCGCGATGGGGCCCGACTTCCATTAAATGTATGCAAACGTGCAATTTTTCGCAGAGTTCCGCCAAGGGTGTAGGGACGCTGGTCTCCGTAGGGGCGGATATGATCCGCCCGTCAGGTTTAGGCGGTGTACCGCGGGCGGATGATATCCGCCCCTACAAGGGCGTCCCCCCGCAGGCGGGGACGGGGCTCACATCACAAAAAATGGAGGTAACACGATGAATCGCACGAACAACTACAATCTCTGCCAATGGGAGGCTGACGACAAAATCCAGCGCGTCGATTTCAACGAGGACAACGCCAAAATCGACGCCGCCTTGGGGGCGCTGGCGGAGGGGGCGGCGGCGATCCCCAAGCTTGCGGCGGGGACCTACACCGGCAACTCCGCGGCGTCCCGCTTGATCGGCGTGGGATTCACGCCCAAAGCGGTGTTCGTCTTTCCGGCGAATGCACGTACCCATTTCGACGACTATTCAAACGGCGGCGTCATCTACGCCGGTCTGGCCGTGACCGGCGCCCCCGGATGCAGAGCCGACCTGCCCTCCGTGGAGATCGTCGCTGGAGGCTTTAAGATCTTTCATACAACGGATACAAGACCGCTTATTCACACCAATACGGCAAATGACCAGTATAACTATATCGCGCTGGGATAAAGAAAGGGGAACCCCCGGACCTTGCGGTCCGGGGGCGTGCGTTTAATTTGTCTCAAGCAGAGAGATTAACTAATGCTAGGGATGGTGCCCCAGTCGATTATCATCTTGGGATCAAGCCAATCAAAGTCGCTGTTGTCAGTCCCCGGGGCTTTGCTACCATTGCCGATGATGAGAACGCGGGTCCCGCCGTCCTTATCAGTAAGGGAAACAATCGCGAACTGGGTGGCATTGCCAAGTTTGTCGCCGAGAGTGGGGGTGTTGCCGCCAGTGGTGCAATATGCTTCCTTGACAGTCTTGGCGGGCGACTGGTCACCGCCGAAGCAGGGAACATAGGTATCCACACTCATCCACTCGATGCCGGTAATCTTCAGAATGTACTTGCCAGCGTTACTGCCCGTACCTTCCACGATTTCAGTCTTGACATTCTTGCTGAATGCGGGGGAGTTCACAAGCTGCTGATAGCTCTCCCTATAGCTCTGGCCGTTGGGAGCCTTGTTTGTCTCCATACTGGGATCATTCTCGACATCCTCCCAAATGGCGGCAGGGGGAACAACAGCGGGAACCTTGATCTCGCCGGTGCTAGCAGTCTCGGTGTAGGTGTCAAGCTCCATCTCATCGCCCTTGATCTTGACCGTATATTCGGTTTTACTGGGGTCAGCGTCGTTTTTCTTGACCTTCACCTCGAGGTCGCTGGCGTCATAACCGTGGCCGGCCTTAACATAAGCGGCCAGAACGGCGGCTTTCTTCTCGATAACGGTAGCGGACCGGTTGCCCTGGGTCAGGAACGTAACCGCACTTCCGACGTCATCCAGCTTAGCGATAACAGTCACAGGGATCTTATCATCGCCGCTGGGTTTGGTGTTGTTGCCGCCGGGATCAGAACTCTCGCCGGCCTCGACTTCCTTAACAAAGACGTAGGTCAGCTTCTTTGCTTTGGTGCTGTCGTCGTCGTACATGGCGTAGACCAGGTCGTTTTCGTCGGTCTGGATGCCGCTCATGCCGACCTCGTCGAGGTTCCAATCACTGTCCACATAGTAGACCTTGGTGTCGGAGTTGTAGGCCCAGTAGACAGCGCTGGTGATGGAGGTGCCAATACCCAGAACGGTGTCGCGGTCTCTCACGGTGCCGGCACCTTTGACGTTAAACGCAACCAGGTCACAGCTCTCGATGATGTCTTTGTTGTTCTTGATGATGTTCTCAATGGCGTACACGCCCTTTTCGGCGTCCTCAAGCTTGGTGCCGGAGGTGCCGTTCCAGCTCGCCTTGACCTCGGCGTCGATCAGGATGGTGGTCAGCTCACCGTCGATCACGGCGGGCAGCTCATAGTACTTGCCGTCGCTGGTGGTAATGATGTCGGAGCCGTCCTTCACGAAGTAGGTGTCAGCACCGGAGACGCCAGCCATCTTGAAAGCGTCGATGTAGACCACATCGATCTGGTTGGTGTACTGCTTGTTCAGGGCAAACGCCATGCCGTGGATCGCGTCGGTATTGGTGATAAAGCTGGGGGCGTTCTCATAGCCAACGTACACGTTGTAGTTGCGGCCCTCGTACGCGTCGGCATTGTTATTGCTGGTCTTCTTCTGGGTGGCCACCATGAAAATGGTCTTGCTGGTGGTGTAGTAGGTCTCGCTGCCCGCGGTAACAGTGCCGTTAGGGTTGGTGCCGTCGTATTTGCTGGCAAGCTTCATCTCGGACTTGCCGTTGACGAAGGAGACATTGCCGGTCCCACTCTTGCTGTCAGCGGCTGTGTCGTACTTGCCGGAATAGACAATCTTATTATTGGAGGCGTTTCCATCACCGCTCACCAGGGTCTTCTCACCCACCAGGGTCAGCTTGTAGACGCCGTCGCTGCCGATGGAGTAGGTCACCAGGTCGGCGATGCCGTCGTCAACCAGGTTCTTACCATCACCGTTGCTGTCAATGTTAGGATAAGTGCCTCCCTGATCGGTCAGGGTCATCTCACTCCAGTACTCGGACTTGGCGGTGACGGTCTTCTGGGTGCCGTCAGTCAGCAGCAGGGTGACGCCGCGGGTCTCGGAGCCGTGGGTGTTGGAAGAGCCCATGCCGATCACGGCGGCGTAGTTCTTCTCGCCCTCCACGCCGGAGACATAGATGGCGTAGCCGTACTTATCGACGTAGACGTTGATTTCGCTCTCGTTCACCTTGAAATCAGCGATGCCGTTGGTCAGCTTAGCGCCGTCCTCGTCCACAACCAGATTATTCTTGCTGTAGTCATAGGTCTCGCCGGCGGTGAAGTTGGAGTTGGCGTTGCCCTTGTCGGAGTTCACCACGCTGCTGCCCTCCCAGCGGGTCAGGACCTCGGTGGCGGACAGCTCCAGGGCCTCCATGGACTTGATGTCATACTTGCTGCCGTTATAGGCGGCGGTGAAGATGACCAGGTCGTCGGTCTCGAAGCTCTCAGTCTCGAACTTGTTGTTCAGAGTGGTCAGGCTGCCATAAGAAGTGGTGCTGCCCACCTTGACATAGCGGGCGGCGGAACCGGTGGCTTTCACAACGGTGTTGACCTTGCCCACATAGGTCTCGATCATAGTGATGGTGGCGGTATTCGTCTTGGCGTTATACCAGACCTGAGTCAGCACGCCGTTGCCGCCGATCTTGTGCTCCTCACCCTTGACCAGGTTCAGGGTGTCCAGAGTGGGCGCGGCGGCCTCGCTGCCTACCTTGTTGTTGGCAGTGATCTTGCCGCCCTTGGTCTCGCTCTCGGGCTTGCCGTTGAGGTAGAAGTCCACGGAATCCTTGTCCACGGCCTTGCCCAGGCCCAGATCCTTGTAGATGCCGCCCAGCTTGACGGCCTTGGTGTAGGTGGCGTCGGCGCTGTTGACGGCCTTGATGACCTCGCGGCCCTTATAGGTCCACTCAGTGGCGGGGCGCTCGAAGTCGTCGTTGGAGTTGGTCTTCTTCTCCAGGTCGCCCTTGTACAGCTTCTCGCCCAGCTGGACATTGTTGTTGTTGTCCGTGCCATAGATGCCGTCGATGGCGCTGGCGTAGGGGTCGGAGCTCTGCACGGCCTTGTAGGTGATCTTGCCGGGGATGACGATGGTGCCGGGGATCTCGATGTCGCCTTCCTTCTCGGTGATGACCACGTCAGCCTGCAGGGTATTCAGGGCCAGCTGAGCCACGCTGTCGCGGTCCATGGGAGTCTGGCTGTTGCCGCCCAGGCCCTTGAACAGGTTGATCTCGTTGGCCTTGGCGGCCACGGGCTGGTCCCACTGGGCCGCGCCCTTGGACAGGTCCTGGTAACCCAGAGCCCGCAGCATCATAGCGGCGGCCTCGACGGCGGTCACGGTAGCGGTGCCGTCGTAGGTAGTCTCGCTCCGGCCGGCGATGATGCCGCTGTTGTAGCAGGCGGCCACATACCGGCTGGCCCAGTCGGGCACGTCGGTGAAGGGATGGGAGCCCACGTAGCTGTCGGCCTCATAGGTGCCCAGGATCAGCTTGGCCATGATGACAGCCATCTCGTTGCGGGAGACGGAGTCGTCAGGCCGGAAGTTCCCGTTGTCGCCGACAATCACGCCGACGGCGCTGAGGACCTCAATGGCCTCGACGTGGTCCTGATCGTCCACGTCGGGGTAGCTCGCGGCGCTGGAGCCGACGACCATCATGCCCATGAGCATAACGGAGGCCAGAGCCAGGCTGAGAGCCCGTTTCAGGTTTCTCATAGTGTTTCCTCCTTGTTAATTTTTTCGGCCATGAGAGGGGCCGTTTTCCGTAAAAACAGGGCTTCGCGACGGTCTTGGTAGAACGCAAAGTTTTAACATTTCCGTAACAAAGTTCTCTATTTTTACCGAAATTTTCGAGGTTTTTCTACTTTTTCCTCCCCTCACCGGGGTGTCACACCCCTGACGTAGGTTCTAAAAGTTGCAAAAACCGGAGGAAATCACAAAAAACAGGCCTCTAAACCTGTCAAAAAGTGAAGCTGGTAGACATTTGGTAGACATCCTAAAATATTCCAGTCCCCGCAATCCCTTGCGGCGCAAGGGTTCGACAGGACTTTTTGGTAGACCATTGGTAGACATGGGGGCGGCTTGCGTTTTGAGGAATCGTGTGGTATTTTATGTAGAACAAAATCATGGGAAGGGTGAGATGAGGCATGCGGGGATCACAACTGCTGGATCTGGGGTTGTATCTGTTAATCTATTCGTTTTTAGGCTGGTGCACGGAGGTGCTGTACTACGCGGTAACCCGGCGAAAATTCTGCAACCGGGGGTTTTTGACTCTGCCGTTTTTGACCTCCTACGGGGTGGCGTTTGATCTGATGATTCTGGCACTGCCGGCGCTGGCGGGGCGGTATTGGCTGCAATTCCTGTTCACTCTGGCGGCTGTATCGGTATTGGAGCGCTTTGCCGACCAACTAAA
Organism: uncultured Bacillota bacterium; assembly: GCA_947645675.1. GTDB lineage: Bacteria > Bacillota > Clostridia > Oscillospirales > Oscillospiraceae > Lawsonibacter. Next base: position 34,771 of record CANSDP010000011.1, read on the forward strand.
CCGGCAGCTGGGGCCTAAAGTGGACTGGGGCGGGGAGCGGAGCCGAATGCTGGGGGGAAGCCTGCGGGGACTGATCTCCTCCGCCATAGTGGCGGCTATCTGCTATATCGTCTATCTGTTGGTCCACCCCCTGCTTCTGGGGGTGATGGCGTTTGTGCCCGAGGTGTTCAAGCTGACCGCCGTCTGGGGGCTCTTCGCTCTGATGGCGGCGGACTTCGTGGGGGTGCTCTACACCCTGCGGACAGGGGGCGTCCAGGCCTATGAGCGCCGGGAGGAGGCGAGCAGCGAGGGGAAAATCGCCGGAAAAATGACCGCCGCCGTCTGGAACCGCCTTCAGAGTGCCTACCCTGGCATCCGGGAGATGGCCCCGGAGGAGCAGGAGGCCTACCCCTTTGCCAAAGGTATCTGTCTGGACAAGCTGGTGTGGGTCTTTCTCACCTCCGCCCTGCTGGGGGACATCATTGAGACCTTTTGGTGCGGCCTGGTCAACGGCCGGTGGATGAGTCGGTCCAGTGTGCTCTACGGCCCCTTCAGCTTTGTCTGGGGGCTGGGTGCGGTGGTGCTTACCATCTCCCTCCAGCGGCTGGTCCACCGGGATTCCTTCTTTGTTTTCGCCGCCGGATTTTTCATCGGCGGCGCTTATGAGTACATGTGCAGCGTGTTCACCGAGCTGCTCTTCGGCACTGTTTTCTGGGACTACAGCCATATGCCCCTGAACATCGGCGGGCGGACCAATGTGCTGTTCTGCTTCTTCTGGGGCGTGCTGGCGGTGTTCTGGACCAAGATTATTTACCCCCGGATGTCCCGGTTCATCGAAGCCGTCCCCGCCCTGGCCGGGAAGGTGATGACCTGGGTGGTGGTGTTCCTGATGGTGTGCAACGGCCTGCTGACCAGCGCGGCCATGCTGCGGTACAGCACCCGGGCCGTACAGCCCCAGCCGGCCAACGCCTTTGAGGAGTTCATTGACCGGCAATACGGCGATGCCTACATGGAGCGCCGCTGGCCCAATATGATCGTCACCGGACAGGCCGTGTAAAAGAATATAAAAAAGGCCCCGGCGTATCCTGAACATGGATGCGCCGGGGCTTGACATTGGGCGGGGAGTGTGGTATAGTGCGAAAAAAATATGTTACCGCCGGGTAACCTGGTTAACGTCTTTGCCGCTCCATAGGCCGTAGAAGGAGCGGACGGGGGCGTTTTATTTTTTGCTTGGAGGGCTCCGCTATGTATGAGGGCAAACCCAGCGCGCTGTTTTGCCGCTTCGCTGTGCCGCAGATGATCGGCCTGCTGTTCAACTCGGTGTACACCATTGTGGACGGGATGTTCATCGGCCACCGTCTGGGGCGGGAGGCTATGGCCGCCGCCGCGGTGGCGGTGCCGCTGATCGAGGTGCTGATCTCCTTTGCCATCGCCGCGGGGGCGGGGGCCGGGGTGCTCATCGCCGCCCGGCTGGGCAGCGGGGAGGAGACCGGGGCCCGGAGGGTGTTCGGGGACGCGGTGTGGCTGCTGGGAGGCGCGGGACTGCTGATCGCGGCGCTGGGCAATCTGTTCCTGACCCCCCTGGCCCGGCTCCTGGGGGCCACGCCGGATATTCTGGGGCTGGCCGCCGGCTATCTGTGGTTCATTGTCACCTTTGCCCCCTTCCAGCTATTCAGCTTTCTGCTGGGAGGCATGGTCCGCAACGACGGCCGGCCCAAGCTGGCAATGACGGCGCTGGTGGCGGGGGCGGTGTCCAACATCGTGCTGGACTATCTGTTTATGTACCCCCTGAACTGGGGTATCCGGGGGGCGGCCTTCGCCACCGCCCTGGGACCTATTTTCAGTGTGCTTATCCTTCTGCCCCACTTCCTGGGGCGGAAAGGGGCGCTGTATCTCACCCGGGTCCGGCCCTCGCTCCGGGGGATGGGGGAGATCCTGCTGTGCGGCGTGCCCTCCTTTGTGATGGAATTCTCCATCGGGATGACCACCTTCCTCTATAACCTGTCCATCACCCGCCACGGCTTCGGGGAGCTGGGACTGGCGGCTTATCTCATGATGGGGTACATGATGCTGATTATTTTGACCCTGTTCCTGGGGCTGGCCGAGGGGCTCCAGCCGGTGTTCAGCCACCTTATGGCCACCGGGGAGCGGGACCGGTCGGAGGCGGTGCGCCGGTTTTCGGTGCGGATATTCGTGGGGATCGGGCTGGTTTGTTACGGGCTGGTGCTCCTCCTTGGGGAACAGTTTTACGCCGTCTTCGCCCCCGGAGATCCGGGGCTGGTCTCCTTTGCCCGCGCCAAGAGCCCGCTGTACTTCTTCGGCTATTTCCTGGCCGGGTTCAATATCTTGATGGTCTCCTTCTGGCAGGCCAGCCACATCACCCGCCGGGCCCTGGCCCTGTCCCTCCTGCGCAGCGCCGTCCTTCCGCCCCTGCTGCTGGCGGTTCTGCCCGCGCTCCTGGGCGCGGAGAGCATCTGGGCCTGTCAGTCCCTGGGGGAGGTGCTGGCCGCCCTGTGCGCCCTGGGGATGCTGAGGCGGAGAAAATTCATGAAAATTTAATTTGACATTTCAGGGCACTGTATTACAATAAAATAGAAATTCTGGGCACTGCCCACTGAAAGGATGATTTTAATGAAAAGACTGCTTGCGCTGCTGCTGGCCCTGGGGCTGCTGGGGAGCGTCACTCCCGTGTTTGCCGAAGAGGTCGGGAGCCCCGCGGCCCCCGACGGAGGCGGCGACGTTACCGTGATGGAGCCCGCTCAGCTGCCCGCCTGGGCCATGACTGAGCTGGCCGACGGCTACGCGCTGGGCCTGTTCGGCGACGAGATCACCACCACCGCCTACAGCCAGACCGTCACCCTGGAGCAGCTGGACAAGCTGACCGGCATCGCGGCGGACAAGCTGGCCCTGCTGAACGTAGAGCAGCGCTCCAGCGCCGGCTCCTTCGTCATCGACACCACCCGGGGCGGCGTGCTCAACGCCCTGTACATGGAGGCCCTCCCCTACGCCTTTGAGGGGGTTGACGCCGGGGCGGTGGAGTTCCTGTCCGCCTTGGGCGTGGTCCACGGCGACGGGGACAGCCTGGCGCTGGACCGGCCCTGCACCCTGCTGGAGGCCTGCGCCTTCACCAACCGGATGATCCTGGCCCTGTACGACAGTCAGAACGCCGGCGCCCTGGGTCTGCTGTGGAGGGCCGAGGGCAACGGCAACACCCTCTATCTCCTGGGCTCCATCCATACCGACCGTGACAACCTCTACCCCTTCCACAAGCAGCTCCGGGATATCATTACCTCCTCTGAGCTGGCCGCCTTTGAGCTGGATTTTAACAACCAGGAAGGCATCGACGAGTTTGTCGCCATGCAGACCTATTCCGACGGCACCACCCTGAAGGACCACATCTCCCCTGAGCTGTACCAGGAGGTGATGGAGGCTATGGCTCCCCTGGGGATGCCCGAGGAGCAGGTGGCCCAGTTCAAGCCCTGGGCCCTGGCCAACTCCTTCACCGCCTTGTCCATGACGGACGAGACGACCAGCGGCAACGGTATGGCCCCGGACCTGTATGTCAACGCCAAGGCCACCAACGCCGGTATCCCCGTGGAGGGCATCGAGACCTACGCCTTCCAGGGCAAGATCTTTGACGATCTGTCCGACGAGTATCAGGAAAATTACCTGGCTATGACCCTGACTATGTATCTGGGGGCGTCTGCCGGCGAGGGCCTGACCGAGGAGGAGCAGGCTGAGCTGGAGGCCGCCCTGAAGGAGCAGGAGGCCGCCGTCAGCCGCTGGATGGGCCAGTGGAAGACCCGGGACGTCGAGGCCTTCTCCAAGGACTACCCCAAGGACGACATCCAGGGCAACACCACCGACGAGCTCAACTCCAAGCTCTTTGAGGGCCGTGACCCCAACATGATCGCCTGGGCGGACAACTACCTGAAGCAGGAGGGCTCCCACACCGGCCTGATGACGGTGGGCGCGGGCCACATGATCGGCAAGACCGGCGTGGTCCAGGGCCTGAAGGACCTGGGCTATACCGTGGAGGTCATGCCCCTTCCCTGAACAAGAAAAAGCTCCCGGTCCTCATCGGACCGGGAGTTTTTTTGCCTTAATGATAGCTTTGCGCCTTGGCGATGTTCATGTGCTCCAGGGTCATTTCGGTGGTATAGGGGTTGATGAGGCGGTTGACCGTCTCCAGGGTTTTGGCCGGGTCCAGCTCATAGCAGTACTTGTACCCCCGGTACACGCCGTCTCCCCGACCCTCCAGGGTGGCCGTCTCCACGCCGGAGGAGGGGTCCATGTTGATGCCCTGGCTGGCGAAGTAGAGCATGTCGTTCATGGACATATTGGTGTCTACGTTCTCGTTAAAGATCTCTACAAAGCCGTTGACCTTGGTCAGGCTGTTCCAGGACAGCACCTTTTTTGCCAGGGCCACCAGAAGCTTTTGCTGGGTCTGGGTGCGCCCCACGTCGGTATAGCCGGAGCCGTCGTTGTTCTTACGGAACCGGGCCACCTCCATGGCCTGCTGGCCGTTCAGGTGCTGCTGGCCCTCCTTGTAGTGGATAGTCAGGTTCTGCATGGGGTCGTCGTAGTTCATGTCGCAGGGGACGTAGAAGTCCACGCCGCCCAGATAGTCCACCAGGGTGATGAAGCCGTTGATGTTTACCTTGATGTAGAAGTCGATGGGGACGCCCAGCATATTGGCGATATCCACTATCCGCTGATCCACCCCGCCGCTGCCATAGACCAGGTGGGGGTTGCCCTTGGATCGGGCCACCAGGGTGTCCCGGGGGATGGAGACCACGCCCACGGTCTGCTCCTTGGTGTCATAGGTCATGAGCATCATGGTGTCGGTGAGGGAGCCGCCCTTGTCGGTGGCGGTGAGGAAGATGGTGTAGACCCCCTTGCGGCGCTCCAGGCCAGAGGCGCTGGGCGGGGCCGTTCCGGCGGCGTCGTCCCCCGAGGCGTCCCCGATCTGGGCGGGCGGCGGGAGCTGGCTCTGATCCGGCGGGCGGATGAACACCTTGGAGCCGATGTACACCGCCACCACGATGATGGACAGCACCACCAGCACCTTATAAAACGCCATCAGCACCGAGACGGCCCAGGAGCCCCCAGACCGGCGGACGGGCTCGCCGTCGTCCCAGTCGTCCCAGTCGCCCCAGTCGTCGTTCCGCCAGCGGGCCGGCTCGTCGCGGCAGTCCCGGTATCGGGGAGGGCTGCCCTGATAGCTGGAGCTCCGCTGAGGCGGCGCTTCCCGCCGTCCGGCCTCCCGCCGCCCCGGCTGACGCCGGGGATTGATATTTCTCTCTTCCAAAGGGACTCCCTCCCCTAAAATGATTCCCTACCAGTATACTCAGTTCGCCACCTTTCGGCAAGAGAAAAGTCCAGAATTCATAAAAAATTCAGATTTGCTTTTGGAATCCCGCCGCTTCTTTGTCAGCCCGTCCAGGACCCCGGCCACGCCCGCTTATCGCGTTCACGCCGCCGCGGCCTTGCTGCAAGATGCCGCCGGTTTCTGTACAAAACGGTGCATAATCCATCCGCAGCCTTCCTCCACTGCCAGCTTGTACTGTATTTCTGCACGCACCCATTCTTGGGCAAAAAAACCGCCTTGACAAAATGCCAAGGCGGGCCTCTTCATCGGGACAGGATGAACACGCCGGCCAGGATGGCGGCGACGCCGGTAAGCTTTTGCTTGGTGATCCGCTCGCCCAGGAAGGAGGCGGAGAGGAGCATGGACCAGATATAAGTGAGGGCGGTCATGGGATAGAGGATGGAGTAGTCCATAAGCCGGAGCAGGAGGATATTGAGCCCGGCCCCGGCCAGATAGCAGCAGCCGCCCAGGTAGATTTTCGGGGTTCGGAACAGGGCGGGCAGGCTGTCCACCCTGTCCATTCCGGCCTTGAGGAAGAAAGCACCCAGCGCCCCGATGAGGGTCATAGCCAAAACGGACAGCCAGATCATTTTTCCACCCCCTTTGAGGTGCTCAGGCAAATCAGCCCGGCGGTGATGACCGCGATGCCCAGCAGCTTCCGCCCGGTAATGGCCTCGTCCAGCACCAGCGCGCCCAATATAATGGACAGGGCGTATCCGGCGCTGAGCATGGGGTGGAGGACGGACAGCTCTCCAAAGCGCATAGCCGCCATCATCAGCAGGGCTCCGCAGCCGTACAGGGCGAAGCCGGCAAGCAGGAAGGGCAGGGACTCCCGGGACAGCTTCCAGCACAGCTGGCCCAGGCAGGTGAGCAGGGCGGAGGCCAGCATCAGGGCGATGCCGGTGGAAAGATTCTTTTTTTTCATTGCGCCGCCTCCCATCAGGACCGCGGCCAGGGCCGGGGCGTCCCCTTCTCCACCAGCCAGGCCTGACCCGCCAGCCGGGCCAGCGGGGCGTCGGAACGGGAATCGGAGTAGAAGGCGTCGATCCTCTCCTCCGGGAAAGCCTGGCGCAGGCGGACGGCCTTTTCCTCCCCCCGGCAGTTGGGGCCCAGCAGCTCCCCCGTCTCCGGCGACACCGGGGAGGCCAGCCCCCGCACCCCCAGCAGGGCGCAGGCGGGCAGGACGAGAAATTCCGGCGAGGCGGAGATAATCAGGTCGTCCTCCCGCCGCTGTTCCAGATACCATGGGTAGACGCGGGAGAGGTTTTCCTCCCAGAACCGTGAGATCTCCCCCTCCACGCCGGGGACATGGCGGAGGAAGCGGTAGAACCGGGCTTTAAACGCCTCCCGGCTCAGCAGTCCCGCCTTAAACAGCCCTCCGGCCAGCACGGCCCCCGGCAGAGCCAGCAGGGCGGCGGGGCGGCGCTTGACACAGAACCGCCAGAAGTCCAGGGTGCTGTCCCCGGGGTAGATGGTGTGGTCAAAATCATAGACGTTCACGGGAGCCTCCTAAAAGCTTCGGCAAAAATTGAAAGACCAGCCAGTACAGCGCGGACAGCAGGCAGACAAAGACCGCCGTCACCGCCACGTTGATGACATAGGCCAGGGGGAGCTTGGCGTACCAGACCAGCTGAATCCTGGGCAGCAGGACCATCAGCAGGGAGCCGCCGATGCCCTGGCAGAAGTAGAACACCAGCGCCGCCCGCCCCACCTGGCACAGGGGGTTCTGGGGAGAGACGGAGGAGAGCTTTCCCCGCAGCCACAGGGCGGCAATGACGGCCAGCAGGGAGTAGCAGAGGTAGACCGCGTTGGGCGGGAACTTCATATCCTGCATCCGCCGCCAGTCCAGGCCCAGCCGCCGGGCCGTCAGAACCATCAGGACAGCGTCCGCCGCTATGAGCCCCAGCGCCCAGGACAGGCGGGGAATCACCGCTCCCCGGCACACCAGACCCAGCAGGACGAAGGCCAGATAAAACAAAGTGACCTGAGACAGCAGGGGAATGCTCCCGCCCCGCCAGGTGTAGACCAGTCCGGCCAGATCCGCCGCCAGCGCCCCGCCCAGCAGGACGGACGCCCATTTCTCGCTCCCGCCGCCCAGCTGATAGGCCGCCCAGCGCAGGAGCATAGCAATGGGCACAACCACATAGTAGACCTCCATAAACCACATGCTGCTCATGACCACAGGCAGGGCGGTGTTCCACGCCACCTGGAACCGGAGGTTGGCCAGCAGATTTTCCAGCGTCAGCCCCTCCGCAACCCCGGAGACCTCCCGGATCAGCAGCAGCAGGGCGAAGTAGAACGCCAGAAACACCAGATATTTCAAATAGGTGTTAATCAGAGACATCAGGTTTTTCTTCAACGAGCGGGCATAGCTCAGGCTCCAGCCGGACAGGAAGAAAAAGAAGGACACATCCACCGCCAGGCTGATGGATTTCAGCGCCTCGGGAACATAGGCCTCCCCGGACCAGAAGGTGGTGTGGATGAAGATGATGTTCAGTGCGGCCAGCCCCCGGAGCAGATCCAGCGAGCTGTCCCTCCCCTTCGGGATGCGAGATGACTTCGGCACAGCGGTTTCCTCCTTTTTACAGCCCGGGCAGGTAGATCAGCGCCACCACCGCCAGCCCCAGCAGGGCGGACAGCCCCAGCAGAACCTTGTCGTGCATGACCACGTCCACCGGGTCGCCGAAGGAGTCTGACTCAATGTCGGCGCTGTACTTCATCAAGATGATGATGACCAGGGGGACGGTCCAGATCAGTTTGTCGGTGCCGTATTTGGCGGTGATTTCCCCGTCGGCGCTCCACAGGGCGTAGAAGGTGACGGCCAGGGTGAGGCAGAGATACATAAACTTATCCAGGAACTCATAGGAGTAATATTGCAGCACCCTCCGGGTGCTCCCGCCGCTGTCCCTGGTCTTTTTCAGCTCGTTGCGCCGCTTGCCCAGGCCCAGATAGAAGGACAGGGCGAATACGGTGAGATAGACCCAGGCCGAGGTGACCGAGCCCACGATAGCCGCTCCGTAGAGCACCCGGAGGACAAAGCCCAGCACCAGCAGCACGATATCCAGGAAGGGGACGTGCTTCAGTCCCAGACTGTAGCCCAGATTGGCGGCGAAGTAGGCCGCCATCAGCAGAAAGCTCCCCCCCCGGTTGCCGAAAGCGGCCAGCTGGATGGCCAGGGCGGCGGCCAGCAGCCCCCCCGCCAGGGCCCAGGCCGCCGGAATGGGCACCGCCCCGGAGGCGATGGGCCGGTTCCGCTTGACCTCATGCTGACGATCGGACTCCACATCCCGGATGTCGTTGACCACATACACCGCCGAGGTGAGCAGGCAGAAGGCGGCAAATCCCAGCATGACCTGCCCCAGCACGGCGGGGTTGAACAGGTTCCGGTCGAAGGTGATGGAGACAAGGATGAGAAAATTCTTAATATAGTGCTTGGGCCGCATGAGCTTGACCAGCTCCAGCGGGCGAATGGGTTTTTTCATGTCAGCTCGCTTCCTCCTCAAGTTGGGTAAAGTAGTACAGCGGGTGATGGTCGAACAGGGACTTGACGTTGGGGTCCTCCGGGATATACCACAGGAAGAAATTGGTAATCCCCGCGTCATAGATGTTGAACATCCTGCCCTCGAAGCGGCCCGCGCCGCTGTAGCCCAAGCCGATCCGCTGGGTCTGGGTGAGCTCCCTGAGCTCCGCCAGCTGGCTCCAGGTGCGGCCGGCGTTTTTCACCAGAACCAGATTCGCCCCCGCGTTGGGGAGCAGGTTGCCGCACAGCAGTCCGGCCAGAAGCAGGCCGCAGACCAGCGCCCCCCGGCTCCCCCGCCGGTTCCACCAGCCGAAGAGGAAGAGCATAGCCGCCACCGGGACCAGAAACAGGGCGGTAAAGTACCGGGCCCAGCTCAGTCCGGGGATGAACAGGATGGACAGGGCCAGCATGGCCGACAGCAGCAGGGACAGCCGGAACAGCTCCGGACGGCTCCTCCGGCACCGGACCAGGGCCAGCGCGATAACCGCCGCGCTGACCAGGAAAATCCCGCTGAACAGTACCCCCCAGCCCGCCGTCCGCACGTCGCAGGAGGGGGCGCAGTTCAGCTCCTCCCCGGTGACGGTGAAGGGCAGCTTCCACTCCACAGCGGCGATCTCCAGGCTGGTGTTGGTCCGGGAGAAGAGGGAGGCGACGAACCGGCCCAGGTTGCCCATGGACTGAAAGGCCGGGGCCAGCTGGGAGGTAATCAGCTCGGTGGAGCCCTCGCCGATCATGGTATATACCGGATTGCGGTACCGGATGGTGTTGGTCACATAGGAGGTGGCCCCCAGGAACAGCACCCCGGACAGCACGCTGCACGCCAGCAGGCAGAACCGCCCCCGCAGGGCCCGCGCCGCCCCGGCCAGCCCCCCCCGCCGGAGCTCCCCAGCCGTCCAGAAGCCGAAGAAGGTGAGGCAGAGGACGGCAAAAAAGAGGGTGGCGGAGAATTTCAGGTTGAATCCGATGCTGATACTGGCGAAGATCAAATACCCAGCCAGCGGCCTCAGCTCCCCCTTGGGGCAGAAGGTGAAATAGAGCAGTCCCATGAGGCACAGCAGGAGCATATTGGCCAGAGTGCCGTCGTTGTAGTAGGTGAACATCTGGGAGGCGCTCACCGGGGTGACCACCGCCAGCCCGGCGCACAGGGCGGACTGCCAGCCCTTGAAGAGCCCGGTATGGAGCAGCAGGCCCCACCCCAGGAAAAAGCCCGCCGCCATCAGCAGCAGGCCGCTGGCCTTGCCCGCCTCAATGTTGCCCGTAAAGCTGTGGACACAGGCGCCAAAGAGCTCGGTGGCCTTGGGGTAGGCGTCATACCAGCTCTCGGTGCAGTGCTCCAGGAAGGGGTAATCCGCAGCGAAGGCGTAGAAGCTCTCCCGCAGGGGGTTCCAGCCCCAGGTCAGCGCCCCGGTGATGCCCTTGTGATAGGTGTTGCCGTCCCAGGACCAGTCGTCCACGTAGCCGGCTGCCGCCAGACACAGGGCCAGCACCGCCAGCCCGGCCAGCACCGCCGCCGCTCCCTGCCTCCGGGAGCCGGCCCGGGACAGGACGCCCGCCGCCCCCGCGGCCAGCACCGCCGCCGGGAAGTGGAGCCGCCCCACCGGCACGCCGATGACCAGGAGAAGGGTGGCCAGGGCCAGGGTAAAAAACACAGCGTTCAGCAGGAACAGCCCGAGAGACAACAGGAACCGCTCCCCGTTCCGCCGTCTGAGATCGTCCACAGCAGATACTCCTTTCGTTCCGCCGGCCCGCTGGGTCCGGCGGATACACGATGATGATAAAATCATATTTTACCATAACAGGGATGAATTGACAAGAAGGAGGGGGAGAATTTCAACAAAAAAGTGGGGCATCTCCAAATGGAGACGCCCCACTACCGGTCACTGGCCAGCCAGCCCTCCCCCTGGAAGATCAGATCATCCAGGTCGGGGCGGCGGGGCGCGGCGCTGTCAGGCAGATCGGGAACGGAAATTGGTTTGTCAGCCATAGCGTTTACTCCTCCACAGTGCATTCTGAATATGTGATATACATATCAGTATATGCGGCGGGGCGGAGGATATGTGTACCTTCGCGTACAACTAAGCGGTCAGGAAAGCGTCTTGACGTACCGGTCTCCCTGGGGGGTGAAGCCCATTTTTCTCAAATATTTCTCATGGGCGGGGGAGGAGGCCTGGGCGGTCAGCCTGCGGACCCCCTCGCCGGGGAGGCGGCCATAGAGATACCGGCCCACCGAGCAGTCCCGGTACTGGGGGACGGCGTAGTCCAGCAGAACCTCCAGCTCCCCGTCTCCCAGGTCCTTCCCCATCAGGAGCCCGGCGGGAACGGTGTTCACATAGACAAAATAGGACCGGCCGGCCTGACCGGCCTCCCTCTCGAAGCCGGGAAAATAGGACTGAATGTCCGCCCTGTGGAAGTCCAGGAAGTGCTTGAAATAAAGGCTGTCCGGCTCGGCGGGGAGGAGGTTGAAGAACTGCTCCGTCCGGGCCATGCGGACCAGATAGAAGATGTTGACCCCCACCAGACAGAAATTCATCACCGCTGTGGGCAGTGAGCCGATGCACAGCGCGTAGATGGCGAAAATCAGCGAGCCCACCATGTTGATGACCCTCAGCTTCACCACCGAGGTCATCAGCAGCGAGACCAGCACCAGGAGCGAGGCGAAATAGCCTACCAGCTCTAAAAGCATTTCCGGAGACACAAAATAACCCCCCATTTTCTAAAATACAGCTTTCATTATAGCATAATGCCGGGCGGGTTTCAACAGCGGCTCCGGTCCGCCGGGGCAAGGACATATGCCCCTCCCGCCGCGGAGAAAATATTGTCTAATCTGTGCAAAATTTCCCGATCAAAATTGTATGTATAATACAAATCACAATTTCTATCGCAAAAAGAGGACTTATGTCCTATATTATCGAGAGGACATGTGTTATAATTTGTTATCAGCCGCGTAAGCGGCTGAAGCACCATTCCATTTTACGAAAAGGAGAATTGTTATGAAAAAGCTTGTCTCTGCGCTCCTTGCCGGCGCGATGGTCCTGTCTCTGGCCGCCTGCGGCGGCGGTGGCGGCTCCAGCAGCAGCAAACCCGCCGCCGGGAGCAATCCCCCCGCCGCCGGCAGCACTCCCGCTGGCAGTGATCCCGCCGGCAGCGATCCCGCGGCCAGCGCCGCCTCTGAGATGAAGATCGCCATGGTCACCGACTCCGGCGACATCACCGACCAGAGCTTCAACCAGACCACCTATGAGACCGCCAAGGCCTGGAGCGAGGCCAACGGCGCTTCCTTCAAGTACTTCAAGCCCGAAAAGGACACCGACGAGGCCCGGAACGCCAGCATCGACCAGGCCATTGCCGACGGCGCCAACATCATCATCCTTCCCGGCTACATGTTCGCCCCCTCCCTGGTGGCTCAGACCGGGCTGTACCCCGACGTGAAGTTCATCGGCCTGGACGTGGGCGCCGGCGACATCTGCGAGAAGGGCGTGGGCGAGGGCTATACCTACAACCCTGCCGACTACAACGTGGGCGACTACTACAACACCGAGAACACTTACTGCGCCACCTATCAGGAGGAGATCTCCGGCTACATGGCCGGCTACGCCGCCGTCAAGCTGGGCTATAAGCACCTGGGCTTCCTGGGCGGCATGAGCGTGCCCGCCGTGCAGCGCTTCGGCTATGGCTACGTCCAGGGCGCTGACGCCGCCGCCGCCGAGATGGGCATCACCGGCGACGTGGAGGTGGAGTTCGTTTACGGCAACCAGTTCTACGGCGACGCCGACATCACCGCTTACATGGACACCTGGTACAAATCCAAGAACGTAGAGGTCGTCTTCGCCTGCGGCGGCGGCATCTACACCTCCGCCGCTGAGGCCGCCGCCAAGGTGGGCGGCAAGGTCATCGGCGTGGACGCCGACCAGTCCTCCAAGATCAACGAGTACGGCGCCGACATGACCGTCACCTCCGCCATGAAGGGCCTGGACGCCACCATCAACATGATGCTCAGCGACATCCGGGACGGCAAGTGGGCCGACCACGTGGGCAAGATCGAAAACCTGGGCATGGTCTCCGACGACCCCGGCGAGAACTACGTCCAGCTGCCCCAGGCCACCACTCAGTGGGGCGACAACTTCACCCAGGACGACTATCTCCAGCTGGTGAAGGACATCCACGGCGGCAAGATCACCATCTCTAACGACATCACCGCTATGCCCTCCGTTACCATCAAGGTGAACGAATACGGCAACATCAAGTAAATCACACACGCGGCGGACAACGGGAGCGCCAAAGCCGCTCCCGTTGTCTCTTTTTTAAATGTATGATCCCGCCAGGGGCGGAGCAGGATACAGAAGAAGGAGGGAGAGAGTATGGCCGAGTACGTGGTTGAGATGCTGAACATCACAAAGCGCTTTCCCGGCATTATCGCCAACGACAACATTACGCTCCAGTTGAAAAAGGGGGAGATTCACGCCCTTCTGGGGGAGAACGGCGCGGGAAAGTCCACCCTGATGAGCGTGCTCTTCGGGCTGTATCAGCCGGAGGAGGGCGAGATCCGCAAGGACGGAAAAAAGGTGGAGATCAACGACCCCAACGACGCCAACGCCCTGGGGATCGGCATGGTCCACCAGCACTTCAAGCTGGTGGAGTGCTTCAGCGTGCTGGACAACATCATCCTGGGTGTGGAGTCCACCAGAGGCGGATTTTTGCAGAAGGAGGAGGCCCGGAAAAAGGTCGTCGCCCTGTCGGAAAAATACGGCCTGGCCGTGGACCCGGACGCCCTCATTGAGGATATCACGGTGGGCATGCAGCAGCGCACCGAGATTTTGAAAATGCTGTATCGAGACAATGAAATCCTGATTTTTGACGAGCCCACCGCCGTGCTCACCCCCCAGGAGATTCAAGAGCTGATGCACATCATGAAGAACCTGGCCGCCGAGGGGAAGAGCATCCTGTTCATCACCCACAAGCTGGCCGAGATCATGCAGGTGGCCGACCGGTGCAGTGTGCTGCGCAAGGGCAAGTACATCGGCACGGTGGACATCAAGGACGCCACTCCGGAAACCCTGTCCGCCATGATGGTGGGCCGGGACGTAAACTTCGTGGTGGAGAAGAAGCCCTCTCAGCCCGGCGACGTGGTGCTGGACATCCAGGGCATGACGGTGGCCTCCAAGCGCCACAAGAACAACGCGGTGAACAACGTGTCCATGCAGGTCCGCCGGGGGGAGATCGTCTGCATCGCCGGCATCGACGGCAACGGCCAGACGGAATTTGTCTACGGTCTCACCGGCCTGGAGCCCCTGGAGAGCGGCTCCATCACCCTGAACGGCACGGATATCACCAAACAGTCCATCCGCAAGCGGCTCACCCTGGGCATGAGCCACATCCCCGAGGACCGGCACAAGCACGGTCTGGTGCTGGACTACTCCCTGGAGGACAACATCGTCTTACAGCGGTACTTTGAGCCCCAGTTCACCAGCGGCGCGGGCTTCCTCAAGCGCAAGGCCATCCGGGAGTACGCCTCCCGGCTCATTGAGCAATACGATGTCCGCTCGGGCCAGGGGCCGGTCACCAAGGCCAGGTCTATGTCCGGCGGAAACCAACAAAAGGCGATTATCGCCCGCGAGATTGACAAGGACCCGGAGCTCCTGGTGGCCGTTCAGCCCACCCGGGGCCTGGACGTGGGCGCGATAGAATATATTCACAAGCAGCTGGTGGCCCAGCGGGACGCGGGCAAGGGCGTCCTTCTGGTGAGCCTGGAGCTGGACGAGGTCATGAACGTCTCCGACCGCATCCTGGTGATGTATGAGGGCGAGATCGTGGGCGAGTTTGACCCCAAGACCGTCACCGTGGAGGAGCTGGGCCTCTATATGGCCGGCTCCAAGAGAAAGGAGGCCACAGCATGAGCGTGAAGAAACGGGAGAGTCTCCTGCGCAACGGGAGCTTTCAGACCATCCTCGCCTCCCTTCTGTGCATCGCGCTGGGCCTGCTGGTGGGCTATATCGTCCTGCTCATCATCAACCCCGGCGGCGCGTCCAAGGCCATTATGGCTATTTTGAAAAACTATATGTACTACCCCAGCGCGGCGGCGGCCAAGAAATACCTCGGCACCACCCTGGTCAATGCCTCCGCCCTGCTGATGTGCTCGCTGTCGGTGCTCTTCGCCTATAAGGTGGGCCTGTTCAACATCGGCGCGGCGGGGCAGTACGTAGTGGGCGCGGGGGCCTGCATCTACGGCGCGCTGGCCCTGAAGCTGCCCTGGTACCTCTGCCTCATCTTCGCCATCCTGGCCGCCGCCCTGGCGGGGGGGATCTCCGGGGCGCTGAAGGCCTACTTCAACGTCAACGAGGTTATCTCCTGCATCATGCTCAACTGGATCTCCCTCTACTGCGTGAACATGCTGCTTGCCAAGGTAAAGGAGCAGTCCACCCCCTACACCATCCCCCTGTCCACCGGCAACCCCGGGGCCCTGCTGCCCAACATGGGGCTGGACAAGCTGTTTTCCAAAAACGAGTTTGTCACCATCGGCCTGCCCCTGGCGGTCATTATGGCTATTCTGGTGTGGGTCCTTCTGGAAAAGACCAAATTCGGCTATGAGCTCAAGGCCACCGGCCTGAACAAGAACGCCGCCAAATACTGCGGCATGAAGGAGCAGCGCAACGTTATCCTCACCATGATGATCGCCGGGGGGCTGGCCGGCTGTGCCGCCGGCATCTACTACCTCACCGGCATCGAGCAGTGGATGGTACAGCAAACCTCCGTGCCCGCCATGGGCTTCAACGGCATCGCCGCCGCCTTCCTGGGCGGACTGAGCCCCATCGGGACCATCTTCTCCTCCTACTTTATCCAGCACATCACCAGCGGCGGCACCTATGTGGACAAGAGCATGTACTGCACCCAGATCTCCGACCTGATTTCCGCGTTCATTATCTACCTGTGCGGCTTCGTCCTCTTCTTCAAAATGTGGCTCAACCGCTGGCTGGACAAGCGGGACGAGAAAGCCAAGAAAGGAGGCGACGCGTAATGCTGCTGCTCATCCAATACACCCTGATCTTCGCGTCTGTGCTGGTGCTGGTGGCCCTGGGGGGCTGCTTCTCGGAGCACAGCGGCGTCATCAACATCGGCCTGGAGGGCATCATGGTCATGGGCGCGCTGGGGGGCGCGCTGGCGATGAAGTACCTCACCGGAAAGGTCCCCGGCCCCGTGATGCTGGTGGCGGTTATCATCGCCGCCTGCGGAGTGGGGATGATCTTTTCCCTGCTTTTGGGCGTGGCCGCCATCCGGTTCAGCGCGGACCAGACCCTGGTGGGCACGGCGCTGAATCTGCTGGGTCCCGCCGCCGCCGTGGTGCTGGTTCGGGCCATCAACATGG
Source organism: uncultured Bacillota bacterium (assembly GCA_947645675.1). Taxonomy (GTDB): domain Bacteria; phylum Bacillota; class Clostridia; order Oscillospirales; family Oscillospiraceae; genus Lawsonibacter. Next base: position 51,001 of record CANSDP010000011.1, read on the forward strand.
CGGAGAGCACCGACAACGTCTCCTCCACCGTGGCCTATGGTCCGGCCAAGCGGGCTTTCCTCATGAACATCGGCACGTTTGAGTTCAACTGGTTCATGCTCATCTCCTTTCTGGTTTTGGCAGCCTCCTATATTGTGCTGTACAAGACCCGCTTCGGCCTGCGGCTGATGGCCTGCGGCGAGCACCCTCAGGCCGCCGACTCGGTGGGCATCAACGTCTACCGGATGCGGTACGCCGGCGTGCTCATCTCCGGCGCTCTGGGCGGGCTGGGCGGACTGGTGTATATCACCGCCGGCGTCAGCGAGTGGAAGTTTGAAAACGGCGTGGCCGGCTTTGGCTTCCTGGCCCTGGCCGTGATGATCTTCGGACAGTGGAAGCCGGTGAATATCGGCCTGGCCGCGCTGCTGTTCGGCCTGTTCCGGGCCCTGTCCAACGTCTACACCGGCTTCGACGCCCTGGTGGCCCTGAAGCTGCCCAGCACGGTCTACAACATGTTCCCCTATATCATCTCCCTGGTGGTCCTGGTGTTCGTCTCCAAGAAGTCCAGAGCCCCCAAGGCGGAGGGCATCCCCTACGACAAGGGACAGCGATAACTGAGAAAGGGCGGAAAAAATCATGAAAAATTATTCAGAAGACGCCAGCCGCCTGTACCACATTCAGGTGGCTCCGGGGGAGGTGGGGCGCTATGTCATCCTCCCCGGCGACCCCAAGCGGTCGGAGAAAATCGCCCGGTATTTTGACAGTCCGGCCCTGGTGGCCGACAACCGGGAGTATGTGACCTACACCGGCACCCTGGACGGGGTGAAGGTCAGCGTCACCTCCACCGGCATCGGCGGGCCCTCGGCCTCCATCGCCATGGAGGAGCTGGTCCGCTGCGGAGCGGACACCTTCGTCCGTATCGGCACCTGCGGCGGAATGCAGACCCCGGTGAAGAGCGGCGATATCGTGGTGGCCACCGGCGCCATCCGCATGGAGGGCACCAGCCGGGAGTACGCCCCCATCGAGTTCCCCGCCGTGGCCGACCTGGAGGTCACCAACGCCCTGGCGGCGGCGGCCCAGGAGAAGGGCCTGCCCTTCCACACCGGCGTGGTCCAGTGCAAGGACTCCTTCTACGGCCAGCATGAGCCGGAGGTCAAGCCGGTGAGCTATGAGCTGCTCAACAAGTGGGAGGCCTGGAAGCGGCTGGGCTGTCTGGCCTCCGAGATGGAGTCGGCGGCGCTGTTCGTGGTGGCCAGCGCCCTGAGGGTGCGGTGCGGCTCCTGCTTTATGGTGGTAGCCAACCAGGAACGGGAGCGTCTGGGCCTGGAAAACCCCGTGGTCCACGACACCGACGGCGCGATCCAGGTGGCCGTCCAGGCCATCCGCCGGATGATCCAGGCGGACCGGAGCAAGGGAGGCCAGACATGAGCGGGGGCGTGAAGCCCCTGGAGACCTCCCTTGTGGAGGAGATGATCTCCCTGGCCATCCGGCAGCTGAGCTTTTCCTACACGCCCTACTCCGGCTTTAAGGTGGGGGCCGCCCTCCTGGCAGAGGACGGGACGCTGTACACCGGCTGCAATATTGAAAACGCCGCCTACACCCCCACCAACTGCGCCGAGCGGACCGCCTTCTTCAAGGCCGTCAGCGAGGGGGTCCGGTCCTTCCGGGCCATCTGCGTGGTGGGCGGCAAGGACGGAGTGCTGACCGAGTACGCCGCCCCCTGCGGCGTGTGCCGCCAGGTGATGATGGAGTTCTGCGACCCGGACCGGTTCCAGATCATCCTGGCCACCGGCACAGACCACTACGATATCTTTACGCTCCGGGAGCTCCTCCCCCAGGGCTTCGGGCCGGGCAGCCTGGCGTAGGATGAACAAATATTTATACGACGCCCTGCCCTTCCTCCACGAGATCGACCGGGAGCGGCAGGAGCAGTTCGAGCGCTACTTCCGCAGCGCCCCCCTCTGGCTCATCGACGCCTTTCAGGTAATCAAGCTGAAGCGGGGCAGTGTGTTCAGCTGTGAGGGGGACCCCGCCGACACGATTTTCTTTGTGGGGCAGGGCGTGGTGGAGGCGCTGGACTACCGGGTATTCGGCATGCCCTATGAGTATATGCGCCTCAACCGTGTCCACGCCTTCGGCGGGATGGAGTTCATCATGGAGCTGGACCGCTTTCTGACCACCCTGCGGGCGGTCACCGACTGCACCCTGGTGAAAATTCCCCGGCCCCAGTTTGAAAAGTGGATGTACTCCGACATCGAGGCGCTGCGCCGGGAGGCCCGGCTGGTGGGGGAGTATCTGGCTACAGAGGCCCGGCACAACCGGGTAATGCTCTTTTTGGACGGGTCGGAGCGGCTGGCCCTCCTCCTGGCCGGGCAGTACGAGCAGTTCGGCCGGGGCGGCGTCCTCCAGATCAGCGAGGGGCGGCAGCAGCTGGCAAACAAGAGCGGCCTGTGCGTGAAAAGCGTCAACCGCAGCATCAAAAAATTTGCCGACAGCGGCCTCATCTCCAAGGCGGGCAGCCGGATCACCGTCAGCCGGGAGCAGTATGAGGGCCTCCGGGCCCTCCTGTCCCAAAAGCTCCATCTGGACCCCGATGGGGTCACCGTCCATTAGAGCAATTCTTAAAATGCGGAAGCCGCTCCTGTAGGGGCGGGTATCACCCGCCCGCCGTTATCAATAAGTTTGGTTGGCGTTCTGCGGGCGGATAATATCCGCCCCTACAGGAAAGAGGCTTTCTCGTTATTTCGCAGAATCGCTCTAGAACCATTCACAAAACCGGCCAAGGGGCCGGAAAACCAGAAAATAAGGAGTGTATCAAGTGAAGAAACTGAAGACCTGTTTGGAGAGCCTGCGGGCAAGGACCGGCTTCCAGCCCCAGGTGGCCCTGATTCTGGGCTCCGGCCTGGGCGACTACGCCGACAGCATCGACATCGAACAGACCGTCAGCTATTCCGAAATCGAGGGCTTCCCCACCTCCACCGTGACCGGCCACAAGGGCCAGTTCGTCTTCGGCTATGTCCAGGGTGTGCCCGTGGTCATTATGCAGGGCCGGGTCCACTACTATGAGGGCTACCCCATCACCGACGTTGTTCTGCCCACCCGGCTTATGGGCCTGATGGGAGCCAAGAAGCTGATCCTCACCAACGCGGCGGGGGGCATCAACTTTGATTTCCAGCCCGGCGACTTCATGCTGCTCACCGACCACATCACCACCGCCGTCCCCAGCCCCCTGATCGGCCCCAACCTGGACGAGCTGGGCCCCCGCTTCCCCGACATGAGCCAGGTCTACAGCCTGCGGATGCGGGACATCATCAAGGCCGAGGCGGCCAAGCTGAATATCCCCATGCGGGAGGGCGTCTACGTCCAGCTCACCGGCCCCAGCTATGAGACCCCCGCCGAGATCCGCATGTGCCGGGCCTGGGGGGGCGATGCCGTGGGTATGAGCACCGCCTGCGAGGCTATGGCCGCGCGGCACATGGGCCTGGAGGTCTGCGGCATCTCCTGCATTACCAACCTGGCCGCCGGTATGTCCGACAAGGCTCTGGACCACAAGGAGGTCCAGGAAACCGCCGACCGGGTGTCCGCCCAGTTCAAGCAGCTGATTACCGCCGTCATCGGCGCGATTTAAGGGCCGCGTTCAATTTGTTGTCATACCAGATTTGGGAGACGCGCGACGCCTCCGGAATTTTGGTATTACAAAAAATAAGAAAGGTGGAAACTGTATGAAAACAAGCAAAAAGTTCCTCTCCCTGCTGCTCACGCTGGCAATGGCCTTCACGCTGGCCCTGCCCGCGATGGCCGAGGAGGGAGAGACCACTCCCGTCACCCCTTACGCTATCCCCGCGGATGTGAAGGGCAAGCTGGTGGTCATCCACACCAACGACACCCACGGCCACGACGTGGCCGTAGAGGGTGAGAGCGTGGGCACCGCCGGCGTCGCCGCTTTGAAGAAGGACTTCGAGGCCGCCGGAGCCAGCGTGCTCCTGGTGTCCGCCGGCGATTTCAGCCAGGGCACCACTCTGGTCAGCCTGGACAAGGGCGCGTCCTCCGTGGCGTTCATGAACGCCGCCGGCTATGACGCCGCCACCGCTGGCAACCATGAGTTTGACTATAAGCTGGAGGCCCTGAACGCCAACGTCAGCGCCGCAAAATTCCCCGTCCTGGCCGCCAACGTCCTGGTCACGGAGACCGGCAAGCCCCTCTTCGGCGACCATGTCACCTTCGATACCGCCATCGGCAAGGTGGGCGTCTTCGGCGTAGCCACCCCCGAGACCATGACCAAGGCCCACCCTGACAACGTGAAGGGCCTGACCTTCTACATGGGCGACGAGCTGGCAGAGTGCGCCCAGAAGCAGGCGGACGCCCTCAAGGCCGACGGCTGTGACTACATCATCGCCCTGAGCCACCTGGGCGTGTCCGACGAGTCTGAGCCCAACCGCTCCACCGATATCTTCGCCAAGGTCACCGGCGTGGACCTGATTATTGATGGCCACTCCCACACCGAGATGAGCGGGGACGACGCCAAGACCGTCGGCGGCGCTCTGGCCGTCTCCACTGGTATGTACCTGGAGAACGTGGGCGTTGTCATCATCGACAGCGAGAAAAATACCTCCGCCCAGCTGGTCTCCGCTGCGGAGTGGACCAAGGTGGACGAGGAGGTTGCCGCCATTGTCAACGCCAAGGACGCTGAGGTCAAGGCTGAGCTGGGGAAGACCTTCGCCACCACCGAGGTGAAGCTCAACGGCGAGCGCGACCCCGGCAACCGGACCGAGGAGACCAACCTGGGCGACTTCGCCGCCGACGCCATCCTCTGGGGCGCCCGTCAGGCCTTGGGCGAGGACCAGGTTGACGTGGCCCTCACCAACGGCGGCGGCATCCGCGCCAGCATTGAGGCGGGCGATATCACCATGGACGACATGAAGACCGTATTCCCCTTCGGCAATGAGGTCGCCACCATCGAGGTCACCGGCGCTGAGCTGCTGGAGGCCCTGGAGGCCGCCACCTTCTCCACCCCCACCGCCATCGGCGCGTTCCCCCAGGTGGCCGGCATGAGCTTTACCATTGACACCAGCGTCCCCTATGAGAACGGCCCCGCCTATGAGAATTCCACCTACTTCAGCCCCGCCAACCCCGGCTCCCGGGTCAAGAACGTGACCGTCAACGGCGAGGCCCTGGACCTGGAGGCCACCTATACCCTGGCCACCAACGACTTCACCGCCGCCGGCGGCGACACCTACGGCGTCTTTGCCGGCAAGAGCTTCTACATGACCGGCGTCGCCCTGGAGGACGCCCTGGTGAACTACACCCGGGACGTGCTGGGCAATGTGGTCACCGCTGAGAAGTACGGCAAGCCCGCCGGCCGCATCACCGTCATTGTCCCCGTGGACGCCGCCCCCACCAACGACACCCTGACCGCCGACGAGGCCGTCCAGAATCCCACCGTCTATAAGATCGACGACTTCAACTACTTCCAGCTCCGGGACCTGGCCGCCATCCTCAACGGTACCGAGAAGCAGTTCTCCGTGGACTACAACGAGGAGACAGGCGCGGTCAACGCCGCCACCGGCAAGAGCTATGAGGCGACCGGCGAGGAGCTCAAGGGCCCCGCCAAGGGCGAGGACAAGTCCGCCGCCCCCAGCAACGACGTGATCTATGTGGACGGCGATGCCGTCGAGCTGGAGGTCTATAAGATCGACGGCACCAATTACTTTAAGCTGCGCGACCTGGGCAAGACTTTCGACTTCTATGTGGGCTACGACAGCGAGAACGACAGCATGTTTATCGACACCAGCAAGCCCTACGCCGAGTAAACAAGTCCCTTTCCGCAAAAAGCCGCCCGCCCCTCTCGGGGCGGGCGGTCCTGTTTTGCTCACTCGGGCAGCAGCGTCTTTCGCTTGCGGAGGAACAGCGTCAGGGTAGTGGCGGAGGCCAGCACATCGGCCACCGGCTCGGCCACATAGATGCCCATGACATTCCCGGTCACAATGGGCAGGAGGATCGCCAGGGGGATCAGCAAAATCACCTTGCGGAGCAGGGCCAAAAACAGGCTGGTTTTTGCTTGACCCATAGCCATAAAGGCGACCTGACAGGCCATCTGAGCCCCAAAGGCCCAGATTCCGGCGAAAAACACCGGCATGACCCGGCCCACCAGCTCCACCAGCTCCCGGTTGTCGTTGAAAATCAGAGCCAGAGGCTTGGGGAACAGGATCACCAGCACGCAGGCGGTGACCGTCACGGTGAGGGTGGTCCGCAGAAGGAGGCGGAAGGTGTGCCTCACACGCTGGTAGTTTCGGGCCCCAAAGTTGTAGCTCATAATGGGCTGGACCCCCTGGGTAATGCCCTGCACCGGCATGACTACCATCTGCATCACGCTCTGCATGACTGTGATGGTACCCACATACAGGTCGCCGCCGTAGCGCTGCAAGCCAGAGTTGAGCACCACAGTCACCAGGCTCTCGGTGGACTGCATGATAAAGGGGGCAACGCCCAGGGCGGCAATCTTTCCCACAACGGCCCGCTCCAGCCGGATATTTTTCAGCCGGATGCGCAGTCCGGACCGGCTGGAGCACAGGAATCCCACTACCCAGCAGGCGCTCACTCCCTGGGAGAGGATGGTAGCCAGAGCTGCCCCCCGGACTCCCATTCGCAAGATAAAAATAAACAGCGGGTCCAGCAGAATATTCAGCACCGCGCCGATGAGCACCGAGGCCATCGCCGCCACCGACTGTCCCTGGGCGGTGATGTAGGCGTTGAGCCCCAGGGCCAGCTGGACAAAAACGGTGCCCAGCAGATAGACGGAGATATAGTCCAGGGCATAGCCGATGGTGTCCTCTGAGGCCCCGAAAGCCATCAGGGCCGGCTCCTTGAGGATGGAAAATACCACCGTCAGCACGGCGGACAGGACCAACAGCAGGGCGGTGGAGCTGCCTAAAATTTTCTCCGCCTGATCCCGGTCCCCCGCCCCCAGATGGATGGAGGCCAGCGGCGCGCCGCCCATTCCGGCGAAGGCGGTAAAGGCGGAAATAAGCATCAGAATGGGAAAGGTGACCCCCAGCCCGGTGAGGGCCTCCCGGCCCACCTCCTCAATGTGGCCGATGTAGATCCGGTCCACGATGTTATACAGCATGTTGATGAGCTGGGCGGCCACGGCGGGCAGGGCCAGCTTCACCATCAGCGGCCCGATGGGAGCGCTGGCCAGGGCCTCCTCGCTCCGGTGCGTCTGAGACAAGCGAATCCCTCCTGAAAATTTAATAACTTATAGTATAGCACAGCCGGGGTGGAAAAGGAAGCCCTGACTATACCTTGCGTGCCCTAAAGTGCATTTTATTACAATCAGAAGGATTGATACGGTTTGCAGAGGCGGCCTGTGGCCGCCCCTGCAAACCGTACCTTCACCCTTGACGAAACCCTTTCCAGACGGTATGATTTAGGGCAGAGAAATAAGGAGGGTTTTATTATGACCTATCAGGAAATCCTGGCCGCCGCCCGGACGTGCAGCGGCCCCTACTGCAAGGCCTGTCCGGTGTGCAATGGCCGGGCCTGCAAAAACACCATGCCCGGCCCTGGAGCCAAGGGCTCCGGCACCGTAGCCATGCGCAATTACGACGCCTGGCAGGAGGTGTGCCTGAACATGGACACCATTTGCGAAAATATCCCGGTGGACACCCGGTTCACACTCTTCGGACAGACCTATGACCTGCCCGTTTTCGCCGGTCCTGTAGGGGCGGTGAAGCTGCACTACGGCGACAAGCTCACCGATCAGGGCTATAACGAGGTGCTGGTCCCCGCCTGCGTCCAGGCCGGCATCGCCGCCTTCACCGGCGACGGCACCGATCCCGCTGTTTTCGCCGCCGCCGCCAAGGCTATCGGCCAGAACGGCGGCAAGGGCATCCCCACCGTAAAGCCCTGGGACCGGGACACCCTCTTCGCCAAGCTGGACCAGGCCAAGGAGTCGGGCGCCCAGATGTTCGCCATGGACATTGACGCGGCTGGTCTGCCCTTCCTCAAGGGCCTCACGCCCCCCGCCGGGTCCAAGACGGTGGCCGAGCTGCGGGAGGTCATTGAGTACGCCGGGGTGCCCTTCATCCTCAAGGGCATCATGACGGTCAAGGGCGCCCGGAAGGCCCTGGAGGCGGGGGCCGCGGGCATCGTGGTGTCCAACCACGGCGGCCGGGTCCAGGACGGCGTCCCCGCCACCGCCGAGGTCCTGCCCGCCATCGCCGAGGCGGTGAAGGGGCAGATGGTCATTATGGTGGACGGCGGCATCCGCTCCGGCGTGGATGTGTGCAAGGCCCTGGCCCTGGGTGCCGACGCCTGCATCCTGGCCCGGCCCTACGTCACCGCCGTCTACGGCGGCGGCTCGGAAGGAGTCAAGGTCCTCACCGAAAGGCTCAAGGCCGAGCTGTCCGACACCATGGCTATGTGCGGTGTTCACTCCCTGGCGGAGATCTCCCGGGATATGATTTTCTAAAAGGCTTCCTCTCTGAGGGAGCTGGCTGGCCGAAGGCCAGACTGAGGGAGTTCTCCAAAACTCCTTCCGTCACGGCTTCGCCGTGCCACCTCCCTCGAAGAGGGAGGCTTTTTTATTTCCGCCGCAACAATTCTCCTCTTTGAAACGTCTATATTTAGTGAAGGGAGGTGGCCTGAATGCTCCGAACATCCAACCGGCCGGTGGATTGGGAGGCACTTGTCACACAAAATGAGGACCGCCTGTACCGGGCGGCGCTGGCCATTCTGGGCGACCCCCAGGAGGCGGAGGACGCCGTACAGGACGCCTTTGTCCGGTTTTTGGAAAAAGCGCCGGATCATTTGGAAAACCCCTCCGCATGGCTGATGCGGGTGCTGGTGAACGGGTGCAGGAGCCGCCTGCGCCTGGCCTGGCGGCGGGTGGACCCCCTGCCGGACACCCTGCCCGCCCCCGGCCCGGAGGAGGGTCAGGAGCTGGAGGAGCTATACTCCCTCCCCCCGGCGGACCGGGCGTTGATCCATCTGCACTACTATGAGGGGTACTCCACGGCGGAGCTGGCGAAAATGCTGGGCTGCCGCCCGGGGACCGTCCGCTCCCGCCTGTTCCGGGCCCGGGAGCGGCTGAAGAAGCTGTTGGAACCGTAGAGCGGGCACGCCCTACAGGTCGGAAACAAAGAGGAGAATTTCTGTGAAATATTTTAAATCGTATATGGACAGGCAGGAGGCCTCCCCGGAGCTCCATGAGAAGCTGCTCCAGCTGGAGCCCCCCAAAAAGCGCCGCGGCACTGTCTGGACGCGGTACGGGACCCTGGCCGCCTGCGCGGCGCTCATCATCGGCCTTGGGATGTGGCGGCTGGCCCCCGGACCCGCTCCGGCGGAGGATGCGCAAAACGCCTGCCAGGTCACGCCGGACTACAACCCTCAGCCAGGGGAGCAGGACACGGCGGGGCCTGATGCCCCCGCTCCTGCCCCCGCCCCTGATTCCCAGGCGGCCGCATTGGACACCGCCGGACCGGACTTGAAAAGCAAGAATCTGGAAGGCTCGGTCAGCCGGAAGTACCCCGGGGACAGCCTTGTGGTTTCCAGCCCCAGGGCGGGCGGGGACGTGGGCGGCAAGCTGGCGTTTCCCATGGTCCCTTTTATCAACTATCAGGATATCACCGGCACCGATACCGTCTCTATGGACTGGTGCTGGGCCAAGGGGACCTTCCGGGTATTCCTGACCCGGGAGGACATCCAGACCATCTTCTGGGGCCCGGAGGGCAAGCCGGAGGCGGACTATCCAAAAAATGAGCAGGGAGACCTGCCCTGGATGCTCTTTTGGGACGGCTATACCATCCGGGCCCACGCCTGGTACAGCCCGGAGGGGAAGCTGCTGGAGGTCTTTCTGACCGGGGAGCGGGACGAGAGCTCCTTTGAGCTGAGAATGGACCCGGGACAGCTGCCCACCACCTGTCTGTATGACCCGGATGTGGATACCAGCGAGGTATTCGGGACGGAGGTCACCGGCTGGAGCAGGCTCTGCGACTGGGACGGGGACGGCCAGGACGACTATATATGCGGGAGCGAGTTCATAACGCGAAATGACATTGGCATCCGGTTTGAAAACCGGGGCAGTTCCCTGCGGGCGGAGTATACGCAGGGCGGGGATATGGACCTGGGCGGGGCCTGCACCTTCAACGCTTTGTTCGTCCGCTGGGCCCTGGCCGAGGACGGCGGGCCTTATCTGGACCATCTGCTGACTGCCGAGTGCCCTGACGACCCGGATGGGACATGGTAAAACAAACACTATCTGTATTACAAGGAGGAAATATCACATGAAACAGTATTTCGCAGCTCTGCTGACACTGGCGATGACCCTCACGCTGGCTTCCTGCGCGGTCTCCGCCAGCGGCGCTTCGGAGCCGGACAGCCTCCCGGCGGCCTCTGTCCCGGCGGAAAGCGCCTCCCAGCCCGAGGAGCCCGACCACAGCCACCCGCCGGCGGCGGGGGACAACATCGTTCCCCATGAGGATATAGGCTACTGCGGCAACACCATCACAAAGGTAAGTCCCGAGCCCCGAACCAGCGGCGAGGACTGGAAAGCCTCCTTCTGGGGCAGCGACTCGGTGGCCCTCACCGACCTGCTGCTCTACCTGGACTATCAGGAGGGCATCTGCCGCTGCCTGCCGGAGTACAGTGTTGAGACCGAGTTCAGTGAGGAGCCCTACGGAGTCAACCTCTCCAGCGGCTATGCCCGCCACGGGGAGGGCCAGGTGGAGCTGACCGAAGAGCAGGTGGAGCTCATCCGGGATATTCTGGACCGCAATCTGACTGATTGACATAATTCCGGCTTTTTACAAATGCCCATTTAAAACCTTGAAATATCAAGGGGCGGAGCGATTTTCGCTCCGCCCCTTGTTTCCCTTTCCGCCTCCTCCCGCTGCTTCTGAGACAGCTCAAGCCCCTTCTTCCACAATGCGGGAAGGAGGCCCCAGCCAAACAGCACCATCACCGATATCTGCCCTCTGGTGGGCAAACCAACAAAATTAAAGGTTTGGTTTTGTGCAAGATATTAAATAAATTCAAAAATGACAGACAGGTTTTGCCGGAGAACACAACGACCATACAACTTTTATCATTTTCCGAGAAAAGATGTTGAAAAGCGGGATGCTAAATGTTAAATTAAAAATACCGCAGGTGCGGGAAGGAGCGACATTGACCGCGCCTGAAAAAACTGAAAAAGGAGTATGACTATGAAAAAGAGAATTCTCAGCCTTGCCCTGGTTGGCGCTATGTGCGTGACGCTGCTCGCCTCCTGCGGCGGCAAGAAGAATGCCACCTGGAAGGTCACCTGCCCCTGGGCTCCCTCCGGCGTGGCCGCTATGGTGA
>CANSDP010000012.1 GCA_947645675.1 uncultured Bacillota bacterium
TCGTCCCGGCCAAAATGGCCGTAGGCGGCCAGCTGGCGGTAGATGGGACGGCGCAGGTCCAGGTCCCGGATGATGGCGGCGGGACGCAGGTCAAAGACCTTCTCCACCGCCTCCTCCAGCTTGGCGTCGGCCACCGTGCCGGTACCGAAGGTGTCCACCCGGACGGAGACCGGCTTGGCTACGCCGATGGCGTAGGCCAGCTGGACCTGGCAGCGGGAGGCCAGTCCGGCGGCTACCACGTTCTTGGCCACCCAGCGGGCGGCATAGGCGGCGGAACGGTCCACCTTGGTGGGGTCCTTGCCGGAGAAGGCGCCGCCGCCGTGGGGCGCGGAGCCGCCGTAGGTATCCACAATGATCTTCCGCCCGGTAAGGCCGGAGTCCCCCTGGGGTCCGCCGATGACGAACCGGCCGGTGGGGTTGACATAGATCTTGGTCTCCCCGTCCATCAGGCTGGCGGGCAGGATGGGCTTGATGACCAGCTCAATCATATCCCTGCGGATCTGGTCCAGCTCCACCTCGGGGCCGTGCTGGGTGGACACCACCACCGCGTCGACGCGGATGGGCTTGTTGTCCTCGTCATACTCCACCGTGACCTGCGTCTTGCCGTCGGGCCGGAGATAGTCCACCTTGCCCTCCTTGCGGACCTTGGTGAGCTGCATAGCCAGCTTCTGGGCCAGGGAGATGGGCAGGGGCATCAGCTCAGGGGTTTCGCTGCAGGCGTAGCCGAACATCATACCCTGGTCGCCGGCGCCGTTGTCCAGACCGTCGACCTGGCTGCCCTCCTTGGCCTCCAGGCATTTGTCCACGCCCATGGCGATATCCCCCGACTGTTCGTCAATAGAGGTGATGACGGCACAGGTCTGGCTGTCAAAGCCGAACTTGGCCCGGTCATAGCCGATTTCCTTCACCACCTGACGGGCCAGCTTGGGGATATCCACATAGCAGGAGGTGGTAATCTCCCCCATGACATGGATCAGGCCGGTGGTCGCCGTGGTCTCACAGGCCACCCGGGCTTGGGGGTCCTTGGCGATGATGGCGTCCAGCACCGCGTCGGAAATCTGGTCGCAGATTTTGTCGGGATGCCCCTCAGTGACGGATTCGGATGTAAAGAGCCGCTTTGCCATAATGTTTTTCTCCTTTCTGGTTTGGGAGCGCAAAAACGCTCCGCCGGACGGCGGAGCGTTATGTTTGGTTGCACCCTCATCTTTCGATACACTACCGCCGGATTTAGCACCTTGCGCGTCTGCGCAGGTTGCCGGGCTTCATAGGGCCGTTCCCTCCACCACTCTTGATAAGGCTATTCAGTTGTCTGCACGTATTATATATCAGCCCGCCCGCTCTTGTCAAGGGGGCAGGCGGCAAATCCTCCAAAAAATAAACATTGCATTTTTCAAAAAATGTGGTAGAATAGGGATTACCATTTTAATGGAGGTGTACATACAATGGCCTATGTTATCAGTGACGCTTGCATCAGCTGCGGTTCCTGCGCTGATGGCTGCCCCGTGGGCGCAATCGCTCAGGGTGACTCTCAGTACGTCATCGACGCCGGCGCCTGCATCGATTGCGGCTCCTGCTCTGGCACCTGCCCCATGGGAGCTATTTCTCAGGGCTGATCCCAGACAAAAAAGAACGCCGGACGGCTTCGTCCGGCGTTTCTTTTTTATTCATCCGCCTCCAGGATCATCAGGTCACACAGCGCTCCATCCTCCAGCGCGTAGGGACAGGAGGCCGCAATCTCCTGCTCCTGCGCCAGGCCGGCGATCCGGGTGGCCAGCTCCCGGGGAAGGCTGTGATATACCGTCCCCAGCCGGTCCTCGGTGGGGCTCACCGCCGTCTCCGGGGGAATCAGCTCCGCCGCCCCCTCCGGCATCCGGTCCAGCACCAGAATGGGGCTGGCGGGCAGCTCCTCCGAATCCCCCGGTGCGGAGTAGGCGGCGATCCTCGGGCTGTCCGCCGGCTCCGTGCCGGCCAGGGCCGTATCCACCATCGGGCCGTCCGCCTCCACAAAGCCGCTTACCGCTCCCTGCTTAAAGCCCCGGGCCATTTCACCCCAATTTTCCGGTTCACCGGGCCGGTTGGCGCTGTACAGCCCCACCGCCAGCACCAAACAGGCGGCCAACCCAGCCAGGGCTCTGAACTGGGGCCGCTTGAACAGAGGGATCACCTTGGGCTTTTCTTCCGCTCGAACGCGCTCCATCACGCCCTGGGTGAAGCCCTCGGGGGCCTCGGACTCCTCCAGCTCGCCAAATCCGTCCCGAAGGGCGGACAGCTGCTCCCGCATCTCCCAGCAGCTGGGACAGCGGGCCAGATGTTCGCTCAGCTCCCGCTCCTCCTCCTGGGTCAAAGCGCCGTCCAGCCATACGGACAGCCGCTCTAAATATTTGTCACAGTCCACGGGCTTCACCCCCTTCCTTTTTTCTCATTCAACGGTTTAGACGGCGGATGGTCAAAAAAGTTCCCGTCCTCCAGTAACATTTTTCGAAGAGCGAGCCGGGCTCGGGAAATTCGGGATTTCACCGTCCCGATGTCCAGCTCCAGGGCCTGGCCGATCTCCTGATAGCTCAGGCCGGACAGCTCCCGGAGGACCAGCGCCCGCCTCTGCCACTCAGGCAGCCGCTCCAGCGCCCGGGCCAGGGCTTTCCCCCGCTCCGACCGCTCCAGCTGCTTCTGGGGGTCGCCCTCCCAGTCCGCCGGCTCGGCCCAGCCGCTGTCCTCATCGTCCAGCGACACCGCCGGCTCCACCGCCTCCCGCCGCTTCTTTTTGCGCAGATGGTCGATGCACACATTGGTCGTCAGCCGGTACACCCAGGTGGAGAAGCTGCTCTCCCCCTGGAAGGAGGATAAGCCCTGCCAGGCCTTGACAAAGGCCTCCTGGGACAGGTCCGCCGCCTCCTCCCGGTCGTTCACCAGCCGCAGGGCCAGGGAATACACCCGATTCTGATTGTCCAGCACCAGCTGCTCAAAGGCCCCCTGGTCGCCCTTCCTGGCCTTTTCTACCAGCTCCCGGTCGGTCACGCGGTTCACCTCCTTGTCATTCGTCCCGCCCGCAGGCGGCCTGACTCCTTTTCCCAGCAAGGGGGACGCAGCTTCAGCACAAATCCCGCTTGATCCCCTTCGTCACCCGATACACATCCTCCAGGGTGGTGATTTTCACAATCTGCTCCTTATAATACCCCGCGTGGGGGACCCCCTTCAAGTACCAGGCGTACTGCTTCCTGGCCTCCAGACAGGCGATCTTCTCCCCCTTGTTTTTGGCGGCCATCTCAAACTGCCGCACAGCGGTGTCGCACCGCTCCGCCAGGGGAGGCAGCTCAGGGATGGGCCGGCCCTCCAGCGCCGCCTTGCACTGGGCGAAAATCCAGGGGTTGCCGAACACCCCCCGGCCAATCATGGCCATATCCGCCCCGGTGTATTTGAGAATGCGGGGGGCGTCCTCCCCCTTGAACACGTCCCCGTTGGCGATCACTGGTATTTTTACCGCCTTCTTCACTTCCCGAATCCAGTCCCAGTTGGCCGTTCCCGAATACATCTGCACCTTGGTCCGGCCGTGGACGGCCACCGCCGCCGCGCCGGCCTCCTCCATAGCCTTGGCGAACTCCACGCAGTTGATGGACCCCTTGTCCCACCCCAGACGGAATTTTACCGTCACCGGGCACCTGGCCCCCCGGATGACGGCCTCGGCCACCCTGACGGCCAGGTCGGGATTTTTCATCAGCCCGGAGCCGTCCCCGGAGTTGGCCACCTTGGGCACAGGGCAGCCCATATTGATGTCGATGATATCCGCCCCGGACACCTCATGGGCGATGGCCGCTCCCTCCTCCATACAAACCGGGTCGCTGCCAAAAATCTGAGCGGCGGCGGGGGTCTCGTTCTCCCCCATCTGCAAGAGAGGGATGGATTTTTTATCCTGATAGCACAGGGCCTTGGCGCTGACCATCTCCGTACAGGTCAGCCCCGCCCCCTGCTCCCGGCAGATGGTGCGGAAGGCCATATCTGTCACCCCAGCCATGGGGCCCAGGGCCAGGGGCGTTTCGATTTCAATTCCTCCAATGGTGACCATAGATACCTCGCGTCCAAAGATTTTTCCCATTGTATCATGTCCCAGACCGGTTGACAAGGCCGCTTTTACCCGGTAAAATGAAAAAAACTTAAACGGGAGAGATCATCATGGAACTGAACGCGTTACGCGCCGCCCTGCGGGGCATATCCGCCTATCGGGATGTGACCAACACCACCGTACTCAGCGGCATCTGGATGCTTCTGGACGCTCTGCACCAAAAAAACGGGGAGGAGGCCCTGGAGTACTACGTATCCCGCTTCCACGTCCTGCGCTCGGACGGCTACGAGGGCCTGGGCGACTGGCTGTGGGATTTTCTTCGGTACGCGGAGACCCCCTACTCCCGACTCATTGACCAGGGCAAGTCCGACCCTGCCCTGGAGAACGCCGCCCGGCGGGACATCGACACCCTGGTACTCCTGGCCGAAACCGACTGCGACCGGTTCATCGACGCCATGAAGCCCCTCCTGCCCGACGAGTTTGCCCCGGTGCTGGCAGGTTTGCCCCGGTGGCGTGCGTCGTCCCCCTTCGACTTCGACAGCCTCACCCAGTTCTACAAGGACCACGGGGCGGGGCTGTTTGCCAAATACCGGGCCTTCCTGTGGGAGGACGGCAATCTGGTCCCGGTGGCCGACCCCGACTGTCCCAAGCCCGAAGACCTGCTGGGCTACGAGCACCAGCGGGCCATGGTGGAGCAGAACACCCGTCTCATGCTGGCGGGCCGCCAGGCCAACAACGTCCTCCTCTTCGGCGACGGCGGCACCGGCAAGTCGGCCACGGTGAAGTCCATGCTCTACCTGCCCGGCATGGAGGACCTGCGCCTCATCGAGGTGGAGAAGGAGAACCTCACCGGAATGCCAGAATTGATCCGCTCCCTGGCCGGCCGGCGGCAGAAGTTCATCCTGTTCATTGACGATTTGGCCTTCGACCAGGACGACAAGACCTATTCCGCCCTAAAGACCATCCTGGAGGGCTCTTTGGAGAAACGGCCTATTAACGTCGCCATATACGCCACCTCCAACCGGCGGCACCTGGTCCGCCAGACCTTTACCGAGCGGGCCGGGGAGGAGGTGGACACCTTTGAGACCATCTCGGAAAAGACCGCCCTGGCCGAGCGCTTCGGCCTGCGCATCCCCTACCTGACCATGAACAAGGCGGGCTATCTGGCCTTGGTGGACCACCTGGCCGCCCAGGCGGGGATCGACCTGCCCACCGACTGCCTCCACGCCCAGGCCATGACCTGGGAGATTCGCCACGCCGGGCGCACCCCCCGGGTAGCGCGGCAGTTTGTGGCAAGTTTAAGTTGACAGCATCCCGGTGTTATGCTAATATAATACAGACCGTTGGTCTGTATCCAGAGAGGAGGGCCCGCAATGGCCCGGAACAAGCACCCGGAACAGACCGTTCAGCTCATTCTGGACACCGCATCCACCCTCTTTCTCCAAAAGGGCTACGACAAAACCACCCTCCAGGACATTATCAACGCCACCAAGCTGTCCAAGGGGGCCATCTACCACCACTTTGCCTCCAAGGAGGCCATCCTCATCGCTGTGGTAGACCGGATTGGAGACTTCAACATCACCTTCTTGGCGGAAATCCGTGACAAAAAGGGGCTCACCGGGGCGGAGAAGCTGCGGCAGCTGTTCCGCACCTCTATACATCTGTCCTTCCAGGGGAAGATTCTCCACATGCTGCCCTTCCTCCTTGAGAATCCCAAGTTTATGGCCCTCCAGATGCAGAGCATTCTGGGGGAGGCCGCCCCGGATTATATCCTCCCCATTCTGAAAGAGGGCATTGCTGACGGCTCCATCCACACTGACCACCCGGAGGAGCTGTCTGAGGTACTGCTAATCCTGTCCGACCTGTGGCTCCACCCTATCCTCCGGCCCAGCACGCCGGAGCAGGTTCGGGCCCGGTGTGTCTTCTTCAACCAGTTCACCCGGCAGTACGGCTTCGAGTTGCTGGACAGCGATATCATTGAATCAATGGCGGACTTTTGCCGTTCCTAAATCAAGCTGCCCGAGGGGCAGTTTGATTTAGGAACTATACAAACCGACGGTCGGTTTTAAATGAAAGGAGTACTTCTTATGGAAACGCAAAAAAGCCCTCTGTTCACCCGGGACTTCACCCTGGTGGTCATCGGACAGATCATCTCCCTGTTCGGCAACGCCATTCTTCACTTCGCCCTGCCCCTCTACCTCCTGCGGGAGACGGGCTCCATCGCCCTCTTCGGGGCGGTGAACGCCTGCTCCTTCCTGCCCATGATCCTCATGGGTCCCATCGGCGGGACAGCGGCGGACCGGGTCCACAAGGGCCGCATCATGGTGGGTCTGGACTTCCTCACCGCCGGGCTGACGGTAACCTACACCCTGCTGTGGGGCAAGGCCCCCCTGGTCCCTCTGGTCATCGTGACGCTGATGCTCCTCTACGCCATCGCCGGGGCCTACCAGCCCGCGGTCCAGGCCAGCCTGCCCCTGCTGCTGTCCCCTGACCGCCTCACCCAGGGCAACGCGGTCATCAACATGGTAGCCACCCTCTCCAACCTCCTGGGCCCCGCCCTGGGCGGCGTCATCTTTGGGCTGTGGGGCTTGGGTCCCATCCTGACCATCGGCGGAGTATGCTTCTTCTGCTCGGCGGTGATGGAAATTTTCATCCGCGTCCCCCACAAGAAGCGCCCCCGCTCCGCCAGCATCCTGACCACAGTGGGCCAGGACCTGGGGGAGAGCTGGCGGTACATCTCCTGGGAGCGGCCTGTCTTTCTGCGAGTAACCCTGGTGCTGTCCGCCTTCAACCTGATTCTTTCAGCGGTGATGATTGTAGGCATCCCCGCCATTGTGGCCCAGGTACTGCACATGAGCGACGCCGCCCTAGGTCTGACCCAGTCCCTCATGGGCCTCGGCGGACTTCTGGGCGGTCTCCTGGCGGGACTGCTTGGCACACGGCTAAAACCCCGCCACGGGTCGCTGTGCCTGCTGGCCTGCTCCGGAATGGCAGGCCTCATGGGGCTGGCCGTCCTCCCCGGAGTGCCCGCGGCGGTGAGCTACTGGCTGCTCACCGTGATGGCTATGCTGGCTATGACCGCCGCCATGCTGTTCACCGTGGTGATGCTCACTCTGGTCCAGGCCCAGGTACCCGGCCATCTGCTGGGCAAGGTGATCGCCTGCATCCAGGCGGTGGCCAACTGCGCCTCCCCTCTGGGCCAGGCGGGCTA
The DNA here is from genome assembly GCA_947645675.1 of uncultured Bacillota bacterium. GTDB lineage: Bacteria > Bacillota > Clostridia > Oscillospirales > Oscillospiraceae > Lawsonibacter. The sequence continues at coordinate 7,269 of CANSDP010000012.1, forward strand.
CGGCCTCCTCTTCGAGCACCTGCCCCCTTGTGCCGTGCTGTTGGGAGCGGCCGCTCTGTCCGCCCTGGTGGCCCTCCGGTCCCGTCGGGTGTTCCAGGCCCTCTAAAATTCCTTCACACAGGTCTCCAGCTCTGTCCAGGTCATATTCCTGTCCTCAATAGATCTCCAGCTGGGAAACCACTCCTCCAGCTCCCGCCAAAGCAGGAACCAAAAATCATACTGGATGCCCAGGTGGGTAGGCAGGATATCCTCAATAATCTTTTTCAGCTCCTCAAAGCCGGCGGGCACCCCGGCTGTACCCGGGAAGGAGACGGAGACCTGTCCCGTCCCCAGCTCCTTCACCACGGCGGGAATGCCGCAGCCCGAGATGGTGTCGTTGATGGCCGCCGGGGTAAAGCTGTCCCCGCCGATGCGCAGAAGGGCGGCCAGCGCGGCGGCCAGCCGCCGGGGCTCGTCGGCCACCGGCCTGCGGACGAATAGTCCGGAGACTTTTTCCAATCCCCAGTCCTCCGCCGTCGTCAGGCTGGTCTCCCGCTGGACCTCCTCCAGCCAGTCCATCACCTGGTCCAGAGCCTCTCCCTGAGCATCCAGCTCGCCGCCGTTGAAGGGCGCGGCCAGGTCGTAAACCCCCAGCGGCCTCAGCAGCTCCCGCATATACCGCGCGTGACTCATGTTTTCGCCTCCACCCTCAGCGTCCCCAGCACAGGCAGCACATCGCTGTCCACCCGGAGGTCGGCTGCCGGAGCGGAGATCGCATAGTTCTCCACCCCGTCGCAGTCATAGATCAAGCTGCCCAGCTTGGCCCGCAGGATATCCTGACCGAGCAGCCGCCCGGTAAACCACTCCCGAACGGCCTTTTCCACCCGGCTCAGCACCTCCGCCCGGTCCCAGCCCTCCCGGGCCTCCACCTGAACGGTAATATTCACCACAGATGTTCTGGGAGCCCGCACCTTCAGGTCCACCGCGATCTCCCGCCGCTCCTCAAAATAGGCCTGGAGCTGGCCCAACAGCTCCTTGTCCGGCAGTCCGCTCATGGTGGAGGGCACGATATCCACCGATCCCACTCCCCGGGGCCGGGCCACCACCGCCGCCGCCGCCACCTGGTCAAAGGACAGGGCCCCCTGCTCATAAAAGGCGGCGTTGGCCCCGTTGGGCAGGCGCTTGAAGGTGCCCAGCACCCGCTCCCGCAGCACCTCGTCCTCCTCGCCGTCGGAGCCGCCGCCGCAGGGCTGAGGGTTGGTACAGGAGGCAATCCCCATCGGGGCCACCGCCATAGAGCTGATGGCCCCGGCGGACACATTGCCCGCTTCGCCGGCCTCCAGCGCCCGGACGGGTACATCCGCCGTCAGCGCCCCGGCCTCCAAAACCCCGGCCCGCTCCGTCTCGAACCGGACCAGTCCCGCCGTCATACACACCGTCCCCTTGGGAATTTCCCGGGGGGCGTCCGCTTTTTCCCCCGCAGTGAACCGCACCATCCCCTGGGCCGCCGTCGCCCGCTTCCGCGCCAGCCCCCGCAGCTGGGCGTGGGCGTCCAGGTAGTCCCCCTCCGCCGTCTGGGGGAAGGCCTGGCGCAGAACCCAGTCCGCCTGGACATACAACGCGCACACCTGTGCCGCCAGAGCATACATCCTGGCCGACAGGTCGCACCCCTCCCGGGGCTCCAGCCCCGTCCGCTTTCCAAACGAGGCCAACAGCTCCCCATAAATTTCATCAACCGTTTTCACTTCACGACCTCCTCATACCTCCACCCGGGCGGTCAGCGCCTTGCCCCGCCAGTCCAGATAGACAGCGACCCGGGCCGTCTCTCCCCCCGGCTCCAGCTCCACTGCCCGTACCTGCAAATCCGTCTCCTCCCGCAGGGCCTCGGCCACATACTGGGCGGCCAGGGCCTGCCGGGCGGAGGGCTTTTCCCTTCCCAGCAGATACAGCCTGCTTCCCAGCTCAGGCAGAAAGGGCATCGCCCCCCGGTGGGCGGTAAGACGGAACAGCACCCTGGCCAGCACCTCCTCCCCGTCTCCCAGTGCGGTCAGCCCGCCCCCGCCGTCAGGGACATAGTCCCCCTGACTCAGCCTTCGTTCCATTCCGCCCCTCCTTACCTCAGCAGCTCACTCACAATATCCCGAATCACGTCATACAGGGAGCTTCCATTGAGATACAGCTCGCCTCCCAGCTCCAGCCTCTGCCCCAGCCTGACCCAGCTCTCCCCGCCGCTCAGGCGCACCTCGCCGGGCTTCAGCCCGTCCCCGTCCTGCGCGGTGCCCAAGATACAGGGGATCTCCCCTTCGGCCCCCGCCTTCAATACCAGCACCTTGTCCCCTGCCGTGGGCCTCCAGCTGTAGCCCCCGGGGCCGTATACATTCAGCCATCGCCGCTCGCCCCCCAGGCTGACCCCTGCGGGATCGCCGCCCAGGGTCACAATGCCCAGCTCCGCCGCCGGCTCCTCCGCCCGCGGCCTCCGATCTCGTTCCGACGTCCACATCTCCATCACCTCATCCAAAATCCTTCCTATATCAGCACATCCGGCTTAGCCAGCTCCACCCGGCTCCAAAGCCCGTTCTGGTCCATTCCGTCCATCACCTGAACGGCCCGGTACCGCCCGTTCCAGCCCCAGCCCGACCGCTGTACCGTCACCAGGTCCCCTGGCCAGACGGAGAACACCTCCCCCAGGGTAGCCTCCACTCGCTCCAGCTCGCTGGCCGACCGCTCCAGCTGAAACTGTCCCGAGTACCGCACCGCCTTATAGCTGTTCCGGGCCGGCGTAGTGAGCACCCTCCGCGCCTGTCCCCCCAGCGCCTGGAACGCTCTGTTCTCCAGCGTCTCCATCTGCCCGCTCCACCGGTCCCGCACCAGTACCTGAGACAGCACCCCGTACCGTCTGTCCCGCCGGGTCATGGCCAGCACGCCGGTCTGGTCGCCGATCACCCGTTCCCGGCTGTCGTCCCAGCCGGACAGCACCAGCCGCCCCTCCCGGTCAAACCGGGGGGCGACCCCGCCGTAATACCGGGCAAAGTCATAGACCACCGACCACTCACTGCTCCCCGACGCCACCGAAAACTGGGCCACCGGCGGCAGCGAGCCGCCCGGCGCCGCCTTAATTCCATAGGGCGTCACGTGGTCCCGGAGGATATCCGCCTGGGTGGCGTAGAGGTAATCCTGTCCCAGCGCCTCATTGTCCAGCAGCCGGGCGGCCATCCCCCGCCCGGAGACCTCCAAAGTCAGCCCCCCGGGGGACAGGCTCACCTCGCACTCGTCCACTACCCCGGTAAAAATCCGCTCCCCCTTCTCCTCGGCCAAAAAGCCCACCCAACTGGCCGGCCTCGCCGTATTTTCCCCGTCCCAGGGACAGCGCAGCCAAAAGCTGTCGCAGGGCGTCCCGGCGGTGTACTCCAGCCGCCAGGCCGTCAGTCCGGGCAGGGCCCAGCGCCCCCCGCCGCTGTCAGTCATATAGGCGTTCACCGCACCCGCACCTCCTGTCCGGCGTAAATCAGGTTTGGGTTTTTGACCTGGGGGTTCAGCGCGATCAGCTCCGTCAGGCTCAGCCCGTACCGCTTTGCCAGCTCCCACAGGGTGTCCCCCTTCACCACCCGGTGATAAGCGGGCTGTTCCGTCCCCTGCGCCGCCGCCGGTCCCTGGAAGGGGACCTTCACCGGCGCGACGCGGTTGTCGTCCTGCCAGACGGCATTCTGCACCTTCCCCTCCTGCCATCCGCTCTGCTCCGTCTCCTGCGCGGTCTCCGCGCCCCCCTGACTCTGCCCTGTCTGCCCCTCCGCCGCCCGGACGGTCACTCCGCTATACTGTCCGCTCTCCTCCCAAAACGCGAAGGAGTACCGCACATAATCCGGTCTGGGCGCCTGCTCCAGCCGCAGGGCCACAAAGTATGTATTGGCCGCCTGCCACAGGGGATGGATCAGGAGCCCTGGCCCTTTCTCATAAAAGACGCAGGCCAGCCTCTGAAACTCGGCGTAGGCCCCCGCTCCGGTAAATTCCCCTTCGCCCTCCATCACCCGGTGGGCCAGCCCCAGGTCCTGGAGCTGATACCCGCTGAACGGGGCCTGGTTCACCGCCATAGTCCGGCGGTAGTCGATGGAATACACCCTGGGGTTGTGGGGCCAGGTATAGCCCTTATACCGCATCGGCGTTAAGATCAAAATGCTCCCTCCTCAGTACAGATAAAATCCCCCGTCATACCGGCGGCTGTCCCGCTGGAAGGCCCGGTCGGCCCACTCCGCCCACCGCGTCTCGTCCACCGCCGGAGCGGCACCCCGAACCGGGACTCCGTTCCAGTTCCAGTCCCGACCCTCCCCTCCCGCTCCGCCGGACAGCGGGCCGTCCCGTTCTGGCCCTGGCAGCGCCCAGGGATATCCGCCCCGAACTCCGCCTCTTTCCGTCCCCGCCTCACCGGGACCTCTCCGCTCTGTACGCAAGACATTCCAAGCGGAGGCCGCCCGTTCCAGCCTGTTCAGCTCCTCCAAAATCGGAAGGCTCCTCCGCTCTGTCTCCGCTCCGGCCCCCGCCGCGGCGCCGCGCTCCGCCTGACCAGGGCCCCCCGCTCCGCTCCCAGCGTCTCTCTCCTTTTCTGAAGCCCCGGCCATCTCCGGAGCTTCTCCGTCTCTCCGCGGGTCCTCCGCATCCTTCTCAGCCACTGCTCGTCCAGGCACAGACCGCTCCAGCCTCCGGACCTCCTCCAGCAGTGCCCGGGCCTGCTCCAGCTCCTCCTCCAGATAGTCAGTCAAGGCCCTTCCCCTCCTTCAGCGCCTCAAACCGCTCCAGGTCAAAGGCTGGATTGCCGGTCTCCTCCTCCGGCAGGCTCTGTCCGCAGGCCGGACAGCGGCCCTCCAGCGCCCGGGCCCGGCAGCTGGGGCACAGCCGTTCCAGCTCCTCCTCCCGGTCCAGCAGCCCGTTCGCCAGGCACCACAGATAGTCCCGGTCCCGCATCGCCCGGGCCCGCCCCTCGGTGGGCAGAGCGCCGAACTGCCTCAGCACCCGCCACCGCAGGCGCTCCCCCGGGTCCTCTCTCAGCTCCTCCCTGACCCGCTCCAGCTCCTCCCCGGGCAGGTCCAGCCCCGGGTCGTTCTCCCGGCTGAACCGGCTCCACCGTCCGGCCAGCGCTCCAATCTCCTCCGCCGTCAGACCGGCCAGTACCGCCCGGCCGTCGGAAAAGACAGGGGTGTGTCCCCCCGCCTCCTCCAGGGCCCGGGCCAGCAGGCAGGCGTTGGAGCACAGGGCCCGCTCCAGCCCGTCCTCTGCCAGCTCCAGCCCCTCCCGCCGGGCCTCCATCGCCTCCAGCGCCGACAGCAGCCGCAGCTCCAGCCCGTCCTCCAAGCTCATCCGGTCTCTCCGGGCCAAAATAGACGGCATCGTTACACCCCCGTCTCGATCCGCCGGGCGGCCACCAGGGTGACCTTCTCCAGCACCATGCTGCCCACGCTGGCGCTCTCCTGAATGGAGCTCCACTGGCAGCCGGAATAAATGATCTTCCGGTCCGGCTTACAGATGACCAGTGAAAAATTCTCCATGGTATAGAAGTTGATCCCGTCCCGAATGGCCTGGTCGGTGGCATACAGCCGGGTCAGCTCCACCACATGGTTAGCCTGTCCGGGGGCGGTGGCCACCGGCTCCGCCTCTCCAAAGGCCTCCACCGCCGTACTGCTCTTGGTGCTCACCGCCGAATAGCTCTGCACCACCGCCACCCGCACCCCGTCCGCCTCCAGATAGATGTCGCTGCTTGTAGGAAAACCTGGGATACTCATCGTCAAACCTCCTCGTTTTTATATGTCCCTTCTCTGAGGGAGGCGTTTTACACCGTAATATGGGCCGTCAGCCAAATCTGGTTCAGCCCATGGGCCACGGCAAAGGAGAAGTCAACCAAGCACCGGGTCGCGTCCTCCGGGTCGGCGGACACCGTCACGCCGTCATATCCGGTGATGATCTCCCGGCCCAGCTTATTCTCCAGCTCCAGCACCACCTGGGCCCGAATGGCCCCCCGGCTCTGCTCGGTATTCTTGGCCCGGCGGAACTTGGCCCGCAGGACGTTTCTCAGCCCGGGAATCACATCGTCCACCACACGGATGGCCGACAGATCCCGCCACGCGCTGTCCGCCGCCCCGCCGGAGGTGGTCCGGGTGGTCACCCCCCGGACGATGCTCACCGCGCCTCCCAGGCTCTCCACCGGGGTGACGCCCCCCAGAATCAGCCGCTCCAGCTCGCCGTCCTCCAGCCGGCAGGACAGCCCGCTCAGCCCCAGCAGCTCCGCGCCCCCCATGGGGATGGCCGGGTCTCTCTCTCCGGCGGCCGCTCCCGCCACCGCCGCGGCCAGGGGAAGCCCGGAGCCCGCCTTTCCTTCCCGGTCCACAGCGCCGGGGGCCACCAAAATCACCCGCTCATGGTTCAGCGCCCCGGCCCGTTCAATAAGCTGCTCCGCTGTCTCGTCCTTCCCTCCGGCCACCACACACAGCCGCTCCCGCCGGGCCTGAGACGCCTCGATCACGCTGTCCCGCAGCTTTTTCTGCACCTCCACGTCGGTGCTGTCGCACAGGACCAGTCCCAGATCCTCCACCCCCGCCAGCAGGGCGAAGGCCTCCTCATAGCCCTCCGGGCCTGCCGCCGGAGCCACCGTCACCCCGGCGGCTCCATTTTTCAGCGCCAGCCGGATCAGCTCCGCCGGCCCTTCGCTCCCCTCCGTGCCGAACAGGGCCGCCGCCCGGTCATAGCTGGTCACTGTCTGGAGCGTCCCGGCGGAAACCGCCGCCGTCACCGCCGCCAGCCCCACCATGCGCCCCATACCGCCGCCGCTGACCAGACTGGACGCCTCATAGGAGGAATACACCCCCGGACGCTGATGTACCGAAATACTCATGTTTTTACCACACCTCGCAATTCAAAATCAGTAAACTCGCCGCTGGCCTCCCCGGCTCTGGCCCACAGCCAGGCGGAGCACACCGCCTCCACCGGCCGCTTCAGCCTCCGGCTCTCCGGGTCCCGGACGGTCTGCCCGCAGGAGAACTCCTCCAGCTCCATCCCCTCCGGCCCCCCGGTCAGGAGGGCCCCGGCCAGCTCGTCAAAGGCCCTCTGGAGGACCTCCCCATCCGCCCGCTCCGGGGCGTAGAGGTCCAGTCCGAAGGTGAGTCTGGCCCGCCGGCCGTACCGCTCCTCCCACCGGCCTGTCTCCCGGTTGTAATGCTCCCCCAGGTAGTTCTGAAAGCCCGCCCGCTCCGCCCTGCACCCCCGCAGGGACACCACCGTCACCGGCTCCTCCCGCTCCTGCTGGAGGGCCGCTGGAAAGGCGGTCACGGCGGACACGCCCCGTCCGTTGAGATAGTCCGCCATGCTCCGGCGGACACTCTCCAGCCCCGCGCTCATCCCATCACCTCATCTCTGGGATAGAGCACGGCCCGCCAGTGGGGGCACACGCCCTCCCCCACCAGCTGAACGGAGCTCACCCGGAGCTGACGCCCCTTCCACTCCACCACCGTGCCCAAATCCAGCGGCGTCCGCACGGGCCCCAGATAGCGGAACCGCTCCCGCCGCTCCATCCCCAAAGCCCCGTGGGCCTCCTGGTCCTCCCGGCCCAGCAGGGGCTGTACCATCGCCTGTACCTCGACGTTCTCCTCCCCCCGAATCAGCCGGACCTCCTGCCCGAAGCGCTCCAGAATATCCCGCCAAAGCCGTTCCATCATCCGTCCACCCCCTGAAAGCAGAAGCCCGCGTCCCCCAGCCAGGGGGCCAGCAGCTCCTCCGCCTGTTGGGACAGGCTCTTTCCCGTCCCGCCGCCGCCATCCCTCCGGATGGTCAAATCTCCCGCGGTGAAGGAGGTCACTCCCCCTCCGCGCTCCCCGGTCATACCGGCCAGCTTATCCATAACCATCATCGCCGCCGCCAGCGAGAAGGCGGGCCCGCACCCCTCCGGCGCCGCCCCGCCCCTCAGCCGCGCGGCCAGCTGATCGCTGACGGCCTGGACCAGGGGGAGCAGAAGCTCCTCCTGGTCCTCCTCCGCCCCCATTGTCCGGCACAGGGCCATAATCTCCTCTGTCATATCACACCTTCAGCACCTGGCTGGCCTCGGGGAACACCTTGGCAAAGCCGCTGATGGTGGTAATAGCCGCCCGCTCCAGCTGCCGGTCGATGAGCTTGTCATACTCCACCATCACGCCGCCGCTCTGGACCATCTCCAGTGCAAACCGCCGATCCAGGCCGATGGCCGTTTTCTCAGGCAGCACGCTGGTCCGCAGCAGATTGGCCCCCAGGGGGGTGGTCAGCCGGCCGGTGCCCTGGAAGTTCAGCCCGGTCAGCGGATTCTGGAACTCCGGCAGCTTGAGCAGCTGGAGCATCACGTCGCCGGACACCAGCAGGGTATTCATCACATAGGGGTCAAACCTGGCCCAGAAGTCCACCAGCCCTTCATAGTCCAGCGCCTTGCCGGCGTCGAGGGCGGTCACCTGAGCGGGATTCTCATTGCCGTCCCCGTTGATGAGCACATCCACCGCGTCCTCCAAATGGGTCCGGGCAATGTGGGCGCCGATCTGCTTCAGGGTGACGGAGAACAGGTCCAGCTTCTGATACCGCACCGCCTCATAGCTGGCCACCAGCATCCGCCCCCGCTTTTTCAGCTTCACCAGGTTGGCCTGCACCTTGATGGTGGTCTCGGGGATGGCCGCCCCCTCCTGCACAGCCTTCAGCTCCTTCTCCTCGCCTCCGGCCTCGGAGGTGATGGAGCGGTAGTCCAGCCCCTCCACCTGTGTCACGGCGGCGGTGATGTGGGGCAGGATATCCCCCTCCTCCATCCCCTGTCTCACCGTGCGGGAGATGTACTCCGGAAAGAGCACCGCGGCGTCGGCCGTCTGGAAGAACTTGTCCACCACATCGCTGCCCGCCCCCTTCACCTTGATGTCGAACCGCTTGAGCTGTCTCTGAAAGGCGTCCAGTCCCTCCAGCGAGGTCCCCTTATACCGCTCGCTGGGGTCCTCCCGCTCCAGCACCTGACTGAACGACCGCCCAGCCTCCCGATACATCCCCTTGTCCAGCTTCAGATTGTCGTAATAATATGCCATACTCGTTCACTCCTTCTGACTATTTCGCATCCCATCTATCGGGTCGGCCTGCGGCCGCCCGCGATCGGGAGGCATTTCGTAATGTAGGGCAAGGGCTCCGCCCTTGCCTGAACAGGTTTTTACGCTTTTGGTAAGGCAGGGCGACCCTTGGCTCCCTCTCCGAGGGAGCTGTCGCCGCCGCAGGCGGTGACTGAGGGAGTCACCCCCGGGCCGCCTCCCACACCGCTTCACACGCTCCGGAAGACAGGGGCAGAGCCCCTGCCCTACAGGGCATCCCCTAGCTCCCCCAAAGGGGGAGCTGTCGCCGCCGCAGGCGGTGACTGAGAGGGCCCTCACCCCAAAAACGCCCCATTCTCCTCCTGAACAGCGGCGGCGCTTCTGTTCTCATAGACCAGCTGTGTCCTCACCGGAAGCCGCTCCCCGGCTCTCCGTGCATAGGAGCTCTTCAGCTCCTCCAGCTCCCCGTGAGTCAGCTTATTTGTCAGCGACTTCATCGCCCTGGCATCCAGCTCCCGGTCGGCCAGCAGGGCCAGCCGGACCACCTCGCCCCGCAGCTCCTCCAGGTATTTCCGTCCCAGGGCGGCCTCCTCCTCCAGCCGCTCCAGCTCCCGGCGGCCGCCCCAGCCGGCGGACTTCACCACCCCGGCGGCGGGCTGAGCGGGCACCGCCACAAAGGAGAACTCATAGGCATCCCTGGCCCCCTCCAGGTCGGCCCAGCACAGCTGTCCGCCATACTCCCGGCCCTTCTCATGCCCGCAGTCATTCTGTGTCCGGTCGCAGCCGCAAACCGAGCAAACGGCGTGCTCCACCGAGCACCCCACGCTGACCTCCTTCTTGATGCCCCCCTCAATCTCGGCGATCAGGTCCCGGTTGCTGTCGGTGCGCACCATGTAGGCATAGCCCTTCAGCCAGCAGTACCCGTCTCCCGCCCGGGTCGCCTCCCCCGGCTCCCGGACCACCTCGGTCCGATAGATCCGGGCGGCCTGTCCCTGGGCGGACCACTGGTGGTCAAAGATACCCGCCTTTCCCACAAACATGGGGGTCAGCTCCTCCAGGGTCCGGGTGGTAAACCGCTCAAAATCCCGGTCGATTTCGTTGTCGCACAGCCGCACCGAGAAGGTGTACACCTCCTCCGCCCCCAGCGGCCTCCGGGCCAGCGCCCCGATGAGCTCCAGATCCTGAGCCGTCACCTGGGCGGGCTCTCCGCCCGCCGTCTCCTTCACGATCCTCATACAGTCTCCCTCCTCAATTTTTCCGCCTGGGCCCGATACAGCTCCGCCCTGGCCTCCTCCACAGCATCCTGGAGGTTGATGTCCTCCCACAGGATCTCCGCCCTGCCTCCGAAGCCGTGTACCCTCAGCCACAGCTCCGCCGTCCGCTGGAGCGCGGGCTCCACCGCCCTGCGAATGGCGGTGACCTCGGTGGTGAGCATATCCGCCTGTTGGGTGCTCATCCGCTCGGTGGACGACCAGGACAGCCCCAGCATAAAGGGCGGGATGCCCGTCCGGGCCACCAGCTGCTCCAGAATCTGACGCACCGGCGTCTGGCTGTCCAGTACCGGCCCGTCCGCCCCGATGACCTTGATATCCACATCGCCCACCGCCACGAAGTCCCGGACGGAGCCCTCCCGTCCCGCCTGCATGGCGGCGGACCACTCCTGGGCCAGGAGCCCGCACCGCTCCTGGGCGAAGGCCTCCTCCCCCTCCCCGGGCTTGCACACCACGGCGAAGCGGAGATTGCCCGCCCGCTCCCAGTTCTGTCCGGTGGCCTGAAAAATCTTCAGCAGAATCCCGGTCAAGAAGGGCATGGACCGCAGCAGCGACACCCCGCAGGGCGCGTCTCCCGTCGGCTGGAAGGGGGTGAACAGCAGCAGCTCCTGAAAGGGCAGCTCCCGCTCCTCTCCGAACCCCGTCCGGCACAGCTTAAAGTCCAGCGGGCTGTCTCCCACCTTCACCTCCACCTGCTCCGGCCCGGCACACAGCAGAGCGGCGATCTCCTTCCCGTCGGGGGTCAGCACCACCTCCCCCAGGGCGTGGCCGCAGGTAAACAGGTCGTCCAGATACCGGTCCAAAAAGGCCTGTATCCCCCGCTGGCCCCAGCCCACGTCAACAGTGCGAAAAAACTCCTCCAGCCCCGCCTGGGCCCCGGGGTCGCCGCACCTGACCCCCACGCCGCCGCACAGCCGCACCAGCTTCCAAATTGCGGCGTCCACAATCGGCACCCCCTCCCGGATCGCCCGGTACAGCGCCATCTCCCCAGCGTGCAGCGGCACATACCGGTCCAGCGCTCCAAAGGGCTGTCCCACCCCCCGCCGCACCTGTACCACCGCGGCAGGGGGCTCCCTGCGCTTCTGCTTCCACCATTTCATGCAATTCCTCCTTTAAATCAATCTCCCGTCCCGCCCTCGGGCGGGACGCGGGCGTTCTTCTAAAACACCCCTCTCTCCACACACCCGGCGAACATCCCGCCCCGCCCCTCCTTCCCGGCCACGGTGGCGGCGAAATAGCGGATCTCGTCCATCGCGTGGTCGTTCTCCTTACACACCTGATCCTGGCCCTGATACCGCTCGTCCCAGCGGTACAGCCCGAACTCCCGCACCGCGTTGTCGCACCCCCTGCATATTACGATTTTCCCGCTTTTCAGCAGCTGGGCGGTGAGTCTGATCCCGGACACCACCCGGTTGTCCGCCCGTTGAACCCGCCATCCCCGCCGCCGCAGCGTCTCGCAGAAGCTGGCCGCCGACGGGTCCACGATGACGGCCCGTACCGCCCGCGCCCCAACCAGTCCGGCCAGATCGCCGGCATACTCCTCGTCGGTTTTCTGCCTCCGCGCCGCCCGGGCGTCGTAGTAGTACTCGGCGACCCGATACCACGCCCCGTCCTTCCTCCCCCACAGCCCCATAGACGTGGGGTTGGAGGTGCCGTAGTCCACCGACACATACCACTCCTCAAGGGGTTCCTCCGGCACCTCCCGGACAAAGCTCTCGTCAAAGAAGTCGTACACCAGCCCCTCGGCGGCCACCCACTCTCCCAGCACAAACCGCCGGTAAAAGGCCCCCTGAAAGGTGTTTTCATACCGCCGCCGCACCTCGCCGGACAGCCCCGGGTTGTCCTCCATGGTAAAGTGGAGCCGCAGGGCGTTTTTCTCCTCCGCCTTCCGCACCCACTCCTGATAGAACCAGTGGGCCGGCGACTCCGGGTTGCAGGAAAACCACAGCCGGCTCCCGGCAACGGAGCACCGCGCCGCCGTCTGCTCCACAAAGGACCGGGGCATCAGCGCCGCCTCATCCAGGAGCGCCCCCGCCAGCGTAATCCCCTGGATAGACGCCGCGGAGCGCTCATCCTTCCCCCCGAAGAGGTAAAAGGTATTCCGCCGCCCCCCCAGCCTCACCTGGAGCACATTTTTAGAGGTCCGCTCCACACACCGGAACCCCATCTGGTTCAGTACCGGCATCAGCTCCGCCAGCAGATTCCGCCGCACCGCCTGAATGGTCCGCCCGCACAGGGCGAAGCTTCGATTTTGAAAGGAGCTCATAGCCCAGCAGAAGAAGGACAGTCCGGTACACAGCGTCTTTCCGCTGCGCACCGCCCCGTCGCAGATGATGGCCTGACGCTCCCGGTCCGGGGAGCCGGGCCTCCACCAGGTCAGCACCCGCCGCTGCTTGTCTGAAAACACCACCTATCTCTGCCCCTCCATGGCCTGGAGAAAGCGATCCACCTGTTCCTCCCCGCTGTGGTCCACCGTATCCAGCAGCCGCTCCAGCAGCCGCCCCCGGTCCACGAATTTCAGCTCCACCACACCGTTGCTCCCCCGTTTGAACTCGGTGAGGGCGTCCAGCTCCAGCCGGTCCACCCCCTGCCACTCCTCCGGCGGGAAGCAGGCCAGCCGGACCGCGTCTCCCGCCCCCGCGTTGGCCAGCTTCCACATCCTTCGAATCACCTGCTCCCTCTCCGGAAGCCTCACGCTCTTAGCCACCAAATCCCTCCTTACACCCGTAGCCGCTCAGTCCCAAAAGTTGTACGTTTCCATGCACCCAACAAAAATTTCTTTATCCCTTTCTTTTCGCCCTCTTTTTTCCCCGCCGCCGTCTATATTCAAATGAATCGTCCTCGCCGCCGCGCAAAAGGCGGCTCCCTCCCAAGAGAGCTGTCCGCCGAAGTCGGACTGAGGGAGCCGTCTCTCCCGTCGCCAACAAAAAATACCATTCCAGCAAGCGGAATAGAAAGCCCGCTCTCTCCACATCCTGACCATACCCAAACATTCTTGCATATGGATTCTGGAGGAACCATCTATGAAAAAATATGTATCCCTTCTGTTGGCCGCCCTCACCCTCGCCGCCGCCGTCCCTCCCTCCGGGGCGGCCCTGGCGGACAGCGGTCTGAATCTTTCCTGCGCCTCCTGCGTACTGATGGAAAAGGAGACGGGGACCATTCTTCTGGAGGAAAACTCCCATGAGCGGCTGGAGCCCGCCAGCGTCACCAAGATCATGACTTTGCTCCTGGTGATGGAGGCGGTGGACTCGGGCCGCATCGCCCTGGAGGACCCGGTCTCTGTCTCGGCCTACGCCGCCGGCATGGGCGGCTCCCAGGTCTACCTGGAGGAGGGCGAGCAGATGCCCGTGTCCGAAATGCTCAAGTGCGTCACCGTGGTCTCGGGCAACGACTGCGCGGTAGCCCTGGCCGAGCACCTGGCGGGCAGCGAGGGGGCCTTTGTCTCCCAGATGAACCAGCGGGCCCAGGAGCTTGGCATGGCGGACACCACCTTTCTCAACTGCACCGGCCTGCCCGCTCAGGGCCACGTGACCTCCGCCCACGACATCGCCCTCATGTCTCGGGAGCTGATTCTGAACCACCCCAAGATCCGTGACTACACCACCATCTGGATGGACTCCATCCGGGACGGCTCCTTTGGCCTGACCAACACCAACCGCCTGGTCCGCTTCTACCAGGGGACCACCGGTCTGAAAACCGGCTTCACCAGCTCCGCTCAGTACTGCATGTCGGCCACCGCCGAGCGGGACGGCATGGAGCTCATCGCCGTCGTCATGAAGTCCCCCAGCACCAACCAGCGCTTTGACGACGCCAAGTCCCTCCTGGACTACGGCTTTGCCAACTACACCGTCGTCCCCGTCTACCCCGAGTCCCCCCTGGCCCCCATCGACGTGCTTCTGGGCGCTCAGCCCCAGGTTCAGCCTCGGCTGGAGCGCGACTGCCGCCTCCTGGTCCGCAAGGGCGAGGAGACCCAGGTGACCACCCGCCTCTCCATGGCCGAAAATGTAGAGGCCCCCGTGGAGCAGGGCCAGATTCTGGGCAAGCTGGAGGTCTACGCCGGCAGCACCCTGCGGGATACCATTCCCATCCTCTCTTCCCAGCCGGTAGACCGCCTCTCCATCCCCGGCATCTTCTCCCAAATGCTAAGCAAGCTCCTCATGGCCGGCTGATTTCCCCCATCCCGGCGCGCGCGGCGCGCGCCCCTACATCCCTTATCCCTTTCCGCTCTGGTTTTTCTTTCAATTTCCCCTCGAGTTTTCCACTATTTTACTTGACGCCACTGTTTGATTGTTGTATAATTTTGATAAATATACCCGATTCCATCCGGCGTGCCCTTGTTAGTTTTCGCCGACAAAAGTCCGCAAAAGAATCCATGAGGTGATAAAACATGTCTAAATACCAAGAAAAACTTTCGTCAAACGACCTTTATCTGGAGCTTGAGGCCTTCTCCGAGGGCCGGTCCACCCACGCCTGGCGCTGCTTCGGCGCCCACCCCGCCAAATCTGAGGACGGAACCGAGGGCTATCTTTTCCGCGTCTGGGCCCCCAACGCCCCCAAGATCACCGTCATCGGCGATTTCAACGGCTGGGACCTGGAGGCCACCCCCATGACCAAGGGCGAGGGCGGCATCTGGGAGGCCTTCGTCCCCGGCCTGAAGCGCTACGACGCCTACCAGTACGCCATACATAAGGCGGACGGCAGCGGCTTCGTGGGCAAGGCCGACCCCTACGGCTTCCACTCCGCCACCCGCCCCGATGTTTCCAGCAAGCTCTACGACCTGGACACCGGCTACCAGTGGGGTGATCGGGACTGGTTCGCCTTCCGGGCCAAGAACCCCCTGTACCGCCGCCCCATGAACATCTATGAGTGCCACCTGGGCTCCTGGCGCCGCACCGGCGAGGGCGAGTTCCTCAGCTACCGTGACATCACCAGCTATCTGGTCCCCTATGTGAAGGAGATGGGCTTCACCCATGTAGAGCTCCTCCCCGTCACCGAGCACCCCCTGGACGCCTCCTGGGGCTACCAGTGCACCGGCTACTTCGCCGCCACCAGCCGCTTCGGCACCCCCGACGACCTGAAATACCTCATTGACCAGCTCCACCAGGCGGGCATCGGCGTCATTATGGACTGGGTCCCCGCCCACTTCCCCCGGGACGCCTTCGGCCTGTACAACTTCGACGGCACCCCCACCTATGAGTACGCCGACCCCCGGAAGGGGGAGCATAAGGAGTGGGGCACCGACGTGTTTGACTTCGGCCGTCCCGAGGTCCGCTCTTTCCTCTTCTCCTCGGCCATGTTCTGGCTGGAGGAGTACCACATGGACGGCCTGCGGGTAGACGCGGTGTCCTCCATGCTCTATCTGGACTACAACCGCAAGCAGGGCGAGTGGCTTCCCAACATCAACGGCGGCCATGAGAATCTGGAGGCCATCAAGTTCTTCCAGGACCTGAACACCGCCGTCTTTGCCGCCCACCCCGACGTGCTTATGGTGGCCGAGGAGTCCACCGCCTGGCCCAAGGTGACCAAGCCTGTGGACGACGGAGGCCTGGGCTTCAATTTCAAGTGGAACATGGGCTGGATGAACGACATCTGCCACTATATCAAGCTGGACCCCTACTTCCGCCAGTTCAACCACCGGGATATCACCTTCTCCCTGATGTACGCTTTCTCAGAGAACTATATCCTCCCCCTCAGCCACGACGAGGTGGTCCACATGAAGGGCTCCTTCTTCGGCAAGATGCCCGGGGACAATCCGCTGAAATTCGCCGGCGTCCGGACTTTCTACGCCTATATGATGACCCACCCGGGCAAGAAGCTCACCTTCATGGGCGCCGAGCTGGGCCAGTGGAACGAGTGGCACTTTGAATACTCTCTTGACTGGCACCTTCTGCAATACGCCCCCCACCGCCAGACCCAGGACTTCTTCAAGGCCATGAACGCCTTCTACCTGGAGAACTCCCCCCTGTGGGACCAGGACGACTCCTGGCAGGGCTTCCAGTGGCTGTGCGCCGACGACAACAACGCCAACACCGTGGCCTTCCTGCGCTGGGACCGGAAGGGACAGCCCCTCATCGTCCTGTGCAACTTCTCCCCGGAGCACCGTCAGGGCTACCGGGTGGGCGCTCCCTTCGCCGGCAGCTGGGACGTGGCCTTCAACACCGACGATCCCGCCTTCGGCGGCGACGGCCGCGGGGACAAAGCCCTCATCAAGACGGAGAAGATCCCCTGTCACGACCAGCAGCAGTCCTTCACCGTGGATCTGCCCCCCATGTCCGCCGTGATCTACCGCTGTGTCCGCAAGAGCCCCGTCCGCAAGCCCAAGGCCGAAAAGGCGGAGGCCCCCAAGGCGGAGAAGCAGCCCGCCGCCAAGAAGGCCGCCAAAGCGGAGAAGCCCAAAAAGGCGGCCTCCAAGGCCAAGACAGAAAAGGCCCAGGAGAAGCCCAAGCGGGCCGTCCGCAGAAAAAAGGCGGAAAAATAAGCAAGCACCCTCAGAGCCTATGACTCTGATCTTTATAGATGTCATCGCAGCGAAAAAAGTAAGAGGTGAACAACCATGAAAAAAGAAGTCGTCGCCATGCTGCTGGCCGGTGGCCAGGGCAGCCGTCTCTACGCCCTGACCAGCAACGTGGCAAAGCCCGCCGTCCCCTTCGGCGGGAAGTACCGCATCATCGATTTCCCCCTGTCAAACTGCGTCAACTCCGGCATCGACACCGTGGGTGTCCTCACCCAGTACCGCCCCCTGGAGCTGAACAGCTACCTGGGCAACGGCCAGCCCTGGGACCTGGACCGGTCCGACGGCGGCGTCCACATCCTCCCTCCCTATCAGCGGGAGGGCGAGGTGGGCACCTGGTACAAGGGCACCGCCAACGCCATCTATCAGAACATAGGCTTTTTGGACCTGTATGACCCAGAGTACGTAGTGGTCCTCTCCGGCGACCATATCTATAAGATGGACTATTCCGAGATGGTCTCCTTCCACAAGAAATCCGGCGCGGCCTGCACCATCTCGGTGCTGGAGGTCACCATGGAGGAGGCCAAGCGCTTCGGCATCCTGAACGTGGAGGCCGACGACAAGGTCTATGAGTTTGAGGAGAAGCCCCCCCAGCCCAAGAGCAACCTGGCCTCCATGGGCATCTATGTGTTCACCTGGTCCAAGCTTCGCAAATACCTCATTGACGACGAGGCCGACTCCAGCTCCTCCAACGACTTTGGCAAGAACATTATCCCCAACATGCTGAACGCCGGCGAAAAGCTGATGGCCTACCGGTTCAGCGGCTACTGGAAGGACGTGGGCACCATCGACTCCCTCTGGGACGCCAATATGGACCTTCTCTCCCGAAACAGCGGCCTGGACATGTATGACGACAGCTGGCCCATCTATGCCCGCACCCCCATCAAGCCCCCCCATGTCACCGGCCCTGACGGCGTGATCTCCCATTCCCTTGTCACCGGCGGCAGCCAGGTGGACGGCTCGGTGGCCAACTCCGTCCTGTTCAACTCGGTCACGGTAGAGCAGGGGGCCGACATTCAATACTCCATCCTTATGCCCGGCGCCACCGTCAAGGCCGGGGCAAAGGTCTATTACTCCATCGTCGCCGAGAACGCCACCATTGAGGCCGGCGCGGCGGTGGGCTCCGCCCCCGACGGCAGTGAGGACTGGGGCATCGCCGTGGTGGCCAGCGGGGTCAACATCGGCGCGGGGGCCACAGTGTCCCCCAAGGCCATGATCCGGGAAGATGTGAAAGGAGGTGAGCGGGCATGAACGACCTGCACGGAATTTTGTTCGCGTACCGCTCCGACGCCAATCTGGGTGAGCTGACCCGCCCCCGCAACACCTGTTCTCTGCCCTTCGGCGGGCGGTACCGCCTCATCGACTTCATGCTGTCCAACTGCGTCAACGCCGGCATCACCGACGTGGGCGTGGTGGTCCATCAGAGCTATCAGTCCCTTCTGGACCACCTGGGCTCCGGCAAGGACTGGGACCTGAGCCGCAAGCACGGCGGCCTGCGCATCCTGCCCCCGTTC
This sequence comes from uncultured Bacillota bacterium, assembly GCA_947645675.1. GTDB lineage: Bacteria > Bacillota > Clostridia > Oscillospirales > Oscillospiraceae > Lawsonibacter. Next base: position 25,612 of record CANSDP010000012.1, read on the forward strand.
AGCTACACCGAGCTGGGCCACGGCGAGTACCGCGGCAGCATGGAGGCCCTGGCCGGCGTCTACGACTACCTGGAGGACATCCGTCAGGACTACGTCCTTCTGGCCTGGGGCGATATGGCCATCAATCTGCCCGTGGCCGAGGTCTTTGAGCAGCACCGGAGCTCCGGCGCGGACATCACTGTGGTCTGCACCCCCACCCTGAAGGGGGCCCCCCGGTTCTCCGAATACGTGGAAGTCAGCGAGGAGGGCCGGATCACCGACCTGTCCATCCACCCCACCTCCGCCGACAAGGCCCTGGAGTCCCTGGAGGTCTACATTCTGTCCAAGCGCCTGCTGATGGACATGGTGGACTACTGTTCCGCCCACGACGTCACCAATTTCAGCCGCGGCGTCCTTCAGCCCCGGATGAAGTCCCTGAAGATGATGCCCTTTGTCCACAAGGGCTATGTGGGCCGCTTCCAGTCGGTGGGCGACTACTACCAGCGCTCCCAGGACCTGCTGGACCCGGAGGTCCGGGCCGACCTGTTCAACCCTGCCCGCCCCATCCGCACCAAGGACCACTCCAACCCCTCTACCTATTACGGCCCCGAGTCCGTCTCCAAGAGCTCCCTGGTGGCCGACGGCTGCTACATTGAGGGCGAGGTGGAAAACTCCATCCTCTCCCGCGGCGTTACTGTGGAGAAGGGGGCCAAGGTCTCCGACAGCGTGCTCATGCAGGGCACGGTGGTCAAGGCGGGGGCCTCTCTGTCCTATGTCATCGCGGATAAGGACGTCACAGTGAACGAGGGCCGCATGCTCATGGGCCACGCCACCTACCCCCTGGCCATCGCCAAGGGCTCCGTCGTTTGATTTTTCGGACGCCCTCCTGTCTTGGGGAGGGCGTCCTCCTAAGAATCCCCCTATGCTCCGGGACAAAAAACGGGCGGTCTATGGCCGCCCCTGCGTGAAAGGTGATTATATGAAAATCTTGTTTGCCACCTCCGAGGCTGCCCCCTTCATCAAGACCGGCGGACTGGCCGACGTGGCCGGCTCCCTGCCCCAGGCACTGGCTGCTGAGGGCCATGAGGTCAAGGTGATCCTCCCTCTCTATGAGGGGGTCAGCGAGGACTGGCGGGCCAAAATGACCTTCCTGAAATACTTCAACGTCACCCTTGCCTGGCGGCAGGTGTACTGCGGCATCTTCGAGGTAGAGTATCAGGGTGTCACCTTCTGGTTTGTGGACAATGAGTACTACTTCAAGCGCTGGCAGCTCTACGGCCACTTTGACGACTGCGAACGCTTCGCCTACTTCTCCCGGGCCGTGGTGGAGACCCCGGGCCAGCTGGACTGGTCCCCGGACATTATCCACTGCAACGACTGGCAGACCGCCCTGGTTCCCGTCTATCTCCTGGAAGAGAAATACCGCATCCCCCAGCTGGCCGGCGCCCGCAGCGTCTACACCATCCACAACATCGAGTATCAGGGCCGCTACGGCGACCAGGTCCTCCAGGATGTCATCGGCCTGGACCGCAGCTATTTCAACGAGGGGATGCTGGCCTACCACCGGGACGTCAACCTGATGAAGGGCGCCATCATGGCCTCCAACTTCGTCACCACCGTCTCCCCCACCTATGCCCAGGAGCTGCGCACCCCCTTCTACGCCCACGGTCTGGACGGCGTCATCAACCAGCAGAGCGGCAAGCTGGAGGGCATCCTCAACGGCATCGACGTGGACCTCTACAACCCCGCCACCATGTCCGGCCTGGCCGCCAACTTCAACCAGAAGACCCTGGTCAAGGGCAAGGCCGCCTGCAAGGCCGCCCTCCAGCAGGCCGTCGGCCTGGAGGAGAACCCGGGCATCCCCCTGATCGCCTGCGTCTCCCGCCTGGTGGGTCATAAGGGCTTCTCCATGGTTACCGACGCCCTCCATGAGATCATGGGCATGGACGTGCAGATGGTGGTTCTGGGCACCGGCGACTGGCAGTATGAGGAGGCTTTCCGCCACGCCCAGGGCCAGTACCCCGGCCGCTTCGCCGCCCAGCTGACCTATTCCGCCCCCCTGTCCAACATGATCTACGCCGGAGCCGACCTCTTCCTCATGCCCTCCATCTCCGAGCCCTGCGGCCTGAGCCAGATGGTGGCTATGCGCTTCGGCACCATCCCCGTGGTCCGGGAGACCGGCGGCCTGCGCGACACCGTCACCCCCTACAACAAGTTCGAGGGTACCGGCCGTGGCTTCACCTTCTCCAACATCAACGCCGGCGACATGACCTGGGTCCTCCGGGAGGCGGTAGACCTCTTCCGCACCAACGAGAAGGCCTGGCGCGGCCTGCAAAAGGAGGGCATGTCCGCCGACTTCTCCTGGAAAAACTCCGCCCAGCAGTACCTGGACATCTACAACCGCATTCTGGGCTGAGCTCTCCGCCGTTTCATGGCCCTGTCCATCCTGGACGGGGCCATTTTTTGCTCTTCACCACAATATATCCTCAGAAATTCTCCCTTTTTCTCCCACTCCCGTTGTTGACGCTCCCAAGAAAATCTGCTAAAATGGGAAATTGCGGAATGACTTCCGTCCCATTGATAAAATGAAATAAAACAGGAGGCACTGTTTATGAAAGAATATACCCCTGAATACACCAAGGCCCAGCTGACCGAAATGATCACCGGCAAGCTCCAGCGCAACTTTGGCTGCACCGTGGAGACGGCCAACAACAACCACATGTTCAAGGCCTGCGCCCTGGTTCTCCGTGACATCATGTCCCGCCACCGCATGGAGACCAGCAACGAGATCTGGGAGCAGCAGCAGCGGCAGGTCCACTACCTGTCCCTGGAGTTCCTCATGGGCCGCTCTCTGGAGAAGAACGCCTACAACCTGGGCCTTCTGGGCACCCTGCGGGACGCCCTGGAGGACATGGGTTTCTCCGCCTCCGACCTGTTTGAGTCGGAGCCCGACGCCGGCCTGGGCAACGGCGGCCTGGGCCGTCTGGCCGCCTGTTATCTCGACTCCATGACCACCCTGGAGATCCCCGCCACCGGCTACTCCATCTGCTATGAGCTGGGCATCTTCAAGCAGAAGATTATCGACGGCAAGCAGCAGGAGCTGGCCGACAACTGGCTGGGCCTGGGCGACGCCTGGCTCATCCCCAAGATGGAGGAGGCCGAGGAGGTCCGCTTCGGCGGCCAGATCGTGGACCGCTGGGAGAACGGGACCAACCGCCCTGAGCACGTGGGCTACACCGCCGTGCTGGCCATCCCCCGGGATATGAAGATTGCCGGCTACCGGACCCGCCACACCAACACCCTGCGCCTGTGGGACGCCAAGAGCCCCCTGCCTGTGGATATGTCCTTGTACTCCCGGGGCGAGTACCTCAAGGCGGTGGAGCAGCAGGCCATGGCCGAGGTCATCGCCAAGGTCCTCTACCCCGACGACAACCACTACGAGGGCAAGTCCCTGCGCTTGAAGCAGCAGTACTTCTTCGTCTCCGCCACCATCCAGTCCATCGTCCGCCAGCACAAGGCCCGGTACGGCACCCTGCGCAACTTCGCCCGGAAGCACGTCATTCAGATCAACGACACTCACCCCACCCTGGTCATCCCCGAGCTGATGCGCATCCTTCTGGACGTGGAGGGCTACGGCTGGGACGAGGCCTGGCACATCGTCACCGACTCGGTGTGCTACACCAACCACACCGTCCTGGCCGAGGCTCTGGAGCGCTGGCCTCAGAAGCTGATCGAGGACCTTCTCCCCCGGGTCTGGCAGATCCTGAAGGAGATTGCCGCCCGCTACCAGCGGGAGCTGGAGCACCGCTACGGCGGCGACACCGGCAAAATCGCCCATATGGCCATCATCTGGGGCGGCGAGGTCCGCATGGCCAACCTGTGCGTCTGCGCCTGCCAGGCCATCAACGGCGTGTCCGCCCTCCACTCCGATATTTTGAAGCAGGAGGTATTCCGCGACGCCTACCAGGCCCAGCCCGACAAGTTCAAAAACGTGACCAACGGCATTGACCACCGCCGCTGGCTGTCCCAGATCAACCCCAAGCTGGACGCCCTGATCAAGGAGTGCTCCGGCGGGGACCGGTACCTCCTCCACCCCGAGGCCCTGCAAAGCTTCGAAAAGGCCAAGGACGACGCCTCCGTGCTCCAGCGCCTGGAGGACATCAAGAAGGAGAACAAGCGCCGTTTCGCCGCCTGGGTGGCCCGGGAGTCGGGCGTCATGCTGAATACCGACGCCATCTTTGACGTTCAGGTCAAGCGCCTCCATGAGTACAAGCGCCAGCTGCTCAACGTGCTGCACATCATCTGCCTCTACCAGCAGCTTCGGGATAACCCCAGCATGGACTTCACTCCTCAGACCTACCTCTTTGGGGCCAAGGCCGCCCCTGGCTACCATGTGGCCAAGGAGATCATCCGGCTCATCAACTCTCTGTCCGCTCAGATCAGCAAGGACCCTATCTGCAAGGACAAGCTGCAAGTGGTATTTTTGGAGAACTACCGGGTCTCCCTGGCCGAGAAGCTGATGCCCGCCTCCGAGATTTCCGAACAGATCTCCACCGCCGGCAAGGAGGCCAGCGGCACCGGCAACATGAAGTTCATGATGAACGGCGCGCTGACCATCGGCACCCTGGACGGCGCCAACGTGGAGATGCACCAGCAGCTGGGCGACGAGAACATCTTCCTCTTTGGCCTCACCGCCGACCAGGTCAGCCAGCGCAAGCGGGAGGGCTACTATCCCCACGACATCTACCTCCACAACCCCATGCTGAAGCGGGTCATCGACCAGGTCACCACCGGCTTTGACGACAAGGTAGCCTACAACAGCCTGACCCAGCGCCTCCTCTTCGGGGCCGGCGGCGGCACGGCCGACGAGTATATGCTCCTGGCCGACTTTGACAGCTACTGCGCCGCCCACCAGCGGGCCATCGGCACCTATGCCGACCGCCGCCGCTGGAACCAGATGTCCCTGATTAACATCGCCCGGTCCGGCATCTTCGCCGCCGACCGCTCCATCCAGGACTACGCCCGGGACATCTGGCACGTCCCCACCCGGGAGTAATCCCCCATTTCAGCCACCGCGCAAACGGGCGGCGTCCGATGGACGCCGCCCGTTTTTTCCGCTAAACGCTTTTCAGCAGGCACAAAATAAGGCCATAGATCACGCTGGCACTGATTCCAAAGACCAGCACCGGCCCAGCCACCGTAAAGAGCTTGGCCGCCGTCCCGGTAATCAGTCCCTCGCTTTTAAACTCCAGGGCCGGTGAGACCATAGCGTTGGCAAATCCGGTGATGGGCACCAGCGTCCCCGCCCCGGCCCGCTTGGCCAGCTTATCGAATATACCCAGCCCGGTGAGCAGGGCGGCGGCAAAGATCAGGGTAACCGAGACAGCCGTCCCCGCGCCCTCCTTGTCCATCCCATAGCGCTGATACAGGTTCATCAGCCCCTGCCCCGCGGTGCAGATTGCCCCCCCTACCAGAAAGGCCCACACCATATTCTTCCCCATGGGGGAGGGCCGCGACCGGTCGTTGACCAGCTTGCCATAGTCCTGATTGGTCATGCTCAAGGTTCATCCCTCCTTTCCATCTCCCTTAGCCTGTCCCAGCGGACAAAAATTATGCGTTCTTGTATGAAGCGCCCTCTTTTTGCATAGCTTGTAGGGAGAGGAGTGAGGAATATGTTCTATCCCAAGCGTCAGCTGATTTTAACCTGTATCGCCGCCATGCTGGCCGGCTGTGTCCTTCATTTTCTGTATCACTGGTGGCCCAGCCCGGTCACCGCCCTGGTCTCCCCGGTGAACGAAAGCCTGTGGGAGCATGTCAAGCTGGTATTCTGGCCCTACCTGGCCGCAGCCCTGATTCTCAACCGGGACCGGCCCGGCGGCGTCCGGCCCTGGCTCCTGACCCTGTCCCTGCTGTGCGGAGCCACCCTCCTTCTGGGCTGGCTCTACCACGTCACATTGGGCGGCGAGGCCCTGTGGGTAGACCTGGTCCTCTACGCCGCCGTGATGATCCTGGGCTTCTGGCTGCCTACCCGGTTCTCCGGCCCCTTCCATGGGGTGCGTTGGCTGCTTCCCATCCTCGCCGCCGCCCTCCTGGCCCTCCTCATCGCCTGGTTTACCGTCCACCCGCCCGAGGCTCTGCTCTTCCGGGACCTGTCTGCTGTGGGCTCCTGGCTTCCCCTGCCCTGTTGATATTTTTGTAGGAAATTCCCTCCGCTTCTGCTATAATAGAGAAAAGGGGGAATTGCAATGGTCATATACGGCGCGTGGGACCTCACCGCCAAAATCCAGGCCCGGGACCTTCTGGCCCAAGCGGCTGCGGCGGAGTGGGGCCTGTTCCCCCTACCGGACATCGCCCGCCATCCAGGGGGAAAGCCCTACCTCCCGGACCACCCATCCCTCCACTTCAACCTCTCTCACAGCGGCGGACTGGCCCTGTGCGCCCTGGACGCCGCCCCTGTGGGGGTGGACATTCAAGTGATCAAGCCCCTCCGTCCCGCCCTGCCCCGCCGGGTGTGCTCCCCGGAGGAGCTGGACTGGCTGGAGGCTCAGCCCGACCTCTGGTCCTCCTTCGCCCTTCTGTGGGCCCTGAAGGAGAGCCGGGTGAAGGAGAGCGGCCAGGGCCTCACCGTCTCCATCCCAGGTATCCGGGTTCCCCTTCCTTCGGAGGCTCCCGTTCAATTGGACGGTCTGTGGTTTCGCGCCTTCACCGGCCCCAATTGGGCCGCCGCGATCTGCGGCCACAGCCAGCCGCCTCAGGAGATCATCTGGGCAAAAAAATAAGCGGCCTTCCGCCGCAAAAAAAGAAATGACCCTTGACTGCCCGTTTTGTAATCCGCTGCAGTCAAGGGTCATTTCTGTTCATTCTTATTATCTAACATCATATGGCTACCTCCGTTTCTATTAGATACGCTTCCGCACGCATTCCATCCGATAATCTCCAGTTCTTCGACGACCATCCTTTTTGTTGCCGTGATTACGGCCAAACTCCTCATATGTGAGGCCCTCGGTCGGATTCCTTTCGTCTTATCTTCTGGACGCCGCTTCCGCGCTTACTGAATACCGTCTGCCTTGTTCTGGAGGAAATACATAGTGCCTTCCAGATCTTCGGTTCTCTCTCGGCTCTCCCTCTCATGGCTGACTGGCGGGACCCAACTGACACCATTTAACTGCGCAGATCGGATTCAGTTGCCGGGGCTTTTATCTGTACATTGGACTCACCCCTCCTTGTTCTGGTTATACTTTACCACACTAGCGAATTCCTGTCAAGGAATTTTTGTTCGTTATCTTCAACAAAAATTCAATATCGCTTTTGACATTTCATAAGTCCCACAAACCTAGGCTCCCTCTCCGAGGGAGCTGTCACCGCCTTCGGCGGTGACTGAGGGAGTCTTAACAAGCTGAACGGCCCGCCTGACGGCGGGCCGCGCTTATATCCGTTTCGGTTCCGGGTCTCCGTCCAGGCTCCGCAGGAGCTCATACTGGGGAACCAGGGATTTCCAGCCCTCCAGCACCTGCCCGGGCAGCTCCGAGGTAAAGAACAGCCCCTCGCAGTTCCGCTCACAGGTCAGGCTGATCTGACGGCTGTTGTACCAGGGATAGAGCAGGGGCCCCGGGTCGCCCTTGGGGCGCTTGTACAGCTGCCCGTCCATACGGAACTCCCCCCGCCGCTCCACCGCTCGGGCCAGCTTTTCCACCGGCTTGGGGTCCCGGTCGATACGGGCCCGAAGCTTAGCCATGGCGGCCGGCGGCATCTCCCAGCAGCCCATCCCATAGCCATAGTGGTCGGGAGCCACCTCGAACCAGAAGCAGGGAATGGCGCTGTCCCGCTCCCCCGGCTTACGCAGGGAGAACCACAGGTGGTCCTTATAGGGGCCCCGGCCAAAAAGCCGCCGGGCGTCCCGATAGATGCGGCTCACCTTCAGCTCCAGCCCCAGCTTGGGAAACGCCTCGGTCATCTCCTCCGCCAGCTGAGCGGCCAGCGCCCGGGTGGGCCGGTCCACCAGCTCAAGGAACTCCTCCTTGTGCTCCTGAAACCAGCCGCGCTCATTGTTGAACCGAAGATTCCAGAGGAAATCTACCGTCCCCTGGGTATAGCCCTGAAACATAACGCTTCCCCCCCGCCGGTCAGGCCGCGACGCCGGGGTCGGCCGCCGCCCCGCCCTCATCCGGGACAGCAGGTACCTCCGGGACCACCGGCGTATCCGGGACCTCCGGCACAGGGTCGGGCGCGGGCTCCGGGTTCACCGGAATCACCGGGTCCACGGGGACCGTAATCCCCGGGTCCGCCGGCGGTGTGACGGGCGTCTGGTCCACTGGCGGGTTGTTGTTGGCCGGAGGCTGTCCGCCGCCCCAGGTAGAGGGGTCTCCATCGGCGGGGTTGTAGCGATAGACGGTAGGCCGCATCTTGTAGTTGCTGACGCCCAGATTCTGCTGCTCCAGCTTGGAGCCGTCGGCGGCATAGATGGTGCGGTAGGTCTGGGCCGACCGGCCCCGGTAGGCGTTCTGCTCCTTATCCAGCACCAGCGCCCCTGGGGCCACCCCAGGGTCGGGCACATACTGCACCGTGGGGGCCACCACATTGAACACGCTGCTGGTGGGCTTGACGGTGATCCCGTCCACATTGGTGCCGTAAATCTTGACGTTCAGCTTCCGCTTGCCCGAGGCGTCGTAGCTGGAGGTGACGATTTTGATGGGATAATCGGTGCTGTTCTTAAACTTGAAATCCAGGCCGCCGTAGCTGACGGTGGCGTCCATACCGTCGGGCACATAGCCCACGGCGTACCGGTGGTTGTGCCGCTCCACAATCTCCAGGTTGGTGTGGAGCACCGCGTAGTAGATGGTGGAGGAGGGCTGACACACGCCGCCGCCAATCTCCTGCACCGTAGCGCCGTTGTAGTAGGCGGGGGCGGATTTATAGCCCTTGGCGGCGGTGCGGGGCCCGGTGGTGTCGTTGTAGGAGAACACCTCGCCGGGCAGGAGGATCACGTTGTTGCAGGCCTCGGCGGCCAGCTTGACATTGCTCTTCCGGGCGGCGGAGCCGCTCACATTGGTGGTGACCTCCCCCAGAACATCCTGGAACATCTTCCGCTCCAGGTCGGCCTTGGTCACCTTGGGCTGGAGCACCGTCACGGGGAAGGAGAAGGTCTCCCCCTCCTTGGCGTTGGAGTAGGCCTGCTTCAGGGCGTTCACATCGAAGTCCAGCCCTACCGTCTCGCCACTGATCTGGAAGGTCCTGGGGTCCAGCTGGGCGTCCTTGGGCTGGACAGCCAGCGCCTGATGGATGGCCTCAAAGTCCGGCTCCTCCACCTCGCCCTGGTCGGCCTCCACCTGGAGGGTCAGGCTTTTCGCCCCGCCCCCCTGGGTCAGGCGGTCGGTCAGCGCCTCCTGGAGCTTCTCCTCCGCGTCGGCCCGGACCTGGTCCCAGTCCACCGTCAGCACGGGTGCCCCCTTGGTCATAACCAGCCGCTCCCCCTGGAGCTCATAGCCGCTGTCCACGCCCTGCTCGGCCACCAGCTGGGCCAGGGCGTCCACCGCCGCCTGGAGGGCCGGGTCGTTCTCCCGGATGGACACCGGGACCTCCTCCGAGGCTCCCATCAGATGGGACAGCAGCTTAAATCCGTCAGTAAAAAAGTTCTCCCGGCCGAGCTGATAGGCCTCCTTGGCGCTCTGCGCCGCGTCCAGGCCCACGTCCCCGGCATTCAGCTCGGTGCTCAGGTCCTGATAGCGCAGGGTCAGGGAGATATCGCTCCCTCCCTGCCGTGCGGCCTGTTCCACCGCCGCCTGAGCCTGCGCCTGGGTCATATTGGACACGTCCACTCCCGCCGCCGTCACATTGGGCAGGATGGTCTCCCTGCTCTGGGCCAAGGCGCATAGGCCCAGATAGGAGCCCAGCGCTATGGCGGCGATCACCCCGGCGATGATCCAAAGCAGGCCGCCTCCGCCTTCCTTTTTCGCCACGCGACTTCCTTCCATTCCCGTTCCCCTCCTGTAACCGGCCTCTTCGACACGCTGATTCCGGGCCGCTGCCTGCGCATTACAATCTAAAGTATTATAGCACGGCAATCCCCCTGAAAGAATTACAAAACAGTTACAAAGCCCAGGCTCCGCTCCGCACAAAAACCTTCGGAAGCCATTTACTTTTCCCGTGCGTTGAGTTATGATAGTCTTGCCCGCTTTCTTCACCAAATTTTAAGAAAAAATCAATTCCAATTTGGGAAGCTTCTGCTATAATAGGTCTATGATAACAGCACCCGCTCCGGCGGAGAGGGATATGGGGGATGGAAACATGTCGGATTTTCAAAAAAACTCAGAGCACAAGGACAGCGACCTGGTTTACTGGCTGATTGCCCTAGGCCTAGTCTTTACCGGTGTAGCGGCCCCGGTGGGCGTGCTGATGATTGTGATGAAGATGCTGGGGGGCGGCAAAAAGAAGGGCCGCCACCCCTACTTCGAGCAGCAGGGCCAGGAGCGGGCCGGCGCCCGCACCTCCGCGTCCCCCGTCCAGGAGGCGCCCGCTCGGGAGGCGCCCGCCGCCCCTTCCCGGAAGCAGGTCCCTCTCCAGCCCAAGAAAAGAAAGGGCCAGGACCTGATCTCCCAGCTGGACAAGAAGGGCAAGGAGTGGGCCATTGCCGGTGGGGCCACCGCCGCCGGCTGCCTGATCGCCTTCATCAGCAGTCTGGGAGACCCGCTGTATTGGCTGTTCAACGGCGATTTCGCCTTTTTTATTGAGGAGCTCATGGGTCTGATGGTGCTTCCCTGCATCGCCGCCGCTGGTCTGGGCTGTCTATGGGCCGGACTGCGCAAGCGCAAGCAGGCCCGCCGCTGGCGCAATTACATGGCTATGATTGGGCGGCAGAGCTCGGTATCTGTCTCCGCCCTGTCCTCGGCCACCGGCCTGACCCCCGCCAAGATTCGGGACGACCTGGCCGATATGCTGGACGGCGGCCTGTTCCCCCAGGGCTATCTGGACTACGGCGGGGACCGCCTGGTCCTGTCCAACGAGGGCGTCGCCGAGCCCGTCCGTCAGCAGCCCGCCCCTCCGCCTCCGCCCAAGGAGGACGAAAACGCCATCCTGGCCGAGATCAAGGCCGTCAACGACGCCATCGACAACGAGAAGATGTCCGCTCAGATCGACCGGATCGGCGTTATCACCGCTAAAATCCTGGACTATCAAAAGACCCACCCGGAAAAGGCCGCCCAGCTCCACAGCTTTTTGAGCTACTATCTGCCCACCACCCTGAAAATCCTCCGGGCTTACGGCCAGCTGGAGGATCAGGAGGTCTCCGGCCAGAACATCACCGCCGCCATGCAGCGCATCGAGCGCATGATGGACAAGGTCGTGGAGGGCTTTGAAAAGCAGCTGGACCTCCTCTTTCAGGGGGACGCCATGGATATCACCACCGACGTGGAGGTCCTGGAACGGATGCTGGCCAAGGACGGCCTGTCCGACCAGGAGGGCCTCACTCTGGGCCTGTGAGGGCGGAGCATAGACCGGAACACGGAATTGCGCTCGCCCTGGAGGCGGCCCGAGCCGGCTGGCCCTGTCCGGCTCCCGGGCCAGGGAGGCGGCAGGGCGCGCGGCGGCATAGGCCTGGAGATCGTCGCCCGCTGCAGGGCCACGGCGGCGGCTTCGCCGTCACTTGGAATAATATTCTGTTCGAAAAAGGCCCCGCCGTTGGCGGGGCCAATGCTTTTGCTTCCAGGGGCGGGGGAAACACGAATCAATCAGAGGTTCCTTACATATACAGATCCTTCCAGGTGAGCACCCGGGTACACAGCCGGAACAGGAGTGCGTCGTCGTGGCTGACGATGAGCAGACCCAGCCCCTGGCGCTCCGCCTGGTCCAGGAGGAATCGCCACAGCTGGGCCTGAGTGACCAGGTCCAGCATGGCGGAGACCTCATCGCACAGGAGGAATTTCAGCTCCGGCCTCAGAGCCCGGGCCACGCAGACGCGCTGGAGCTCGCCGCCGGACAGCTCTGAGGGATACCGCTCCAGCCAGCTGTCCCGGACCCCCAGGCCGTCCAGAAGCGTCCGGTCCACAGGTCCCGCCTCATAGAGGGTCCGCCGCAGGGGCAGGAGGGGGTCCACCGCCTCCTCCGGGTGCTGCCACAGCAGCTGTACCGGGCAGAAGCCCCGGTATTGAGACAGCGGACGGCCATCCAGCAGCACCTGCCCGCCCGCGGGACGTTCCCAGCCGGCCAGCAGGCGGCACAGGGTGGTTTTTCCCCGCCCGCTGGGGGCGGACAGCCCCAACCGCTGGCCGGAGCGCAGGGAAAGATTCACCCGCTCCAGCACAGCTTTCTTGTGGGGGTATGAAAAGGAGAGATTTTTCGCTTCCAGAGTCATAAACAGCCACCTATAGAAAGTCATTTTCCGGCATAGCCTGACGCAGAGCACGGGTATAGGGGTGAGTCAGACCTGTTCCGGCCCGGAATTGGGAAGGGGAGACCGTATCCGCCGTTTGCCCATCATAGAGAACTGTGATCCTGTCGGCCACAGACAGGGCTAAGGTCAGATCGTGGGTGATAAACAGAACTCCGGCTCCCTGCTCCGCCAGCTCCCGGAAGTGGCCCAGTACCCGCCCGGCGGCTTTGGCGTCCAGGCCTGGGGTGGGCTCGTCGGCAATGATGAGCCGGGGAGACTCCATCACGGCGCAGGCGATGAGCACCCGCCGGGCCATTCCCCCGGACAGCTGGAAGGGGTAGAGCTCCTCGGTCTCCGGCCCCAGGCCATAGCGCTCCAGCACCTGACGGCACCGGGCCCGGGCGTCGGGGCTGTTCTCCCCCCGGCGGATCTGGGAGCCCACCTTCATCATGGGGTCCAGGAAGGTGACCCCCTGGGGGATGAGGGCGACCTCCCTCCCCCGCAGGACCTCTGCCCGTTCCCGGGTGAGGGAGGCTCCGCCGTAGCGGATGGTCCCAGACGCCTGGGCGTTTCGGGGAAGAATGTGGAGAATGGCGTGGGCCAGCAGGCTCTTGCCCGCTCCGCTCTCCCCCACCACCGCCAGCACCTGCCCCGGCTCCACCGCCAGAGACAGCCCCCGCAGGGCGGACAGCGACCTTCGGGACAGCCCCCGGTCATAGCGGGCAAAGCTGACTGACAGATCTTCTACCGATAAAATAGGCTCCATCGCCCGCCTCCTATTCCTGCGCGCTGGCGGGAGCCAGAAGCAGCCGCAGCCGCTCCCCCGCCAGGGCGAAGAGAGATACCGTCGCGGCCAGAGTCAGCCCGGGGAACAGGGCCAGCCACCACCGCCCGGTGGTAAGATAGGCCATGCTCTCCGAAAGGATCACCCCAATGGCCGGCTCCTCCGGCGGCAGGCCGAAGCCCAGAAAGGTGACACTGGCCTCATGGAGGATGGCGTGGGGAAACTGGAGGATCAGCCCCGCCCACAGCTGGGGAAGCAGATGGGGCACAATGTGGCCGGTCAGAACGCGCCCCCACGGGACCCCCATCCGCCGGGCCATCTGGAGGTAGGGGGCCTGCCTCAGCTGGAGCGCCTCCCCCCGGAGCACCCGGGCCAGAGCGGGCCAGTGGCTCAGCGCCACCCCCAGGGTCACCCCCCAGAACCCCCGTCCGCAGGCCAGAGAGATAAGCATGATAAGCAGAATATGGGGCACCCCCATCACCAGGTCGATGAGCCAGGAAATGGCGCTGTCCACCCATCCCCCAAGGGCGGCGGAGGCCGTCCCCAGGGCCAGGGCGGCCGCGGCGCTGACGGCGGAGGTGAGCAGTCCCAGCCGGATGCTGAGGGACAGTCCGGCCAGGGTACGCCCCAGCATATCCCGGCCCAGCCAGTCGGTGCCGAAGGGGTGGGCCAGACAGGGAGGGAGATTTTTTTGAGAAAAATCGGCGGCGGCGTCCGGCTGGAGGGCCCCGGCCAGCATCACGGCGCACAGCGCCCCCCCGGCCAGGAGGAGCAGCAGGAGGGTGCTTTGACGGCGGTTTTTCACTGCGCGGCCGCCCCCTTCCGTATGCGGGGGTCGATGGCGCCGTAGAGCAGGTCGGCGGTGAGACTGCCCCCAAAGACCAGTGCGGCGGTGACCACCGTGATGCCCAGCAGAAGGGGCATGTCGCTGCCCAGTCCGGCACTGACCGCCGCCTGACCCAGACCGGGGTAGGAGAATACCTGCTCCACCAGCACTGAGCCGCCGATCAGCTCCCCGATGGAGGCAAATTGCAGAGTGACAGCGGGCAGGGCCACGTTGCGCAGCACATGGCGGCGGAGGATGTGCCTCTCCCCCCGGGCCCGGGCAAAGAGGATGTAGTCGCTGTCCAGCACGTCCACCACCTTCTCCCGGGTGTGGAGGGCGATGTTGGCCGCGCCGGTAATGGACAGGGTCAGCCCAGGCAGAAGGGCGTGGCGCAGGCGCTCCAGCAGGGTGGCCTGCCCTCCTCCGATAGGGACGGCCATCCCGATGGGCAGTATTTTCAGCCACACGGCAAAGACTATGAGCAGCAGCAGGCCCAGCCAGAAGGCAGGGGTGCTGGAGACGGTGAGACAGCAGCCCCGAACCAGCCTGTCAGGCCACCGGCCCCGGTTGGCCCCGGCCAGCAGTCCCAGCCCCAGCCCCAGTGCCCCGGACAAAACCCAGGCACAGGCCAGCAGCCACAGGGAGGTGGACAGCCGCTGTCCGATGACCTCCAGCACCGGCCGGCGATAGAGCAGAGAGACCCCTAAATCCCCGCGCAGGGCGCTTCCAAGCCAGCTCAAATACCGCTCCGCCGCCGGGGTGTCCGCCCCCCAATATTCCTCCAGCTTTGCTATTTGCTCCGGCGACATGGACCCCAGCGCCGCCTGACCCACGTTGGTCTGGAGGGGGTCCAGGGGCGAGGCGTTCATGAGCAGGAAGGCCGTCAGGCTCACCCCCAGAAGGAGGAGGGCCATGCGGACCAGCTTTTTGGCGGTGAATTGTAGGCGGTGAGACATGGAACGACCTCCTTGTGCCGCTTTGTAGGGGCGGATATCATCCGCCCGAATACATCGGCGCTTTGGTTTGCGGGCGGATAATATCCGCCCCTACACACCCCATTCCCACCGGTCCACGTTGTTGACGATGGACCACCCGTGGCCGTGGGGGTGTATTTTCTGTTCGGCCACCGCCAACCCCTCCCGGACCCAGTACAGGTGGTCCACATTCACCAGCCACACCCAGGGGGCGTCCTTGGCGATCTCCTCCTGAGCCGCCTGCCACAGGGCGTAGGACTCCTCCAGATCGGTGCAGGCCAAGGCCGCGTTCATCAGCTCGTCCGCCCGTTCGTTGGAATAGGGGGAGTACAGGGCGCTGTCCGAGCCGGGAGCGGTGTGGTAGATGTTGTACAGCTCCATGGGGGTGTGGGCCCCCCAGCCCCAGACCAGAGGATTGCTGAGGGCGTCGGTGTAGGCGGTGTCCCAGCCCACGCCCTTGATGTCTGTTTCAATGCCCAGCTCCTTGAGCTGGTTGGCCAGCTCAGCGGCCATCCCCTGGCGTACCGAGTCCCCGGCGGCGTAGTGGATGGTCAGCGCGGCCCGGACCCCGTCCTTCTCCCGAATGCCGTCCGGCCCGGCCAGCCAGCCCGCCGCATCCAGCAGTCCGGCGGCTTTCGTACGGTCGTGCTCTATCTCATTGACAAGGCTGTACCAGGGCATTCCGTCGCACACGCTGTAGGCGGGGGTTCCGTAGCCGTTGAGCACGTCGTCAATCATCCTCTGCCGGTCCAATCCCAGATTGATGGCGTGGCGGACCAGAGGGTCGGAGGTCAGTTCATTGTTCCAGATGGGCAGATTGATCCCCCGGTTGTCCACGCTCTTGACGGACAGCAGGGAGAAGCCGTCCACAGTCTGGCCGGCGTAGGGGGCGGAGGTGTAGGCCAGGTCGGCCTGGCCCGCCTGGACGGCCAGAAAGGCGGCGTCCTCCTCCATAAACAGGATGGTCACCTTTTCCATCCGGGGCTGCTGGCCGTAGTAGTCCGGGTTGTACTCCAGAATAACCTGCTGGCCCCGGTCCCACTGCTTCAGGATGTACCGCCCGGAACCGATAGGATTTGTCCCGTAAGTAGCCGGGTCGTAGGCGTGCTCGGGCACGATGCCTACCACGGCCATGGTGTAGGGCCAGATGGAAAAGGGAGTTCTCATGTGAAAGACCACGGTGGCGCCGTCCACCGTCTCCGCCCGGTCCAGCATGGTAAAATCGTTTACCGAACTGGTCTCTTTCACCGTATTGTAGGTAAAGGCCACATCTTCGGCGGTGAGGGGCTCCCCGTCGGTGAACTTCACGCCGTCCCGGATGGTCACCGTCCAGGTGAGGCCGTCCTCACTGACACTCATATCCGTGGCAAGGTCGTAACCGATGGTCAGGTCGGGGTTGGTCACCGTCAGGGTGGACTGAATCAGCGGCTCATGGACGTGCTCCCCCGCCCCCCAGCCAAAGGCGGGGTCGAAGCCGGCTTCCGGCTCTGAGGTGGGGGGCATGACCACAGTGACGCCAGTTCGGTCCTGAACCGCCTCACCCGCCGGAGCGGCCTGGCAACCGGTCAAAAGGGTGAGGGCCAGGAGAAAAAGGGTTATTTTTTTCATGAAATACTCCTTGCTTTGTGTCGGGGCGGCCTGTGGCCGCCTGCGGTACCCGCAGCAAACCAGACGGGCGGCCACAGGCCGTCCCTACAACGGTGGTTACCGTTCCAATAGCCTCATCGCCGCCTGGAACACCGTCTCATAGGGCAGGCCGTGCTCCCGGGCCAGAGCGGCCACGTCCTCAAATTCCGGCTTGGCGCGGGTGACGCCGAAGCCCCTGGCGGTTTTTACCCGTACCGGCCCCCACTGGGTCTGCACCTGCCGGACGTCGGGCTTCAGATACAGCTTTTTCGCAAGGCGGGAGCGCAGGCCGTTGGTGGTGGTGTGGGCAAAAATCTGCCGGACAATGCCGTCCTCCCGATCGGGGCCGCACAGCACCGTCAGCACCCAGCCGGGCCGGCCTTTTTTCATGGTGCCGGGGGTGGTGTAGGCGTCCAGGGCCCCCGCGTCCAGCAGACGCTGGCAGGCGAAGGCCAGGGCCTCGGGGGTCATATCGTCAATGTTGCACACCAGCTCGACGATGTCCCCCGATTCCCGGGGCTCCTCCTCCCCCCAGAAGGCCCGGACACAGTTGGCCTGTTGGGAAAATTCCTTGGTACCGACGCCGTAGCCGATTTTTTCCACATCCATCTCGCCCATGGGGCCGAAGGATTGAACGAAAGTTTTCAGCAGGGCGGCCCCGGTGGGGGTGCAAAGCTCCCCCTGAACCTCCCCGCCGTAGATGGGGACTCCCGTCAGCAGGTTGGCGGTGGCGGGAGCGGGGACGGGCATCATTCCGTGGGCGCATTTTACCGTCCCGCTGCCCACATGGACGGGGGAGGCGGTAATCAGGTCGGGGTCCAGCAGATGGAGGGCATAGCACACACCAACCACGTCGGCCACCGCGTCCATCGCCCCCACCTCGTGGAAATGGACGTCCCCCACGCCGCAGCCGTGGGCCTGGGCCTCCGCCTGAGCGATGGCGTCGTAGACTCTTCGCGCGCGGTCCCGCACCTCCTGGGGCAGGGACAAGCCGTTGATGATCTCCCCGATATGCCCCGGCGTGGCGTGGTGATGGTGTTCATGGCGGCGCTCATGATGCTGGTCGTGGTCGTGATGGTGCTCATGATGGTGCTCATGCTCCTCGCGGCCGTGGACGGTCACCTTCATGTGGGTACCCGCGATTCCGCCGGTCTTGACCGCCACGGGGGCAACCTCCACCCCGGGCAGGCCCAGGCCGTTCATGGTGTCCAGAAAGACCTTCTTCCGGTCCTCGTCCAGCAGCTCATAGAGCGCGGCCATGAGCATATCCCCCGCCGCCCCCATATGGCATTCCAGATAAAGCGTTTTCATTCCAATCCCTCCATTTGGTTTATCATACTGGCTAAATATCCGGCCCCAAAGCCGTTGTCGATGTTGACCACGCTGCACCCGGAGGCGCAGGAGTTGAGCATAGCCAGCAGGGCGGACAGTCCGCCGAAGCTGGCCCCGTAGCCCACGCTGGTGGGGACGGCGACGACAGGGCAGTCCACCAGCCCGCCGATGACCGAGGCCAGCGCCCCCTCCATCCCGGCCACGGCCACCACGCACCGGGCGTCCATCAGGGGGTCCAGGTTGGCTAAAAGCCGGTGGAGGCCCGCCACCCCCACGTCGTACAGCCGGGTGACCCTGTTGCCCAGCACCTCAGCGGTGAGGGCGGCCTCCTCGGCCACGGGCATGTCGCTGGTGCCGCCGGTGGCCACCACGATGCGGCCCAGGGCGCGCCGCTCCCCGGGGAAGGCCACGGCCAGCCGGGGAATGGGGCGGTAGTCCAGAGGGACGGTCTTTGATACCGCCTCCGCCGCCTCCGGGCCGATACGGGTGATGAGGATGTTCCGGCACCCCCGCTCCCCCATGGCGGCGGCGATGCCGGCGATCTGTTCCGGGGTCTTGCCCGCCCCGTAGATGACCTCCGCCGCCCCCTGGCGCACCCCCCGGTGGAGGTCCACCTTGGCGTAGCCCAGGTCCTCAAAGGGCTGGCGCTTCAGCTGGGACAGAGCCTCCTCCGGTGGGACGGCCCCCTCCGCCACCTGGCGCAGCAGCTGTAAAATATCATGCCGGTTGTCCATAGAAGCCTCCTCAGCCGACGGGAACTCTGGGCCGCAGATCCAGGGTAATTTCCGAAAACAGAGGGGATAACGCGGCCAAAATATCCTCTCTGGAATCAAACACCAGGGGCATCTGCCCCTCCAGCGCCTGCACCTTGCAGCCGCCGGGGGTCAGCCGCAGGCGGAAATCCCGGAAGCCCAGGCGGGCCAGGGCCTCCTCCCCCCGCTCCACCCGCTCCAGGTCCTCCCGGGTGATGGCCCGCCGGTTGGGGACGCGGGTGGCGAGACAGGCGTAGGAGGGCTTGTCCCAGGTGAACAGCCCCGCCTGTCTGGACAGCGCCCGGATGCGCTCCTTGGTCAGGCCGCACTCCCGCAGGGGGGAGCGGACCTCCAGCTCTGACAGCGCCCGCATACCGGGGCGGTCTCCGGCCTCGTCCGAGGCGTTGGTGCCGTCCAGAAGGAGGGAATAGCCCTCTGAGGCCGCGTACTCTTTCAGCGCTGAGAACAGCCGCCTCTTGCAGTGGTAACAGCGGTCAGGCGGGTTGGAGGTCACCGCCTCGTCGGAGAGGATGTCAACCTCAAGGACGGTCAGCTCCACTCCCAGCTGGCCGCACAGACGGCGGGCGTCCTCCAGCTCAAACCGGGGCTGAAAGGGGGTCTTGACGAAGCAGGGCCGCACCTCGGCCCCCGCCCGGAGGCCCGCCCACAGGAGAAAGGCGGAGTCCACTCCCCCGGAAAAGGCCAGGGCACAGCGGGGATTCTGTTGAAAAAATTGCTCCAGCGTCACAAATCATCCCTCCACAGGACAAAAAGAAGGCATACCGGTATGGTATGCCTTCTGGCAAGCTCCGGACTTCTGTCCCGGAGCGTATCAAGCTGGGGTTTCATTCGGCCTTCTGGCCTGAGCGCGGCTTCCTGCCGCAGGGAGAGTATACCAAATAGAGGGCCCGTCTGTCAATATCTCTTTTTTCGTTTACAGGATATGGACCGACTCCGGGTCAAAGACCAGGGAGCACCGCTCCCCCACCTGATAAACCCGCTTGTTCTTGGGGTTGTAGTCGGTGAGCTTCACCAGGGTGCCGCCCACCTTCACATGGTAGTTCTGATAGGAGCCCATGAAGCAGGACAGGACCACCTCGCAGGGCAGGCCTCCCTCGTCCTTCAGAACGGCGGACTCGGGCCGCAGGACCACGGTGTACTCCTTCCCCAGGGCCATTCCCTCCCTGGCAGGGACCTGGGTGGGGTGGCCCTCCACATTCAGGACGGCGTGATTGCCCTCCAGCCTCTCCAGAGCGCCCTTGAGGAAGTTGGCCTCGCCAATGAAGTCGGCCACAAACTCGCTGTTGGGGTGGTAGTAGATGTCCTGGGGGGAGCCCATCTGGGCTACCACGCCCTTGTTCATGATAATGATGTTGTCCGACAGGGCCATAGCCTCGCTCTGGTCGTGGGTGACGTAGATGGCGGTGATGCCCACCTCCTGCTGGATGCGGCGAATTTCGGTGCGCATGGACACCCGGAGCTTGGCGTCCAGGTTGGACAGCGGCTCATCGAAGAGCAGCACGCTGGGCTCGATGACCAGGGCCCGGGCCAGGGCCACCCGCTGCTGCTGTCCGCCGGACAGCTGGTTGGTCATGCGGCCCTCCATGCCGGTGAGCTCCACCAGGTCCAGAATTTTCATGACCCGCTTTTGAATCTCATCCTTGGGTACCTTGCGCAGCTTCAGGCCGTAGGCCACGTTGTCAAAGACATTGTAGTGGGGCAGCAGGGCGTAGCTCTGGAATACCATGGCGGTGTCCCGCTTGTTGGGGGTGAGGGCGTTGATGGCCTGCTCTCCCAGGTAGATCTCCCCCTCATCGGGGCTCTCGAAGCCGGCAATCATCCGCAGGGTGGTGGTTTTTCCGCAGCCCGAGGGGCCCAGAAGGGTGACAAAGGAGCCCGGCTCGATGGTCAGGGAGGTGTCCTTTACCGCGTAAAAGTCTTTGCCCGTCTTGGGGTCCTGATAGATTTTGGAGATGTGGTCCAAACGGACCCCTTTTTTCTCTTTCGACATGACTTAACCCTCCTTGACAACTTGGATATTGATCCGCTTGGTTTTTGCCTTCTTGACCTTTTCAGGCTTCAGCTTTCTGCTGGTGCCGAAATATTTGATAAACAGGTTCATCAGCAGCACCGAGCCGTAGGTAATCAGAATGAGAATGGTGGCGAAGGCGCAGGCGATGGAGTAAGCGCCCTTCTCGGCAAACTCATTGATCTGCACCGTGATGAGGTAGACGCTGGGGGTGACCAGCAGGATGATGGCGGAGATGGCGGTGATGGACCGGACGAAGGCGGTCACCAGGCCGCTGAGGAAGGAGTCCTTAATCAGCGGGAGGGTTACCGTCATAAATACCTTGAAGCTGTCCGCCCCCATGTCGTAGGCCGACTCCTCAATGGACTTGTCAATCTGCCGCAGAGCGGAGATGCCGCTTCTCGTTCCCGTGGGCAGGGAGCGGACCACAAAGACGATTACCAAAATGGCCGCGCTGCCGTAGATGCCCCCCAGCAGGCCGTTGGGGAACAGGCCGTGGAGGGCACCGCCCTCGGCGAAGATGGGCCAGTTGGAGCTGTGGAACAGGCCGCCCGAGTAGCCCCGGATGTACCCCACGCCCAGCACCGTGCCGGGGACGGCCATGGCCAGCATGGATACCGCTTCGATAAAGCCCTTGGACCTGAATTTCCGCTTGACCACCAGATAGGAGATAATCATGGACAGCAGGGCGGTAATGGGGGAGGCGATGAGGGACAGGACAAAGGAGTCCCGGAAGGCCTGGAGGCCGTGGTACCGGGTGAACACCTGGCTGAACCACTTGAGGGTCAGGGGGGTGAACTTATAACCCCAGGTGGGGAACAGGGCCCCGATGGGCACACAGGCGTACATCATGATGACGAAGATGGTCGCCAGGGAGCACAGGAGGGTCAGCGGGACGGTGACGCTCCGGTCATCAATAAGCATTCGGCCCCGGCTGGCCTTGCCGGTGAGGGTGGCGGCGGTTTTCGCCTCCAGATAGTATTTTTGAACAATGAACATACCCAGGGTAATGCACAGCAGCACCACGGCCATGGCCGCGGCCCCCTGCTTGTCATAGGCCCCGGTGATTTGCAGGTAAATAGTGGTGGCTAAGGTGTCGTAGGAGCCGCCGATAATCATGGGGTTGGCAAAGTCGGCGATGGACTCGATGAAGGTGACCAGAAAGGCGTTGCCCAGTCCGGGGAGAAGCAGGGGGAAGGTGACGGTGGCAAAGACCTTCCACCGGCTGGCCCCCATGTCCCGGGCGGCCTCCTCCAGGGAGGGGTCGATGTTCTTCAGCAGGCCCTTGAGCATCATATAGCACACCGGGAAGAAGGTGAGGGTCTGGACGATGACGATGCCCCAGAAGCCATAGACGCTGTTGTCTTCCATGCCCAGCAGAAAGTAGGTGATAATGCCCGCCTTGCCGAAAAGCATAATCATGGACAGGGAGAGCACAAAGGGGGGCGACACCACGGGCAGCATGGATACCACCTTAAACAGTCCGCCCACGAATTTCCACATCTTGACGTAGACCTCCACATAGGCGAAGAGCAGACCCACTATGGTGGACAGAATGCCCACCAGGAAGCCCACCTTCAGGGTGTTTCCGATGGCGGTGCGGAAGGTGGGCATGGCCATCACCTTCTGGAAGGTGGCCAGGGTGAAGCCCTCCCCGCCGTAGAAGCTGTCTACCAGCAGGATGGCCAAAGGATAGAGGATAAACAGGGTCAAAAATGTAATCAGAACGATGATGGTTCCCACCATAACGGGGTCGGCCATCAGCTTTTTCCGGTCCAGGGCCGCACTCTGGCTTTTTGCCATGGAGGAGACCTCCTTTCACTTTTCAGGGCGGGCCGCCCCTCTGAGCGGCCCATTCCCAATGGGGTAATGAAAAACGGGGGACGGCAGCTGCGCCGTCCCCCGCTGGCTGCGGTATGTTACTCAGTCTGGAACCGTCCGGTGTCGCCGGTGTTGGCGCCGGCGTTGGCCAGGGCGTTCATAACTTCCTCAATGTAGGTGCTGATATTCTTGGTGGCATCCTCAAAGTCGTAGTCCATCACGTTGTTGGGGTCCAGGCCGAAGTCGTAAGCGGCCTGGGGCTGCTCGGCGTTGTCCAGAACCAGGAACTGGTAGGAGCCTACCTCGTCGGCCTGGTTGACGCAGTCGGGGGACAGGGCGTACTCAATCCACAGCTTGGCGGCGTTGGGGTGCTTGGCGCCCTTGAAGATGGCGGTGGCGCCGATCTCGCAGGAGGTGCCGCTGGAGGGGATGATGAGCTCGATGTTGTCGTAGCCATTGTCCAGAATCTGAGTGATGCCGTCATGCAGGAAGCCGATGCCGATGGTGCACTCGCCGGTGCCCACGTTTTTGGACGGGCCGGAGCCGGACTTGGTGTAGACCTCAATATTCTTATCCAGGTCTACCAGATACTGAATGCCCTCGTCGTGGCCGTACTTCTGGATCATGGTGTTGATGACCAGCTTGGCGGTGCCGGCGGTGTTGTAGTTGGACAGCCAGATCAGGCCCTCATACTCGGGCTTGAGCAGGTCGGGCCAGTCCTTGGGGGCCTCGAGGTTCTTGCTCTCCAGACGGTCCTTGTTGACCATAAAGCCCAGGATGCCGGTGTAGATGCCGTGCCACATGTTGTCGGAGTGCTTATACACGTCCTTGGTGATGTGGGAGGCGTTCATCGCCTCATAGGGCTCCAGCAGGCCCTCGGCCGCCACCACGTTGTAGGGGTCGGTGGTGCCGCCGAACCAGACGTCGGCGGAGGGGTTGCCGTCCTCCTCCTCAATCTTGGCCTGAACCTCGCCGGTGGACAGGCGCTGGAAGGTGGTCTTGATGCCGTACATCTGCTCAAACTTCTGGCAGGCGGCGGCCAGGTACTCCTCCTCGCAGGAGCCGTAGACCACCAGCTCGCCCTCGGCCTTGGCGGCCTCGATCAGGGCGTCCATCCCGTCGGCGGGGGCGCTGGCCGCAGGCTGGCTGCCAGCGGGGGTGCTGCTGCCAGCGGGGGTGCTGCTGGCAGCAGGGGTGCTGCTGGCAGCAGGCTTGCTGGAAGCGCTGCCGCCTCCGCCGCAGGCGGCCAGAGAGAGCAGCATGGCAGAGGCCAGAAGCCCGGATAACAGTTTCTTCACGTTTCATTCCTCCATATTTCAATTTGTCCTGACATTTGGACGGGATGCTTCCCATCCTTAAGACTTCCTTATTTTAAAACTTCAGAAGGGAAACGTCAATATGCCCAAATCAACTTTTTGAAT
The DNA here is from genome assembly GCA_947645675.1 of uncultured Bacillota bacterium. GTDB lineage: Bacteria > Bacillota > Clostridia > Oscillospirales > Oscillospiraceae > Lawsonibacter. Next base: position 49,520 of record CANSDP010000012.1, read on the forward strand.
TTTACGGGAAACTGTCTGTTTTGCTGTAGAGAGTAAAAAAATTCACTCCCCCGCCTCTGCGGGGGAGCGATAGACACTTTGAAAGCCTTCTTCTCTGGGGGAGTCCGGCTCCTCAGGGGCTCACCGGCGTCCAAATCCGCCGCCCCGGGAGGAGCCTCCGCCGGAAAATCCGCCGCCCCGTCCGCCGGAGAACCCTCCGCCCCGGGAGATGCCGCCGCCGGAGAAGCCGCCGCCCCGCCCGCTGGAAAAGCCTCCACCCCGGCCGCCCGTGAAGCCGCCGCCTCGGGACGGACCGCTGCCGGAGAAGCCGCCCCCTCTGGGGCCCGAGAAGCCGTTGAAGCCGCCCCCGCCGCCAAAGCCGCCGGGGCCCCCCGGGCCCCCCGGGCCTCTCGGGGGCCTCGGAGGAGGCGGAGGGGGAGGACGCCGCCAATGGCGGCGGTACCAGCTGGTGCCGGGCCCGTGCCAGAAGAAGATGGGCCGGAACATCACCGGGGGATTGACCACCCCATAGTACCGCTGGCGGTAGGTGTTGTACCGGGACTGGTCGATGGCGTTGACAACCACCACAATGGCGATGAGAATCAGGACCAGCATCACCACCCCCGCCGCCGTATCTCCGCCGGAGGCGTAGGCGCCGCCGTTTTCCAGATAGCCCAGGCCGTAGCTGTTCACATAGAACTGGTTCAGCTCCAGGAACAGATTGAGGATGCCGTCGCCGTATTTGCCGCGCTCAACATACGGCTTGAGCGCGCTGTTCACGTAGGTGGAGATCTGGCCGTCCGTCAGGGGGTAGTCCGGGCTGGCGGCCAGATAGGCGTCCTTTGCGGAGGCGTCGATGACCAGAATGGCGTCGGAGGCGGACAGGCCGATATCCATGCCCAGGTCATAGGCGTAGTCATCAATGCTGCCGGGCACCGACTCCTTCACCGCCACAGCGATGATGCTGTCGTACCGCCGGGCCCAGTTGGCGTTGTACAGGCTGATCTGCCGCTCCTGCTTGGAGGACAGCTCCCCCGTCTCGTCCAGCGTGTAGTCGAGATAATCCGAAACAGACAGGCTCTCGTCCAGGGCGGCGCCGCCGGAGGGCGATGCCGCAGGCGGGGTGTCAGCCGGCGGCTTTGCCAGTCCGATGGCCACCGCCGCCGCAATCATCACAGCGGTGAGCAGCCAGGCAAACCATGCTTTTTGGAAAAGTTTCATAGCGTTCTCCTGCATATCAGCCCCGAAGCTCCAACAGCTTCTGCTTCAGCTCGCCCTCGATGCGGCCCAGCTCCTTCTCTGCCTCTTTCCGCTTTTGGGCGCCCTCGGTCTGAATCTTCATCACCTCGTCCAGGGTGGTGATAAGCTGTTGGTTGGTGTGCTGGAGGGTTTCGATGGAGACCACGCTCCGCTCGGCCTCCCGGGCGGTCTCGATGGTGCCCATCTTGAGCATGTCGGCGTTCTTCTTCAGCAGCTCGTTGGTCATGTTGGTCACCGCGCTCTGGGCCGCGGTGGCCTGGCGGGAGTGCTCCAGGCCCAGGGAGAGCACCATCTGGCTCTTCCACAGGGGGATGGTGTTCACCAGGGAGGACTGGATCTTCTCCAGCATCTGGGTGTCGTTGTTCTGGAGCAGGCGGGTCTGAGGACCCATCTGGATGGAGATCATCCGGGTGAGCTCCAGGTCGTGGAGCTTCTTCTCAAACCGGCTGCACAGGTTGGCGAAGTCGTTGTAGGCCTGGGCGTCCTCCTGGGCCCCGGTGGTCTCCGCCTTCTTTTTCAGGTCGGCCAGGTCGTGAGTCCGCAGGTATTCCAGCCGCTTCTTGCCGGCCAGGATATACATGGTGAGCTCCTTGTAATACTTGGTGTTCAGCTCATACATCTGGTCGAACATGGCCACGTCCTTCATCAGGGTGACCTGGTGGTTCTCCAGCACCTTGACAATCTTCTCCACGTTGACCTCGGCCTTGGCGTAGCTGGCCTTCATGGCCTCCAGCTCGTTTTTCTTCTTCTGGAAGAAGCCGCCGATGCCCTTCTTCTCGGTCTGGCCGAAGGTCTTCAGCTCCACCACCAGGGAGGACAGGGCCTCGCCTACCTCGCCCAGGTCCTTGGTGCGCACGTTGTTCAGGGCGTTCTCAGAGAAGGCGGCGATGTTCTTCTGGGCCGCCGCGCCGTAGTTCAGCACCAGATTGCTGTCGGTGACATCAATCTTCTTGGAAAAATCCTCCACCATCTTCTTCTCCGCCTCGCTGAGCATGGACTCGTCCAGCTTGACGGCGTTGGCGTCCCGGGCGGCCTGGACAGACTCGTCCACCGCCGCAGTGGCGGGGGCGGTGGGCTCCAACGTCAGCGCCGGGGCCTCCACCGCCTGGGCGGCGGAGGGCTCAAAGGTCAGTTCGGGAGTTGTGTTCAGGTTCAGTTCGTCACTCATTCTTCAGTTCCTCCTGTATCGTGTTATATTTTGTAGGGGCGGCTTGCGGTTGCCCGTTCCTCATTCGCATACCACCTCAGACGGATGATATCCGCCCCTACGAAATGATGGTCTGTAGGGCGCGACGACCCCGGCGCGCCGTATATGAGCCGGTGGAAATTCAGAAGACGGCGGGCCGGGTCGTCCCGCCCTACAGCTCCAGCTTGGGTCCGTCCGCCCCGCCGGTGGGTCTGGAGCCTCCGGACAGCCCCTCCTGGGCCAGCAGGTTCTCCATCACGGTGATGTCGGTGGAGATATCCAGGGCCTCGTCGCCAAAGAGGGCGTCCAGCTGCTTGTCAAAGGCGGCGCACAGGGTGTCCAGCATAGTCTCCACCTTCTGTTTGGTAGCGTCGATGTTGCTGCCCGAGACGCCGGCGGAGTCCATCCGGTCGTAGGCGTTGAGCAGCTTGATGGTGGTGGGCAGGAAGTAGTCCAGAAACCGGGAGATCTGGGGCTGCTTGGCCGGGTCGGCAATCACATGGTCGATGATCTTCCCTGTGACCTCCTCCAGATGGTCGATCTGGTCGGAGATCTTCTCGTCAGGGATGGCGTCGTTGAGCCGCCGAAGCTCGGAGACGGCCCGCTCCTTCTCCTTCCGGAGGGCGGCGAGCTTCGGGTCCTCCGGCTCCTTGGGCTTTTTGGACTCCTGTTTTTTGGCCTGCTCCTGGGGGGCTCCGGGGGTCTGATAGACCTTGTCGGGGAAAATGGCTTTCCCGGCCACAAAGACCGCCAGGGACAGTCCGGCGCACAGGAGATAGTGGACCGGGCTGTTCAGGGGAAGCAGAAGGGCGTAGCCCAGCCAGACAAGACCTACCAGATAGATGGGCAGGACGGATACTTTTTTGTGGGTGGTCATAGGGCACCTCCGCATGGTGTATATACATGGTATTTTACCCCCAAAAGCCGTAAGGTGTCAAGGAAATTGGAACAGTTTGCAAAATTGGCCGGGAAGGGGTATAATAGAACGCAGCAATGAAAAAGCGCCCGGCGCGGGCGCGGGAGGTTTTATGAAAACAGGCTTGGTATTGGAGGGCGGGGCCCTCCGGGCAATTTTTTCCTGCGGCGTGTGCGACGCCCTGCTGGAGGGCGGAGTCATGACCGATTATGTAATCGGCGTGTCGGCGGGCATCGCCTATGGGGTGAGCTACGTGTCCAGACAGCCCCGGCGCAATCTGGAGGTGGTCACCCGCTACGCCCCGGACAAGCGGTACATGGGGCTGCGGAACCTGACCGACAAGGAAAACCGGAGCTATTTCGGCCTGAAATTCGGGTTCAGCACCATTCCCAACGAGCTGGTCCCCTTCGATTACGACACCTTCGCCGCTTTTCCCGGCGAGGTAGAGGCGGTGGTCACCAACCTGAACACCGGACGGGCGGACTATCTGCCCGTCCCCCGGCATGACGAGGAGTCCACCGTCCTTCAGGCCAGCTGTGCCATGCCCCTGATGTTTCCCATCTTCGAGATCAACGGCCAGCCCTACCTGGACGGAGGCATTGGCGACGCCATCCCCTGGCGGCGGGCGCTGGAGAAATGCGATCGGGTGGCGGTGGTCCTCACCCGGCCCCGGAGCTACCGGCGGAAGCCCGACCCCGCGCTGAAGGTGATCCGCAAGCAGTACGCCGGTTATCCCCGCTTCGTCCAGGCCATGGAGCGCTGGGCGGAGACCTATAACCGGGACCGGGAGGCCCTGTTCCAGGCGGAGCGGGAGGGAAAGCTGCTGGTCATCGCCCCCCGGACCACCCTGGGCGTGTCCCGGACGGAGCGGGACGTGGAGAAGCTCCGCCTGCTTTGGGCGGAGGGCTATCAGGGTGCCGTGGACCGCATGGAGGAAATCAGAGATTATCTGCGAGGCTGAGGGCCGTCCCGGCCCGTCCCGCCTGGTTGGGCTGGAGGGCGTAGAGGTTCAGGGTATCCCCCACGATGGTGAAAAAGGCCCCCAGCTTGGCCAGATTGGCCTGGCTCTGCCCCTGAGCCAGCGCGGCCGAGAGGGCCACAGCCATGGTGAGCAATTCGCCGCTGTTGGCGTTGTAAATGGAAGACAATCAGACCACCCCCGAGCTATTTTATGACAGACGGCCCCTGTCCGGTGCCAGAATAAGGAGTTTTTTATGAAAATCGTAGTGATAGACGGCCAGGGCGGCCGTCTGGGCGGACTTCTGGTGGAGCGGGTTAAGGCCCGCCTGCCTCAGGCCCGGGTGTACGCTCTGGGCACCAACACCGCCGCCACCGCCGCCATGCTCAAGGCGGGGGCCGACTTTGGCGCCACCGGGGAAAATCCGGTGGTCCGCAATGTGATGGACGCCGACGGGGTGCTGGGGCCGGTGGGCGTCGTCGTGGCCAACGCGATCCTGGGGGAGGTCACCCCCGCGATGGCCGAGGCGGTGGGCAGCTGCCGGGCCAAAAAATTTCTGGTGCCCATGAACAGCTGCGGCGTGGTGGTGGCCGGGGTGGAGGAGCTGCCCCTGCCCGCCTATGTGGCCCGGGCGGTGGACGCCCTGGCCGGAATTTTCGATTGACTTTTTTTCCGCTGTCCTGTATCATAAGTTCGTCAAGCGGGTATGGCGGAATTGGCAGACGCGCAGGATTTAGGTTCCTGTGAAGCAATTCGTGTGGGTTCGACCCCCACTACCCGTACCATTAATAAGACAGGCCGCCAAGGGGGTGGTCTGTCTTATTTTTATAAAATTTTCTTAGCTGATGTACGCAAACATACAACTTTATAAAGATTTCTCCTTACAGGTATAAAGATTTTCAATTACTGCTTGTAAAGGAGAAGGTAAATGTATTTCAAACGTTGTGCCGGGACGCTCTGTCTGTGGAAATCGGATGGGCCACGTTGGGTCAAGTGGGTACATCACTCAGAAGGCGGTTCCCACTGCCAAGTATGCTTGATGCTGGATGGATGCCTATTTCTGGAGGGTAAAACTCCCCCATGGCCTCATCATCCAAACTGCCATTGTACATTGGAACCTGTTGACTATGCTGTTGTATTGTTAAGTATTTCTGCTGATAGTGATTACGGCAAATTTGATCCTTATCTATTTAGGGTCTACTGAAAAAGCCAAAAGCCACAATAAAAATGCGGGGGTATGA
>CANSDP010000013.1 GCA_947645675.1 uncultured Bacillota bacterium
GACCAGCAGGTCCGCGGCGCCATCGTCCTGCCCCACGGCACCGGCAAGACCCAGCGGGTGCTGGTCTTCGCCAAGGCCGCCAAGGCCGACGAGGCCCGGGCCGCCGGCGCCGACTTCGTGGGCGAGATGGACCTGGTGGAGAAGATTCAGAAGGAAAACTGGTTCGACTTCGACGTGGTGGTCGCCACCCCCGACATGATGGGCGTGGTAGGCCGTCTGGGTAAGGTGCTGGGCCCCAAGGGCCTGATGCCCTCCCCCAAGGCCGGCACCGTCACCCCCGACGTGACCAAGGCTGTCAACGAGATCAAGGCCGGTAAGGTGGAGTACCGTCTGGACAAGACCAACATCATCCACTGCCCCATCGGCAAGGTCTCCTTCGGCCCCGAGAAGCTGAGCGAGAACTTCTCCGCCCTCATGGGCGCCATCATCAAGGCTAAGCCCGCCGCCGCCAAGGGCCAGTATATCAAGAGCTGCACCGTGGCCTCCACTATGGGCCCCGGCGTCAAGGTCAACGGCGCTAAGCTGGTGTAAACTCTGGTAACATAAAAAATTCCTCGGTACAGCCGGGGAATTTTTTTGTCTGTTTGACAATTCAGGCACAAGGTGGTAATCTGGTAGCAAGTTGCGGGAAAACCGCACAAAGAGAAAGGATGCTGGATATGAGAGTAAAAAAGATCCTGAGCATGTTCCTGGCGGCAGTCATGCTGTGCGCGCTCCTGCCCGTCACCGCATCGGCGGCGTTCAGCCCGGAAGACTTTACAAAGTCGTCCTGGTTCGGCCAATTTACCGGCGCGTATGAGAATACCCCCGTAGAGCGGTACATCGATTTCACGATTGATGAGTGCGACAGCAGCGGAAACCTTACTGGCTCTGCAAAGATCACGACCGTTGAAGGAGAACTCCGTGACAACGATTGGTGTACCTATGAGTTTAAGGGCACCATCGACTTTGCCAAAAACACGTTTTATATGGAGACGGTCAGAATCACGGGGAGTATCAACGGCGTCAGCTGGATTGTAAATCCGTTTAACGCTGTGATTCAAATGAATGACCAAGGAGATATGAGCCTTTCGGGTACATACCGGAATACCACTTACTCCGGTGAGTACATCGGCGACGTCCCGTTTTTTGCCACCCGCACCTCCGCCTGGGCGCGGGACGAGATGACCCAGGCCAATATCCTGGGGTTGATTCCGGATACCCTGAAGGACGCGGACATGACCAAGCGGATCACCCGGGCGGAATTTGCCGCTGTCTCCGTCAAGCTCTATGAATCTCTGACGGGAACGACAGCTGAGGCCTCCTCCACTCCCTTTACCGATATCAGCGGGGACAGCAACAGCGCAGATATCGAAAAGGCGTACGGCCTTGGTATTGCGGTTGGAGTTTCGGATCAGGAGTTTGCGCCGGATGTGGCGATCAACCGGGAACAGCTTGCCACGATGCTGTGCCGCACCATCAAAAAATACAAATTTGACGGCTGGACGATTGACAGTGATGACCAGTACCAGTTAGATACCTCCGGAGTCAGTACGTTTGCCGACGACGCCGATATTTCGGACTATGCCCGGCCGTCGGTCTACTATATGTCCAAGATGGGGATTATCAAGGGTGTGGACGACATCCATTTTGCCCCTAAAAATATTACGCCGGAGCAGGAGGCCCAGGGCTATGCTACCGCGACCAGAGAGCAGGCCATAGCTCTCTCTCTGCGTATCTACAAGCTGTCCGATATTTTGAAATAAGCCTTTAAGGCCGGGAGAGCATCGCGTTCTCCCGGCCCTGCTATTCACCCTATTAAATTTTTCAGAGGTGATAATTGTGTATCCAAGAATACGTGATTTGCGTGAGGACAGCGATATGACCCAGGTGGAGATATCTAAATTGTTGGGTATGTCGCAGACGGGCTATTCCAAATATGAGACTGGAGAAAATGACATCCCGACTGCAATTTTGATATCGCTGTCAAAGCTTCACAAAACCAGCATCGACTATCTTTTGGGGCTCACAAACACACGCGACCCGTATCCCAGAGCATAGGCAGGGGCGGCCCGAAAGGGCCGCCCCTGTGGTGTTTACAGCTCCAGCTTGGCCTTCAGCGCCTCTTGGAGAACGCCAGAGAAGTTGATGTGAGCCGCCTCCGCCGCCTCGTTGAGCCAGGCGGGCAGAGAGAGGGTCTTTTTGACCGCGCGGTTGTTTTTTCGGGTGTATTCCGCTGGGTTATAGGAGATCATAACGACAAAATCTTCCCCCTCCAGAGGCAAGTCAGAGGGCTTGGAGGCCTGAGGAGCTTCGCCGCATCCTTCCAGCATCAGCCCAATGGCGTCCTTGGCCATCTCCACCGCCTCGTCCATGGTGTCTCCCTGGGTGGAGCATCCATGAATATCCGGGATAAAGACCGAATATCCCATCTCCTCGGGGTGGAATATGGCAGGATAATAGTGATTTTTCATGGTGTGCCTCCTTTTGAGTTCGTGCTCATTTCAACCCTGCGTCTTTTAATATCTTTTGCTCCAGCCCCTTTTTTAAATCCTTTGCATGGAAGGGGACAATGACAGTTTTTTCAGTCTGTTCGTTCCGGAATTTCCTGTGGGAGCCGTTGGAGCTGATGCACACAAAACCGTTGGCCTGGAGAAGTTGAATCATTTCTCTTGGTGTCATTGGCATGGTGTTCACTCCATTTCTAATATTAGTATACACGTATTTTACGTATCTGTCAACAAAAACAGGGAGGCGGGCCGAGCCGCCTCCCTGTGTGTTTACCCTTGATTCTGTGCCTCCACCAGGCGGACGCCGCAGTACCGCTCCCGGAGCTTGGGCTTTTCGATCTTGCCGGTGGGATTGCGGGGGACGGGGGCGAAGATGATCTTCCGGGGACGCTTGTACCGGGGGAGATCCATGCAGAACTGGTTGATCTCGCTCTCGGTGCAGGTCATGCCCTCCTTCACCTGGATGATGGCGGCGGCCATCTCGCCCAGCCGCTGGTCGGGCAGGCCGATGACGGCCACGTCATGTACCTTGGGGTAGGCGGACAGGAAGTCCTCGATCTGAACCGGGTACAGGTTCTCGCCGCCCGAGATAATCACGTCCTTTTTCCGGTCCACCAGGAAGATGAAGCCGTCCTCGTCCTGACGGGCCATGTCGCCGGTGTGGAGCCAGCCGTTTTCCAGCACCTCGGCGGTGGCTTCCGGGTTGTGGTAGTAGCACACCATCACCCCGGGGCCTTTTACGCACAGTTCCCCTACATCTCCCTGCTTCACGGGAGTATTTTGCTCGTCCACGATCTTGACCTTCCAGCCGTAGCCGGGGACCCCGATTGCCCCTACCTTGTGGACGTGGTCCACCCCCAGGTGGACGCAGCCCGGTCCGGTGGACTCGGACAGGCCGTAGTTGGTGTCGTACTTGTGGTGGGGGAAGTAGCTCAGCCAGTGCTTGATGAGGGAGGGGGGCACCGGCTGGGCGCCGATGTGCATCAGCCGCCACTGGGAGAGCTGGAAATCTTCGACTTTCAGCTCTCCTCGATCAAGAGCGGCTAAAATGTCCTGAGCCCAGGGCACCAGCAGCCAGACGATGGTGCATCTCTCCTGACTGGCCGCCTGGAAGACGGCGGAGGGGGAACTGCCCTTCAAGAGCACCGCCTTGCTGCCGGTGAACAATGAGCCGAACCAGTGCATTTTGGCCCCGGTGTGGTACAGGGGCGGGATGCACAGAAATACGTCCTCATGGGTGGTCTCATGGTGGATGGCCTCCATCCGGGCGGACTGCATCAGGGCGGTGTGCTTGAGCAAAATCGCCTTGGGGAAGCCGGTGGTGCCCGAGGAGTAGTAAATAGCGGCCTCATCCTCGTCGTCCACCAGCACCTTGGGGGCCCGGCTGGAGCAGTTGGCGGTGGCCCGGAGATAGTCCTCCGCGAAGGGGGGGCAGTGCTCCCCCACGAAAAACAGCAGCATCTGACGGGTGATCTTGGGAACGATGGGCTCCATCCGGCTGGTGAACTCGGGGCCGAAAAAGAGCACATCGGCGTCGGCCAGCTTGAGACAGTAGTCAATCTCGTCGGCGGTGTATCGGAAGTTCAGGGGGACGGCGATGGCCCCCGTCTTTAAAATGCCGAAGTAGATGGGCAGCCACTCCAGGCAGTTCATCAGCAGGATGGCCACCTTCTGGCCCTTGCGGATGCCCCGGCTGAGCAGCATGTTGGCCACCCGGTTGGCCTTCTCGTCAAAAACCGACCAGGTGATCTCCCGGCGGTAGGGGGCGTCGCCGGTGGGCTGGATCAGCTCGTACTCCTGCCAGGAGACCCGCTGCTCCTCCCGGACCTCCGGGTTGATCTCCACCAGCGCGGCCTCGTCGCCGTATAGCTTGCTGTTGCGTTCCAACAGATCGGTGATAGGCATGATGCTCGTTCCTTTCCTGACGGATGTGCTCCGTGCCGCTTTATTGATTTTAATTGTTAAAGTAGTGTAACGCATTTTTCTGTCCTTGTCAAGAAAATTCCAGCCTGCCAAAAATTTTAGGCCGTCCGCTCTTTACTTCCATACTTTCCTGTGCTACACTTTACAGGAATGAATTTCAGACCTGAAAATATGGAGAGGAGTGTATCATTTTGGCGAAAGCGGAAAAGCGGGAGCGCAGTATGGCGCTGTATGAGACCATCTTAAAGCTGAAGGACCTGGACGAGTGCTGCCGTTTTTTTGACGACCTGTGTACCCCCACCGAGCTGAGGAGCCTGGAGCAGCGGTTTGACGTGGCGGTGTATCTACAGCAGGGGCTGGTCTATCTGGATATTCTGGACAAGACCGGGGCCAGCTCCGCTACCATCAGCCGCGTCCGCCGCTCCATGCTGGACAATGGTGCCGGAGGCGTGATGCAGCAGGTTATCGCCCGGGAAGGGCTGCATGAGAAGGAAGAGGCGTAGGGGCTGCCGCGGGCCGTCCCTGCGGAGCGAATGAAAAACAAACAGAAAGCAGGAAAACGACATGAAACAGCTGATGTTGGGCAACGCCGCCGTTGCCCGTGGACTGTATGAGGCGGGGTGCTGCGTAATCTCCAGCTACCCTGGAACCCCCAGCACCGAGATTACCGAGGAGGCGGTGAAGTATCCGGAAATTTACTGCGAATGGGCCCCCAATGAGAAAGTCGCCATGGAGACCGCCTTCGGGGCCTGTCTGGCGGGGAAACGGGCCTTCTGCGCCATGAAGCACGTGGGCCTCAACGTGGCTGCCGACCCTTTGTATACCATGAGTTATACCGGGGTCAATGCAGGCATGGTCATCGGCGTGGCCGACGATCCGGGGATGCACTCCTCTCAGAACGAGCAGGACTCCCGCCACCACGCCATTGCCGCCAAGGTGCCCATGCTGGAGCCCTCCGATTCCGCCGAGGCGCTGGAGTTCGCCAAGCTGGCCTATGAGCTCAGCGAGGAGTTTGATACCCCGGTGCTGCTGAAGATGTGTACCCGGGTGGCCCACTCCCAGTCCGTCGTGGAGACCTCCCCCCGGACGGAGCCCGAGATGAGGCCCTATGAGAAGAATATCGCAAAATATGTCATGATGCCCGGCAACGCCATCCGCCGCCACCCATTTGTGGAGGAGCGCACCCGGAAGCTCCAGGAGTGGGCCGAGACCGCCCCCGTCAACCGGGTGGAGATGGGGGGCGCCAAAGTCGGCATTATTACCTCCTCCACCAGCTACCAGTATGTGAAGGAGGTCTTTGGAGATTCCGTGTCCGTCCTCAAGCTGGGGATGGCCAACCCCCTGCCGGTGAAGCTGATTCAGGATTTTGCCTGTAAAGTGGAAAGGCTTGTTGTAGTGGAGGAGATGGACCCCGTCATAGAGAAGCACTGTAAAGCACTGGGCCTTGCCGTCTCCGGCAAGGACGCCCTGCCCATGGAGGGGGAATTTTCCCAGAATCTGATTGCGGAAAAGCTGGGCGGGGAGGTACATACCGGCCGGACCATCGCCGACCCCATCCCGCCCCGGCCCCCCGTCATGTGCGCCGGGTGTCCCCACCGGGGCCTGTTCTACGTCCTGAGCAAGAACAAGTGCACCGTCCTGGGGGATATCGGCTGCTACACCCTGGGGGCGGTGGCCCCCCTGGCCGCTATGGATATGACCCTGTGTATGGGGGCCTCCATCTCCGCTGTCCACGGCTTCAACAAGGCCCGGGGCGCGGAGAGCGAGGGCAAAACGGTGGCCGTCATCGGCGATTCCACCTTTATGCACTCGGGCATGACCGGCCTGGCCAACATCGCCTACAACCAGTCCAACTCCACCGTGATTATTCTGGACAACTCCATCACCGGCATGACCGGCCACCAGCAGAACCCCACCACCGGCTACAACATCAAGGGCGACCCCGCCGGGAAGATTGACCTGGAGGCCCTGTGCAAGGCCATGGGCTTCAACCGGGTGCGGGTGGTGGACCCCTACGACCTGAAGGCCTGCGACACCGTGCTGAAAGAGGAGCTGGCCGCTGCTGAACCCTCGGTCATCATCAGCCGCCGGCCCTGCGCTCTGCTCAAGTACGTTAAGCATGAGGCGCCCCTGAAGGTGGACATCGTCAAATGTGTGGGCTGCCGGAGCTGCATGAAGATCGGCTGCCCCGCCATCTCCATCCGAGAGGGCAAGGCCCATGTGGACGCCACTCTGTGCGTGGGCTGCGGCGTGTGCCAGCAGCTGTGCGGGGTGAAGGCGTTTGCCTGACCGATCGTAGGGGCGGATATCATCCGCCCGTAAAACGACACGTGGCTGGAACGGGCGGATAATATCCGCCCCTACACCCAAAAACAAGGAGTTGTTTCAAGATATGGAAACCAAAAATATCATGATCGTGGGCGTGGGGGGCCAGGGCTCCCTCCTGGCCTCCAAGCTGCTGGGACACCTTCTCATGGAGCAGGGCTATGATGTGAAGGTGTCCGAGGTCCACGGCATGTCCCAGCGGGGCGGGTCGGTGGTGACCTATGTGCGCTACGGCGACAAGGTGAACTCCCCCGTCATCGACAAGGGGGAGGCGGACTACATTGTCTCCTTCGAGATTCTGGAGGCCGCGCGGTGGCTGAGCTACCTCAAGCCCGACGGCCAGATCGTCACCTCCACCCAACAGATCGACCCCATGCCCGTCATTACCGGCGCGGCCTCCTACCCGGAGGGCCTGGTGGAGAAAATGCGCGCCGCCGGGGCCAAGGTGGACGCCCTGGACTGCCTGGCCCTGGCCGAGGAGGCTGGGTCCTCCAAGGCGGTGAACATCGTCCTCATGGGGCGGCTGTCCCACTACTTCGACCTGCCCGACCAGGCCTGGCAGGCCTCCCTGGAGGCCATGGTGCCCCCCAAGTTCCTGGAGCTGAACAAGAAGGCCTTTGAGCTGGGAAAGAAGGCGTAACCTCTCGTCCCGCCCGCAGGCAGCCTGGCTCCTTTGGAACGGAGGCTTTTTGGCTCAACCCTTTAAATTTATCATAATTCAGAAAGGAAGCATGAACAATGGGACTCTTTTCAAGCCTCTTTGGCGGCGGCGCCAAGAAACCGGAAGAAGTCAACGACGAGAACGCCCAGGCGCTGAAGCGGTTTTTCAAGGAGAATCTGCCCAGTGAGTTCGCCAACTCCGCCAAATACGCCATCTCCATCATCCGAGGGGACAAGGGCTATGAGGCCCGGATCAATATGGATATGGGAGCGGACGGCTCTACCTACAACGGCTTTGCCAAGGAGAACTTTGAGGAGCTGGCGGACTGGGAGTCGGAGCGGGTGTTTGACCTGCTGCCCGAGCCGCCGGTCACCGTAGTGGTTATCTTCGATATGGACTTTGGCAAGACCAAGGTCACCATGAACCGGGGCCGCCTGCTTGCCAAGTAAAATGTACCTTATTTTGGAGAGGAATGATTCCAATGGAAAGATATTATCAGCCGGAAATCGAGTGCGCATCCCGGGAGCAAATCAAGGCCTGGCAGGACGAGCGGCTTGTGAAGCAGGTGCGCCACGTCTGGGACAATGTGCCCTACTACCGCAAGAAGATGGAGGAGAAGGGCCTTACCCCTGACGACATCCAGTCCAGCGACGACCTGCACAAGCTCCCCTTTGTCACCAAGGCCGACCTGCGGGAGGCCTACCCCTATGGGCTGGTGGCCAAGCCCCTGAAGGAGTGCGTCCGCATCCAGTCCACCTCGGGCACCACGGGCAAGCGGGTGGTGGCCTTCTACACCCAGCACGACATCGACCTGTGGGAGGACTGCTGTGCCCGGGCCATCATGGCGGCGGGGGGCACCGACGAGGACGTGTGCCAGGTGTCCTACGGCTACGGCCTGTTCACCGGCGGCCCCGGCCTCAACGGCGGCTCCCACAAGGTGGGGTGCCTGACCATCCCCACCTCCTCGGGCAACACCGAGCGGCAGATCATGTTCATCAAGGACCTGTCCGCCACCATCCTGTGCTGCACCCCCTCCTACGCCGCCTACATCGGCGAGACCATGAAGGAGATGGGCCTCACCCCCGACCAGATCCCCCTCAAGGCGGGCATCTTCGGGGCCGAGGCCTGGAGCGAGGAGATGCGCCAGGATATCCAGAATACCCTGGGTATTAAAGCTTACGATATCTACGGCCTGACCGAGCTGTCCGGCCCCGGCGTGTCCTTCGAGTGTTCCGCCCAGACGGGTATGCACATCAACGAGGACCACTTCATCGCTGAGATCATCGACCCCGACACCGGTGAGGTCCTCCCCGAGGGGAGCAAGGGGGAGCTGGTGTTCACCTCTATCACCAAGGAGGCCTTCCCCCTCCTGCGCTACCGCACCCGGGACATCTGTATGCTCACCCGGGAGAAGTGTTCCTGCGGCCGCACCCATGTGAAGATGTGCAAGCCCATGGGCCGGTCGGACGACATGCTCATCATCCGGGGGGTCAACGTGTTCCCGTCCCAGATTGAAACCGTCCTGCTCAACCACGGCTACCCCGCCAACTACCAGATCATCGTGGACCGGGTGAAGAACACCGACACCCTGGACGTTCAGGTGGAGATGACCCCCGAGATGTTTACCGACAACATGGGCGAGATCGCCAAGCGGCAGAAGGAGCTGGTGGACGGCCTGCGGTCCATGCTGGGCCTGGCCGCCAAGGTCACCCTGGTGGCCCCCAAGTCCATTGTCCGCAGTGAGGGCAAGGCCGTCCGGGTCATCGACAAGCGGAAAATTTAAGGAGGGAACGCTATGAGTATCAAACAGATTTCCGTTTTTATTGAGAACAAGCCCGGCGTGCTCTACGCCATGACCGGCGTGCTGGCCCAGGGGGGCGTGGATATGCGTTCTTTCACGCTGGCCGAGACCAGCGACTTTGGCATTGCCCGGATCATCGTGGACGATGTGTACAAGGCTTCCACCACCTTGAAGGACGCGGGCTATGTCCACTCCATCAGCGACGTGCTGGGGGTGGCTGTCCCCGATGAGCCCGGCGGACTGAGCAAAGTCCTCCAGGCCCTCACCGACGCCCAGGTCAATGTGGAATATATGTATGTTTTCCAGGGACACAAGAACACTGGGAGCGCCTACACCATCTTCAAGGTGGCCGACAACGCCGCCGCTGCCGCCGCCCTGTCCCAGCGGGGCATCAAGGTCATCGACCAGGCGGAGATTGAGAAGCTGTAAAAGAATTCCCGGGCCCGAAGGGCCCGGGAATTCTTTTACTCTGCCGCAGGGAAAGTGACCACCGCCGTGAACAGGTCGGCCTCGGTGGTGACGGTCAGGGTGCCGCCGCAGGCCCGGGTAAAGGACTCCGCAATGGAAAGCCCCAGGCCGGAGCCGCCGTCGGTGCGGCTCTCGTCCCCCCGGACGAACCGGGCGGTGTAGTCCGCGCCGGGCCTCAGCTCGGCGGCGGAGGTGTTCCGCACGCTGGCGCTGGCCTGTCCCCCCTCCACCGTCAGATTCAGGTAGACCCGGGAGCCGGGCAGGGAGTACTTCAAAGCGTTGCCGATGAGGTTCTGGAACACCCGGTACATCCGGTCACTGTCGGCGGTGATGGGCACCTCCTCCTCGGGGATGGCGGCGCGCAGGGTCAGGCCGCTGTTGTCGATGGCCTGGGCCATGTCGGCCAGGGTCTGGCGCAATAACCGGGCGTAATCAAGCCGTTCCAATTTAACGGGGAGTTGTCCCGACGCCGCCTTGCTCACCTCAAACACGTCCTGAACCATAGCCTTCAGCCGCTGGGCCTTCTCCCCCATGATTTGGACGTACTCGCTGGCCGGAGGCTCCAGGGGCTCCTGGGAGAGCAGCTCGGTGTAGCTGATGATGGAGGTGAGGGGGGTTTTCAGGTCGTGAGACACATTTGTGACCAGCTCCACCTTCATCCGCTCGCTTTGGGTGCGCTCCTCCACCGCCTGGTGCAGACCCTGACGGATGTGGTTCAAGTCGTCGGCCATCTGATACAGGTCGCTGTCCTCCTGCAAGGCCAGGTCCCTTTCCACATCCCCCGCCCGAACGGCTTCCAGCTGTCCGGCCACCGCGCCGAAGTCCTGCCATATCTTCCGCTGCCGCCAGAAGAACCATGCGTATGCCCCCAGGGCCAGCAGCCAGGGCAGGCCGAACAGGTTCCAAATGGCCCAGGAGGGCATATACAGCTCCACCGTCTGGGCCACCAGGAAGAACAGCACCTCCAGCCACAGCAGGAACATGGCCAGTCCCAGCCAGCCGTTCATCCGGCTCAGCCGCTTTTGCAGGGGGTACTTGAGCTCGTGGACGGCCAGCATCCCAAATACGCCCTGTTTCCACGGCTTGCGATTATACCGCCAGTCATTGAAAATCAGCAGGTACAGCCCCCAGAACACCGCCAGCAGATTCAGGGAGTGGTCCGCCAGCTCGCCCAGGTACTCCCGCAGCAGCCAGCCGCCGTTTTCGCTGAGGATGGCCACCGCCGTGCCGATGCTGGTGGTCTGCTCCACAAGAGGAATATTGTAGCTGTCATAAAAACCGTTCTCCGTCAGCCACTCCTCATAGCTGATCCCATTCTGCTCCAGCTCCGCTATGATGTCGCCGTTGAGATAGACGTCTCCGGGGATGGCTTCGGCTGAAGCACTGACCTGGGGTGCGTAGGCGTAGGTCAGCTCCTGCCAGATATCCCCCAGGTACTCCGGGCGGGGGAGGCAGAAGAACACCAGCAGCACAGCGGCCAAGACCTTGACCTCAAACCAGATTTTCCTGGTCCCCCGGGCCAGGACCATGTCCGCCCTTTTTTTGTCCTTCCGCAGCAGAAGGTACACCAGAAACAGCCCCGCGCCCACGCCCGTGCGGACGGCGTGGCCCATAATTTCTTCCCGGTAAGCTCCCAGGTTCCGTTTCAGATAGTACAGCTCGTTGTACTCGTTGGACCCGGAGTTTCCATAGTTGCCTTTGATGAAAATCTGCGGGCTGTTAATAACGGCCATGGTCACCTTGACCTTGCTCCCCGCCTCGTCCACCGTGAAGTTCTTGTAGCCGGGGACGTACCACTGGTAGGGCTCGTCGATGCTCTCAAAGCGGTAGTAGCCGTCGCCGTAGAGATCCAGCTCGGTGCCGTCCTTCCAGGCCCGGACCTTCTCCCCGTCGAATTGCAGGAGAAAGCCGTAGCCCTCGGGCAGCTGCTCCGCCGTGGTAGAGGCGGTCAGCGTGTCACTGTTGCTGTAAAGGGTCTCCCCCTCCTTCTCCACACGGTAGAGGATGTTCTTGTCCTCCTTCATCCGTTCATGGGCCCCTTTGGCCCACCGCTCCGCGCCAGAGGACGGCGCTGGGCCGTTCCCGTCGCCCCAGTCGTAGTCACCGTAATAGTTGAAACCGCTGTAAGCCCAGCCCCCGGCCCCCATGGTAATGAGCCGCTCCAGCCGGGAGGAGACGAAGCCTCGAAACTCCGTTGTGTCCCGCCAGTCGGAGGCGAAGCTGTCGGAGTTCCACCGCCGGCTGCCCGAAGAGGTCAGTTTAGTTCCAAAGTACAGCCCTCCCTCCAGAAGCAGAGAGACCCCCAGCAGAAAGGCCAGAAAGCCAATGATTGATTTACTTTTTTTCCATTTTGTATCCAATGCCCCACACCACCTTTAAATAGTCTGGCTCACGAGGATTGAGCTCAATTTTTTCCCGGATGCGCCGGATGTGCACCATCACGGTGTTCTCGGAGGACCAGGCCTCCTCCCCCCACACCCGGCGGTAGATTTCCTCGGCGGGGAACACCCGGCCCAGGTTGCGCATGAGCAGGTCCACGATGCCCGTTTCGATGTTGGTGAGCTTCACCGGCTCGCCGTCGGCGGACAGCACCCGGCTGTCCGGGTCGTAGGTCAGCCGTCCGTTGACGATAAGCCCCGCCGGGGCGGCGTTCACGTCCCCCAGGCGGGTGTACCGCCGCAGCTGGCTGCGCACCCGGGCGGTCAGCTCCTGCATGCTGAAGGGCTTGGTCACGTAGTCGTCCGCCCCCATGCTCAGGCCCAGCACCTTGTCGCTCTCTTCGCTCTTGGCCGACAGGACGATAATGGGCAGGTTCCGCCGCTCCCGGATGCGCAGGACGGCGGACAGCCCGTCCAGCCGGGGCATCATTACGTCCATCAGGATCAGCCGCAGGCCGGGGTCTACCGCCTTGTCCAGCGCCTCCATGCCGTCGTAGGCCCGGAGGACGCGGTATCCCTCCTTCTCCAGGGCGGCGGCAATGGCCCCCACAATCTCACGGTCGTCGTCTACCACCAGAATGGTCTCTTGCTCGCTCATTGGGCTCCCTCCTTGTTCGCTGGGGACAGAATATCAAAGATTTCTTACAAAGCCAGTGGGAAAACTCTTACAGATTTCTTACATTTGAAAAATCCGCCCCGGCGGGGCGGATTGATTTAAAACTGAAATACCGCGCCGGCAACGGCGGCAATGGCGATGAAGGCCACGGGGTGGAGCTTTTTCAGTTTCTTTTGCTGGGTACACAGGAAGATAACGGCGGACAGAATCACCACCGGCCAGCGGAGGGTGAAGGCGTGGGTCTCCGCGCCGCCCGCCGCGACGAACACCGACAGGGCCACGCTCAGCCCGGCGGCGGCGATCAGCGCCGTGGAGGCGGGCCGCAGGCCCCGGAAAACGGAGTCCACCGTTTTGGACTGGCGGAATTTTTCCAAAAACCCGGCGATCACAATAATGACGGCGATGGACGGGGTGATGAGGCCCAGGGTGGCCAGCACCGCACCGGGCAGGCCGGCGGTCTCAAAGCCCACATAGGTGGCCATGTTCACCCCCATGGGGCCGGGGGTGGACTCGGACACGGCAATCATGGTGGTCAGGTCGGCGTTGGTAAACCAGCCCGTCCGGGTCCCCATGTCCTGGAGGAAGGGGATGGTAGCCAGTCCCCCGCCCACGGCGAAGAGGCCCACCTTGGCAAATTCGAGGAAGAGGAGCAGAAGGGTCATTTCCCCTCACCGCCCTTCTGGATGAGGCCGTAAACCACCCAGCCGATGACTCCGGCGCACACGATAAGGATCACCGGCGACAGCTTGAGGAGGAGGGCCAGCGCCAGCCCGGCCAGAAAAATGCCCCCGCTGACGGCATCCTTCAAATTGCTCTTGGCCAGCTTCAGCACGCTGGAGGCGATGAGGGCCACCACGGCGGCGTTGATGCCCGCCAGGGCGTGCTGAACCAGGGGGATGCCGGCGAAGTTGGACAGGAAGGCGGCGATGGCGGTGATGATGACCAGGGAGGGGAACACCACCCCCAGGGTGGTGAGGATGCCGCCGGGGACGCCCTTGTGCTTATAGCCGATGAAGGTGGCGGTGTTGACGGCGATGATGCCGGGGGTGCACTGGCCCACGGCGAAGTAGTCGGTGAGCTCCTCCTCGGTGGCCCAGCCCTTTTTCTCCACCACCTCCCGCTGGAGGATGGGGAGCATGGCGTAGCCCCCGCCGAAGGTGCAGACCCCGATCTTGGCAAAGGTGAGGAAGAGGTCGGCGTAGATGTTCATAACGATTCACTCCTACAGATCAGACATTAAACCGGAACAGGATGATGTCTCCGTCCTGGACCACATACTCCTTGCCCTCGGAGCGGATAAGCCCCTTCTCCCGGGCGGCGGCCATGGTCCCGCAGGCCATCAGGTCGTCGTAGGAGATGACCTCGGCCCGGATGAAGCCCCGCTCGAAATCGGAGTGGATCTTGCCCGCCGCCTGTGGGGCGCGGGTGCCCCGGGTGATGGTCCAGGCCCGGCACTCGTCCTCGCCGGAGGTGAGATAGGAGATCAGGCCCAGGAGGGTGTAGCTGGCCTTCACCAGCCGGTCCAGGCCGCTCTCGGCGATGCCCAGGTCGTCCAGGAACATCTGCTTTTCCTCCGGCTCCAGCTGGGCGATCTCCGCCTCCAGCTTGGCGCAGACGGGGATCACCTGGGCCCCCTGCTCCTGGGCCCGCCGCTCCACCTGGCGGTAGTACGCCACGCTCTGGGGGTCGGCGAAGCCGCTCTCGTCCAGGTTGGCGGCGTAGATCACCGGCTTGAGGGACAGCAGCTCGCAGTCGGGGTATTCGGCGGCGATGTCCACCGCCTCATAGCTCCGGGCGGACTTCCCGTCGTTGAGCCAGGCCCGCAGGCCCTCGAAGTCCTCCGCCTCCTGAAGGAACTTCTTGTCCCCCTTGGCGGCCTTTTTGGCCTTGTCAATCCGCCGTTCCACCATCTCCAGGTCGGCCATGACCAGCTCCAGGTCGATGGTGTCCATGTCCCGGATGGGGTCGGTGGAGCCCTCCACATGAATCACGTTGTCGTCGTCAAAGCAGCGCACCACATGGACCACGGCGTCGGTGGCCCGGACGTTGCCCAGGAATTTGTTGCCCAGGCCCTCCCCCCGGCTGGCCCCCTTCACCAGACCGGCAATGTCCACGAACTCGATCACCGCCGGGGTGGTCTTTTTGGGGTGGTACATCTCGCTCAGCCGGTCCAGCCGGGCGTCGGGCACCGCCACCATGCCCACGTTGGGGTCGATGGTGCAGAAGGGGTAGTTGGCGCTCTCGGCGCCGGCGTTGGTAATGGCGTTGAACAGAGTCGATTTACCCACATTGGGCAGGCCCAAAATGCCTAATTTCATCGCAGTTTCCTCTTTCCATATCTATGTTTCTGGGCTATACTAGTAGAATCAAGCTCAAATATTATACCCGGTTTGCCCTTGGGATGCAAGCCCCTCCTGTCATGTTTTCCCCTTTTGCGGAATAGGCTGGCAGGGCGAAGGAGGAACACTATGCAGCTGTATGAGCTTTTCATCATCGCGGTCAGCCTGTCCATGGACGCCTTCGCGGTGTCTGTCTGCAAGGGGCTGTCCGCCGGACGGCCCCGGCTGGGCCACTGCCTCACCTGCGGGGCCTGGTTCGGCGTCTTTCAGGGGCTGATGCCCCTGGCCGGCTGGCTTCTGGGGGTGCGGTTTCAGGAGCTGATCGTCTCCGTTGACCACTGGATCGCCTTTGCCCTGCTGGGGCTGATCGGCTTCAACATGGCGCGGGAGTCCAGAGGAGGCGAGGCGGAGGAGCTGGACTGCTCCTTCTCCCCCCGGGCCATGCTGCCCCTGGCGGTAGCTACCTCCATCGACGCCCTGGCCGTAGGGGTCACCTTCGCCTTTCTCAAGGTGGATATCGTCCCAGCCGTGCTGTTCATCGGCGTGACAACCTTTGTCCTGTCCGCCGCGGGGACGAAGATCGGAGCCGCCTTCGGCGTCCGCTTCAAGAGCCGCGCGGAGCTGGCCGGAGGGCTGGTGCTGATGGGCATGGGGCTGAAGATCCTGGTGGAGCATACCCTCTTGGCATGAAGGCGGTGTCTCATACGCGGATTTTATGTAGGGGAGGCTTGTGGCCGCCCCTACAAACCGCACCAATTAAAATGCGCAGTAGGACGCTCCCGGAATTGCCTTCCCAGGCATATTATGGTATGATAGAGGACAGCTCCGCCTATTTTGTGTGTAAGAAAGGAAACAGCTATGAAAAAATCCGGAAACCTGCCCCTGCGGCTGCTCATCGGCGTGATCGCCGGCACGGCGCTGGGCCTGCTCATCCCCCAGGGGAGCACCCTGCCCTTTGCGGACGCGGTGGTCAACATCGCCGGCACGGTCAAATATGTCCTGGGACAGATCATCAATTTCTGCGTCCCCCTCATTATCATCGGCTTCATCGCCCCCTCCATCACCAAGCTGGGCAGCAGCGCCACCCGCCTGCTGGGCGTGGCGATCGTGACCGCCTATGTGAGCTCGGTGCTGGCCGCCCTCATGTCCATGGGCGCGGGCTACGCCATCATTCCCCACCTGAACATTGCCGCCGCCGCCAAGGAGGGAGTCGGTCTGCCCGTCCCCTTTGAGCTGGCGATTCCCCAGATCATGCCCGTGATGAGCGCCCTGGTCTTCTCCGTCCTCATCGGCCTGTCCGCCGTGTGGACCAAGGCCAAAACCGTAGCCGCCATCCTGGAGGAGTTCCAGAATATCGTGCTGGACATTGTGAAGCGGGTGGTGATTCCCATTCTGCCCTGCTTCATCGCCGCCACCTTCTTCCAGCTGGGCTGGAACGGCTCCATCACCAAGCAGCTGCCCATTTTCCTCATCGCTATCGTCATCGTCATGGCGGGCCACTACATCTGGCTGGCCGTCCTCTACGGCGCGGCGGGGGCCTACTCCGGCCGGTCGGGCATCGAGGTCGTCAAGCACTACGGTCCGGCCTATCTCACCGCCGTGGGCACCATGTCCTCCGCCGCCACCCTGGCCGTGGCCCTCCAGTGCGCCCACAGGAGCAAAAATCTCCGCTCCGACATGGTGGACTTCGGCGTTCCCCTGTTCGCAAATATCCACCTGTGCGGCTCGGTGCTGACCGAGGTGTTCTTCTGCATGACCGTCTCCCAGGTGCTCTACGGCAAGCTGCCCGCCCCCGGCACCATGGCTCTGTTCTGCGTGCTGCTGGCCGTCTTTGCCATCGGAGCCCCCGGCGTCCCCGGCGGCACGGTGGTGGCCTCCCTGGGCCTGATCTCCGGCGTGCTGGGCTTTGACAACGCCGGTCAGGGCCTGATGCTGGCCATCTTCGCGCTCCAGGACAGCTTCGGCACCGCCTGCAACGTCACCGGCGACGGTGCTTTGACCTTGATCCTCACCGGCTACGCCGAGAAGCACAATATCAAAGAGGGATGAAGAAAACAGCTCGGAGCTTTCGCTCCGAGCTGTTTGTTATACCTCTGTATTTAAATCGTAGTCGTCTCCGAAGGAGAGGTCGGCGGAGGAAATCTCGCTCTCCCGGGGGGCGGCGGGGGCAAGCATGGTGCTGCTGCCGTCCAGACGGCCGTTCTCCACCATCAGAGAGGCGGTGGCTACGTCGCCGTGGATGCTGCCGGTGCGCTCCAGGCACAGGTGCTCCCGGGCGGTGACGCTGCCCGTCAGGTCGCCGGCCACCCGAACCGCGTCGGCAGTGACGGGGCCCTGAACAACGCCGCCGTTGGCAACGGTGACGCTGCCCATCAGGTCAACCTCTCCCTCCAGCCGGCCCTCGATCTGCACATTGCCCTCGCCCCGGATGACGCCGGTAAAGGTGATCCCCTTGGCGATGACCGTTGTGCTTTGAGGCTTGGGCAGGGTGGGCAGCTCATCAAAGGGCTCCTCCTCAAAGGCGGGTGCGCTGACTGGCTCCTGTTTTGTCTGTGATCCGAATAAACCCATAATCATTCACTCCTTAATACCGTTGACCGGCGAAACGCCAGACGCTGAGACTTTGGGAAGCATTGAAATTATAGCAAATATAAGCGGCCCGCGCAAGTGGAAAACCGCACAAAAGAGGGAACGAACAAAATTTTTCCCGTCCCGGGTGAATCAGCCGTTGATTTCCCGGTCCCGTCCCGATATAATGGCTGTGACGCGTCCCGCCCCCTGAGGACGCCAAAACATCCGCAGAGGACGTGATTTACAGATGAATAAAAAATTCGCGATCTTTGATATGGACGGCACCCTGGTGGACTCGGGCACCGTCTGGGGCCAGACCTCGGCGGGCTATTTTGCCGGCCTGGGCGTGACCATCCCCGCCAGTTTGATCGAGGAGACCGCCCATCTGTCCATGATGGAGACCGCCGCCCGGTTTGTCCAGTGCTCCGGCCTGCCCCTGACGCCGGAGGAGGTGGCGGAGGAGATCAACCGCCGCATGGAGCTCCGCTACCGCACCGACATCCCCTTGAAGCCGGGGGCCGCCCCCTTCCTGCGCAGGCTCCAGGCCGCCGGGGTGCGGATGTGCGTGGCCTCGTCCACCGCTCAGCCGCTGATCGAGGCCTGCATCCAGCGGCTGGGGGTGGGGGACTGCTTTGAATTTCTCCTCTCCTCCGAGGCGGTAGGGGCCGGGAAGGACAGGCCCGACATCTATCTGGAGGCGGCCCGGCGGCTGGGAGGCGGGCCCGAGGACACCATTGTCTTTGAGGACCTGCTCTTTGCCGTTCGGACGGCCAGGTCCGCCGGGTTCCAGACGGCCGCGATTTTTGACGAGGCCTCCGCCGGGGACGAGGCGGCCCTGCGGGAGACCGCCGATTTCTACGTCACCCGCTGGGACGACCCGGCCCTGGCCCAGTGGCTGGGGGTGTGACCAGGAAAAGCCGCTTTACCTTTTGGTCGAGATTTGCTATAATTGGTCTGAACACAGAGAGAGGGTGAGGACTTGAAGGACCGCCTTTGGGCGTGCTGGCGGTGGCTGGAGGAGCGGTACTACAGGGTCCCCGCCATCCCCCGGAACCTGGGGGTCACCGCGCTGTTCCTGTGGGAGGCCTACTACGCCAGCGGCATCCTTATCGGGCACACCGGCGGGGAGAACAACTCCGCCCTGATTTTCGTGCTGGCGGTGGCGCTGATCTCCCTGCTGACCACCGGGTATTTCTATGGCATTGTGGCCTCCATTGTGGGGGCGCTGTTCATCAATATCTATTTTATGGAGCCCTATGAGGTGTTCTCCCTCAGCCGGACGGGCTATCCGGTGGCGATGCTGTCCATGCTCACTGTCTCCTGCATGGTGTGCGCCCTCACCGCCCGGGTGAAGAAGCAGGCCACCGAGGCCGTCCGGCGGGAGAAAAATACCAAGGCCCTGTATGAGCAGAACGAAAAGCTGAACGCCGAAAAGGCGGCCATTCAGCTCCAGTCCGAGCGCATCGCCATCCGGGAGAGCATCCTGCGGGCGGTGTCCCACGATCTGCGCACCCCGCTGACCTCTATCTCTGGGGCGGCGTCGGTGCTGCTGGAGAGCCCGGACATCTCGGAAAAGAATGTGTCCATGCTGTCCGACATCAAGCAGGACGCCGACAGCCTGATCGTCATGGTGGAAAATCTGCTGTCCGTCACCCGGGTGCGAGACGGCACAATGTCCCTGAAAATGCGGGAGGAGCTGCTGGAGGAGGTGGCGGGGGACGCGCTGCTCACCACCCGGCGCCGGTTTCCGGACTGCAAGGTGGAGCTGGAGCTGACGGAGGACATCCTGTATCTGCCCATGGACCCCCTGCTGATCCGTCAGGTGATGGTCAACCTGCTGGAAAACGCCATCCGGCACTCCGGCGACCAGGAGCACATCAAAATGCGGCTGTACCGCCGGGACGACTGGGCGGTGGCCGAGGTGGAGGACCAGGGCAGAGGGCTGAGCCCCGAGGTGCTTCAGGCGGTGCGGGCGGGGGAGACCATGCCCCTCAACGGCGACGCCACCCGGGGCATGGGCATCGGTCTGTCCGTCTGTCAGAGCATCATCAAGGCACACGGCGGCTTTTTCGCCGCCGAAAACCGCCGGACCGGAGGAGCGGTGTTCCGCTTCGGCCTGCCCGCGGAAGGAGAGAGCGCGATATGAGCGAGAAACAGACCATCCTCATCATTGAGGACGACAAGGCCATCAGTAACTTCATCAGCCGGGCCCTGACGGCCAGCGACTACCGGGCTATCCCCGCCTTCACCGGCCGGGAGGGGCTGTCCCTCTTCTTTTCCCACGGCCCCGACCTGGTGCTGCTGGACTTGGGGCTTCCCGATATGGACGGGCTGGAAATTCTGTCCCAGCTCAGGGGCCTGCCCCGGGAGGCCCCCGTCATCATCATCTCCGCCCGGGACCGGGAGTCGGAGAAGGTCCGGGCCCTGGATATGGGGGCCGACGACTATGTGGTCAAGCCCTTCGGTGTGTCCGAGCTGCTGGCCCGCATCCGGTCAGCCCTGCGCCGGGCCGACCGGATGAAGCTGAGCCAGGGCATTCGCCGGGACGTGTATCAGATCAAGGACCTGATGGTGGACCTGTCCAAGCATCAGGTTTTGCTGGCGGGGGAGGAGATTCACTTCACCCAGAATGAGTTCAAGATCATCGAGCTTTTAGCCATCCACGCCGGGAAGGTCCTCACCTACGACTTTATTTTGGAACACATCTGGGGCCCTTACGGCGGTACGGGCAGCAATCAGATTTTGCGGGTCAATATGGCGAACATCCGCCGGAAGCTGAAGGAAAACCCCTCCGAGCCCCAATATATCCACACAGAGCTGGGCATCGGCTACCGGATGCTGGACGATTAAAAAATGCTCCCCGTGTGGGGAGCATTTTTTAAATTCCAGCCAGCCGCTTCTCCGGGATGCAGGCCCGCAGGACGGGGACCTTGGGCAGGGAGAACAGAAGCAGGGTGCCCAGCACATAGCAGGCCAAGGCCTCGCCGGGGATGAAGGTAATGGCGTCAAAGGCGCAGGACGCCCAGAAAGCGGAATTGATCCCGCCGGTCTTGGCCCAGGCCCAGATAGGGGGCAGGACTACGGCGTTGACCAGGATAGGGGGCAGAGCCGCCAGATACCAGCGGGGCATCCGCATGGTGAGCCACGCGGCGATGGCGGTGGCCAGGGTGCCGAATATGATGTCCAGGGGGCCGTAGAGGGAGATCAGGTTGGTGAGGAAGCAGCCCACCACCAGTCCCGGCGCGGCGGCGGGGAAGACGAAAGGCAGGACGGTGAGGGCCTCGGCAAACCGGCACTGGACCGGACCGAAGGTCAGGCCAAAGATGTTTCCGAAGTAACCCATAACGGCGTACAGCGCCGCCACCATAGCGGCCAGGGTGATGTCTCGTGCGGTAAATTTGCGCATAAAAAAACCTCCATTTTTTGTTTAGAGAACGGCGGGGGTCCGCCGAACGAACGCCGGGCGGTGAGGGCCGGCGCTTGGACGAGGTGTGGAAACTCGTCGGACCTATCCTACCACATTTGGGAGGCTTTGTCCAGCGGAAATTTTCCGCTATACTTTTTTTCCTCCGGATGTTAAAATGGTCTTATCATCAAAGGAAAAGGGGGACGCGCATGGTCATTGACGGTTTTTCTCAGTTGAAGGCCCGCCTCCGGGACCTGCCGCCCAGGCGGGCGGTGGTGGCGGCGGCTCACGACGAGCACACCCTCCAGGCGGTATTCGCCGCCCGGCGGGACGGGCTGATCCAACCCGTCCTGGTGGGGCGGAGGGAGGAGATCCTGTCCATCGCCCGGGCTCTGAGGGAGGACCTGGACCCCGCCCAGGTGGCGGACGCCGGGGACGACGTCCAATGCGCCGCGAAATCGGTGGCCCTCATCCGCGCCGGGGAGGGGTCCATGCTCATCAAAGGGATGCTTCCCACAGGGACCCTTCTAAAGGCGGTGGTCCATAGGGAGACGGGCATCCGGGCCAGTCAGGTCATGTCCCACGTAGCCATTTTGGACGTGCCCGGCTACCACAAGCTCCTTTATGTCACAGACGGCGGCATGGTGGTGGCCCCCGACCTGGAGCAGAAGCGGCACATTTTGAGAAACGCCCTGGATTTCTGCCGCTTCCTGGGCTACGACCGCCCCAAGGCGGCTGTGCTGTGCGCCGTGGAGACGGTGAACCCGGCTATGCCCGAGACGGCGGACGGGGCCGCCCTCAAGGCCGAGGGGGAGCGGGGGGACTTCGGTCCCTGTCTGGTGGAGGGGCCCATCTCCCTGGACCTGGCCACCGACGGCGAGGCGGCGAGGGTGAAGGGCTACCGCAGTCCGGTGGCCGGCGACGCCGACATCCTGCTGGCCCCCTCCATCGCGGCGGGCAACCTGCTGGGCAAGTCTCTCTACGGACTGGCTGGGGGGGAGATGGCCGGAGTGGTTCTGGGGGCCAAGGTCCCCATTACCGTCAACTCCCGGGGGGCCGCGGCGGAGGAGAAATACTGGTCCATTCTGATCTGCGCGGCAATGAAATAGGAGGTCATCATGTCCTACGATATTTTAGTGCTGAACCCCGGCTCCACCAGCACCAAGGCGGCGGTGTACCGGGACGAGCGGCCCCTGATGGCTCGGAGCATGGTCCACAGCAACCCGGACCTTGCCCCCTACCCCGCCCTGAACGACCAGCTGGACTACCGAGTGGGTATGGCGCGCAGCTGGCTGGCGCTGGAGGGCTACGACCTGGCCGGCCTGTCCGCCGTGGTGGGCCGGGGGGGTATCATCCCCAACATCGTCTCCGGGGGCTATCTGGTGGACGAGGACCTCACCGACTGCCTGCTTCACCACACCGTCTTTGACCACGCCTCCAATCTGGGGGGGCTGATGGCCCGGGAGTTTGCCCGGCCTCTGGGCATCCCCGCCTATATCTACGACGCCGTCACCAGCGACGAGCTCCTGCCCGAGGCCCGGGTCACCGGCTTCAAGGAGGTCACCCGGAGCAGCTTCTGCCACGTCCTCAACGCCCGGGCCACCGGCCACAAGTATGCCCAGGCTATGGGGCGGCGGTATGAGGATATGAACCTGGTGGTGGCCCATCTGGGGGGCGGCATCTCGGTGTCCGCCCACTGTCACGGCCGGATCATTGATTCCGTGTCCGACGACGCCGGTCCCTTCTCCCCAGACCGGGGCGGGAGCCTGAATATGCTCTATGTGCTGGATATGTGCTACTCCGGCAAATACACCAAGGCGGAGATGCTGAAAAAGATGCGGGGAGAGGGGGGCATGTCCGCCCTGCTGGGCACCCATGACTGCCAGGAGGTGGAGCGGCGCATTGCCGCCGGGGATGAGTGGGCCGCCCTGGTCTATCAGGCGCAGGCCCTCCAGATTGCCAAAGGGGTGGGCACCATGCTGGCCTGCTTCACCGGGCTTATCGACGCCGTGATTCTCACCGGCGGGCTGGCCAACTCCAAGCTGCTCACCAGCAAGGTCATAGAGTACCTCCACAGCCTCTGCCGGGTGGTGGTCCTCCCCGGGGAGAACGAGATGGAGGCTCTGGCCCTGGGGGCCCTGCGCATCCTCCGGGGGGAGGAGGAGGTCCGCCAGTTCCACCCCGTCTATCCCCTGACTCAGGGATAAAAAGCGCCGCCCACCTGTTGGAGACAGGCGGGCGGTTTTGTCATTCCGCTGGATGGACGGAATCAGGCCTTCTTCTTTTTGCCAAAAATGGTCATGCAGCCCTCGACGGCCAGCACGATGGCCAGCACGAAGAGCAGGGAGCCCAGGATGGCCTGAGCGTAGGTGCCCCAGTCCACCTTGGCCAGCACCTCTGGGTCGTCGCTGGTGATCATGCCCACCCGGGCGGTGACGGTCTGGAACAGGGAGGTCAGGGTGACCACCAGCATGAAGACCATGGGGATATAGAACATCTTGTTGTTCCGGCCGATGTTGCCCAGCCAGGCGCAGACGGTGAGCAGGGCCAGACCGGCAAGCAGCTGGTTGGCGGCGCCGAACAGGGGCCAGATCTTGCTGTAGCCGGTCATGCCCAGGCCCACGCCCAGCACCACGGTGATGGCGGTGGCAACGATGGGGTTGCACAGGGTGGCCTTGATGCCGGTGACGTCCTTATAGGTCTCGCCGGGCTTCAGCCAGAACTCCTGGAACATATACCGGGCCAGACGGGTGGCGGTGTCCAGAGAGGTGAGGCAGAAGGCGGAGACGGTGAGGACCAGCAGGGTATAGATAACGTCCTTGGTGGCGCCCAGGCCGGGGATGGTGGAAACCATGCCGGACAGGCCGCTGGCGAATACCACGGTGGGGGTGCGGGTGCCGGCCACATAGTCGGCCCACACATAGCCCACAGCGCACAGGGAAATCAGAGCCAGAGCGCACTCAATGAGCATGCCGCCGTAAGCGATGGGCTTGGCGTCCCGCTCATGGTCCAGCTGCTTGGAGGTGGTGCCGGAGCCCACCAGGGAGTGGAAGCCGGAGATGGCGCCGCAGGCGATGGTGACAAACAGGGCGGGGAACATGGTGCCCAAGCCGGTCATGGGGTCCTTCCACTCAGTGAACATGGGAATCTCCAAAGCGGTGTTCTGGCCCATGATGCCGGCGCCAAGCACACCCACAAAGGCGATGATCATCATGCCGTACAGCAGGAAGGAGGACAGGTAGTCGCGGGGCTGGAGCAGAATCCACACCGGGGCCACCGAGGCGATGAGGATGTACACGCCGATGATCCACATCCACACATCACCGCTCAGATAGATGGGGTGGAAGTTCAGGCCGATGATCAGGCACAGCACGATGCCAACGACGCCCACGACGGTGGCCACAGACAGGGGCGCGCCGCGGCGGTAGACACAGAAGCCGAAGATGATGGCCATCACAATGAACAGGATGGACACCATGGCGACAGAGGCATTGGCCGCGTTCTGGGTGCCGTCGTCGTTGAATCCCTTAAAGGTACCGGCCACGATGGAGGCAAAGGCCGCCACCACCAGCACCAGGGTCAGGTAAGAGAAGATGATGAACAGCTTCTTGGCCCGCTCGCCGATGTTGGCGGCCACCACCTCGCCCAGGGTCTGGCCCTTGTGGCGGATGGAGGCGAACAGCGCGCCGTAGTCATGGACGGCGCCGAAGAAGATGCCGCCGATGAGAATCCACAGCATACAGGGCAGCCAGCCGAAGACGGCCGCCTGGATGGGGCCGTTAATGGGGCCGGCGCCGGCGATGGAGGAAAAGTGATGTCCCATCAGGACGGGGGCTTTGGCAGGAACATAGTCCATGCCGTCCTCCAGCTCATGAGCTGGGGTGACCTTGGTGTCGTCCACGCCCCACTGCTTGGCCAGCCAGCCGCCGTAAAAGATGTAACCGGCGATCAGAATGGCGCAGCCGACTAAAAGTACCAGTACTGCATTCATGGTTATTTTTTCTCCTCTCCTATTTGATTCGCGGAAATAATGCGGTCCGTCAGCCGTTTCAGGTCCTTTGCCAGGGCTTTTCCCGCCCGGTTGACGGTGATTTCGCCGGTGGACAGGTCCACGGCGGCTATTCTAAACTCCATCCATCCATGGAGCGATAGCTTAAATTCCCGGCGCTTTTTCAGCTTTTTCAGCCGCTCCAGCGCGCTGGGGCCGGCGCTTTCGTACAGGACGACCGCCGTCAGATAAGTATACATATGCTGGGAGTGGGGGCGTACCCGGGGCTCGCCGTCGGCCAGGGTCCGGCGGAAAATTTCCTCCGTCAGGCCGGTGTCCAGACAGCCGGCGTCCCACAGATAGAGATACTCATGGCTCTCCGCCGCCCACAGCTCCGCCTTCTTCACCAGCACATACTGGCTGTCGCGCATGTGGTAGCCGCACCGGGCCTTCAGGGCCGTGCCGTCGTCGATGTCCTCCACGTCAAAATAGGCGGTATAGGACTGCTTCAGCCCGTTCAGGACCTTTTCGCTGAGCTGGGACACGGCGTTCCTCCCCTTCTCCGGGTCCCCGGAGGGACTTTGTGAATAAATTATGAAGCAGAGTTATCATAACAGATTGCACCATTTTTTTCAAGAAAATTCCTTGGTGTATCTGCACAAATTATAGGGCGGAAATGGGACGCTTTTTTGCATTAACACGCAGCCGCACTAAAGTGGGGGCGTCACATTCGCGGATTTTACGTAGGGGCGGCCTGTGGCCGCCCCTGCAAATGCGGCACTATTTTCTCAAAACTGATTTCCCTGCCCCGCTAAAGTGCTGCCGTTGACAACGGGGGCGAAATCCAGTAAAATAGTGCAAGCCCGGCCTGGAAGCCGGAGATTTGGGAGGTGAGTACTCCTGGAGCAAGAGAAAAGCTCCCGGGCCGCCCTGTGGGGCCGGTGGCGCCGGCTGGCTGTCCCCACCCTGTTTTTTCTGGCGGTCATCTACTATGAGGAGCTGTTTTTAAAGGTCTACTGCTTCCACTCTGTCACAGTGGAGGGCGTGATCTTCACTCTTTTATTCACAGCGCCCCTGGCCCTGCTGCTGGGACTGCTGTGCGGCGGAACGCCTGAGCGATGGGGGCGGGCGCTGCTGCCGGCGTGCACCGCCCTGGCCTCCCTGTGGGTGGGGACCCAGGTGGTCTATTACCACCTGTTCAAGACCTTCCTCTCCATTTTCTCCCTGACCAAAATGGCTATGGTGGCCCGGTCCTTCGGGGAGATGGCGGTGGGCAATGTGCTGGCTAACTGGTTCCCCATCCTGATGATGGCGGCCCCCACGGTGCTGGCGATCTGGTGCCGGAAGCGGCTGATTGACGGTCAGACGCCGGCCAGGGGCCAGCGTCTGAGAACGGCGGCTCTGGCCGCCGCCGTTCAGCTGGCGGTCATGGGACTGGTGCTGCTGTGCGGCGGCGGGGTGCTCTCCCTGCGGTATATCTACTTTCAGGCCGCAACCCCCGCCCTGGAGGTGCAGAACTTCGGCGTGTTTACCCAGACTCAGCTGGAGCTGAGCCGGGTCCTCTTCGGTATCCGGCCTGACAGCCCCGACGCCAGCACCGGGCCGGAGCCCGACAAGGCCCTGCCCGACCTGGAGCCCACCCTGCCCCCGGAGGAGGACCCGCCGCCGCCTGATGACAGCGCCCCCCGGCCTGAGGCCATTCCCGGTTATCACACCCTGGCCATCGACTTCGACGCCCTCATTGAGCAGGAGGAGGACGAGGGCCTGCGGAGCGCCCACCTGTGGTTCTCCCAGCGGGAGCGTACGCCGGAGAATCTGTGGACGGGCTACTTTAAGGGGAAAAACCTCATTTGGATTGTGGCGGAGGGCTTCTCCACCCTGGCGATGGACCCCCAGCGCACCCCAACCCTGTGGAAGCTGTCCCACCAGGGCTTCGTCTTTGACAACTTCTATACCCCCCTGTGGGGGGTGTCCACCTCCGACGGGGAGTATGTCACCACCACCGGCCTGATCCCAAAATCCGGGGTGTGGAGCTATTCTCTGTCCTCGGAGAATGATATGCCCTTCTCTCTGGGCAATCAGTTCCGGGAGGAGGGGTACGCTACCTTCGCGTTTCACGATTACCTCTACAACTACTACGACCGGGACCGTTCCCACCCCAACATGGGCTATGACTACTACGCCCTGGGTCAGGGGCTGGAGCTGGAGTCGGGGAGCGGCTTTCCCGCCTCCGACCTGGAGATGATGGAGAAGATCGTCCCCATGTTCCTCAACGAGGACAGGTTCATGGTCTACTGCCTCACCGTCAGCGGGCACATGACCTATACCCTGGATTCCAACGACATGTCCGCCCGGCACTGGGAGGCGGTCAAGGACCTGCCCTACAGCGAGGAGGCGCGGTGCTATCTGGCCTGCCAGCTGGAGCTGGAGCTGGCGATGGAGAGCCTGGTAGAGCAGCTGGAGGCCGCGGGGAAGCTGGAGGATACGGTGATCGTCCTGTCCGCCGACCACTACCCCTACGGCCTCACCGACGAGCAGTACAGCGAGCTTGCCGGACACGAATTGGATCCGGTGTTTGAGATTTTTAAAAACACCCTGATCCTCTGGAGCGGCGATATGGAGGGGACCGCCGTCCATGTGGACAAATACTGCTCCAGCCTGGACGTGATGCCCACCCTGTCCAACCTCTTCGGCCTGAGCTATGACGCCCGGCTTATCATGGGGTCCGACATTTTGTCCGCCAGCGACCCGCTGGTCATCTTCGCCAACTACAGCTTCATCAACGGGGCGGGATATTACAACTCCATCACCGACCAGTTCACCCGCTGGGACGGGGCGGAGCCCGACCTGAGGGAAGTGGCGGACATGGTGGCCGAGGTCCAGAACCGGGTGGCCTACTCGGGCACCATCCTGGACTGCGACTACTACCGCCTGGTGCTGGGAGGACCCGGTAAGAAGCGGGATTAAGCCGGCTCCGCCGGCGGCGCCGCAGAATCAAAAACAGACACAGGACCCCGCCGGCGCCGCCGGCGGGGTCCTGTGCTGAGGGAGAAAGAAAAGTATATGAAAAACCATCCGCAGACGGGAATTTTTTGGTCTGCCGCGCCGCGTTTGTCTGCGGGGCGGCAGTGTGGCGTATAACCTTGCGCCTTTAGGACAGGGTGGCCCGTGTAAAAGGTCGGGCTGTTATCCACCGTCCGGCGTTCGCGCGGCCGGCCGGACTGCGGGAGCGGCTTCAGCCGCTCCGGAGGAGGAAAACAGATCAGTTGTCTGACCTGGGCACAGGATAACACAGCCGCCTGGAGCAATCTTCACCAAACCTGGAATTTTTTGTGAACAAAATGTGAAATCCTCCTGAGACGGTCACATGTCGTGCCCTTCCCGCTTCATCCGCATCTCCAGCGGATCGGCCATGGGGTCCTGAGCGTTGGTAGCCGTGTCGGTGCGGTTCTGCCCGGCGATGGGAGCGGAGCCCCGCAGGTCCCGGCCCTGACCCTTGCGTTCCTTCTTCTTGCCCATGAGAAAACCTCCTTACAGTTGATGGAGGTAGTATGCCCCGCCGGGGTGTAAAAAATCCCCGAAGCCGCGCTTCGGGGACGGTTTTTATTCAAGGCAGATGGAGTAGGACAGCCGCTTCAGCTCCCCGGGCTGGAGAATGACGCAGAAGGGCTTGTCGGCAAATTTCCCGCTCTCGTTGTCATAGGCGGCGCAGCCGTGCCAGGGCTCCAGGCACAGGAAGGGGGCTCCGGGCTTGGTCCAGAAGGCCACCATGGGGAATTCGTGGAAGTCCAGCCGCACGCTCCGGCCGGTTTTCCGGTTGAACAGGGAGACATTTCCAGAGCGGAGCATGCTGAAGATCAGGGTATCCATCTCGGCGAAGTCGGCGTACCGCAGGGGGATCTTTCCGCTCTCCTCCAGCATGGGCTTCCGCCGGTCGTGGAGGATCATGCCCTCGGGGGTGAGCAGGTGGGTGTCCGCCCGCTCGGCCTCGTCAAAAAGGAGCTCGCAGTCCTCAAAGTGCTCCCCCTCGGGAATGCGGATGGCGGTGTGTCCCCCGATACAGAAGGGCATGGGGGCGGTTCCGGTGTTTTCTACCGTGAAGGTGGTGGAAAAGCCGTCCTCCAGCAGCCGGTGGGTCACCCGCAGGGAGAAGGGGAAGGGGTACTGGGCCAGAGCGGCCTCGTTCTCCCGCAGCTCCAGGGTGACGAAGTCCTCCCCCCGGTCCACAAGCGAAAATTCCATTCCCCGGGCGAAGCCGTGGCGGCCCATCTCATAGGTCTTGCCGCCGATATCCACCCTGCCGTCCTTCAAGGCACCCACAATGGGGAACAGGATGGGGTTCTGACCCGCCCAAAAGGCCGGGTCCCCCTCCCAGATATGCTCCTGTCCATCGCCGTCAGTCAGGGAGGTCAGTTCTCCGCCCTTGGCGCGGACCTTCGCTTGCAGCTTCCCTCGTTTCAGGTCAAATGTCATGCTTCCGTCTCCTTGTGATGATAAATTTTTTGCGGAGGCGCCGGTTCCGGCGCTCCGTTGTCTCCAATCGCGGCGGGTGGATCAGAAGGCCACCTTCAAAAACAGCGCCACGCAGCACAGAACTACGGCGCAGGGGACGTAGAGATACCGGCCCACGCTGTACCAGAGCCGGCCGGCGGGCTTTTTGGCCCCCTTGCTGATCTCGTCTGTCAGGGCGTCCCGCTTCATGACCCAGAACCAGGACACCGCGCCCAGGGTGGCCCCGATGGGGATGATATAGATGGACACAATATCCATCCAGGGGCCCCACTTAAAGATGGGCTCCATATTCAGTCCCAGCCCCAGGCAGATGACGCACAGCAGGGCCAGGACGGCCTTCCGGTCCAGGCGGGGGAAGCGGTGCAGGAGGGACTCGCCCACCGCCTCAAACATATTTTGCAGGGAGCTCACCCCGGCAAAGACCATGGCGGTGTACAGGATGATGGCAAACAGCCGTCCCAGGGGGATGTCCTGCAAGATGTGGGGCAGGGTGACAAAGAGCAGGGAGGGCCCCGAGCCCACGTCCAGCCCATAGGCGAAGCAGGCGGGGATGATCACCAGGGCGGCTACCAGGGCGGCGATGGTGTCGAAGAGGGCGGTGCGCTTGGCCAGGGAGACCACGTCCTCCTCCGGGGACAGATAGGCCCCATAGACGATCATGCCGCTGCCGGTGATGGACAGGGAGAAAAATGCCTGCCCCATGGCCCAGATCCACACCATGGGGTTCAGCAGGTCGGCCCACCGGGGGGTGAACATATACCTGTAGCCCTCGACGGCCCCGGGCAGGAAGGCCACCCGGACGGCCAGGATCAGGAAGATGATGAAAAACAGGGGCATCATGATCTTATTGGACCTTTCAATGCTCTTGGCCCCCAGCAGCAGGGTGAGCAGAGTGCCCACCACCACGATGACGTGGAAGGGGACCACCGAGTAGTCCGACAGGGAAAAGGACTCAAACCAGGGCTGAGGGTCCACGCGCATCAGCGACCCGCCCACCGAGGCGGCGAAGGCCTTTAGCACATAGGCGATGATGACGGCGTAGCCCAGAGCGATGCACATGGACCCGGCCAGGGGCAGCCACCCCAGCAGGCCCCCCGCCCTGCCCAGCGTCCTTTTGCGGGTGGCCCAGGCCATCTCATAGGAGCCCAGGGTGCCTGTGCGGGCCCGGCGTCCCACGGCGTATTCGGCGGACAGGCCCACTGTGCCGAACAGCATAATGAAAAACAGATAGGCCAGCAGGAAGGCGCCGCCGCCGTTGCTCCCCATCTTGGCGGGGAAGCCCCACACGTTTGCCATGCCCACGGCGGAGCCCACCGCGGACAGCACAAAGCCCCAGCCGCTGGAAAAATGATGTTTCTTATTGTCGCTCATAGACGATCTCCTTTTTGTATTCCGCGCGGACGCGCGTTCTCTCCCATAGAAGCAGTATAATATGATTCCTACAAAAAGGCAACGGCTAATATCTCGTTTTGAATTTATTTTTGACAGGCGGACAGGAGGGAATTTCCAGGCGGCTGTAAAAAACGTCAAATAATCGGACGATATTACAGTTTGTTAGCAAAATCGTCTCTTCCAATTTCGCTTCGAAAGGAATACAATAAGGATACCAAAGGAATTTTGCGCAAAGCTATAAAATATATCTGGAAAAGGAGCAAATCATTATGGCGATTCTTGTTTGCGGCGGCGCCGGCTATATCGGCAGCCACACCTGCGTGGAGCTGATTCAGGCCGGCTACGACATTGTAGTGGCCGACAACCTCTACAATTCCAGTGAGGAGTCCCTCCGCCGGGTGGAGAAAATTGTGGGCAAGCCCATCCCCTTCGTCAAAGCCGAGCTGTGCAATGAGGACGAGGTGGAGGCCCTGTTCGCCAAATACCCCGGCATCGACGCCGTCATCCATTTCGCCGGGCTCAAGGCCGTTGGGGAGAGCGTGGCCAAGCCCCTTGAGTACTATTCCAACAACCTGATCAGCACCCTCTATCTGCTCCAGGCCATGCGCCGCCACGGAGTGAAGAACTTTGTGTTCTCCTCCTCCGCCACGGTGTACGGCGACCCGGCCACCGTGCCCATCCGGGAGGACTTCCCCACCGGCGGCACCACCAACCCCTACGGCACCTCCAAGCTTTTCCAGGAGAAGATGCTCATGGACATCTGCGCCGCCGACCCCGAGCTGAACGTGGCCCTGCTGCGGTACTTCAACCCCATCGGCGCCCATGAGAGCGGCACCATCGGCGAGGACCCCAACGGCATCCCCAACAACCTGGTACCCTATATCGCCAAGGTGGCGGTGGGCCAGCTGGAGAAGGTCCACGTATTCGGAGACGACTACAACACCCCCGACGGCACCGGCGTGCGGGACTATATCCATGTGGTGGACCTGGCCCGCGGCCATGTTGCCGCTCTGAAAAAGCTGGAGACCAAATGCGGCCTGTTCGTGTGCAACCTGGGCACCGGCAACGGCTACTCCGTGCTGGATGTGGTCCACGCCTATGAGAAGGCCTGCGGACATGAGCTGCCCTACGTCATCGAGGCCCGCCGCCCCGGCGACATCGCCTCCTGCTACGCCGACCCCGCCAAGGCCCGGGAGGAGCTGGGCTGGGAGGCTCAGCTGGGCATCGAGGAGATGTGCGCCTCCTCCTGGAAGTGGCAGTCCCAGAACCCCAACGGGTATAAGGGCTGACCCTGTAGGGGCGGATATCATCCGCCCGCCCCATTGCGCGGCCTGTTTCGTTAGAACGGGCGGGTAATACCCGCCCCTACATACCGCATTGATATCTTGAGGAGGATAACAGTGAATAAACCAGTTTTAGTCATCATGGCCGCCGGCATGGGCAGCCGGTACGGCGGGCTCAAGCAGCTGGACCCGGTGGGAAACCACGGCCAGCTCATCATCGACTACTCCATATACGACGCCCGGCGGGCGGGCTTTGAGACGGTGGTGTTCGTCATCAAGCCCGAGATTGAGGCCGACTTCAAGGAGGCCATCGGCGACCGGGTGTCCAAGGTGATGGACGTGAAATACGCCTATCAGCTGAAGGAGGACCTGCCCGAGGGGTACACCGTCCCCGCTGGACGGACCAAGCCCTGGGGCACCGCCCACGCCGCCCTGTCCGTCCGGAAGCTGGTGGACGGCCCCTTTGCCATCATCAACGCCGACGACTACTACGGCCCCGAGGCCTTTCGGGAGATCTACAGCTACCTGTCCAACCATGAGGACGGAGACGTGTATGAGTACGTCATGGTGGGCTATCTGCTGAAAAACACCGTCACCGAGAACGGCACCGTGGCCCGGGGCGTGTGTGAGGAGACGGCGGACCACTTCCTCACCCAGGTCACCGAGCGGACCAAGATCGAGAAGGGCGAGCCCCCCCGGTACACCGAGGACGACGGCAAGACCTGGACCGGCCTGCCCGCCGACACCATCGTGTCCATGAACATGTGGGGCTTCACCCACAGCTTCCTGGACGAGGCTCAGGCCCGCTTCCCCGCCTTCCTGGACAAGGCCCTGGCCGAGAACCCGGAGAAGGGGGAATACTTCCTGCCCACCGTGGTCAGCCAGCTCATTGACGAGGGCAAGGCCCGGGTGAAGGTCCTGCGCAGCGAGGACAAGTGGTACGGCGTGACCTATCGGGAGGACAAGCCCACCGTCACCGCCGCCATCGCGGAGAAAACTGCCGCCGGGCTCTACCCCGACCGGCTGTGGGAGGTGTGACATGGCTCAGGCAGAACAGACCCTTCAGGAGGCGCTGGGAGCCTTTGATTTCGGCGCGCCTGTGGTAGGGGCCATCCGCTACGGCTGCGGCCACATCAACGACACCTTTGTGGTCCACACCCAGCCTGAGGACCGCTGCTGCCGCCGGTTCATCCTCCAGCGGATGAGCTCCGCCGCCTTTAAGCGGCCCGACCAGCTGATGGAAAACATCATCGGCGTCACCGAATTTTTGGGCCGGGAGATCGAGAAGCACAACGGGGACCGGAGCCGGGAGGCCATGGAGGTCGTCCGTCCCAAAAGCGGCCAGGACTATTACACCGACAGCCAGGGAGGGGCCTGGCGGGTCTACCCCTTCGTGGAGGGCACCGTCTGTCACCAGGCGGCGGACACCCCCGAGCTCTTCGCCGCCTCCGGCCGGGCTTTTGGCCGGTTCCAGCGCCTGCTGGCGGACTACCCCGCCGACACCCTCTACGAGACCATCCCCCGCTTCCACGACACCGAGGACCGTTTAGCGAAGTTCAAGGCCGCCGTGGCCGCCGACAAGCTGGGCCGGGCCAAGGACTGCCAGCCCGAGATCGACTTCGTGCTGGCCCGGGAGGCCGACTGCTCGGTGGCCCTGAACGCTATGCGGGAGGGCAGACTGCCCCTGCGGGTCACCCACAACGACACCAAGCTGAACAACGTTCTTATGGACGACAAGACCGGCGAAGGCATGTGCATCATCGACCTGGACACCGTTATGCCCGGCCTGGTGCTCTACGACTTCGGCGACTCCATCCGCTTCGGGGCCAACCACTCCGCCGAGGACGAGACCGACCTGTCCAAGGTCAATCTGGACGTGGAACTCTTTTCCGCCTACACCGCCGCCTTCCTGGAGGGGACGGGGGGCTCCCTGACCAACGACGAGATCGCTATGCTCCCCTGGGGGGCCAAGCTGATGACGCTGGAGTGCGGCATCCGCTTCCTCACCGACTACCTGGAGGGGGACACCTATTTTCACATCAGCCGGGAGAGGCAAAACCTGGACCGCTGCCGTACCCAGTTCAAGCTGGTGTCTGACATGGAGGAGCGCTGGCCCGAACTGGAGGCCATTGTGCGCGGCTATATCAAATGAACATACTTTTTGACGAAGAACAACTGCGCCGGTTGATCGCCAACCTGAAAATACTCACCGGACTGCCGGCCAACATCCTGGACCCGGATGGCCGGGACATCAATCTGTTCCGGGGCCACCCGCCCTTCTGCCGGATGATTAACGACCTGCCCGAGGGCCATGAGCGCTGTATCAACTGCGACATGTGGAAGATCCGCAGCTATACCGCGGAAAAGGGCTTTCAGTTCTACCGCTGCCACCTGGGCATCTGCGAGGCGGTCATGCCCCTCTACGACCGGGAGAACCCCCTGGCCTATCTGGCCGTGGGCTGCTATCTGGACGACTCCCCCGTGGAGGAGCAGTGGGCGCGCACCCGGGACCTGCTGGACTGGTGGCCCGACGGCCCCGACGCCCTGCGGGAGGCATTCTTCCAATTCAAGCAGTGCTCCCGCCAGGAGATCCAGGCCTATACCGAGACGCTGGAGGCCCTGTCCGCCTATATCCAGCTTAAGGGCATGATTCTGGCCACCGAGCAGACCGACACCCAGAAGCTGGGCCTCTACCTGGACGAGCACTATATGGAAAAGCTGTCCCTGGCCTCCATCTCCCGGGAGATGCACATTGGCCGGACCAAGCTGTGCACCCTGGCCAAGGAGCTGTCCGGAGGAAAGACCCTGTCCTATCTCATCGCCCAGCGGCGGATCAACGCCGCCAAACGGATGCTGATGCAGAGCAATCTGCCCATCTCCGCCGTGGCCGAGGCGGTGGGCATCAGCGATTATAACTATTTTTCCAAGGTTTTCCGCTCTATCACAGGCACCACTCCCACCGCCTTCCGCAAGGATTCCCGGAGCCGTCCGGCCTGATAACCAGCTCAAAATCGTACGAACTTCCATTGTTTGTACGATTTTACTATTTTCCGTACGTTATCATCTAGAATTCACACAATGAACAAGTATAATAGGGAATGGAAAGGCGCATTTGTGAAAAATTCCTATGCGCCAATTTTTCATCAGTCAAAATCATCAAAAAAGGAGAATGAAAATGAAAAAGATCCTTGCAGCCTTACTTGCGACCGCGATGTCCCTGTCCCTGGTTGCCTGCGGCGGCGGTGGAGCCGCCAGCTCCACAAAACAGCCCGCTTCCTCCGGAAGCGGGAGCAACCCTCCTGCCGCCAGCAGCACCCCCGCCCCCTCCGGCGACAAGATCACCATCAATGTGATTGCCGCCGAGTACGGCAAGCAGACCAAGGACTGGTGGGCCGGCTTCCAGAACGACTTTAACGCCGCCAACGAGGGCATCGACCTGAAGGTGGAAGTGGTCTCCTGGAACGACATTTACACCGTGGTCAACACCCGCGTCTCCAACAACGCCGCCCCCGACATCCTGAACATCGACACCTTCGCCGACTATGTGGGCGATGACCTGCTCCGGCCCATCAAGGACTTTGTCTCCGACGAGACCTACGCCAAGTTCTATCCCGCCTTCCTGGAGCAGTCCAACATCGACGGCACCATCTGGGCCATCCCCGACCTGGCCTCCGCCCGGGCCATGTACTACAACAAGGACATTCTGGAGGCCGCCGGCGTGGATAAGGTCCCCACCACCTGGGCTGAGCTGAAGGAAGCCTGCCAGAAGATCAAGGCCTATGACGCCAACGTCTACCCCTGGGGTGTGGATATGACCACCGACGAGGGTCAGGCCTGCTTCGCCTACTACTCCTGGACCAACGGCGGCGATTTCACCGACGCCTCCGGCAACTGGACCCTGAACAGCGACGAGAACGTGGAAGCCGTTGAGTACATCGTCGGCCTGGTCAAGGACGGCCTGACCAACTCCGACCCCTCCACCGAGACCCGCTACAACCTCCAGGAGCTGTTTGCCGCCGGCAAGCTGGCCATGATGATCGGCCCCAACCAGATTTCCTCCTACGTTGCCAGCTCTGAGAATCCCATCAGCTTCGGCATCGCCTCCATCCCCGCCAACGAGGGCAAGAGCACCTCCTCCGTGGGCGTCATGGACCGGTTCATGGTATTTGATAATGAGGACACCGACGACAAGGTCGAGGCCATCAAGACCTTCTTCGATTTCTTCTATGACGACACTCGTTACTCCAACTGGGTTATCATGGAGGACTTCCTGCCCGCCACCAGCACCGGCGGCAAGATCATGGCCGACGCCAACCCCGATGCCGCCAGCTGGATCGAGATCGTTGGCTCCGCCAAGTTCTACCCCACCGCCCAGGCCAAGTGGGCCGACGTGAAGCAGGGTGTGATCGACGTGGAGCAGCAGGCCCTCCTGGGCGGCAACGTCAAGGAGCTGCTGGACGCCCTCCAGGCCAAGATTGCCGGCTGAGTTTTCTCAGTACTGAACTGAAACCGCACATAACCGCGGGGGCCGGGCCAGGACGGCCCGGCCCCCCGGCATCTTCCAGCCGTTTTTCAAGGGCAGAACCCGCTCCGCTTTTGAAAAAC
Source organism: uncultured Bacillota bacterium (assembly GCA_947645675.1). GTDB lineage: Bacteria > Bacillota > Clostridia > Oscillospirales > Oscillospiraceae > Lawsonibacter. Next base: position 36,818 of record CANSDP010000013.1, read on the forward strand.
GGCCGGAAGGCGCCCATAAAATGACAGGAGGTGTCTCCGTGAGTACAAAAACCCCCGCGGCCCCCGCGGGCCAGCAGGCCCAGCAAAGCAGCCCCCGCCTGCCCAACCCCGGAACCAAGCGGTTTTTCCGCACCATTGAGCCTTACATCTGGATCGCCCCCAGCATCATCCTGATGGCCATTTTTATCGTAACTCCCATCATCAAGGTGTTCCAGCTGTCCATGAACAAGGTGACCCGGGCAGGCAAGCTGAAGGGCTTCAATCACTTTGAAAACTTCACCAATATCATGAAAGACCCCGCGTTTTCTCTTGTGCTGAAAAATACCATCCTCTGGACGGTGGCCGTGGTGGTCATCTCCACCCTTCTGGGCTTCATCCTGGCCCTCCTGCTGAACAACCAGTTCAAGGGCCGAAAGGTGGCCCGGGCCATCGTGGTGTTCCCCTGGGCCACCACCCTGGTCATCCAGGCCAGCGCCTGGAAGTTCATTGTCAACACCGACTACGGCACCCTGAACACCCTGCTGATGGAGCTGAAGCTCATCAGCGCCCCCATAAACTGGACCTCCAGCCCCACCGCATGGTTTGCCTGGGAGATCGCCTGCGGCATCTTCGTCACCATCCCCTTCGTCTGCTTCTGCGTGCTGTCCGGCCTGCAGAGCATCGACAACTCCTACTATGAGGCCGCCACCGTGGACGGCGCGGGCTACTTCCAAAAGCTGTTCAGTATCACCCTGCCTCTGGTTAAGTCCTCCCTGACGGTGTCCACCGTGCTGAACATCATCTACGTGTTCAACTCCTTCCCCATCATCTGGACCATGACCAAAGGCGACCCCGCCAACCACACCGACACCCTGGTCACCTATCTGTATAAGCTGGCTTTCTACAACGGCAAGCAGGGCGAGGCCTCCGCTGTGTCGGTCATCGGCTTCCTGATTCTGCTGGTGTGCGCCAGCGTCTACATGATCTACACTCTGCGGAAAGGAGATGAGGACCTGTGACCCAAACTGCGAAAAAGCCTGTCTCTACGAAGAAGACAATCCTGCGTCTGCTGCTCTACTTCGTGGTGCTGGATGTATGCGTCATCACCCTGTATCCCTACTTCGCCATGCTGTGTACCGCTCTGAAGAGCCGGGAGGAGATCTTCTCCGGCGGCACCGTCCTGCCCATCACCGCCATTTGGTCCAACTTCATCGACATCTGGAGCCGGGCCCCCATGGCCAGGTACATGCTCAACTCCGTCATGATCGCCGGCGGCTCCACTATCATCGCCATGCTGTGCGGCATCCCCGCCGCCTACGCCCTGGCCCGGATGAAGTTCAAGGGGCAGACCGCCTTTCTGGGCTTTGTCATTGTCTCTCAGATGTTCGCCCCGGTGGTGCTGCTGATCGGCATCTACCAGGTGATGCAGACCCTGAACCTGACCAACAGTATTCTGGGCCTTGTCTTTATCAACGCCGCCTTCAATCAGGCCTTTACCATCTGGTTGCTCCGGGGCACCTTTATGGGCATCTCGGCGGACATGGAACAGGCCGCCACCATCGACGGCTGCAACCGCATCCAGTCCATGATGAAGGTCCTCCTTCCGGTGGCCGCCCCCGGCATCGTCACCACCCTGATCTTCATCTTTATCAACGCCTGGAACGAGTACACGGTGGCCCTGTGCCTGATTCAGGATGACCTGCTCAAGCCCCTCACCGTGGGCATCAACACCTTCAACGGCTACAACATCATCGAATGGCAGTATCTCTTCGCCGCCTCCATCTTCGCCATCATCCCGGTGGTTATCCTGTTTATGTGCATCGAGAAGAATCTGGTCAGCGGTCTGGCCTCCGGCGGCGTGAAGGGCTGACGGCGCAAATTCAGGCTTGCATATCCTCCGCATATGATATAAAATAGAGCCGTAAAACTGCTAAAGGAGTAATGCTGTATGAAAATCTTCCGTGAAAAGGATTATGACGCCATGAGCCGCCGCGCGGCCACCGTGATCGCCGGCGAGATCGTTCACAACCCCTCCTGCCTGCTGGGCCTGGCCACCGGCTCCACCCCCGAGGGGACCTATAAGTACCTGGTGGACTGGTATAAGCAGGGCCTGCTCAGCTTCCAGAGCGTGCGCTCCGTCAACCTGGACGAGTATGTGGGTCTGGCTCCCGACCACGACCAGAGCTACCGCTATTTCATGCAGAGCAACCTGTTTGACCATGTGGACATCGTTCCCGAGAACACCCGGGTGCCCGACGGCCTGACCAAGGACGCCCTGGCTTTCTGCGCCGGTTACGACGCTTACATCCGCGCCCAGGGCTATGTGGACCTCCAGCTGCTGGGCATTGGCCGCAACGGCCACATCGGCTTCAATGAGCCCGACGACCACTTCGTCAAGGAGACCCATGTGGTGGACCTGGCCGAGAGCACCATCGACGCCAACGCCCGCTTCTTTGCCAGCCGGGACGACGTGCCCAAGCAGGCCATTTCCATGGGCATGGGCGCCATCATGGGGGCCAAGAAGGTCCTGCTGTGCGCCAGCGGCGAGGACAAAGCCGACGCTATCTGCCGGGCCGTCTCCGGCGCCATCACCCCCCAGTGCCCCGGCTCCATCCTCCAGCTCCACCCCAACGTGGTCCTGGTGGCTGACGAGGCCGCCCTCAGCAAGCTGATCGCCTCTGGAGTGAAGGTATGAGAATTGTCAACGGTCAGGTCTTTGACCTGGAACAGGGCTTTGTCAGCCGGGACCTGTGCACCGACGGGGCCCTGATCGCCCAGACCAGCGGTGACAGCCAGGAGCTGGATGCCAGCGGCTGCTATGTGATCCCCGGGCTGGTGGACGTCCATTTCCACGGCTGCGTGGGGGAGGATTTTTCCGACGCCACCCCCGACGGCCTGCAAAAAATCGCTGATTTCGAGCTGTCCCAGGGAGTCACCTACATCTGTCCCACCGGCATGACCCTCCCCGAGGACCAGCTCACCGCCATCTGCAAGACCACCGCCGCCCACCGGGCCAAAAATCCCGGCGGCGCGGAGGTGGTGGGAGCCCATCTGGAGGGCCCCTTCCTGTGCATGGCCAAGAAGGGCGCCCAGAACGGCGACTATCTCCACGCCCCCGACGCCGAAATGCTCAAGCGCCTCCAGGAGGCCGCGGAGGGTTCCGTCCGTCTGGTCACCCTGGCCCCCGAGGAGCCCGGGTCTGTGGAGTTCATCAAGGCCGCTAAGGACATGGGCATCCATGTCTCCCTGGGCCACACGGTAGCCAACTACGACACCGCCAAGGCCGCCTTTGAGGCGGGGGCCGACCATGCCACCCACCTGTACAACGCCATGCCTCCCCTGGCCCACCGGGACCCCGGCGTCATCGGCGCGGCCTATGAGTTCCCCCACGTCAAGCCCGAGCTGATCTGCGACGGCATCCACATCCACCCCGCGGTGGTGCGGCTCACCTTCGGCCTGTTCGGCAGGGAGCGGATGATTATCATCTCCGACTCCCTCCGGGCCACCGGCATGCCCGACGGGGAGTACCCCTTCGGCGGGCAGATGATCGAGGTCCACGGCAACCGGGCCACCATCCTGGGCCACCCGGAAACCCTGGCCGGCTCGGTCACCAGCCTGATGGGCTGTCTGCGTCAGGCCATCTCCTTCGGCATCCCCGCCGCCGACGCCGTCCGGGCCTGCACCTATAACCCCGCCCAGTCCATCGGCATCGACGGCCGCGCCGGTACCCTGGACGTGGGCAAGGAGGCCAGCATCGTCCTGCTGGATGAGAAGGACCTTTCCATTCGTAAGATCATCTTCAAGGGTAAGCTTGTGTAGGGGCGGCCTGTGGCCGCCCGCGCGGGCAAATCCCCGATTGTTCGGGCGGCCACAGGCCACCCCTACAGTCAAATATTGTTGGAACGAGCGGACCCGTCCGCTTTTCCAAATATAATCCAAGGGCCGGGAGGCTACTCCATCACTATAGTCCCCGGTACCAAACAAAAGGAGGAAAAAAACCGCTGCGGCTTGCGGTGCGGCAGTGTGGAGACCTGTCGTAAAGCTCCCGGGGACTTCGCTGCTCCGGGACGAGGTGGAGGAGGCGGTGGCCGTTCCATCAAAGCCGAATGCTATGGCAACTCTGAACCTGAAGAACATCCAGAAGATCTACCCCCACAGCAACGACCAGAAGAAGGCCAAGAAGAAAAAGGGCGAGCCTGAGAAGAAGACCAACCTTCAGGTCACCGACCAGGGCGTCATCGCTGTCCAGTCCTTCAACCTGGACATCGCCGACAAGGAGTTCATCGTGCTGGTCGGCCCCTCCGGCTGCGGCAAGTCCACCACGCTGCGGATGGTGGCCGGTCTGGAGGAGATCTCCGGCGGTGAGCTGTACATCGACGGCAAGCTTGTCAACGATGTGGAGCCCAAGAACCGGGACATCGCCATGGTGTTCCAGAGCTACGCTCTGTATCCCCACATGACGGTGTATGAGAACATGGCTTTCCCCCTGAAGCTGCGCAAGATGGACAAGGACGAGATCGACCGCCGGGTAAAGGAGGCCGCTGAGATCCTGGACATCACCCAGTATCTGGACCGCAAGCCCAAGGCTCTGTCCGGCGGCCAGCGGCAGCGCGTGGCCATCGGCCGCGCCATCGTCCGCGAGCCCAAGGTGCTCCTCATGGACGAGCCTCTGTCCAACCTGGACGCCAAGCTGCGCAACCAGATGCGGGCCGAGATCATCAAGCTGCGCCAGAAGATCAACACCACCTTCATCTACGTCACCCATGACCAGACCGAGGCCATGACCCTGGGCGACCGCATTGTCATCATGAAGGACGGCTTCATCCAGCAGATCGGCACCCCCCAGGAGGTCTTTGACCACCCCGCCAACCTGTTCGTCTCCGGCTTCATCGGCATGCCCCAGATGAACTACTTCAACGCCAAGCTGGTCAACGAGGGCGGCAAGTACGCCGTGGCCGTGGAGAACTGCAAGGTTATTCTCTCTGACGAGAAGCAGAAGAACCTGGCCGCCAACAAGGTGCAGCCTCAGGACATCACCCTGGGCGTCCGTCCCAGCCACATGGTCCTGTCCAAGCAGCCCGGCAACACCCTCACCGCCACTATCGACGTGTCTGAGCTGATGGGCAGCGAGGTCCACTTCCACGCCAATGCCAACGGCAAGGACGTGGTGGTCATCGTCCCCACCATGAACGCCGACGGCGAGCGCATCGATTCCTATCACGCCGGCGACAAGCTGAACCTGACCTTCAGCGGCAACGTCTGCCACCTCTTTGCCAAGGACGGCAAGAATCTGGAGTTCTGATCCTTCCTCCCCGGAAAAATACCGGCCCCGCCTTTGATGGAAAGGCGGGGCCGGTTCTGTTCTTTTGTCTAAAGCTCAGCAGCGCTCCCCTGCGGGGGCGGGTTGGGTCTGAGGGCCGGGCTGCGCGCAATACTTCGCGATGAGCCTCGGGGTGAAGCGGAGGAAGAGGGTGGTAGACATGACGCAGGCGATCACGTCACAGAAGGGCTCGGCGGCGAAGGCGGCGGCGGCGGTGAACAGCGCGGGGAACAGCAGGATGCCCACCAGGAACAGGCTCTTTCGGAACAGCGAGCAGAACAGGGCCAGGTGGACGTTGCCCAGGGCGGTGGACATATCGGTGGCCATCCACTGGGGGGCCATGAACAGCGTTCCCGCCGTGTAAATGGTGATGTACTTCACGCTCCGGGCCAGCACCTCGGCGTCGTCAGAGAAGAACCGGACGAAGTGGGGGGTAAAGAGCTGAGTGGCCCCCAGCATGAAGGCGGAGAAGGTCAGGCAGAGGAGAAAGACGCCCAGCAGAGCCTGCTTGACCCGTCTGGCGCTGCCGGCGCCCAAATTGAAGCTGACCACTCCCTGACAGCCCAGGGTGATACCGCTCATGGGCATGAAGATCAGAAGGATATAGCTCTGGACAATGGCGGCGCAGGTAATGAGGATATCCCCCTCTCCAGGCCCGCCGCGGTGCTGGAGGGTGGAGTTGAGGACGATGAGAATGACGCTGTCCAGGGCGTAGGTGAGGAAGGGGGACATCCCCAGGGACACCACCCGCCGGCACAGCTTGGGGTCCAGCCGCCCCCAGCGCAGGGGGACAGGGAGGCTGGGCAGGCGCAGGGAGACCAGCACAAAGATACAGGCCGCCCCCTGGGAGATGACGGTGGCCCAGGCCGCGCCGGACACCCCCATGCCCAATCCAAAGATAAAGACCGGGTCCAGGACAATGTTCAGAACCGCTCCCAGCACCACCGTCCCCATGCCCAGGCCGGACCGGCCCTGGGCAATCAGGAAGCTATTCAGCCCGCCGGAGAGCAGGGAAAAGGCGGTACCGGCGATGTAGACGGTGATGTAGTCCATGGCGTAGGGGAAGGTGTCCGCGCTGGCCCCGAACCACCACAGAAACTGCCGTCTCAGCAGAAATAACAGCAGGCTCAGCCCCACAGCCAGCCCCAGCAGCAGACGGAAGCAGTTAGACAGCAGCTGGGAGGCCCCTTCCTGGTCTCCGCTCCCCAGCTTCATGCCCATCAGCGGCGTGCCGCCCAGGCCCACCAGCAGGGAGAAGGAGGAAAGCAGAGCGATAATGGGCCCGCAGACCCCCACACCCGCCAGGGCCAGACTGCCGGCCTCTTCAATATGTCCAATGAACATCCGGTCCACGATGCTGTACAGCACGTTAATCAGCTGGGCCAGCATGGTGGGGATGGCCAGGCGGAGCAGCAGTCCAGGTATGGGATCGGTCCCTAAATTGTTCTTCCGTTTCAAAACAGTCAACTCCTGTGGAAAAATCCGGGCTCTGGGCTATTATACTCAGCCCTGGGGAAAAGTCAAGAGGAGGTAGTGAAAGGAAGGCGCTGCTGTAGTCCGCCTGCACATACTCCCGCACCCGTTGGGTCTGGCTGGCGATCCCCGGGTACGGCGGCTCCAAACGCGCCGCGGTTCCATCAGGTAGGAGCAGAGACTAAAATTGTCCGGCGCCTTATAATTCTTTGCGAAAAATTGACGAGAAAAATATTGATAATGTTCAAGCTATTGACAAAACCGCCGTTTGCGCCTAGAATGAATAGGAACCGCAGTACAATCGAACACAGGGGCGCTGGGAGCACAGTTCCCGGCTGAGATGCAGAGACCAACACAGCGGTCTCCGGTCCCTTGAACCTGATCCGGGTAATGCCGGCGTAGGAAGTGGAAGAGAGATTTTGCCGTCGTCTCCTCTAAGACCGCACTACACCCGTCCGGATGTAATGCGGTATCTTCACTTTTGGGAGGAAACGATGATGACACAAAACAAAGCTACCCGGATGCTGGCGGAGGCCGGCATCATGATCGCCCTAGCTCTGGTGTTGGGGATGATCAAGCCCTACGAATTTCCCAACGGAGGCTCGATCTCTCTGGAGATGCTTCCCCTGTTCCTGTTCTGTGTGCGTTGGGGCGTGGCCCCTGGCCTGGTAACCTGCACCGCTTTCGGCGTGCTTCAGGTCTTTGTCCAGGGGGCGGTAGGCTATGGCTGGGTCTCCATTATCCTGGACTACATCGTGGCCCCCATCCCGGTCGCCCTGACTGGCGTGGGCAAGGGGCGGCCCGGCGGGATTTACTGGGGCAGCGTACTGGGAGCGGCCGGCCGCTTTCTGGTCCACTTTGCCAGCGGTATCACCGTTTACCGCATCCTGGCTCCCACCGAACTGATGGGCATGGTGTTCGACAACCCGTACGTCTATTCCTTTATCTATAACATCAGCTATATCGGCGTTGATCTGATCCTCTGCCTGGTGATTTTTGCTCTGGCATCCAAGGCTATGGGGAAATACTATCAGGGCGAGGACCTGAAATAAGCCCCCACCGGGGCGAAAGGAGGCCCCATGGGGAAATTTGACGGCATATTACTGGCTAGTGACTTTGACGACACCCTGTATGACGCGGTCCTCCAGATTCCGGAGCGCAGTCTGGAGGCCATCCGGTATTTTATCCGAGAGGGGGGATATTTCTGCGTCTCCACCGGCCGGGCCCACCGGACCTTCGCGCCCTTCGCGCCATTGGTGCCCATGAACGCCCCGGCGGTGCTGTCCAACGGAGCGGCCATCTATGACTTTCAGGCGGACAGGGCGCTGGAGCAGACCTGCCTGCCCTGCGGCGCCCCCGCCGACCTGGCGGCGGTGATGGAGGCTTTTCCCTCCCTGTCCCTGGAGGTCTACCACGGGGAGGACATCTACGTCTGCAACCCCAACGAGATCACCTTTGCCCACCTGAAAAAGGTGAACTGCGACTACACCCAATGCGCCATCCCGGACATGCCCACCCCCTGGGTGAAGGGCATCCTCCACCAGGAGCGGGAGGTTTTGCTTCCTGTCCAGGCCTGGCTTCTGGAGCGGTGGGGGGAGCGGTATGAGGCCATCTTTTCCAACCCCCGCTACCTGGAGCTGACCCGCAAGGGGAGCAACAAGGGGGGCGGAGTGGCCCGGGTGGCCAAACTGCTGGGGGTTGCCCCGGAACGGGTGTACTGCGTGGGGGACAACCAGAACGACATCCCCATGCTGGCCCTGTCGGCCATCCCCTTCGCCCCCGCCAACTGCGCCGAAGAGGTCCGGAACTGGGGCGCGAGAATCCTGTGCTCCTGCGGCGACGGGGTCATCGGGGACATTGTAGATATTTTGGACGGCCTGTACCCCAGGCGGGAATAATAAAAATCCACCGGCCTTGCCGGTGGATTTCTATTATGTCAATTCCTTCCGCAATCGTTCCAGGGCACGGCGCTCCAGGCGGGAGACCTGGACCTGGGAGACCTCCAGAACCCGGGCGGCGCTGGTCTGGGTGAGGCCCTTGTAGTAGCGCAGATACATGACCTGCCGCTCCCGCTCCGGGAGGGCGGACACGGCGGCGCGGAGGGTGATGCGCTCCACCATCCCCTCCTCCTGATTTCCTGTGGACAGCAGACCCTCCAGGGTGAGGCCGTCCTCTCCCGTCTCCGTCTGAAGGGAGATCACCGGGTCGGCCGCTGTCTCGGCGGCGGCGATATCCTCGGGGGACAGGCCGGTGTGCTCCGACAGCTCGGACAGGGTGGGCTCCCGGCCCAGCTGGGTCAGCAGTCTGCCCTGGGCCGCGCGGATAATCACCAGCCGGTCCTTCAGCCCACGGCTCACCTTCACCGGCCCGTCGTCCCGGAGGAAGCGGCGGATCTCCCCGGCGATTTTGGGTACGGCGTAGGTGGAGAACTGGGTGCCGAAGCCGGGGTCGAAGCCCCGGACCGCCTTGAGGAAACCCAAACAGCCCAGCTGATACAGGTCATCCGGCTCCACCCCCCGGCCATAGTACCGGCGGACCACGCTCCAAATCAGGCCGTTGTTCTCCAGCAGGACCTGCTCGCAGGCGGCGGCGTCCCCCTCCCGGGCGGCCTCCAGCAGGGCGGAGCCGGTAAGCGGGCCGCTCAATGCCCGGCCCGGCGGGCGATTCGCCGGGCCATGGTGACGGTGGTTCCCTTCCCGGGGGTGGAGCGGACCCGCACGGCGTCCATAAAGCTCTCCATAATGGTAAAGCCCATACCGGAGCGCTCCTCGTTACCCGTGGTGAACAGGGGCGTCCGGGCCTGCTCCACATCGGCGATGCCCACCCCCCAGTCCCGGACGGCGATCTCCAGCACGTTGCCCTCCTTGAGGCGCAGCTTCAGGACGATCCGCCCCAGTGTGTCGGGGTAGGCGTGGACGATGGCGTTGGTTACCGCCTCGCTGACGGCGGTCTTGATGTCGCTGACCTCCTCCAAGGTGGGGTCCAGCTGGGCGGCGAAGCAGGCTGCCGACGCCCGGGCGAAGCCCTCGTTGGCCGACCGGCTGGGGAACTCCAGTGTCACTTGGTTCTCAATTTTCATATGTAGCGCCTCCTTATTCAAACCGGATCAGCCGCTCCAGGCCGGCGGCCTGAAAGACTCTGCCCGCCTGGGGCGGGGTGTTGACCACCGTCATGGCCCCCTGTACCTGGGCCATCCGCCGCTGGGCCCGGAGGAGCACGGCGATGCCCGAGCTGTCGGTGAAGGACAGCCCGCTCAGGTCCAGGGTGAGCTGGCGGGGCTGTGCCTGGTCAATGCGCCGGTCCAGCTCCTCCATAACCGCTTTGGCTCCGTGGTGGTCCAGCTCCCCGTCCACCAGCGCCGTCAGGCGGCGCGCCTCCTCTTTACAGGTTACCGGCATAGGGAACCCGCTCCTCTCTTTGGGTGCAACCCATTATTTTCCAGTCCATTATAGGACAGGTCCCCTGTCAGATTTGAGCCATTTTTGTCTGTTGGTAAGTTGAGATATGAAAATTGCGGTAAAAATCGAAGAATGAGCCCGCCGCGGAAGGGAGCTCCCGCGGCGAGCTGGCTGAATTGAGGGCGCTCAGCCGGGGCCGCGCGCAGCCTTTCCTCTGAGCTGATGCTGGGCCCGCCATTCCCGGGGGGAGACGCCGTACCGCTTGTGGAAGGCCCGGGAGAAGTGAAGCTGGTTGGGGTAGCCGCACATGGAGGCGATAACCCCGATGGAGCTGCCTGTCCCCTTCATCAGGTCGGCGGCCTTGGACAGCCGCAGCCGGATCAGAAATTCCTGGGGCGGACAGCCGACGTATTCCTTGAAAATTTTGCTGAAATAGCTCCGGTTCAGCTTGCAGGTGTCGGCCAGCTCCTCCACGGTGAGCTCCCGCCAGTAGTTGTGCTCCATGTAGGTGATGGCCTCCTGGATGTAGAAGTCCCGGAGCTGACTGCCCCGCAGCTCCCGCCGGGTGGAGGAGGACTGAATCAGCCCGTCCAGAAACAGGCACAGATGGCCCACCAGATGGAGGGCGGAGGCGTCGGTGTGGTCGGCGATGTAGATCATGGTGTCCCGGAGGGCATCCCCCTGAGCGGAGCTCTGGGGGCGGTAGATGGGCTGGGCCTGTCCCAGCCCGGCGCTTTCGATATACTCTGCCGCCCGCAGGCCGTCGAATTCCAGCCAGACGTATTTCCAGGGGTCGTCCTCACAGGCAGCGTAGGTGGTCACCTGGCCGGGGCAGATGAGAAAGCCCTCTCCAGGCTGAAGCTGATACCGGGTGGTCTCGCCGTCCGGGCCCTCGGCGTCCAGCTGGCCACGGCCGGAGATGACATAGTGGAACAGGAAGTGATTGCGCACATAGGGGCCGAAGGAGTGCAGCGAAACGCACTGCTCCCAGCCATACTGATACAGCCGCAGGTCCATAAAGTTCTCGTTGGGAAAGAGGGAAAAGGAGAAATCATCCAAAGCGGGCACATCCTCTCTTCCGGCCCCGTTTGTCGCGAGGCCGCAAATTTTGTGGCGATATCATATCATGTCCGGCTTTAAAAACCAACTTAAAATCATGTAAATTTTTTACTTTTTTGAAAAAATTTTTTACCGGGCGGGGGATATGGAGCATTTTTGTAGAAATTTCAACCTGATTCTCCCAACGCCTTTGCAAAATGCACAAACGAAATTGGAGAAGCCATTGACAAATAGTTACAACAGCTTATATAATATAACGTAGGTTATTTGGACCTTTGTAGGAGGCCCGGCCAAAAAACGAGGTGCAGAACATGAACAGTATCCGAAAAAAGATCACAGTAAGTCTGATCGCGACCGTACTCATCGCGCTGACTGCCGTTGGGGCGTCCAGCATTTTCCTAAATTACCGCAGCACCCTCGTCACGGTAGAGCAGATGATGGGCGAAACCGCCATCCTGGCGGCGGAGCGGATTGAGCAGGAGCTCACCGCCTATAAAAATGTGGCGATGGACACCGGCTTCATCGCTCAGCTTTCCAGCGGGAGCACCACCGTGGAGGAGAAGCAGGCTATCATTGACGAGCGGGTCAACACCCACGGCTTCCAGCGGGGCAACCTGATCAGCGCCGGGGGCTACAGCCTCTTTGACGGCAAGGACTATTCCGACCGGGAATACGTCCAGCAGGCGCTCAAGGGCAACGTCTATGTGTCTGAGCCTCTGGTCAGCAAGATCACCGGAGAGCTGTCCATCATGGTCGCCGCCCCCGTCTACGCCCACGGGAGCCGGGACAGCCAGATTGCGGGCGTGGTCTATTTCGTGCCCCCGGAGACCTTCCTGAACGACATCGTGTCCTCTATCAGGATCAGCGAGGGGTGCCGGGCCTATATGATTAACAAGTCGGGCGACACCATCGCCGACGTTACCCTGGACACCATCACCACCCAGAATGTGGAAAAGGAGGCCCAGAGCGACTCCTCCCTGAAGAGCCGGGCAGTCCTGCATGAGTCGATGCGCCAGGGCAAGAGCGGCTTCGGCAGTGTCCGCGGCGACGGCGAGTCCTACTTCCTGGCCTACGCCCCCGTGGGCGGAACGGACGGCTGGAGCCTGGCTGTTGAGGCCCCCCAGTCGGTCTATCTGGCGGATACATATGTTGGCATGATGATCAATCTGGCGGTGGTGCTTGTCTCCATTCTGGCCTCCATCGTGGTGGCCCTGAAGCTGTCCTCCAACATCAGCGTCCCCATGCGGGCCTGCGCCGAGCGGATGAAGAAGATGGTCCAGGGCGACCTGGACTCCCCCGTTCCCGAGGTGGTGGGCCGGGACGAGACGGCGGAGCTGACCCGCTCCACCGTGGAGATGATTGAGACGCTGAATCTCATCATCCGGGACATCGACTATCTGCTCACCGAGCTGGCCGGCCAGAATTTCGACGTCCGGTCGAAGCATCGGGACATCTATGTGGGGGATTTTGAAAAAATCCTGCGGAACATCCACGACATGAAGAGCTCCCTCAGCGGCACCCTGCGGCAGATCGACGCCTCCGCCGGACAGGTCTCCTCGGCCAGCGGACAGGTGTCCAACGGGGCCCAGAGCCTGAGCCAGGGCGCCATTGAGCAGGCCAGCGCCGTGGAGGAGCTGGCGGCCACCATCAGTGACATCTCCACCAGCGCTAAGACCACCGCCTCCGCAGCCGAGGAGGCCGGCCGGTTCGTGGCCCAGGCCGGGGGACAGCTGAGCACCAGTGTGGAGTACGTCAAGGACCTGAACGCGGCCATGGAGAAGATCTCCAATTCCTCGGTGGAGATCGGCAAGATCATTGCCACCATTGAGGATATCGCCTTCCAGACCAACATTCTGGCCCTGAACGCCGCCGTGGAGGCCGCCCGGGCGGGAACCGCCGGCAAGGGCTTCGCCGTGGTGGCCGACGAGGTGCGCAACCTGGCCTCCAAGTCCGACAAGGCGGCCAAGGCCACCAAGGACCTGATTGAGGGCTCCATTAGCGCTGTGACCGAGGGCGGTCAGGTGGTGAACAAGGTCACGGAGGCTCTTCAGCAGACCAACGAGAGCGCCCGGCAGGTGACTGCCCAGATGGACATTGTGGTCAGCGCCGTGGAGGAGCAGACCGCCGCTATCGCTCAGGTGACCGAGGGGGTGGACCAGATTTCCGCCGTGGTCCAGACCAACTCCGCCACCGCCCAGGAATCCGCCGCGTCCAGCGAGGAGCTGTCCGCCGAGGCGGCCAGCCTGAAGCAGCTGGTGGGCCGGTTTGTCCTGGCCAGGGACTGACAGCCCCTTTGAAGCAATGACAGCAAACCCCCGCGGCTCAAAGCCGCGGGGGTTGTTCTATCCAAAGCAGACCCGGACCGCCCAGGCGGCGGCGAGAAAGCCGGTGAGGTCGGCGCAGAGGGCGGCGGGGATGGCATAGCGGGTCTTGGTGACGCCCACGGCGCCAAAGTAGACGGCGACGGTATAGAAGGTGGTCTCGGTGGAGCCCAGCATGACGGCGGCGGTGCGGCCCAGAGCAGAGTCGGGACCGTAGGTGGCGATCAGCTCGGAGCCCACCCCCAGGGCGGCGGAGCCGCTCACCGGCCGGACCAGCATCAGGGGCAGCAGCTCCGGGGACAGGCCCAGACGGCCCATAACCGGGGCCAGGAGCCCCGCCAGCAGGTCCAGCGCCCCCGAGGCCCGGAGCATATACACCGCTGTCAGAAGCCCGACCAGGGAGGGCACAATGCGAAGCAGGGTATCCAGCCCCGCCCCCGCCCCCCGGACCAGGGCGGCGTATACGTCCACCCGGCGAAAGGCGGCGTAGAGGGCCACCCCTCCGATAATGAGGGGGACCAGCATGGTAAAGAACAGATCCATGGTCACGCCCTCCACACCTTGGAAAACGCCTTGCACGCCAAGATCCCCACCCCCACCGACAGGGCCGAGGCCAGCCACACGGCGGGGAGGATGTCGAAGGGGGTCTGACAGCCCTGGGCGGCCCGGACGGAGGCCACGGTGGTGGGGATGAGCTGAATGGAGGCGGTGTTGCATACCACCAGCATGCACAGTCCGTCGGAGGCCGTGCCGGGACTGCTCCGGGCCAGTCCCCGGGCGGCTTCCAGACCCAGGGGGGTGGCGGCGTTGCCCAGGCCCAGCAGATTGGCGGACACATTGGCGGAGATGGCGTCCATAGTGCGCCGGTCTCCCGCCGCCTGGGGGAAGAGCCGGCGCAGAAGAGGGGCCAGCAGCCGGGACAGCTGGCCGGCCAGCCCCGACTGCCGCATGACCTCCATCACCCCCGTCCACAGACACAGCATCCCCGCGATGGACAGGGACAGCTCCACCGCCGCCGCCGCCCCCTCTGCGGCGGCGGCGGCAACCTCCGGGCCCCGTCCGGCGGCCAGGCCGCAGAGGATGGAGAGCGCCACCATCCCCGTCCAAATCACTGTCATTGTCATTTCCGATCATCTCCTTGTCCCATCTATACGGGGCCAATTGGAAAATCATGTCTGCGGAGAAAACGAAAATTTACAAAAAAATCCAGCTCATACCCCCTTTTCCACAAAAATTCTACATTTTTCACCCCAATTTACCTGATAGAAACAGTTGACAGGGTGTTTTTTTGCCGTTAAAATAGTAACGAGAGGAAATGAGGTCGGGCGGACATATCCGCCCGGATTTGGAACAGATCAAAAGGAGGCATTTTATGAAATCCACTGGCATTGTCCGAAAGGTGGACGAACTGGGCCGCATCGTACTGCCCATCGAACTGCGCCGTACACTGGATATCGAGGAGAAGGACTCCTTGGAGATCTATATGGACGGCCCGTCTATCGTGCTGAAAAAATTTCAGCCCGCGTGTATTTTCTGCGACGGAGAAAAAGACATCATTGAGTTTCGAGGTAAAAACATCTGTCCCCGCTGTTTCCAGGAGATGGGGATGTTTTTCCGCAAGTAAGCAGGGGCTCCCCTCCGTCCGGAGGGGAGCCTTTTTGCGGAGGAAAAGAAGACCGCCTCCCCTGCAGCAACTCGGGGGAGGCGGTGATCAAGGAGGTTCAAGCATTCACGGTCAAGGTGTCGATGGCAAAACCGAACATGGAGTCGGTGGCCTTGAGGCCGGCCTGGAAGTTAGCCAGCACCTCGCCGCTGGCCAGGTAGATCAGAGATCCGGTGAGGATCATTCCATCCTGGCCGTTCTGAAGGCTGTCCATCTGGATCTGGACCGGGCCGGTTTCGCCGCAGACCAGGATGTAGCCCTGGGAGGCGTTGTCATAGTTGATGCGGTCCCAAAGCTCCTCGGGCAGGGGGCCCAGCTCGTCGAGCTGGATGCCCAGCGCGGAGGCGTAGTCCCGGACAGTCTCTTCAAGGAGGAAAAGCTCGCCGTTGGATTCGTCGCAGCGGCTGTCCAGCTCTCCATAGAGGGAGAGCATGTTGTACAGGCTTTCCCAGGCCAGCGCGGTGTCGGTCCGGTCGAACTCGTCCGCGTCGTGGTTCAGCATGGCCAGAATCAGACCGTGAACGGCGGGAAGCATGGCCTCTGGGGCGGCGTTCCCGGCGGGCGTGTCCCCGGGGACGAAATCCTGGGCGGACACAGGGAGAGCATCCTCCTCATGGCCGGCCAGGGCCGTATTGCCAAGCGGGACAATGAGCATAGAGGCAATCAGTGTGGTCAACAGAATTTTTTTCATGAGGTGGGTCCTCCTTTCCCTAATGTGCTTTTAGTTTAGCACGCCTGTTCTGTTACCATCTTATCGAATCCATTACGAGTTAGTAAAAAAATGGTTACAAATCAGTTTCAGTTTTTAACAGCCCGTCCTCATTCGTAACTTATGCGCCCCGGGGGGAGGATATTCATGGTTTTTCTTTGGTTGACCGGGGAGAGGGTTTGGGGTACAATGGAAAAAAGCCTCCCTCTCAGAGGGAGGTGGCACGGCGAAGCCGTGTCGGAGGGAGTCCGGAAAACTCCCTCAGTCAGCCTGC
>CANSDP010000014.1 GCA_947645675.1 uncultured Bacillota bacterium
GGTCCCAGGTGGACTGGGGGTAGATGGCCAGACAGGCGTCCACGCCCATGGCCAGATAGAAGGTAACGCCCAGCTCCTCCCGGAGCTTGGCGGGGATGAAGAGGCGGCCCTTGGCGTCGATGCTGTGCTCATATGTGCCGGTCACGCTCCCTCACCTCTCCTCCATTCCAGTGGGGATTTGAGGGAATCCCCTCCACTTCGCTCCACTTTGGTTTTTAGTATAAGGCTTGTTGACATAAAAAGCAAGAGTTATTTTCTGTCGTTTTTGTGCTGGAGACCGCAATTTCATACAAAAACTTTCATTTTCCGGGTTTAAAACGTCCGTTCTAATTTATTTTCCAGGTCGGAATGATTATTTTTTGTCCACAATATCCACGATTTTTGTGGCTATTGGGCCCCATATGTTGGGTTCCCCAAAATCTCCCTCCGGGGCTCCTTTGACGGGCGCGGAAAAAAGAGGGCCGAAAACTGGTAAAAAAATTTTTTTATGAAAAAAATCCTTTTCTCCCCGGAGAATGCGTGGTATACTGGACGCAAATGGTCGAATCTGACCGAATTAGGAGGAGTTTTTCATGCTGTTTCATGACTGGGAATCCTTGGAGCAGGCCTGTTTGAGCTGTCAGAAGTGCGCCTTGGCGGACACCCGAACCAACGTGGTGTTTGGGGTCGGCCCCCGGGACGCGGAGGTGCTGTGCATCGGGGAGGGCCCCGGGGAAAACGAGGACCTGCAGGGCCAGCCCTTCGTGGGCCGGGGCGGCAAGCTGCTGGACGACATGCTGGAGATGGTGGACCTGAGCCGCGACAAAAACGTCTACATCGCCAACATGGTCAAGTGCCGCCCACCCCAGAACCGGGACCCGCTGAACACCGAGCAGGACGCCTGCATCGACTATCTCCGCAGTCAGGTGGCCCTCATCCGGCCCAAGATCATCATCTGCCTGGGCCGTATCGCCGCCTGCCGCATCATCAAGCCCGATTTCAAGATCACCAAGGAGCACGGTCAGTGGTTTGAGAAAAACGGCGTGTGGATGACCGCCCTCTTCCACCCCGCCGCCATCCTCCGGGACCCCCGCCGCCGCCCGGAGACCTTCGAGGATCTGAAGGTCATTCAAGCCAAAATTCTGGAGATCTGCGATCATACCTATTGATGTATGTTTTTCGCTCCGATCTGCCATACTATTCCCGAGGTGATCTTATGGACTTGAACATGAACGCGGCGGTGACCTTCGGCGAGCTGCTGCAAAAGAACCCCCGGGCCTCGGCCTTCTATGACCGCTGCACCCCGGAACAGCGCAACGCTATTCTGCTCCAGATGGGACAGATGACCAGTCAGTCCCAGCTGCGGGCCTTCGTGGACAATCTGCCCAGCGCGTCGCTGTAAACGCGGACCGCCCGCCCCATTGGGGCGGGCGGCGCTGCTTTTATCCCCACCCGCCGGTAAATTCCGGCTGGCAGTCGGTGTCCTGAACGACGAAAATTTCATAGAGGTGGGACAGGGCGCCCCAGGTAGAGGTGTCCAGGCAGCCGGTCTCAGGCAGACCGGCCGCCTTTTGGATCCAGCGGATGTTCTCCGCCGAGGCGGGGCCGTTGCAGCCGTCCGCGTCGCAGGGGGTGATGCCCTCAAAGTGCTTGGCCAAAATATTGAACATGGTCTGGGGGACGATCAAATACTCTTTTGTCTCCCCCTCGTGGACCTGTATGCCCTCCGAGGGGAAGATCCGGGCGGCTCGGGAGTAGCTGTCCTTGGCCTGCTGCCTCAGCCAGCAGTTCCGGATGGCGTTCCAGGTGGCCTGGTCCACCGTCCCGGTGACGGGCAGACCGGCCTCCTTCTGAAAGCGCATCACCGCCTCCAGGGTCCGCTCTCCAAAAACCCCGTCCACCACCAGCTGAGGAAGGGAGTGATAGGTTCTGGACAGCTGCCGCAGCATATATTGCAGGCTGCTCACCGGCTTGGCCAGAAGCTCCCGCTCCAAAAGCTCCCGCTCCGCGGTCGTATCTCTCATACTTTTACTCCTCTCTGTCCGTCTCCCCCGTTGTCGGTCTGGCCCAGGCGCAGGGGAATGCCCGGATACTGGCCCATCCGCGGGGTGTCGTCCCAGTGGTCCGGCCGCTCCGGCGCGCCGCCGCCCTCCCGCGCCATGACGGGTACCGCGTCCTCCCGCAGGGACTGGGCCCGCACCGTGTCCCGCCGGAGGAAGTAGTCGGCCAGGGCGAAGTTTCCATAGATGGAGTTCCAGGTGGTCTCGTCCACATAGCCGTTTGGGGTCAGCCCCACCAGCTGCTGATAGGCGCGCACCGCCTGGGTGGTGGAGGGGCCGAACTCACCGTCCACCGCCATGGGGGACAGCGAGTTGTCAAACTGGGCCAGAAGGGCCAGCATATATTGAAGGATGCCCACCTCCGGGCCGCTGTCGCCCTCCTCCAGAGGGCCGCTGAACTGAAATTCCACCGTGACAAAGGTCTGCCCCTGGCTCACCAGCTCGGCCAGCTGGAGGATGCCTGAGTACAGATAGACCATCTTATACCAGGTGGCCTTCCCCACCACGCCGTCGGGGTCCAGGTTAAAGATCCGCTGGAAGGTGGTCACCGCGCTTCGGGTGTCCTCCTCAAAAACGCCGGTGACCGGGGATATCTTGGGGATGGCCGGGTAATTTTGGGCAATCCGGTTGAGCATGGCCTGCACCACCGTTACATTCTGCCCCACGGAGCCCATGCGCATCGCAGTCCCTGGATAGGAGTTGGTCAGGTCCTGAATGGGGGCGTCCACCACCAGCTCAATGTTATCCCCGTAGTAGTGACGCAGGATCTCCATGGAATTCAGGCCGTCCTGGGCCAGCTCCTGGCTCCCCCATTGGGACAGGCCGGCGCATTTGGAGGTGGTGCCGTTGCAGAATTTGGCGGCCAGGGGCTCCACATAGCCCTGGCGGCGGATATAGTCGTTAAAAATCTCGTCCACCACTTGGCTGATGTTCTCAAAAATATTTCTCCCCCGGATGAACTTCTGGTCATACTGAGTGGTGGAGGTGATTTGGAAGTTATACCCCCGGCTGGGGTAAAATTCGGTGTACACCCGGTTCAGGGCAAAGGAGATAATGGCCAAAATATTGGCCCGGATGGCGGCGGGCTCCCAGGTAGGATAGATCTCGCTGGAGGCCACATTTTTGACATAGTCCGGAAAGGTGACGGTGACATTTTCCGCCCACTGGTCGGGCAGGCCCAAGTGCACCGTGATGGTGCGGGGTACGTACGGAATGATAATTGGCACGGTTCCACCTCACAGGCTCTGGGCGGGGATATCCCGCTCGTCCCGCTGCTGGAGGCTGCACAGCCCCTGGGGCAGGGGGATGAGCTCCATATTCTGCACCGTCTCCACGCCAGGGAATATCTGCACATTTTCCACCTGGAGCATGGCGTAGCCCGGCTGCTCCGCCCACACATCGCACAGGGCGAAGGGGCCGCCCTCCCCCGTCAGGCCGCCCGGCGAGGTGCTCTCCCCCACCTCCGGAGCGCCGATCTCCACCGTCTGAATGCGCCCGCTGCTGTCTGTATTCTGTAGGGAGAGCAGCTTCCACTTGCCCTCCGCCCCCGGAGCGGCCACCACCACCGTGGCCCCCTCCAGGGGTATCTGCGCCTGGGAGGTGTAGACCCGGACGCTTAATGTTCCTGTTGCTTGCATTGTGATACCTCCTAAAACGGCGAACAGGCTCCGCCGTTTATCCCATCCTATGCGCAGACATCGCAGGGCGTCCCCCTTGGGGAAAAGTCCTTGCAATACCTCCGTATTTATAGTAGAATAAGGCGACATTGGCAGAAGAAGGTGAATCTCGTGAGCATAACGGCCGTGAAAGCGGTAGACCCCCGCAGCCCCGCCCACCGTGCCGGAGTCCGGCCAGGTGAGACGCTGACCCATATCAACGGCCATCCCATCGTGGATGTGCTGGACTATAAATTCTACAGCTACGACCCCCGTCTGGAGCTCACCTTAAAGAGTCCAGACGGCGCCAGCCGCACTCTGCACCTCCGTAAGTCCGAGGGGGAGGACCTGGGGCTGGAGTTTGAGACCTATCTCATGGACCGGGCCCGGTCCTGCGCCAACCACTGCATCTTCTGCTTTGTGGACCAGATGCCTCCCGGCATGCGGCCCTCCCTCTACTTCAAGGACGACGACGCCCGCCTGTCCTTCCTGCTGGGCAACTACCTCACCCTCACCAACCTCTCCCCCCGGGAGGTCCAGCGCATCATCGACCTGCGCATCTCCCCCATCAACGTCTCGGTCCACACCACCGACCGGGCCCTGCGGACGGAAATGCTGAAAAATCCCCGGGCGGGGGAGGCCATCGGCATCATGGAGCGGTTCGCCCGGGAAAATATCACCATGAACTGTCAGATCGTCTCCTGCCCCGGCGTCAACGACGGCCCCGCCCTGGACAAGACGCTTCAGGACCTGGCGGGGATGTTCCCGGCGGTGAACAGCGTGTCGGTGGTGCCCGTGGGGGTGACCAAATACCGGGAGGGGCTGTACCCCCTGCGAACTTATACCAAAAAGACCGCCGCCGGCCTCATTGACCAGGTGGAGACCTTCGCCGCCAAGCATCTGACGGAGCGGGGCACCCGTCTGGTCTGGTGCTCCGACGAGTTCTACCTCCTGGCCGGCCGGGAGCTTCCCGGCGAGAACTACTTTGAGGACTTCACCCAGTTGGACAACGGGGTGGGGATGCTCACTCTGCTGATGAAGGAGTTCGGCCGGGCCCTGGACCTCATGGAACCCGAGGAGCTGGAGGGGACTCTCCCCTTCTCCATTGCCACCGGGGTGTCCGCCGCACCGTTTTTGGCAAAATTGGTGGCCCAGGCCCGGGAAAAATGTGATACAATAGAGGGGAAGGTCTACCCCATCGTCAACCGCTTTTTCGGCGAGACCATCACGGTGGCCGGACTGGTCACTGGCGGCGACCTGATTTCCCAGCTCCGGGGCAAAGACCTGGGCAAGCGTCTGCTCATTCCCGCCTCCATGCTCCGCTCCGGGGAGAATGTCTTTCTGGACGACGTGACCACAGATGATGTGGAACGGGAGCTGGGCGTAAGCGTGGTCCCCATCCCTCAGGACGGCTACGAGCTGCTGGACGCTATATTAGGCGTTGAGCTGACCCCGGAGGCCCAGAAAGCAGCCTGGGAGAATGAAGAATTTTACCGGTATAATCCGTAAAGGAAGTGAAGCCTATGAAACCCTTAGTAGCCATTGTGGGACGGCCCAACGTGGGCAAGTCCATGCTGTTCAACAAGCTGTGCGGACAGCGGCTGTCCATTGTGGAGGACACCCCCGGCGTCACCCGGGACCGGCTGTACGCCCCGTGCGAGTGGCGCAACCGCGTGTTCGACATTGTGGACACCGGCGGCATCGAGCCGGGCACCGACGACCAGATTTTGTCCTTCATGCGGGAGCAGGCGGAGATTGCCATTGGGACCGCCACCGTGATCGTCTTTGTCTGCGACATCAAAACCGGCATGACCGCCTCCGACCAGGAGGTGGCCAATATGCTGCTGCGCTCTGGCAAGCCGGTGGTGCTGGCGGTGAACAAGGCCGACCAGACCGGCCGGGAAAACCCGGACATTTATGAGTTCTACAACCTGGGGCTGGGCGACCCTATCGCCGTCTCCGCCGTCCACGGCCACGGCACCGGCGACCTGCTGGACGCCTGCTTTGAGCACTTCCCCCCCGAGGAGGAGGAAGACGAGGAGGACGATGTCATCAAGGTGGCCGTCATTGGCAAGCCCAACGTGGGCAAGTCCTCTCTGGTGAACCGGATTCTGGGGGAGGAGCGGGTGATCGTCTCCAATGTCGCCGGCACCACCCGGGACGCGGTGGACAGCTTTTTTGAGAATGCACAGGGCAAATTCCTGTTCATCGACACCGCCGGAATGCGGAAAAAGTCCAAGGTAGACGACCGCATTGAAAAGTTCTCCGTCCTCCGGGCGACCATGGCCATCGAGCGCAGCGACGTGTGCCTCATCATGATCGACGCCCAGGAGGGGGTCACGGAGCAGGACACCAAGGTGGCCGGTCTGGCCCATGAGGCCGGCAAGGCGTGCATCATCGTGGTCAACAAGTGGGACGCCATCGAGAAGGACGGAAAAACCATGGACAAGATGCGTCAGGACGTGATGCGGGACCTATCCTACATGACCTACGCCCCCATCGTGTTCATCTCCGCCCTCACCGGTCAGCGGGTGGACCGGCTGTTTGAGCTTATCAACTACGTCAACAATCAGGCGGCTATGCGCATTACCACCGGGATGCTCAACTCCCTCCTGGCCGACGCCACCGCCCGGGTCCAGCCCCCTACCGACAAGGGCCGGCGGCTGAAGGTCTACTATATGACCCAGGTGGGGATCAAGCCCCCCCACTTCGTCTGCTTCTGCAACGACGCCCGGCTGTTCCACTTCTCCTACCAGCGGTATCTCGAGAACCAGATCCGCTCCACCTTCGGCCTGGAGGGCACCCCGGTGCGCCTCACCGTCCGGGAGCGGGGAGAGAAGGAGGGGTAAGGGATGCTGACAGATATTTTATACGATGTCATGACAGACCTGATTTTCAGCTCTGTCATTATCGCCGCTGTCGCTTACCTCTGCGGCTGCTTTAACGGTGCGGTCATCGTGTCCAAGTATATTCTCCGGGACGACATCCGCACCCACGGCAGCGGAAATGCCGGATTGACCAACTTTTACCGCACTTTTGGCGGTTTTCTGACGTTAGTAGTCATTTTGTGCGATGTGCTGAAAGCGGTCATTGCAATTTGGATTGCCAAGGATATTGTTAATACACCGTCCGAAGCGGTGAATCTCGCCAAATACTGGGCGGGCCTGTGGTGCCTGCTGGGGCATATGTTCCCCTGTATGTTCCACTTCAAGGGGGGCAAGGGGATTCTGTCCGGCGGGACCATCGCCCTGATGCTGGACTGGCGGATCGCCTTGGTGGTCTGGGGCGGCTTCATCGTGCTGGCGGTGGTGACCCGGTATGTCTCCCTGGGCTCCTGCTGGGCGGGGGCGTCCTTCCCCTTCGCTACCTGGTTTGTCTATCAGGACGCCTTGCTGCTGATTTTGTCCATTATCATCGGCGGGCTCATCCTCTACATGCACCGTGGGAATATCCACCGGCTGCTCACCGGGACGGAGAGCAAATTCAGCCTGCATAAGAAGGCGTAGGGACGCTTCACGAAGCGTCCGCCCTCTTCTGCCTTTACGCCGAATTAAAAACGGACGAATCGTGATGCGTCCCTACCATATCACAATCATAATCTGGGAGGAACCCGCTATGAAAATCACAGTCCTGGGCAGCGGCGCGTGGGGGACGGCGCTGGCGCTGCTGCTGGCGGAGAATGGCAGCGATGTCACCCTGTGGTCCTACACGGAGGAGAAAACAAAAACCCTCCAGGATACCCGGGAGAGCCCCATGCTGAAGGGCGTCCCCCTGCCCCAGGAGCTGAAATTCACCAGCGATCTGGCCTCCGTTAGGGACAGCGGGCTGGTGGTGATGGCTACGCCCTCCTTCGCCGTGCGGTCCACGGCCCAGCGGCTCCGGGGGCTGGTGGACCCTGGGACCATCCTGGTGTCGGTGTCCAAGGGTATCGAGAAGGACTCCTCTCTGCTGCTGAGCCAGGTCATTGAGGAGGAGGTCCCGTGCCCGGTTGTGGTCCTCTCCGGGCCCTCCCACGCCGAGGAGGTAGGCCGGCATATCCCCACCGGGGTCGTAGCGGCCTCCGAGGACCTGGCGGCTGCGGAACAGGTTCAGGACCTGTTTATGAATTCCCGCTTCCGGGTATACACCAGCGGCGACAGGGTTGGCACCGAGATCAGCGCCGCGCTGAAAAACGTCATTGCCCTGTGCGCCGGCTGCTGCGACGGCATGGGCTATGGCGACAATACCAAGTCCCTGCTTATAACCCGGGGTCTGGCGGAGATGGCCCGGCTGGGGGTGGCCCTTGGGGGGCGGAAGGATACCTTCGCCGGTCTGGCCGGAGTGGGCGACCTGATCGCCACCTGCTGTTCCATGCACTCCCGGAACCGCCGGTGCGGCATTCTCATCGGCCAGGGCAGGCCCGTAGGCGAGGCCCTGCGGGAGGTCGGCGCGGTGGTGGAGGGCTACTACGCCGCCGACAACGCCCGCGCCCTGGCCCGGAAGGCGGGGGTGGATATGCCCATCGCCCAGGCGGCCTATGAGGTTCTCTATGAGGGCCGGGACGTCCACGCCGTGGTAGACGACCTGATGCAGCGGGCCAAGCGGTCCGAGAGGGATGAATCTTATTTATGACAGAAAAATTATACGAACAGGACGCCTTTCTGGTGAAATTTGAGGCAAAGGTCCTCTCCTGCGCTAAGGGTAAGAGGGGCTTTGACGTGATCCTCGACCGCACCGCCTTCTACCCTGAGGGGGGCGGTCAGCCCTATGACACCGGGCGGCTGGAGCTCCCCGGTGCCCGGGACAAGGTGAGGGTGCTGGAGGTCCACAATCGGGAGGGCGAAATCGTCCATACCTGCAGCCACCCCCTGGAGGCGGGGACGGCGGTCACCGGCGTCATCGACTGGGACCGGCGGTTTGACCTGATGCAGCAGCACTCGGGGGAGCATATTGTCTCCGGGCTGGCCCATTACCTGTGGGGCTGTGAGAATGTGGGCTTCCATATGGGGGCGGAGGTCATTACCATCGACTTCGACCGCCCTCTCACCGAGGAACAGTTTGCCCAGTTGGAGCGGACCGCCAACTGGCACCTCTGGCAGGTCAACGCGCCGGCGGAGATCACCTGCCCCTCCCCCCAGGAGCTGGAGAACATCCACTACCGGAGCAAAAAGAAGCTCACCGGACAGGTGCGCATCGTGACGTTCCCCGGGGCGGACTGCTGCGCCTGCTGCGGCACCCATGTGCGCTGCCCCGCCCAGGTGGGGCTGGTGAAGCTGCTGTCCATGCAGAAGCTCCGGGAGGGCGTCCGCATCGAGCTGGTCTGCGGCGGACGGGCCTTCCGCTATCTGGACCGGGCGCTGGAGCAGAACATCCAGGTCTCCCGTCTGCTGTCCGCCAAGGTATTCGAGACGGGGGCGGCGGTGGAGCGGCTGCTGAGGGAAAACGAGTCCCTCAAGTCCCGGCTGCTGGCCCTGGAGGAGAGCCGCTTCGCCGCTCTGGCGGAGCGGTACAGTCAGGCCGGCGACGTACTCCTCTTTGAAGACGGGCTGTCCCCTGACGGACTGCGCCGGCTGTGTGACGCGGTGCTCCATACCTGCGGCGGACGGTGCGCCTGTTTCTCCGGAGATGATTCCTCGGGGTATAAATATGCCGTTGGTCAACTTGGCGGAGACCTTCGAGGCCTCATAAAGGAGCTGAACCAGGCTCTGAACGGCCGGGGCGGCGGCAAGCCGGACTTTGTCCAGGGCTCTGTCCAGACCTCCCGGCAGGCGATCAGGACATTCTTCCAAGCTATCCTCAGTGAAGGGACGGAGCCGCTTTGAACCGTATTTTCTGTCTGGTAGGCAAGAGCTGCTCCGGCAAGGACACCCTCTACGCCCGCATCCTGGAACGCAATCCGGAGCTGGTCCCGGTCATCCTCCACACCACCCGCCCCATGCGGCCAGGAGAGGTGGACGGCCAGACCTACCATTTCGTTACAGAGGAGCGGCTGCGCCAGTATGAGGAGGAGGGACAGGTCATCGAAAAGCGGGTGTATCAAACCACCCAGGGGCTGTGGACCTACTTCACCCTCCGATTCGAGCTGGACGCTGACCGCCTGCTTATCACCACCCTGGAGGGAGCCCGCGCCCTGATGAACTGCTACGGCCCGGAAGCCGTGGGGGTAATTTATCTCTTTGCAGACGACCGCACCCGGCTCCTGCGGTATATCGACCGGGAGAGCCGGCAGAAGCACCCTGACTACGCCGAGGTCTGCCGCCGTTTTCTTGCCGACCAGACCGACTTTTCCGAGGAGCGGCTGGCGCAATTTTCCCATCTGCACACCATCAACACCGGGGCCGGAATCGAGGAATGCCTGGCGCAGTGGAACGCGCTGTACCGCCCGGAGTAACCCTCCGCTCCTCCGTCGCATAGGATATCACGGATTCTTATCCAACAGGAGGTGACTTCCATGGTGACTATGCTGGCAACCGTCGTCCAGTCCTGGAATACCACCCAGGTGCTGGTCACCGACAACGCCAACGGGCAGCAGGTTCTGGTCAACACCAACCATAATACCGGCAATCTGAACCCCGGAGATCAGGTTCGCATCGTCTTTAACGGCGTGATGACCGCCAGTCTCCCGCCCCAGATTTCCGCCCAGAGTATCTGTGTGCAGCGCGTGTACTGAGTAAATAACCGCCCCCCTCTTTCTTGAGGGGGGCGGTTCCTGTTTATCCCTGGATGTGGGTCCAGTACTCCTGATAGTTGTCCTGCAGCAGCTGGGGGGTGTCCAGGCCGTAGGGACATTTGGCGGCACACTTGCCGCAGTGCAGGCAGTTCTCGATTTTCTTCATCTCGCCCTGCCAGTAGTCATTAAGCCACTCGGCGGCGGGGGCCCGGCGGGCCATCAGGTTAATGCGGGCGCACTGGTTGATCTGGATACCGGCGGGGCAGGGCATGCAGTAGCCGCAGCCCCGGCAGAAGCTGCCCGTGAGCTCGGCCCGGTCCTTCTCAATGAGGGCGAGCCGCTCCTCCGTCATGGCGGGGGCGTCGGGGACGCAGGAGAGGAACTGGTCCAGCTCCCACTCATACTGGACACCCCAGATGGGCACCACGATGGGCTGCTGGGCCATAAAGGCGGCGGCGGCTGTGCCGTCCCGGAGCAGCCCCCCCGCCATCCCTTTCATAGCCACAAAACCCATGCCCGCCCTCTCGCACATCTCCACCAGCTCCTGCTCCTGAGGGCCGGACAGGTAGCTGTAGGGGAACTGGAGGGTGGCATACAGTCCGGAATCAATGGCCTCTCGGGCCACTGCCAGGCGGTGGTTGGTGATGCCGATGTGGCGAATCTTGCCCTGGGCCTGGGCCTCCAGGGCGGCGTCGTACAGGCCGTCCTCCCCGCCGGGCTTGGGGCAGAAGGCGGGGTTGTGGAACTGATAGATGTCGATATAGTCGGTGTTCAAAAGGCGCAGGCTGGTCTCCAGATGCTCCCACATACCCTCGGCGGTCTGAGCGCCGGTCTTGGTGGCAATCACTACTTTTTCCCGCATACCGGAGAAGGCGTATCCCACCTTCTCCTCACTGTCGGAGTAGGCCCGGGCGGTGTCAAAGTAGTTCATTCCCCCGTCCACCGCCTTGTGGAGCAGATAGGCGGCCTCCTCCTTCGTCACCCGCTGAATGGGCAGACAGCCGAAGCCATTTTTCTCAATTTTGATACCTGTATTTCCTAATGTAATCGTAGCCATAAAAACTCCTTCTCTACTTGTAATAAAGCTCCAGCTCATACAGGCGGACCGTTCCGTCTCCTGTTCGGTTTGGTTTTATAATGTCCAGCCAGATGTGTTGCGTTTTCACTGGGGAGATTGTGCGAGTTGTAATGTCCTTGGTATTGTTGTCTACCGTTTCGAGCTTACACCACTTACTTTCCTCACTATCCCAATAGTACAATCGCCAGGATACCGTGTTTTTCCGGCTGTCTCCCTGACTGCCTTCGTGATAAAGCCGGTAGGTATTAATAGTTACTGGCCTTTTCAATTCAATGGAAATGATGTGCCGTGCGTCCACATTCAGTCCCTCGCGGCTCTTCACATCCTCCTTTGAGGCCGACCACTTTGTTGAATAATCACCATCAATTACATGCTGGCTTTTTACTTCCTCCGAGGTCTCGCCAGATACCCTGTAGACCGACGCCTGTGTGCAGAGGTTGTAATCGCCTCTGGCGGGGTAGTCAGGATTCGGTACTCCTGGTAGATTTTCTGTTATAAAATTGTCCGCATAGCCGGAAAATCCATCAAATATCCACGTGCCGGCGTTCAGTTCCTTGACATATTGCTGGCGAAGCAGCTCAATATTGGCATATCCTGTAATCTGCTGAACCACCGCGTTAAAGTCCGCGTCGTTCTGATCGGGCCCGCCATCACTATGAATCTGACCGGTCCGCATCGCTCGGTGGAGAGAATCCACTAAGCCATAGCCCGTCTTTGTCGTGGGATATTTTTCATCCAGATAGGCAAGGAACCAGGGCATCTTAGAGCTTGCTTTCTCATTATCATAGGCAAAAACATGTAACGATTTTTCATCCAGCTCATAATACTGCTCCATCATCGAATATTCACTGTCCGCCCAGGCGCAGTAACGGAAATAGCCGTAATCCGCGATGGCTTCCACCCACCAGGTGCTTTTAAACTGAGGATAATGGTTGGTCGCAACATGGGACACTTCATGGGACAGGAGACCCGGGTTCCAAGGCTCGCTGTTTATGACCTCAATGGAAAACCTGATACTACAGTCTAAGCGCTGGCAGATACCATCATAGCCGTATGAGGTATCCCCCAAAGCCATGGTCCCCTTCTTCTGATCAATGATCAGGTCCTCCTGCGGGACCATCCTCAACGCAACATGCTTATTCACGTTCGCATTCCCCCATCTGGCCCACAGCCGGGGGAATATGGTGTGAAACGCTTCCTCATAGCCCTCCTTGTACCCTTCCGGGACCACGCCGTCCCATTCTCCCACAAACTCAATTTGGAAAGCCCTGGGGTCGTTCTGGCTGGTTTTCAGCTTTTCCGCCGCCTTGGCATAGAGCACCGCCGCGCTGGCCCGGGTGACCTGGCCGCTCCCCGCGAAGGTCCCCGCCTCATCCACGCCGGACATGACTCCCATGGCGTATATGCTGGGCACATAATATGCCTGGATTTTATTTCCCCAGTTGTCCTCTTGGGCCTCCACATCAGCCCAGTCCCCAATGGAGGCGGCGGCCTTTTCCCGCTCCCCGTCGTCCGGGAGGACGACGCACTTGTCATCCATCAGGCGGACCAGCACCTTCGCCGCGGTATAGCGGTCAATTGGCTTACCGGCATCCCGCATCAGCTGATCCAGGGATTCTGTCACAATCCCCCGGTCGACCGCCACCCGAACGGCGGGAGCATACCAGGGGCCGTCCTTGCTGGTCCTCGCCAGCTCATCCGGGTAGAAGGCGTTCACCAGCATGGTCAAAAGCTGTCCGCAGGTCATGTACTCGTCAGGGGCGAACAAACCGGTCCCGGCGGCGGGATCACCCCCGATCCCCACCATCGCCCCGTCCTGATACGCCCGCTCCACATACGCGAACGCCCAGTGGCCGTCAGGCACATCCTGGAAATGGGCGGAGTCCGCCTCCCCATGGGCAAAAGCCGGAGTGCCGCCGAGCAGCACCAGTGCGGCTAACACCATGCTGAGAAACCGCGCCGCACCGTTTTGAGAAACCATACCTCGCCTTTTCATAAACAGCCTCCTTTTTTCTTCCATTCCGTTTCAAAATCCTTACTATTGTATAGTTTACCACCTTTCTATATATTGTCAATCCCCGTATTCGTTAAAATGCCCACCCGGTCATGCGTCCGGGTGGGCATTTGCTTCTGTTCAGGGTCACATCCCCTTCAACTGCTCCTCCAGCTTAGCCACCAGCTCGGTGAGCTGAGCGGCCCGCTCCTTCTCGGCTTCCACCACCTGGGCGGGAGCCTTGTTGACAAAGCCGGGGTTATTCAGCTTGGCGTTCAGCTTCTCCAGCTCGGCGGACTGCTTTTTCAGCTCCTTCTCCATCCGGGCCTTCTCCTTGGCCAGGTCCACCAGCTCGCCCAGAGGGATAAACAGCTGAGCGGCATGGGTGACCACAGCCACCATCCCGGCGGCGTCGGGGGCCTGCCCTGCGGGGACGACCTCCACCTCGCTGGCGTAGGCCAGCTTTTTCAGGAAGGGCACGCCCAGGGTAAAGACCTCTCCCTCTCCGGTGGCTACGGTGAGCCGGGCCTTTTTGGAGGGGGGCACGTTCATCTCGTTGCGCCGGGCGCGGACCGCCCGGATGGCGTCCATAATCAGCTCCATGGCCTTCTCCTCTGCCGGGAAGTCCATAGCGTTGGAGGCCGCGGGCCAGTCCTGGAGCATGAGGAAGTCACCCTCATGGGGCAGGGCCTGCCAGATTTCCTCGGTAATAAAGGGCATAAAGGGGTGGAGCAGCTTGAGCATCTCGGTGAGCACCCAGCACAGCACCTGCTGAGCCCTCACCTTGCTGTCCTCGTCCTCCCCCTGGAGGCGGGTCTTGGTCAGCTCGATATACCAATCGCAGTAGTCGTCCCAGATGAAGTCATAGATCTTCTGGGCGGCGACGCCCAGCTCATACCGGTCCATGTTCTCGGTGATCTCGGCCACGGCCCGGTTCAGCTTGGACAGGATCCACTTGTCCTCCAGCTCCAGCTTCTCCGGAAGCTCGCACTTGTCGATGGTGAGATTCATCATCAGGAAGCGGCTGGCGTTCCAGATTTTGTTGGCAAAGTTGCGCATGGCCTCGCACCGCTCAGTGAAAAAGCGCATGTCGTTGCCCGGGCTGTTGCCGGTGACCAGATTGAAGCGCAGGGCGTCGGCGCCGTACTTGTCGGCGATCTCCAGGGGCTCGATGCCGTTGCCCAGAGACTTGGACATCTTCCGGCCCTTGTCGTCCCGAATCAGACCGTGGATGAACACAGTGTGGAAGGGGGGCTTGTTGGTGTGCGCGCAGCCGGAGAAGATCATCCGGGCCACCCAGAAGAAGATGATGTCGTAGGCGGTAACCAGCACGTCGGTGGGGTAGAAATACTTGAAATCCTCACTGTTTTCGTCGGGCCAGCCCAGGGTGGAGAAGGGCCACAGGGCGGAGGAGAACCATGTGTCCAGCACATCGGGGTCCCGCTCGATATTCTTGGATTTGCACTTTTCACACTCGCAGGGGTCCTCCTCGCTAACGGTCATGTGACCGCAGTCCGCACAGTACCAGGCGGGAATCTGGTGGCCCCACCAGAGCTGGCGGCTGATGCACCAGTCGTGGACATTCTCCATCCAGTTGGTATAGGTCTTGGCGAAGCGGTCGGGGACGAATTTGATCTCCCCCTCGTTGACCACCCGCAGGGCCTCCTTAGCCAGGGGCTCCATCCGGACGAACCACTGGGCAGAGATGAGGGGCTCCACGTCGCTGTGGCAGCGGTAGCAGGTGCCCACGTTGTGGGAGTAGGGCTCAATCTTCTCCATCAGCCCCAGGGCCTCCAGGTCGGCCACCACGGCCTTCCGGGCCTCATACCGGTCCATCCCCTCATATTTGCCGCCGTTGGCGTTGACCACGCCGCTGTCGTCCAGCACTCGGATGGTCTCCAGGTTGTGGCGCAGGCCCACCTCGAAGTCGTTGGGGTCGTGGGCGGGGGTCATCTTCACGCAGCCGGTGCCGAAGTCCATCTCCACGTAGTCGTCAGCCACGATGGGAATCTCCCGGTCCATCAGGGGCAGGATACATGTCTTGCCCACCAGGTGCTTGTACCGCTCGTCGTTGGGGTTGACGGCCACGCCGGTGTCGCCCATCATGGTCTCAGGCCGGGTGGTGGCAACCACCAGGTAGCCGGAGCCGTCGGCCAGGGGGTAGCGCATGTGCCACAGGTGGCCGGGCTTGTCCTGATACTCCACCTCCGCGTCGGACAAGGCGGTAACGCAGTGGGGACACCAGTTGATGATCCGGGACCCCTTGTAGATCAGGTCCTTCTGATAGAGGGAGACAAACACATGGCGCACCGCCCGGGAGAGGCCCTCGTCCATGGTGAAGCGGGAGCGCTCCCAGTCGGCGGAGATGCCCAGCTTCTTCTGCTGCTGGACGATGCGGGCGCCGTATTTGGCCTTCCAGTCCCACACCCGCTCCAGGAACTTCTCCCGGCCCAGGTCGTAGCGGCTCAGGCCCTCGTTGTTGCGCAACTCCTCCTCCACCTTCACCTGGGTGGCGATGCCGGCGTGGTCGGTGCCGGGGAGGTACAGGGCGGCGTAGCCCTGCATCCGCTTGTAGCGGATGAGCATGTCCTGGAGGGAGTCGTCCATGGCGTGCCCCATGTGGAGCTGGCCGGTGACGTTGGGGGGAGGCATAACGATGGTGAAGGGCTTCTTCTTGGGATCACGGCGGCCCTTGAAGCAGCCGCTCCTCTCCCAGGTCTCATAGATGCGGGCCTCCACCTCCTGGGGCTCATAGACCTTCGGCAGTTCTTTTTTCATGTTCATTCTCCTGTTCTTTTCTCGCGTTTCGCGTTGTTTTTACTCTTCTTTTTTGCACTCTTTTTCCCGCTCTTCTTTCCGCTTTTTGGGGTTCCCTTCACAAGGTCCAGCGGAATAACCAGCCGGGGGACCTTCTGAATCTTTTTGCCCGTTTTGCGCTGGATGAATTCCCGGAACTCGTCGGGCGAGCCCCAGGTGAAGCAGTCCTTGGCGTAGATCTGGCCGTGGTTTTTGTCCAGCACCAGGGCAAAGTAGTCCTGGTCCTCCCCGATGGCCTTGATCTGCCGGTAGTTCCACCAGGTCTCCGCCGCTCGGGAGTAGTGGATGAAATGGTCCTCCTTAAAGGTGACGTTGACCTCCCGGGCGTCCGGGAGCATCTGGCGGTAGGCCATCAGGCCGTTTACTATGTCCTCGCTCAGGATACAGGCCAGCATGATCGCCGCCAGCAGCACATTGGTCAGCCAGCCGTCCAGCCCTACCCAGATCAGCAGCGCCGCCAGAAACAGCTCCACCGACACCGCGAACCAGGCGAACCGGCGCGCCGGACTGCTCCGCCCGTTCCGCAGCGTTTTCCGGCTGATCCGCGCCAGGGACACCATCGCTTTTTTATCCAATGTCATTTGATTAACCAGCAATACCTTCACCTCACAAAAACGCCCCGAGTCCTTAGACTCAGGGCGAACTAATCTCCGCGGTACCACCTGAATTCCCCCGAAGGGGCCCTCCTGCCTTCTGTAACGGGAAGTCCCGCCGCCCCCTACTGCCATTCAGGGACAGAGCCCGAAAGCCACCTTCTCCAACCCCGGCTGGAAGCTTGCACCCTCCGCTCCCTCTCTGCAAACCGGCATGCCGGATACTCCTCTTCCGCATCGCCTTTATATGGGTCACATTATAAGAAAAAAAAGCGGATTTGTCAAGGCATCCGCCGCAAAATCTTCCCGTATTGTTGAATACTGCTATAAGAAAGAATATGATAGGCTGTGGGAAGCAAACCAATACAGCACTGCTTTAACGCGCTTTAAGCCTCGAAACGAAAAAAGGATTTGAAAAGTATGGGCCGGAAAGGAAAAATTCCTTCCGGCCCAAGCTTATTGATGAAATTACCAGTCCTGATCCTGATAGGGGGTGCTCTCCACGCCCTGGGACTGGAGGCGGTCCACCAGCCGGTCCAAGGGGGCCTTACAAAGCCTCTGGAACCAGGCGGTGCCGCCGAACCAGCGGACCAGGGCGGGGCTGACGGCGTAGTAGAGCCGGATGAAAGCCCGGCCGGGCGCGGAGGCGGCCAGCTGGCCGTCCCGGAAGCGGCGAAGGGTCCAGACCTGGGGACAGTCGTAGGAGCCATATACCGCCGTGGCCACATAACAGCCGCTCTTTTTCTTCATGGGTTGGGGGATGTAATCCTCGTCGTCGTCCTTCGGGCGGGGCGTCACAGCCTCCTTAACAGGGGCCTTCTTCTGCTTTTCCAAGTCCTTGATGAGCCGCAGCTCGGCGTCCAGGGGCTCACCGCAGGAGCCGCAGAAAATCTTGGAATCATCATTGGCAAAACCGCAGGCGGGACAGCGTTTTGACATAGCCATACTCCTTTTGTGGCGGGCCTGTCGGGCTCCGCATTCGTTATGTTACATCCTTATTATACCAGAGCGCCTGACGGTATACAAGTGGAAATTATCCGTTTTTACCGGCTTTTTTCAAAAAATCCAACGCATTCCTCCACAAGATCCCCTCCGCCTGGGACTGGGACAGGCCGCGCTCCAGAAAGAGCTGATATAGTCCGGCAAATTTCTCCGGACTGTCCAGCCAGCCGGGCAGATCGGCCCCGTCGGCGTCAGAGCCCAGAGCTAAGACTCCCTCCGCCCCCAGCTCCATGAAGTGCTCGACGTGCCGCCACAGGTCCTCCGGTCCGGCGGGCCGGCC
Organism: uncultured Bacillota bacterium; assembly: GCA_947645675.1. GTDB lineage: Bacteria > Bacillota > Clostridia > Oscillospirales > Oscillospiraceae > Lawsonibacter. The sequence continues at coordinate 18,107 of CANSDP010000014.1, forward strand.
GTCATCCCGGAGAAAAGCGTGGTAGTAGTTCAGCCCGATGAGACAGCCCCGGGCGGCCAGCTCCTTAATCTGTTCGTCAGCCAGGTTGCGCCGGTGGCCGCAGACAGCCCGGGCGTTGGAGTGGCTGGCCGCGAAGGGCCTTTTTGCCGTTTTGAGGAAGTCCTCCAGCCCCCGGTCGTTTAGGTGGGACACGTCGGCCAGGATGCCCCAGCGCTCCAGCTCTGGGACGGCCTCCCGCCCGAAGGGGGACAGGCCGTGGTCCGTCACATTGCCCGAGGCGATCTCGTTCTCTCCATTCCACGTAAGGGTCATCATCTGGACGCCGTCCCGGGCCAGGGCCTCCACCCGGTCCAGCCGCCCCGCCAGGGCGGAGCCGTTTTCCACCGTAAGGACGGCGGCGGCCTTGCCCTGTTCCCAGGCGTCCTCAATGTCCCCGGCGGAGCGGCAGGGGCTTACTCTGCGGGCGAGGGCGTCCATCTGGCGGTAAAAGCTGTCCCGCCAGCACTCATAGTAGGAGATTGCCTCCCGGCCTCGTAGTCCGTCCGGGATGAAGATGGCGCAGCACTGGCACCAGCGCACCCCCTCCGGGATGGCGGACAGGGAGAAGTGCCGGCCGGGCAGATCCAGGGTGTTGACCTCCCGGCTCCGGTCCGTCAGAGCGGAGACCGCCTCCTCCCGGCGTGCCGGGTCCTGGGTTGCGGCCAGCAGGTGGGCGTCCTCCGGCGTGAGGGCGGTGAGGGTATCGCAGTGTAGGTCGATGAGGGCATAGGGCTTCATGAAAACGCTCCTTTCTTATGGACAGAGCGCCCCGCCTGACGGCGGAGCGCTCTTTTGTAAGCTCTTATTCGGCTCCGGGAACGTGAATGACGCCCATGGGGCACTCCTTCACGCAGATCTGACAGCCGACGCACTTGTCCTGGTCGATCTTGGCCAGGAAGTTCTCCACGGTGATGGCCTCCTTGGGGCAGGCCTTGGCGCACTTCATGCAGCCGATACAGCCGGCGGTACACGCCTTCCGGGTATCCGCTCCCTTGTCCTTGTTCTGACACAGGACCACGGGCTTACGCTTGTGCTCGGGCACGATGGAGATGACGGCGTTGGGGCAAACCGCGGCGCAGGCGCCGCAGCCGGTACACTTGCTCCGGTCCACCTTGGCGATGCCGTCCACGATGTGGATGGCGTCGAAGGCGCAGGCCCGGGTACAGTCGCCATAGCCCAGACAGCCGAATTTGCACAGTCCATCGCCGCCGTAGAGGCCCTTGACGGCCTGACAGCTCTGGATACCCTGGAACTCATACTTCTTGCCCGCCTTATCGCAGGTGCCGGAGCAGGCGACCACCGCCTTCATGGGGGTGGAGGAACCGGCCTCAACGCCCATGATCTCGGCCACCTTGGCGGCGCAGGCCGCGCCGCCGGGGGTGCACTTGTTGACGGCGTTGCCGTCCTCCACAATGCTCTTGGCGTAGTCGGCGCAGCCGGCACAGCCGCAGGCACCGCAGTTGGCTCCGGCCAGGACGGCGGTGATCTTCTCCACCCGCTCGTCCACGGGGACATACATGAAGATAGAGGCGGCCACCAGAATCACCGCGCCGATGAGACCGATCACGGTAACCAGGATAATTGCCATTAAAATTGGATCCATACTACTCTCCCCCTCCTATGCTGCAACGTTGAAGATGGCGTCGATGATGCCGCCGAAGCCCATGAAGGACAGGGAGGTCACAGCGGCGGCCACCAGGGTGATGGGCAGGCCCTCGAAGCACTTGGGGGTGACAGCCTGCTCCACACGGCGGCGCACGCCGGAGAAGAGCACCATAGCCACCAGGAACCCGATGCCCGCGCCGGCGGCGCAGACGATGGACTCGAGAAAGCTATAACCGTTGTCCAGATTCAGGATGGTCACGCCCAGGATGGTGCAGTTGGTGGTGATCAGGGGCAGATACACGCCCAGGGACTTATACAGCGCGGGGATGAACTTCTTCAAAAAGTTCTCCAGCAGCTGGACCAGAATGGCGATGATCAGGATGAACACAATGGTCTGGAGATAGCCCATGTCCCACTTCAGGGTCCCGTCCGCGTTGGCGGGGGTGAGCAGGAAGGTCTGAATGGGCCAGGTGGCGGCGGTGGCCAGCACCATGACGAAGGTGACGGCCAGAGACATGCCCACAGCGCTGTCCAGCTTTTTGGACACGCCCAGGAAGGGGCAGATACCCAGGAATTTGGCAAGGACGTAGTTATCCACCAAAATCATGGTAAAGAAGATCGCAGCAAGCTTCACCATTATGCGTTACCTCCTTCCACAGCGGGGACGCTCTTCTTGGGACGGTTGGTGAGCCAGGTGGCCCCGGCCATCAGAATGCCGAACACAAAGAAGCCGCCGGGGGCGCTGGTCATCAGGGAGAAGGTATCTACACCCTCGGGGATAATCCGGATGGCAAAATCAGCACCCAAGGAGGGAATCAGCCCACCCAGCCCGGCCATCCAGGTCCCGGAGCCCAGGATCTCACGGATGGAGCCCATGATGGTCAGGGTGATGGTAAAGCCGATGCCCATGCCGATGCCGTCCAGGGCGGAGTCCAGGATGCTGTTCTTGGAGGCGAACATCTCGGCGCGGCCCAGGATGATGCAGTTGACCACGATCAGGGGCAGGTAGACGCCCAGGGCCTTATCCAGGTCGGGAACAAAGGCCTTCACCACCATCTGAACCACCGACACGAAACCGGCAATCACGGTGATGTAGCAGGGGATACGGACCTGATCGGGGATGACCTTCCGCAGGGCGGAGATCACGATGTTGGAGCACAGCAGGACGAAGGTGGCGGCCAGGCCCATGCCGATGCCGTTGGAGGCCATGGTGGTGACGGCCAGGGTAGGACAGGTGCCCAGGACAAGCCGCAGAACCGGGTTCTCGTTCAGGATACCGTTGGTAAGGATTTTCATTTTACTGTTTTCACTCATCTTGATTCACCTGCCTTTCAAGGAATGGCGTTATACGCGTTGATAGCGGAGTTGACGGCGGAGTTCAGCGCCCGGCTGGAGATGGTGGCCGTGGCGTAAGCGTCCACATCGACGCCCAGGACCAGCTCCTTGCCGGCGGACTTGCCGGCGTAGTTGGCCCAGTAGCCCTTGCCCTTGGACACGTTGCTGCCGATGCCCTGGGTCTCCGCGTCCTCGGTGACCTTCAGCTGCTTGATGCTGCCCTCCGCGTCGAAGGAGGTCATCACGGTCATTTTGCCGCCGTAGCCCTTGGCGGTGCTGGTGATCACGTAGCCGGTGCCGTTGTTGGCGGCGTAGACGGCGGTCACGTTGTCCACGGCGATGCCCTCCACAGGGGTGAAGTCGTCGGCCTCGGGCAGCAGCTCAATCCGGGCCAGCCGCTCAGCCTCGATCCGGGCCGCCTCAATGATGGGGGCGGTCACCTTGTTGGTGGCGGCCAGCGAGCCGGTGATGGCGATACAGATCACGCACAGCACCACGATGGGCTTGAAAATTTTGTTCCAGTTGCTCATTTCGCGCCCTCCTTTTTCTTCTTGGCAATGCCCAGCCGGTCCTGACGGGTATTGACCTCGATGTAGGGGGTAATCAGGTTCATCAGCAGGATGGCGAAGGACACGCCCTCGTTCATGTTGCCGAATTTGCGGATCAGCATGGTGACCAGGCCCAGGAACAGGCCGGCGACCACCTTGCCCTTGTCGGTGGTGGGGGAGGTGACATAGTCGGTGGCCATGAAGAAAGCGCCCAGCATCAGGCCGCCGGAGAGCAGCTGCACGATGGGGTCCATGCCGAAGCACAGGGACAGAACGGCCACGGTGGCCAGATATGTAATGGGGAGCACAGGGCTGATTACCTTGGTGGCAATCAGATAGATGCCGCCGATGAGGATGCAGATGGCGCAGGTCTCACCCAGAACGCCGCCGTGGTTGCCCAGGAGCAGGGTGAGGTAGTCGCCGGAGCCCAGCTCCCCGGCCACGGCCAGAGGGGTGGCGGAGGTCAGGGCGTCCACGCCGTTGTCAGGCAGGGGATAGGCAGCCATTTTGGCGCCGAAGCCCACGGCCAGGGCAATGCGGCCCACAATGGCGGGGTTGGCGAAGTTATAGCCCAGTCCGCCGAAGAGCTGCTTGATGATAACTATGGCGATGAACGCGCCCACAATGGCCATCCAGGGGGGAAGGGTGGCGGGCATGTTGAAGGCCAGCAGCAGGCCGGTAACCACGGCGGAGAAGTCCGCGATGGGGACCTCGCGGCCCATCAGCTTGCAGTAGGCCCACTCGAAGAAGACGCAGGCGGCCACGGTGACGGCGGTGAGGATCAGGGCGTTGAAGCCGAAGATAATCACGGAGGCGATCAGCGCGGGGACCAGGGCCAGACACACCTTGCCCATGATGCTCTGGGTGCTGTCCGGGCTGGTAATGTGGGGCGCGGCGGTGACGATCAGCTTGTTTTCCATCACTTCTTACCTCCATTCTTCATCATAATCTTGGCCAGGGCGATGGAGGGGGCCAGAGGCCGCTTGGCCGGGCAGACGAAGGAGCAGGTGCCGCAGCTCATGCACAGGTCGGCGTTGAGCTCAATGAGCAGCTCCACGTTGCCGTCGTTATAGGCCTGGACAATCTCCTTGGCGGACAGGCCCAGGGGACAGGCGTTGGTACACCGGCCGCAGTGGATGCAGTTGGTGGCCTTGGGCAGCTCAGACGCCTTGCGGGAGAAGGCCAGGACGGCGTTGTTGTTTTTCAGAATGGGCTGACTCAGGTCGGCGATGCAGTTGCCCATCATGGGGCCGCCGTAGAGCACCTTGCCCGGCTCCTGGGTGAAGCCGCCGCAGAAGTCCATCAGCTCCTGGACGGGGGTGCCAATGATAACCTCCACGTTCTTGGGCTCCTTGATGATGTCGCCGTCCACAGTGAGGCGCTTGGTGGTCAGGGGCATACCGGTCTTGAGATACTTGCCCACGAAGGCCACGGAGGTGACGTTCATCACCACCACGCCCACGTCAGAGGGCAGGCCGGGGAAGGGGACCTCCCGGCCGGTGCAGTTCTCGATGAGGACCTTCTCAGCGCCCTGGGGGTACCGGCAGGGCAGCTCCTTGACCTCGATGCCGGCGGTAGCCACGCTCTTCATCTTGGCGATGGCCTCGGGCTTGTTGCCCTCGATGCCGATGATGCACTTGGGGATCTCTAAGTACTTCATCACCGCCTGGATACCCTCTAAAATATACTGGGTGTCCTCCAGGAAGCAGCGGTTGTCCGAGGTGATATAGGGCTCACACTCGGCACCGTTGATGATGAGGGTGTCGATCTCGTCCAGGTTCTTGGGGGCCAGCTTCACCGCCGTGGGGAAGCCCGCACCGCCCAGGCCCACCAGGCCGCTGGCCCGGACGGCGTCCTGGAAGGATTTGAGATCGGTGACGGTGGGGGGGGCGACCGCCGGGTCCACCGTCTGCTTGCCGTCGGGGATGATGACCACCGCCGTCTGGGGCGCGCCGTTGGGGGCGGTGATGGTGATGATGCTGTCCACAGTGCCAGACACGCCGGAGTGGATGTCCATCGAGACAAAGCCGCCGGCCTTGCCCACTACGGTGCCCACGCAGACCTGATCGCCCTTAGCCACCGCGGGGGCGGCGGGGGCGCCGATGTGCTGCCCCATCGAAAGGACGATTTTGGAGGGCAGAGGCATTTTCACGGTCTCCAGGTTGGAAGTCCGCTTTTCATGCGGGACCTGCGCGCCCTGCGCAGATCGTTTGAGAAATTTGCTCATTTAAGTTTTCGACCTCCCTATAACTGCTGCTTTTGCGCTCTGTATGGCATGCAGAGCTGAACGCGGCCCCCTCGCTCACCCTCTCTGATGGACCGCGCCCTCTGCGCCCGTTTGAATGGACGCAGTGCAAAACACGCCGGTCCCCTCTCCCCTGAGCGCTTGGGACCGCCGGTTCTGCTGTTAGGTGCTATAATACACCTTTTTCCCACAAAGCGCAAGGTTTTTTCCGGCTTCCGTTCACACTTTTTTTCTATTTCCCGGCGGATGTTTTCAGGCCCCGCGGTCCCGGCGGCTTGACTTTGCCCTTGGGGCGGGGTATACTATTATTATGGTATATTAAGGGTTCATATTTCCAGGAAAAGGAGTTGTCTATGTCAAACAGAAAAAAGGGCGTGTGGAGTGTTCTGCAAAGCGCCCACAATATCCTCCAGCGAAAGCGGACGGTGGCGGTGGTCTACATCCTGCTGCGCTTTCTGGTCATCGTCACCATGGTGGCCCAGTTCTTCAACGGGGACTATGAGAGCGTATTCCTGTGCGCGCTGACTCTGGTGCTCTTCCTGCTGCCCACCGTCTTTGAGCGGGCACTGATGATCGACCTGCCCAACACCTTGGAGATCATCATTATGCTCTTCATCTTCGCCGCCGAGATTCTGGGGGAGATCAGCTCCTTTTACACCACCTTCAAGGGCTGGGACACCATTCTCCATACCATCAACGGCTTCCTGTGCGCCGCCATCGGCTTCGCCCTGGTGGACATGCTCAACCGGACGGAGAAGTTTTCTCTGTCCCTCTCCCCCGTCTTCATGTCCATTGTGGCCTTTTGCTTCTCCATGACCATCGGGGTGCTGTGGGAGTTTTTCGAGTGCGGTATGGATCAGCTGATGATGCTGGACATGCAGAAGGACGCCGTGGTTCACTCCATCTCCTCCGTGATGCTGGACCCCTCCGGACTGAATAACCGGGTGCTCATCAAGGATATCGTGGACACCATCGTGGTGACGGCGGACGGACAGCAGATCTCCCTTGGTCTGGGCGGCTACCTGGATATCGGGATTCTGGATACCATGAAGGACCTGTTTGTCAACTTCATCGGCGCGGTGGTCTTCTCCGTTATCGGCTACTTCTATGTCAAGACCCGGGGCCAGGGCAAATTCGCCAGCCGCTTTATCCCTCGGGTGGTGGAGGTTCAGCCCGAGGACATCAACCCCAGACAGCCTAAATTTGGAAAAAAGGCGAAAAAATTTCAGGGTCCCAAGGAATAAAGGCCGTTTCCCCGCTTCATACTAAGCCCATCCAAACAAGGAGGGTTTATCATTATGAACAACAAAACCTGTAAGACCTGCAACACCAGCATCAAGTGCTCTGTGGACACCTGCGCCTACCACTCCGGCGCTCAGAACTGCTGCTCCCTGGACTCCATCAAGGTGGGCTGCTGCGACTGCTCCCCCACCAAATGTGAGGGCACCGAGTGCGCTTCCTTCAAGCTGAGCGGGAAATAACGCGAAAAGGACTTCGCCAAAAGGCGAAGTCCTTCCTTTTTCCCGCTTTCCCGCAACGCAGGTGCCGTGGCGGAGGCTGTAAAAATCCCTTGCAAATTGGCGATTTTTGCGGTACAATAGGGGCGAGGCAAACATAAGGCAGGACGTGGAGGAATCCGACCTCCTCCACGCCCCTATGCGGGAGAACAGTCCTCCCACACAACAGCTATGCTGCGCCAACCCTCATTATATCGGAAAAGCCGCCGCTTTACAAGGGGAGGTTTGAGGGTTTGTGTCTGAACATATGCGGTGTGGGATTAAATATCCTGCGCCGCTTTTGTTTGTCTCGGCGGGAAAAGCCCTGGAGGGCCGGTTTTTCAAAGCCCTCCGGGGGGAAGTACCGTCGAGAGTTCTCCTCGAATTTTATGTAAAAGGAGCAAACAAAGATGAAGAAGAAAGCATTATCCTTGGCACTGTCTTTGCTGATGTCACTTTCCCTGCTGCCCGCATCAGTACTGACCGCCGCCGCCGCAGACGCCTATCAGGTCCTGTTCGAGCCCCAACTGGACGGCCCGGTGGGCATAAGTATTCAGTACTACGGCGCGGAGGCGGCCGCCTATGACGACACAGCCGCTGTCTACTCTGTAGCGGAAAAGGTTTATCGTTTTGTCCGTTTTACCGGAAACAACCTGGAGAACATCCCCGGTGAATCCGACGGGACGTGGTTTACTCCGCCTATCGGCAAGGATTACATCTTGGTCGTCAATGATTCCAATAAGCGCGGTGTGATTGACAAGAAGGGCCAGACTGTGGTAGACTTTGACCACTCCTTCGGCACGATCTACCGTCCGGATGATAACGGAATTGCCGAGATGACTAGTTATGGCGATAGCTATTATTCTTTGCTGAACCTCAATACAAAGGAGGCCAACCCGGTTACAAGTGAAGCCCTTGATCTCTATAAAGCGAATGGTTATTCCTTCACCCGGCCCGACCGCGGACGTGGGCTCCAGGCGGTTGATCCCAACGGAGTAGTGCTCTTCTCCGACGCGGACAAGGATTATGACATCGTCGACCGCAGTGAGTACAGAGAAAGCTTCAAGGACGGCGTGGTTATAGTCGAAGAATTTAAGACCCATAACTACGGCGCTGTGAACTTGAACGGAGAAATAATCATTCCCACTCAGTATATAATAGCTGACAGCTTTCACAACGGCTATGTGCGGGCATATGATGGGCAACGTAACGTTGCGCTCTTTGATAAAACGGGTAATATGGTGATTCCCTTCGGAACCTATGCGGCCCTCTCCGATGTCTCCCCCGACGGTTTGCTCTGGGGTTCCAACGCTGATGGCACCAAGGTTGCCATTTTGAAGGTGGGCGGCGGCTTTACGCCTGTAAACCCTCCCGAGCAGCCCGCCGGGGTCCAGGCCATGCCCACCAACGACAAGCTGACCCGGGACGGCGAGCCGCAGGCCCCCACCGTATACAAGATCGGTGACAGCAACTACTTCAAAATCCGCGACCTGGCGGCTATCCTGAACGGCACCGAGAAGCAGTTCTCCGTGGGCTATGACAACGAGAAGCAGTCCGTCACCGCCACCACCGGCCAGGGCTACACCAAGCTGGACGGCGACCTGGCGGGCCCGCCCGCCGGTCAGGAGAAGGCGGAGGCCAGCAACGACGCCATCTACGTCAACGGCCAGAAGGTGGAGGCCGAGGTTTATAAGATTGGCGGCAATAACTACTTCAAGCTCCGCGACCTGGGCAAGGCCCTGGACTTCTACGTAGGCTGGAGCAAGGACGAAGGGATGTACATCGACAGCGGCAGATCCTACGACACCGATTGACAAAGCGCCGCCCCGGGCCAGAACGGTCCGGGGCGGTCTTACGTTTATTTCATCTCCGGGTGGTACTGGGCGCAGGTACACTTTTTCCACTTCAGGCCGGAGCCGCAGGGACAGGGGTCGTTGCGGCCGATCTTGACCACCTTTTTCACTGGGCGCTTTTTCACAGTGCCGTCTCCGGCGCCGCTCTCGCTGGTGACCTTAGCCACCCGCTCCCGCTTGACCTCCTCGTTCTGGCGCAGGCGGACCAGGAACAGCCGGCGGAGGGTCTCCTCCTGGATGGCGGCCACCATGTTTTCAAACATCTCATAGCCTTCCTCTTTATAGGCCACCACCGGGTCGGTCTGGGCGTAGGCCCGCAGTCCGATGCCCTGGCGCAGCTCGGTCATGGCGTCGATGTGGTCCATCCAGTACTCGTCCACCACGCGGAGCATGATGACCCGCTCCAGCTCCCGCATGAGGACGGGGGTAATCTCCCGCTCCTTCCGGGCGTAGACCTCTCTGGCCTTATCGGTAACCAGATCTACCAGGCCGCTGGCGTCGTACCGCTCCAGCTCCCCGGTGGACAGGGTCAGCTCCCCGGGCAGGAGGAACATGGAGCGGAAGTGGGCGATGGACTCCTGGAAGGCCGTCTCGTCCATGTGCTTCTGCTCGCCCATGTGGCCCTGAATGGCGTTTTCCACCATGGTGCGAAGCATATTCTGGATGGAGGTCTGAAGGTCCTCCCCGTCCAGGACCTGCTTGCGCTGCTTATAGATGATCTCACGCTGGGTATTCATCACGTCGTCGTATTGCAGAACGTTCTTCCGCACCTGGAAGTTCCGGGACTCCACCTGCTTCTGGGCGTTCTCGATGGCTCCGGAGAGCATCTTGGCGTCGATGGGGGTATCCTCGTCCACGCCCAGGCGCTCCATCAGGTTGTACACCCGCTCGGAGCCGAACAGACGCATAATGTCGTCCTCCAGGGAGAGGAAGAACCGGGTCTCGCCCGGGTCGCCCTGACGGCCGGCCCGGCCCCGGAGCTGGTTGTCAATGCGGCGGGACTCATGGCGCTCGGTGCCCAGAATGAACAGGCCGCCCGCCTCCCGGACCCGCTCGGCCTCCGCTTTGATCTCTTCCTTGTATTTGGCCTCCGCCTCGGCGAACTGCTTCCGGGCGTCCAGGATCTCCTGATTGTCCGTCTCGGCAAAGCCGGTGGCCTCGGCGATGAGCTCGTCGGTCATGCCGGCCTTGCGCAGGTCGGCCTTTGCCAGGAACTCGGCGTTGCCGCCCAGCATAATGTCGGTACCGCGGCCAGCCATGTTGGTAGCCACAGTAACCGCCCCGAACTTGCCCGCCTGGGCCACGATCTCCGCTTCCTTCTCATGGTTCTTGGCGTTGAGGACGTTGTGGCGTATGCCCTTGCGCTTGAGGATGGCGGACAGCTCCTCCGACTTCTCGATGGACACGGTGCCCACCAGGACGGGCTGGCCCTTCTCATGGCAGGCCGCGATCTGCTCCACGATGGCCCGCAGCTTGCCGGAGACGTTCTTATACACCACATCGGGCTGGTCGATTCGGGCCAGGGGCTTGTTGGTGGGGATTTCCACGATGTCCAGCTCATAGATTGTGCCGAACTCCTCCTCCTCGGTGAGGGCGGTGCCCGTCATGCCGGACAGCTTGTCATAGAGGCGGAAGTAGTTCTGGAAGGTGATGGTGGCCAGGGTCTTGGACTCGTTGGCCACCTCCACGCCCTCCTTGGCCTCGATGGCCTGGTGCAGGCCCTCGTTGTACCGCCGGCCAAACATCAGGCGGCCGGTGAACTCGTCCACAATGATGACCTGGCCGTCCTTGACCACATAGTCGATGTCCCGCTTCATCACGCCGTGGGCCTTGATGGCCTGGTTGATGTGGTGGGAGAGGGTGGTGTTCTCCATGTCCGCCAGGTTTTCCACCTGAAAGGCGGCCTCCGCCTTCTGGATGCCCCGGGCGGTGAGGGTGGCCGTCTTGGCCTTTTCATCGACGATATAGTCGGCGTCAATGTCCACATCCTCCTCTTCCTTCTCATCCACCTTGACCACCCGCTGGCCCTTCAGGCGGGATACAAACTGGTCCACCACGGTGTACAGCTGGGTGGACTTCTCCCCCTGGCCGGAGATAATCAGCGGGGTGCGGGCCTCGTCGATGAGGATGGAGTCCACCTCGTCCACAATGGCGAAGGCGTGGCCCCGCTGGACCAGCTCCTGGGAGTAGATGGCCATGTTGTCCCGGAGGTAATCGAAGCCGAACTCGTTGTTGGTGCCGTAGGTGATGTCCGCCCGGTAGGCGGCCTTCTTCTCCTCGCCCATGACGCCGTGGATGACCAGACCCACGGTGAGGCCCATAAAGCGGAACACCTTCCCCATCCACTCGGAGTCGCGCTTGGCCAGGTAGTCGTTGACGGTGACGATGTGCACCCCCTTGCCCGCCAGGGCGTTGAGGTAGGCGGGGAGAGTAGCCACCAGGGTCTTGCCCTCGCCGGTTTTCATCTCGGCGATGCGACCCTGGTGGAGGACGATGCCGCCCACCACCTGCACCCGGTAGGGCCGCAGGCCGATGACCCGCCACGCGGCCTCCCGGCAGGCGGCGAAGGCCTCTGGGAGGATGTCGTCCAGGGCAGCCCCCTGGGCCAGCCGCTCCTTCAGCTCCGGCGTCTTGGCCTGGAGCTGGGCGTCGGTGAGGGCCTTGTACTCCTCCTCCAAGGCGTCCACCTTGTCGGCGATGGGGTAGATGGACTTCAGCTCCCTCTGGGAGGAGGTCCCGAACAGCTTGGTAAACAGGCTCATGTGTAAAACACCTCTCGGTTGTAATTTGGTGGAATAACAGGGCGCGCCGCCGCGTTGACGCCGCGGCAAGAGCGGATTGTATCCGCCTCCGCGCGCGGATAACCATAATCTGAAATAGTATACCACACTCTCTTCCTTAAAAAAAGAGCAAATTGTAAACTTTATCAGATAAAAATTCCACTTTGTTAGTTTAATTAGCTGAATCTTTCCGCGTTCGGCGCATTATTGTCCGCCAAGCGTTGACAGACGGGCGGTTTCTATGGTATGGTAATGCCGTAAATGAATCGGACAGAGGGGACGTCAAGGCCCGCGGGCGTACTCCGCGGGGATGATGTCTTTTTTTCTGTCTCCGAGAGAGAAGGAGTGACTGTATGGAAGGCTTGATGAAATTAGAGCGGGCCATCAACGGCTTTGTGTGGGGTCCCGTTATGCTGGCCCTGCTGGTGGGCACCGGCGTGTACCTCACCTTCCGCACCGGCTGGGTTCAGGTCCGCTGGTTCGGCTACATTATGAAAAACACGGTGGGCTCCCTGTTCCGGAAAAAGGGCGCCAAGGACCACGGCAGCAACCTGTCCCCCTTTCAGGCGGTGACCACCGCTCTGGCGGGCACCGTGGGCACGGGCAATATTGCCGGCGTCACCGGGGCCATCTTCATCGGCGGGCCGGGGGCCGTGTTTTGGATGTGGGTGTCCGCCTTCTTCGGCATGTGCACCAAATACGCCGAGATCGCCCTGGCCATCAAATTCCGGGACACCGACGCCAGCGGCGTTCACAAGGGCGGGCCCATGTACTACATTGAAAACGGTCTGGGGAAAAGCTGGAAGCCCCTGGCCGTCCTCTTCGCCCTTCTGGGAGGCGTGGCCTCCTTCGGCATCGGCAACATCGCCCAGTCCAGCGAGATCGCCGGGGCCATGAGCGGCCTGTTCGGCCTAGACCCCATGGTCAGCGGCGTGATCCTCACCGTAATCGTGGCGATTGTGGTGCTGGGCGGGGTAAAGCGCATCGGGCAGGTCACCTCCCTGCTGGTCCCCTTCATGTCGGTGTTCTACGTGGCGGCGGGCGTGATCGTCATTATCATGCGCATCACCGACATTCCCGGCGTGCTGGCCTCCATTTTCTCCAGCGCCTTCAGCTTTGAGTCGGTGGGCGGCGGCGTATTCGGCTACGCCATCATGTCGGCTATGAAGAACGGCTTCGCCCGGGGCGTCTTCTCCAACGAGGCCGGTCTGGGCTCCGCTCCCATCGCTCACGCCGCCTCCTCTGCCGAAGCGCCCGTCGAGCAGGCCATCTGGGGGGTGTTCGAGGTATTCTTTGACACCATCGTCATCTGCTCCATCACCGCCTTCACTGTGCTGCTGTCTGGCTTCGAGCTGGGCGAGGCCTCTCTGGAGACCTTCGGCACCAAGGGCTCCGCCGCCGTGGCCGCCTTCAATTCCATCCTCCCCGGCACCCTGGGCGGCACCATCATTCAGGCCAGCCTGATCTTCTTCGCCCTGTCCACCATCCTCAGCTGGAGCTACTACGGTGAGCGGTGCTGGGGCTACCTCTCCCGGGACAACCGGGTGGTCACATCGGTCTATAAGGTGATTTTCGTTCTGTTCTGTGTTGTGGGAGCCGCCGGCTCCGGCCAGCTGATGTGGGACATCTCCGACACCCTCAACGGCGCGATGGCTATCCCCAACCTGATTGCCCTGCTGCTGCTCTCCGGCGCGGTGGCCTCCATCACCAGGGAATATTTCAAGGATAAAAAATGATTAGAAATGACCGCCCGCCGGGCGGTCATTCTCTGAGGTGGCTTTTATGACAGAATACTATATCCCCACCGGCCGCGGTGAGGCCGAGCTGGTGGAAAAGCGGTCCCGGTTCATCGGGCAGGTCTGGCGGGTTGACTCCGAGGCGGAGGCCCGGGCCCGGATTGAGGAGGTCCGCCGCCAACACTACGACGCCCGGCACCACTGCTGGTGTTACCGTATCCGGGAGGAGGGCGTGGAGCGCTATTCCGACGACGGCGAGCCCCAGGGCACCGCCGGTCAGCCCATGCTCAACGTGTTCCAGCGGGAAAACGTCACCAATGTGGTCTGCGTGGTCACCCGCTATTTCGGGGGCATCCTCCTGGGGGCCGGGGGTCTGGTCCGGGCCTACACCCAGTCGGCCAAGGACGCCCTGGACCGGGCCGGGATCTCTGTGGTCCGCCGCTGGGTCGCCCTGGAGGTCCCCTGCGCCTACGCCCAGTTCGAGGCCATGCGCCGGGAGGTCCTCGCCTTCGGCGGTGTGGTGGAGCAGGTGGACTACGCCGCCGATGTCCTCCTCTCCGTCCTCATCCCCGAGGAGCGGTCCGCCGCCTTCTCCGCCCACATCCTGGATGTTTCCGCCGGGACAGTGGAGGCCCTGGAGGCCGGTGAGCAGCTGAAGGATGTGCCCTGGCGGGAGGCTGTACAGCGCTGAGTCCACACAAAAAGCCCCCTGGCAAAGCCAGGGGGCTTTTGGCGTTTTGTGGATTACATGGGGATGCCGAACACGGGGAACAGGAAGCGGACCACCACGCCGGCCAGGAGGAGGGAGAGAATGACCCGCTCCACCCAGGTGATGATAATGTCCTTCAGGGAGATATCGATATCCGTGCCCAGGATACAGGGGATGGAGGCGGAGAAGAACAGCACCTCAGACACGCAGACGATGGCGGTCACATACTGGGCGAAGGGGGAGGCGCTTCCCACCACGCTGGCGGGGAGGAACATCTCGGCCAGGCTGATGGCGCAGGCCTTGCCCATCATGACGGCCTCAGAGCCGAAGCCCAGCAGGAAGGCGAAGGGGACGAAGATGTAGCCAATGATGTCGAACACGGGGGTGTACTCGGCCAACAGCAGGCCCAGGAAGCCGATGGACATGAGGGTGGGCCCAATGTTCAGAGCCATATTCAGGCCGTCCAGGAAATTCTTCTTGACGCCCTCCAGGATGCCGGGGGACTTGGAGCAGGCCTCCAGGCCCTCGTCCAGGGCGGTGGACAGCAGCTTGCCCTTCTCAGGGATGGGCTCGGGGATGACGGTCACGCCGTTGTAGCCGGTGTCGGGCTTCTTGCCCAGGGGGTAGATTCGGGTGGTAATGGCGGTGACCAGGAAGGTAATAATCAGGGAGGACCAGAAATAAATGTTCCAATGGTCCAGCAGCCCCAGGGTCTTGGCTACCACCACCATGAAGGTGGCGGAGACGGTGGAGAATCCGGTGGCGATGATGCAGGCCTCCTTGGTGGAGTAGTAGCCCTCCTTATACACTCGGTTGGTGATGAGCAGGCCCACCGAGTAGCTGCCCACGAAGGAGGCCACCGCGTCCACGGCGGAGCGGCCGGGGGTCTTCCAGATGGGGCGCATGACCGGCTTCATAAACACGCCGATGAACTCCATCAGGCCATAGTTGATCAGGAAGGCCAGGAACACCGCCCCCACGGGCACCAGGATGGTGACGGGGATAACTACCTTGTTCCAGACAAAGGGGAGCATATTGTCGTCAAACCAGCGGGCGGGGCCGGTCTTGGTCAGCCACAGGGCCAGGAAGGGAATGCCCAGCAGCTTCAGGAAGGAGAACACCATGGTCACCTTGTCCTTGTTCCAGCTCTTGCGGATGAAGGGCAGGACCGCGCCCACCAGAACGATGATTACGCCGTAGATCAGCTCAAAGTTGGGGATGGAGCGCAGGAAGGTGACGATGTGGTCCACCGGGATGGAGCTCTTCTCGCCTACCTCCACTGTAATGAAGAACATAAAGATACCGATCAGGTTGAGCAGGATAAACTTCCCAATGTTAGCGCCGCTTTTTGCCGTTGTCTTCACTTCAAATACCTCCTAACACAAATTCCGACACACATCAACCGCCGATGGACCTCTCTCCCCTCCTCCGTGTCCTCTTAGCGGTTTTATAACGTAATTCATTATAGCAGTTCTCTAAAGAAATAGCAATGAGCATTTTCTTGCATTTGTTCATAAAAGAGCAAAAAAACCTCCCTCATGTGAGGGAGGCTGCGGTAAAAGAGCTTGTAGGGGCGCATACTATGCGCCCGCGGGCGGCCGCAGGCCGCCCCTACAGGCGTTCTTGAAACAACGCTCTTCTTTTTCGTTGGGTTTCATTCCCCCATCAGCAGGCACATGACCGCCTTCTGGGCATGGAGGCGGTTCTCCGCCTCGTCGAAGATTTCCTCGGCGTGGGCCTCGAATACGTCGGCGGTGATCTCCTCTCCCCGGTGGGCGGGCAGGCAGTGCTGCACCATACAGCCGGGGTTGGTGAGAGCCATCAGCCCGGCGTTGACCTGATAGCCCGCGAAAGCCTTCTCCCGGACCGCCTTCTCCTCCTCCTGGCCCATGGAGGCCCACACGTCGGTGAACACCACGTCGGCCCCGGCGGCGGCGTCCTTGGGCGCGCGGCAGAGGGTGAATTTATGGTCGGGACTGCTCCTGGCAAAATCCAGCACCCGGGGGTCTGGGTCGTAGCCCTCGGGACAGGCCACAGCCACCTCCATCCCCATTTTCAGTCCGCCCACGATGAGGGAGTTTGCCATATTGTTGCCGTCGCCGATGTAGCACAGCTTCAGCCCCTCCAGCACCGCCTTGTGCTCCCGGACGGTGAGCAGGTCGGCCAGCACCTGACAGGGGTGGCAGAAATCGGTGAGGCCGTTGATAACGGGGATGGAGGCGTATTGGGCCAGCTGCTCCACCTCCTCCTGGCCGAAGGTGCGGATCATGATGCCGTCGCAGTAGCGGGACAGCACCCGGGCGGTGTCCTCCACGGGCTCCCCCCGGCCGATCTGGCTCTCCTTCCCCGACAGGAACAGGGCGTGGCCCCCCAGCTGGAACATCCCCGCCTCGAAGGACACCCGGGTCCGGGTGGAGTTCTTTTCAAAGATCATCGCCAGGGTCTTGCCCTCCAGGTACTTCTGGGGGATGCCGTGCTTCTTCTCGTATTTCAGCTGGTCCGCCTTGTTCAGAATGGCCTCAATGTCCTCCCTGGACAGGTCCAGCAGCTTTAACAGGTCTTTTTTCATGGTCAGCGCTCCTAACAGATGTTGATTTGTGTGCAGGGGCGCATAGTATGCGTCCGCAGGCGGCCACAGGACGCCCCTACGCGGAAGGCGGATGATATCCACCCCTGCAGAATTATCCCAGCGTCTCCTTCAAAATGGCAAGGCCCTTGTCCATCTCCTCCTGGGTGATGGTGAGGGGGGGCAGGAAACGCAGGCCGGGGCCGGCGGTGAGGACCAGCAGGCCGTTTTTGATGAGCTTGGCGGCAAGGTCCCTGTTGGTCCAGCCCTCCTTCACCTCCACGCCGGTCATCAGGCCCATGCCCCGGGTCTTGCCCAGACAAGGCAGGGCCAGCTCCTCCACCTGGGCCCGGAGGTAGTCCCCCTTCTCCGTCACCTGGGCCAGAAAAGCGCCGTCCATTCGGTCCAGTACGTGGCAGGCGGCGGCGGCGGCGATGGGGTTTCCGCCGAAGGTGGTGCCGTGGGTGCCGGGGGTGAAGACATCCTGGCACCGCTCATTTGCCATTACGCCGCCGAAGGGCAGCCCCCCGGCGATGCCCTTGGCGAAGGAGACCGCGTCAGGCTGGATGCCGTACTGCTGGAATGCGAACAGAGACCCGGTGCGGCCTACGCCGGTCTGGACCTCGTCCACCAGGAAGAGCCAGTCCCGCTTGGCGCACAGGTCCGCCGCCTTCTCCACAAACTCCCGGTCCAGAGGCAGCACGCCCCCCTCCCCCTGGATCAGTTCCACCATGACGGCGCAGACGTCGTGGCCCGCCACCTCCTCCAGGCTGTCCATGTCGTTGGCGCTGGCATAGCGGAAGCCCTCAGTGAAGGGGAAGAAGTAGTCGTGGAACTTGTCCTGTCCGGTGGCGGCCAGGGTGGTGATGGTCCGGCCATGGAAGGAATTGCGCAGGGTAATCACTGTCCCCCGGCCCTTGCCGTACCGGTCGAAGGACCACTTGCGGGCCAGCTTGATCATAGCCTCGTTGGCCTCCGCCCCGGAGTTGCCGAACATCACGTTGGACATCCCCGTGCGGGTACACAGCTTCTCCGCCGCTTTGGCGTAGGGCTCGGTATAGAACAGATTGGAGATGTGGGCCAGCTTGGCGGCCTGGCGGGTCACCGCCTCCAGCCATCCCTGGTCCCCGTGGCCCAATGAGGCCACGCCGATGCCGGCGGTGAAGTCGATATACTCCTTCCCGTCCACATCCCAGAGGGTGGCTCCCTCCCCCCGGTCGATGGCCACCGGGAACCGGCCATAGGAGTGCATCACATATTGCTCATCCAAATTTTTTATCTCTTCAAAGGTCATGGAAAAGACCTCCTCATCATTATGTAGGGGCGGCCTGTCGCCCCCTGCCGGGTCCGATGTGTATTCACGGGCGGATAATATCCGCCCCTACAAACAAGCCGGTATCAGTTCGTGAGCATGGTCCCGATGCCCGCGTCGGACAGCAGCTCGATCAGAATCGAGTGCTCCACCCGGCCGTCCAGGATGACGGCGGATTTGACACCGGAGCGGACGCTCTCCACGCAGCAGTCCACCTTGGGGATCATGCCGCCGGAGATGACGCCCTCCCGCTCCAGGGCGGGGACGGAGGACAGCTGCAATTCCGGAATCAGGGTGGACTCGTCCTTGGGGTCCCGGAGCAGGCCCCGCACGTCGGTGAGGAGGAGCAGCCGCTCCGCCTCCAGAGCGGTGGCCAGCTTGGCGGCGGCGGTGTCGGCGTTGATGTTGTAGGACACGTCGGCGTCCACCCCCTGGGCCACGGTAGACACTACGGGGATATAGCCGCAGTTCAGCGCGTCAAAGACAGGGGCGGCGTCCACCTTGACGATCTCCCCCACCAGGCCGTACTTCTCATTCAGCTGTCTGGCCTGGAACAGCCCGCCGTCCAGGCCGCACAGGCCGATGGCCCTGCCTCCCAAGCGGTTCAGGGTGGCCACCAGGTTCTTGTTCACCTGGCCGCAGAGAATCTGCTGGACCACCGCCATGGTCTCCTCGTCGGTATAGCGCAGGCCGTCCACGAAGTGGGACTCGATGTTCAGCCGCTTCAGCATTTGGCTGATCTCCGGCCCGCCGCCGTGGACCACCACCACCCGGACGCCCACCAGGGACAGGAGGATGATGTCGGAGATGACGGCGCGGCGCAGCTCGTCAGAGATCATAGCATTGCCGCCGTACTTCACCACCACGGTCTTGCCGGTGTATTTTTGGATATAGGGCAGGGCCTCGGCCAATACTTGGGCCCGGTCGATTTCAGTAAAAGGCATGAGACATTCCTCCATTTATCGGGTCACTTGCCGGACCGGCCGGCGATCAAAAATATCGGTCAGCAAAGAGAACAAGTTTTCTCCTTTCGCGGCTCAGGTGCGATAGTCTCCGTTGATCTTCACATAGTCATAGGTCAGGTCGCAGCCCCAGCACTCGGCGGACTCCTCCCCCTCATGGAGGTCCACGGCAATGACGACCTCCTTCTCGCTCAGGACCTTCTTGGCCAGCTCCTCGTCAAAGGCCAGTCCGTCCCCCTGCTGGCACACCAGGATGGACCCGGCGGCAGACTGGAAGGAGATATCCACATGCTCTGGGCGGAAGGGGGCCTTCGAATAGCCCATGGCGCACAGCACCCGGCCCCAGTTGGCATCGGAGCCGAACATAGCCGCCTTCACCAGGGCGGAGCCCACAACGGCCTTGGCCAGGCGCTCCGCGGACTCCTCGCTCCTCGCCCCGGTCATTTTGCAGGTGACCAGCTTGCTGGCCCCCTCGCCGTCTCCGGCGATGGCCCGGGCCAGGTGGCGGCAGACGTAATCCAACGCCGCCTTGAAGGTCTCATAGCCTTCGTCCTTCCACTCGATGAGCTCATTGCCCGCCATGCCGTTGGCCAGCACCACGCAGGTGTCGTTGGTGGAGGTATCCCCATCCACGGTGACCCGGTTGAAGGTCACCGCCGTCACCTCATGGAGGACCTCGGAGAGCAGCTCGGTGGTGATGGCGCAGTCGGTGGTAATAAAGGCCAGCATGGTGCCCATGTTGGGGTGGATCATGCCGGAGCCCTTGGCGATGGCCCCGATTTTAATCTCCCTGCCCCCCAGCTCAAAGGAGACGGCAATCTCCTTTTTCACCGTGTCGGTGGTCATGATGGCGGTGGCGGCGGCGTCAGAGCCGTCAGCGTTCAGGGCGGCGGCGGCTTTGGGCAGGCCGGTCTGAATGGCCTGGATGTTGATGGTCTGGCCGATGACGCCGGTGGAGCAGACCACAAAGTCAGCCGCCTCCCGGCCGGTGGCCTTGGCGGCGAAGGTGCACATGGCCTCGGCATTCTCATGGCTCATGGGACAGCAGGCGTTGGCGTTGCCGCTGTTGGCCACCACGCCCCAGGCGGTGCCGTCCTCCAGGTGGTCCATAGTCACATAGATGGGAGCCGCCTTCACCCGGTTCATGGTGTACACTCCGGCGGCGGCGCACTCCTTGTCAGACAGAATCAGCGCCAGGTCGTTC
This sequence comes from uncultured Bacillota bacterium, assembly GCA_947645675.1. GTDB lineage: Bacteria > Bacillota > Clostridia > Oscillospirales > Oscillospiraceae > Lawsonibacter. The sequence goes on from CANSDP010000014.1 coordinate 38,497, forward strand.
TTGGAGGGGCTGCTGCCCTCCTTCACGCCGCAGTGGATGCCGGAGGCCTTGAAGCCCTGAGCGGCGCACACGCCGCCGGTGATCTCTTTTATCATAACACTAACTCCTATTTACAAATTCAGGCCCTTCGTCTCCTCAAAGCCCAGCATCAGATTCATGTTCTGCACCGCCGCCCCACTGGCCCCCTTGCCCAGGTTATCAAAGAGAGAGGTGATGGTGAACTGTTCGTCATTTCCTGCCACGATAATGGACAGAGTGTCCCTGCCCTGCTCCATATTGGCATAAATTTTGAAGCCGCTGTCGATTCCCGTCTCCGGGTCGGTGGGATCGCCTTCCACCCGGACGATGCCCTCCTCGCCGGCGGTTGAGAGATAAAATTCCCGTATCTTGTGCCAGACGGTCTGAAGGGGGGACAGATGGAGCATCTCCGCCAGGGCCGGGATATGGTGCAACTGCGACATGTGGAACGAAACGGTGGTCGCCATGCCCTTGTAGTAGTCGTCCACAACCGGCACGAACACCGGCGGGGTGGTCAGTCCGCAGCGCAGCTGCATTTCAGGCAGGTGCTTGTGGTTTTGCAGCAGGCCGTAAAGGGCTGGGCTGGACAGAGCCAGGGGCCGGTTATCCTGTTCATACTGGGCGATCATCTTCTTCCCGCCGCCGGAATACCCAGTGAGGGAAAAGCAGGTCAGCGCGGCATCGGGAGGCAGCAGGGCCATGCCCACCAGAGGCTTGACGATGCTGACAAATCCGGTGGCGTGACAGCCCGGGTTGGCCACCCGCTTTGCCTCGGCAATCTGCGCCCGGTGCAGCCTGGACATCTCCGGAAAGCCATAGGCCCAATCGGGATGGGTGCGGTGGGCGGTGGAGCAGTCAATCACTCGGGTATTCTCGTTGTCGATGAGGGACACCGCCTCCACCGCGGCGGCGTCGGGCAGGCAGAGAAAGACCAGATCAGCCGCGTTGAGGAGCCTTCTCCGCTCCTCTGTGTCCTTCCGCTTGGCCGGGTCGATGAGGAGGAGCTCAATGTCCTCCCGCTCTCCCAGACGGTCATAAATTTGGAGTCCTGTGGTACCCTCCTGGCCGTCGATGTATACCTTGGGCCTGCTCATGCTCTGGCCTCCACAAACTCCTCAATGAGGGCAATCTGTTTTTCCACGCTCTCCCGGGCGGGGCCGCCGTAGACCTTGCGGCCGTTGACACAGGCTTTCAGCGACAGAGCCTGATATACGTCGGTGTCAAACAGGCCGGAGATAGCCCGGAAATCCCGGAGGGTAAGGGTATCCAGGGTGTCGCCGGTCTTGATGCACAGGTTGACCAGCCGGCCCACGATCATGTATGCCTCCCGGAAGGGCAGGCCCTTCTTCACCAGATAGTCGGCGCAGTCGGTGGCGTTGATGAAGCCGCCGGCGGCGGCCTTGGCCATATCCTTGGGCCGGACGGTGAGGGTGTCCACCATGGCCGCGAATACAGGCAGGCACAGCTCCACCGTGTCGATGGCGTCGAAAATGGCCTCCTTGTCCTCCTGCATGTCCTTGTTGTAGGCCAGGGGGAGGCCTTTCATCACGGTGAGCAGGGTGACCAGAGAGCCATACACCCGGCCCGTCTTGCCCCGGACCAGCTCGGCCACGTCGGGATTCTTCTTCTGGGGCATGATGGACGAGCCGGTGGAGTAGGCATCGTCCAGGTCCACATATTTAAATTCCCAGGAGCACCAGAGGATGATCTCCTCGGAGAACCGGGACAGGTGCATCATCATAATGGACAGGGCGGACAGCAGCTCAATGGCGTAGTCCCGGTCGGAAACCGAATCCATGGAGTTATCTGTCGGCTTTTTAAAACCGAGCGTGTTCGCCGTCTCGAACCGATCCACCGGGTAGGTGGAGGTGGCCAGGGCCCCGGCCCCCAGGGGGCACTCGTCCAGGCGGTCCAGACAGTCCTCCAGCCGGGTGATGTCCCTCTTGAACATGTTGGCGTAAGCCATCATGTAGTGGGCGAAGGTGGTGGGCTGGGCCCGCTGCATATGGGTATAGCCTGGCATAACGGTGTCCAGATTGGCCCGCGCCTTCTTCATCAGCACCTTCTCCAGCTCCAGCACTTGGCTGATGATGGCGGGGATCTCCTCCTTCACATACAGCCGGGTGTCCACCGCCACCTGGTCGTTCCGGGACCGGGCGGTGTGCAGGCGCTTGCCGGCCTCCCCCACCCGCCGGGTGAGCTCGGCCTCAATGTTCATATGGATGTCCTCGTTGTCCAGGGAGAACTCCACCTGACCGGCCTCGATATCAGACAGAATGGCCTGTAAGCCGGATACAATGGTGTCCGCCTCATGGGCCTCGATGATGCCGCGCTCGCCCAGCATCCGGGCGTGGGCGATGGACCCGGCAATGTCCTGGCCGTAGAGCCGGGCGTCGAAGCCGATGGAGGAGTTAAAGTCGTTGACAAGGGTGTCGGTTTCCTTTTGGAACCGTCCGGCCCAGAGTTTCATAGTAATCGCTCCTTAAAATACATTGTGACTGCCGCCCTCTCGGTCAGCCTTTGGCTGACAGCTCCCCCAGAGGGGGAGCCAAGGGGAGCGCCTCCCGCCTCTCCCAAAGGGGGAGAGGCCCCAGTGCGCACACTGGGGCGGAGAGGGCCTTACAGCTTTCCCTGCTCCCGCAGCGCCTGAACCTTATCAGGCAGGCCCCAGAGGTTGATGAAGCCCTGGGAGTCTTTCTGGTCGTAGTCGCTCTCCTCGAAGGTGACCAGGTCCTCGGAATAGAGGGTGCAGGGGGAGGTGACGGAGGAGGTGATAATGTTGCCCTTGTAGAGCTTCAGCTTCACGGTGCCGGTGACATATTTCTGGGTGTCCAGAGCGAAAGCGGACAGCGCCTCCCGCAGGGGGGTGAACCACTTGCCGTTGTATACCAGGTCGGCGAAGTCCACGGCCAGCTTGGTCTTCATGTGCTTGGTGTCCTTGTCCAGGGTGATCATCTCCAGCACCTCATGGGCCCGATAGAGGATGGTGCCGCCGGGGGTCTCATACACGCCCCGGTCCTTCATGCCCACCAGCCGGTTTTCCACGATATCGAGGAGGCCAATGCCGTTCTGACCGCCAAGGCTGTTGAGCTTGCGGATGATGTCGGAGGCCTTCATCTTCTCGCCGTCAATGGCCACAGGCCAGCCCTTTTCAAAGTCCAGGGTGACGCAGGCGGGGGCGTCGGGGGCCATGGCGGGGGACACGCCCATCTCCAGAAAGCCGGGCTCGTCGTATTTGGGCTCGTTGGCGGGGTCCTCCAGGTCCAGACCCTCATGGCTCAGGTGCCACAGATTCTTGTCCTTGGAGTAGTTGGTTTCCCGGGAAATCTTCAGGGGGACGTTGTGGGCCTCGGCATAGTCGATCTCCTCATCCCGGCCCTTGATGTCCCACTCCCGCCAGGGGGCGATGATTTTGATCTCGGGGGCGTAGCGCTTGATGGCCAGCTCAAACCGGACCTGGTCGTTGCCCTTGCCGGTGCAGCCGTGGCAGATGGCGTCGGCGCCCTCGGCCTTGGCAATCTCCACCAGCCGCCGGGCAATGATGGGCCGGGCGAAGGCGGTTCCCAGAAGGTAGTCCTCATACTTGGCTCCCATCATCATAGAGGGGATAATCACTTCGTCCACCATCTGGTCGGTGAGATCCTCCACATAGAGCTTGGAGGCCCCGGTCTTGATAGCCTTTTCCTCCAGGCCATCCAGCTCGGTGCCCTGACCCACGTCGCCGGAGACGGCGATGATCTCGGGATTGTCATAGTTCTCCTTCAGCCAGGGGATGATGATGGATGTATCCAAGCCGCCGGAATAGGCCAGCACTACTTTTTTCACGTTTGCCATAGGTTTTCTCCTCCAAATTCTCCGGTGCGGCCCTCCATTTCCCGGCCCGCACTCTTTTATGAGGACAGCATATCACGCTTTCCCTCGGATTGCAAGTGCTTTTTTGCATGACTATACATTTATCCTCAAATTTATTCCAGATATTTTTCACAAAAATGAATATTATTCGGTTGTTTATGTATATTTATTCTTGCCCGGTAGGGCCGCAATATTTTTTGGCAAACAAGCTTTTTCCTCTAGCCGAGCTCAAAAAACTGTGTTATAATGTAGGCGCTGTCTGCGCTTTACTCATGTTTTAGTCCAAAGCGCCCCGGCCCTGGGACGGGGTCCTCCTGGCGCAAACCTGTAAAGAAAGGAACGACCAATTTATGGATGAGATTCAGAGCTGTCTGGACGTACTGAGAGAAAACGATGTAGATGTGGATACCGCGGTAGACCGGCTGATGGGCAACGACAACCTTTATTTGGAGTTCATCAAGCGCCTGCCGGAGGAGCTGAACCTGGCGACCCTTCGGGATGCCCTGGCTCAGGAGGACGCGGAGTCCTTCCATTTCCATCTCCACAACCTGAAGGGCTTTGCCGTCAACCTGGGAATTACCGAGATTGCCGAGGCCGCGCAGGCTGGCCTGACCGAGTTCAGAATCAGCCAGTTCCGCAACATCACCAAGCTGGAGGGGCTTTTGCAGGAAATTGAGGCCTCCGGTGAAAAGTTTGCTTCCGCTCTTGTAGAGATTAAGGAGATTGAAAATGCCAACAACGATGCTTGAGAAAGGAGGCGGAAGGTATGCGGAATACGCTGCTGATTATTGACGATTCCGAATTAGACCGCGCTATCTTTAATGAAATATTCAAAAAGGACTACCGCGTTCTCCGGGCCGCCACCGCCTCGGAGGGCCTTGACCAGGTGCGCAACAATGTGATGGACCTGGCTGTGGTTGTGCTGGACATCTGCTTGCAGCGGGGCCCCAGCGGCTTCGCTGTTCTGGATCGCATCCACAAGCTGGAGGGCTGCTCCCGCATCCCCGTTATCCTGCTCACCGCCGAGCCGGAGCCCCAGTGGGTCTATCGCGGTGTGGAGATGGGCGCGGTGGACTTCCTGGTCAAGCCCCTGGCCCCGGTGGCCACCCAGAACCGGATCAAGTCCATCATCGAGGACATCTGGGGCGGCGAGGAGGAGCAGGACGCCGAGGCCCCCGCCGGTAAGATCTCCCTCCAGGAGGCGGAGATCCTCTCCCAGCGGTGGCAGAAAAAGTTCCTCAGCTTCTGTCACAACCACGACAGCACCTTCGCCAGCTATGTTCAGCGGCTTCGGATCATCACCAGCGCCCTCTCCGACGCCTACAGCCAGCTGTTCCCCGAGTCCAACCTGACGCCCTACGACGCCAAGCTCATCAGCATGGCCTCCGGCTTTGCCGAGGTGGGCCAGCTTGCCCTTCCTGACGAAGTTGTTCTGGCCGGACCCCACCAGCCCGAGCCCGGCCGGACCCTGTTCTTTCAGCACACCAAGCTGGGCGGCGAGCTCTTCAAGGACGGCCCCAAGGAGTGGGAGCCCCTGACCACCTACTGCGCTGAAATCGCCACCTACCACCACAAGCACTACGACGGAAGCGGCTTCCCCCCCGCCCTCTCCCAGGATCAGATTCCCCTGTCCGCCCAGCTGGTCCACACCGCTATGCAGTGCAGCGACCTGGCGGACCGCTATGAAAATGAGCCCGATGTGTTCAAAATGGTCTACCGGGCCCTCTCTCTCCGGGCGGGACACGTTCTGTCCCACAACATGCTCAAGGCGGTGGACGCCTCCAAAAAGCCCTTGGAAAACATCTTCCGCACCGTCCGGGTTCAGAGGCGGGTCCAGGACGTGGAGGAAAAGCTCCAGGTTCGGGAGGCCCTCAGCGTCCGGCCAGACCCCAAGTCCCGGGAAAAGGGCAGCAAATCCACCAACTTTTTCAGCCGCCGCAAGCCGGACTGATTCCCTTCTCCTGACGGCGTTTTCAACTTAAGATGAAAAACGCTTCCCGCTTTAAACCGGCTGACGGTTTAAGACGGGAAGCGTTTTAACTTCCATGACAGACGCTCAGGCCACAGCCTGGAAACCAGGGGCCTTTTCCTCCTCGGGCTGCTGGACCTCCTGGGAGGGGTTGGCCTTGGTGGTGGTGCGGGTGGTCCCGCCGGAGACGTACACATCACCGCACTCCGGGCAGATGGCGGTGTGGATGGTCACCGACTGGCTGACCACCTTACGGTCCTCCCTCTGGGCCTTGGCCTGTTCCCGGACCACATGCTCCTGCTCATGACCCCGGACCGCGGCGGCGGCCTGTTCCGGGGCCACATTGGTGGCCGTCTTAAAGGAGACGCCGGGGTCATCGGAGCCGTCCTGATACTTGCGGTTCTTGCAGGTCTGGCACTCGGCCTCCTCCATGACCTCCTGGGCGGACTTGGCCTCCTCGCCCTCTTGTCCCTCCACGGCGGCATCCTGAAGGAACTGATTGTCCTCCTCCTTCATGGGGACAATACGGCCACGCACCGCCATTTCGGCGGGGTCGGCCCCCTCCCGCATCAGCGGAAAGGACAGGGTCCCCTCCTCCTCGGGGACAAACTGGGCCGCGCCCCGGCGGACGGCGGGCGTCCGGTCCACGGGAGGAACGGGAGTGGTCTGAGCCCGGCTGACCGGCCCCACCGGCTGGGTGCTGGTGGGGTTTCCGCTCAGTCCGCTCTTATTTTGATAGATGGAATAGTATCCGCTGATGCTGCCATAACTGCCAATGGCTCCAATAGCCGGCATGGCGGGCACCTCCTTCTTTCCAATTTTACAGAGCTATTATACTCGCTTTTTTCTCCCAGCGCAAGAGGGAAAACGCGGGGCCGCTCAATCCCGGGGCCTGCGGTAGAAATTTCCCGACACCCGGTTGGTGCGCAGGACGTTGACAAAGGCCTTGGGGTCGGACTGGCGGACCCGGCGGACCAGGGACCGGACCTGGCTGTCAGCCACCACGGAGTAGATCATCACGCAGGGGTCGCCGTTATACAGCCCCACGCCCTCCACCAGGGTGGCGGTGTGGTTGGTGTCCTGAATCTGGGCGCACACCCCTCCGGCGCTCTCCCGGCCGGTGACGATGAGCAGGGTGGCCCGCCGCCCGTCCGGGTCCATCATCTTTACCACCTGAGTGGTGGCGTATTGGAACAGCATGGAGTACAGCGCCTTGTCCCACCCGAAGAGGTACCCGGCGACAGCCAGCATCACCACGTTGCCGCAGAAAATGTAATTCCAGGCGTCCACGTTCTTCCGCTCCGACAGGGCGATGGCGATAAAGTCGGTGCCGCCGCTGGTCACCCGCACCCCCAGGCACAGGCTGAGGGCAAAGCCGTTGATGATACCGCCAAAAATGCAGATCAGCAGAATGTCCTCCGTGATCTCCAGGGCGGGCATCATGTCGGTAAAAATACTGGTGAGCACGATATGCAGGCAGGAATACATGGTGAACCGCTTGCCCACCAGCTTATAGCTGACGGCGGCGGGGATAGCGTTGAACGCCAGGTTGATGGGGGCGAAGGGCAGCTCCACGTTGGCATACTCCAGGGCGCACCGCTGGATCAGACGGGTGATCCCCGTAAATCCCCCGGGGAACAGGTCGCCCGCCGAGACGAAGCTCTTAAAGTTCACCGAAATAATCAGCGAGGACAGGAGGATCATCAAAACCCGAATCAAAAATTCCTTCAGTTCCTTTTTTTGCTTTGACGTGACCATAGACGCTCTCACCCTGCCTCAGTCAAAATATCCGCGTTTTTCATAAAGTACTCCACGCCGGAGTAGATGGTGGTCAGCACGATCACCGCCGTGCCGATCTGACTCACAATCTCCGGCAGCGGCAGCAGCATCAGGAGGACGCACACCATAGTGGCGGCGGTCTTCACCTTGCCCGACCAGCCGGCGGCGATGACCCGCCCCTTGTCGGCGGCCACCATCCGCAGGCCCGAGACGGCGAACTCCCGGACAATCACGATGAGCAGGGCCCAGGCGGGCATCTGCCCCACCTCCACAAACCACAGCATGGCGGCGGTGACCAGGCACTTGTCGGCCAGCGGGTCCATGAATTTGCCGAAGTCGGTAATCTGGTTGTAGTGCCGGGCGATGTAGCCGTCCAGCGTGTCGGTGATACTGGCGGCGGCGAAGATGGCCAGGGCCCAGTAGTTGGCACAGGGCACATCCAGGTACAGCACCAGCAGAAAGGCGGGAATCATCACCACCCGCAGAATGGTCAGCTTGTTTGCGGTATTCATAGTATTACCTCGTTATTCCTCAATTTCCCCGGTCAGGTCTCCGTCAGAGACGCCGGTAATCCGAACGTTGACAAATTCTCCCGCGGGGACCAGCCCAGCGGCGGTGAAGAGCACCCGTCCGTCGATGTCCACCGAGTCGGCGTAGGTGCGGCCGGCATAGCAGCCCGCCTCACTGTCGAAGCCCTCGCACAGGACCTCCATCACCGTGCCCAGCCGCTCCTCGTTGTACCCGTCCATGATCCGGGACTGGAGGTCCACCACCAGCTCCACCCGCCGGGCGGCCGCGTCCGGGTCCACCTGGTCCTCCATCCCGGCGGCTAAGGTGCCCTCCTCCGGGGAGAACTGAAACACCCCCACCCGCTGGAGCTTCTGCTCCCGCAGGAAATCGCACAGCTCCTCAAACTCCGCCTCCCCCTCGCCGGGCAGGCCGCAGATGAGGGAGGTGCGGATGACCACGTCGGGCATAGCGGCCCGGAGCCTGTCAAAGAGGCCGGTCAGCTCCGCCTTGGTGTTCCGGCGGCGCATTTTTTCCAAAATTCTGTCGTTGCAGTGCTGAATGGGGATGTCCAAGTAGTGGAGCACCTTGGGCTCCGAGGCAATCACGTCGATCAGCTCACCGGTGACGGCCTCGGGGTACAGGTAGTGGAGGCGAATCCAGTGGAAGTCCAGCCGGCAAAGCTCCCTCACCAGCTGGGCCAGGGAGGCCTTAGGCTCCAGGTCAAGGCCGTACCGGGTGATGTCCTGAGCAATGACAATGAGCTCCTTCACCCCGGAATCAGCCAGTTTTTTCGCCTCAGCCAGCAGGGCCCCCATGGACCGGCTGCGGTACTTTCCCCGCAGTCTGGGGATGATGCAGAAGGCACAGCCGTTGGAGCATCCCTCGGCGATTTTCAGATAGGCGGTATAGGGAGGCGTGGTCACCAGCCGCGCCCCGTCCTCATAGGTACGGTGGATGTCGCCGAAATATTCCGGCCTCTCCCCCGCCATCAACTCCTCCACGGCGGACACCACATCGGTGTAGCTCCCCGTGCCCAGCAGACCGTCCGCCTCGGGCAGCTCGGCCCGGATGTCCCCGGGATACCGCTGGCTGAGACAGCCGGCCACCAGGAGCTTTTTCAGCTTCCCGGCCTGCTTCAGCTCCCCCAGCTGGATGATGTTGTCAATGGCCTCGCTCTTGGCCGACTCGATGAACCCGCAGGTGTTCAGCACCGCCACGTCCGCCCCCTCCGGGTCGCCGGTGACAATGTGCCCCGCCTCCCGGCAGAGGGCCATCATCTGCTCGGTATTCACCAGGTTCTTGGCACAGCCAAGAGAGATAAACGCGATTTTATATGGCATAATGTTGCTCCAATTTTTATAGATAGTTTAAGGAAAATAGCCCCCGTCCCCCGCAGGGTCAAGTCTCCTTTTGAAAGGAGCTGTCAGCGAAGCTGACTGAGGATTGCGTTCGGCGGAGCCGAACATACGAAGTAAACATTTGTAGGGCGCGACGACCCCGGCGCGCCGTTCTTCGGGAGACGTTGTAGGGGCGGATATTATCCGCCCGTCAGGTTTAGGCGATGTCCGGCGGGCGGATGATATCCGCCCCTACATGAGGCTCTAAGACCTCGTTTGCTTCGCACATTTCGCCTGCGGCGAAATCAATCCTCCGCCCCAGTTTGCGAACTGGGGCACCTCCTTTCAAAAGGAGGCTTTTGGGGATGCTAACCTGTAGTTTTCCCTCTCCACGTGGGGTCGTCAGTGATACCCAGGAGGTAGTCTGCGGAGACTTGGAAAACGTATGCCAACTCAACCAGCTTTTCAAAGCTGGTCCCACGCTTTCCGCTTTCGATCGTGCTGATCGCTTTATGGGTCAGGCCGATCTTTGCACCAAGCTCTCCCTGGCTAAGGCTCATTTTCTTTCTTTGTTCTAAAACACGACTTCCAAAAATATCCTTGATTTCCATAAATACCTCTTGACATGTACCTTATAGTAGAGTATAATTCTACTATAAGGTACAACAATGGAGGGACCCAAAATGAATGACTTTCTAACAGACCTCTACAACTACATCAGCGAACACACGCTGGCCTTGCAGGACGACCGAGACTATCAACATGCCTTACAAGCATACATGACGCTGGAGGAGGAAGTCAAGGAAAAGACCGGCGGCGACCTGCTATACAGGTATCAATGCGCGGAGGATGATGTCTCCCGCCGGCGAAATATTGCAGTCTTTGCCCAGACCCTGCGGTTCAGTCACCGCTTCATGCTGGAGGTCCTGCGCTAGTCGTAGACCTCCATACCGTACCGCCGCAGGGCGTCGCTGATCTCAGGCCAGCGGTAGCCCCGGCGGGCCAGGGCGTCGGAGGCCCTTTTCACATCCTTGGGGTCGTGACTGCCCTTGAGCTTCTTCTCCAAAAAGGCGTCGATGGCGGGGCCGTTGTCCTCGATCTGGGACAGGGCCTCGTCCCACAGCGCCCGGGGGACGCCCCGGCGGTAGAGCTCGTCCCGGATCTTCCGCTCGCCGAAACCCTTCTGGGCGTAGTGCCGGACGATCCGCCCGGCGTACTCCGGCTCGTTGAGGTAGCCCAGCTCCTCCATTCGGTCGCAGATGGCTTCGATCTCCTCCTCGCCGGCCTCCCACTCCCTCAGCTTCCGCCCCAGCTCCCTCCGGGACTGGGGCTTTCGCATAAGCAGCTCGATGGCCTTGGCCTTCAGGCCGCTGCGGCGGGCGGCGTCCTGGAGGCGCTCCGCCTCCTCCCCGGACAGCTCCTTGCCCGCGTAGAGGGCGAAGCCGACCACCTCGCCCTCGCCCACCCGCAGGATGGAGCCGTCCTCCAGCACCGCCAGCCACCGGCCCTCCACGTGCCTGGAGGGCTTTAATTCTTCGATTACCATGGACCGCACTCCGATTATCATATTCTGTAGGGGCGGGCCGGGGGCGCCCCCCCCCCGAGACTAAGGTAATGCGGGCGGCCACACGCCGCCCCCACCCCAAA
>CANSDP010000015.1 GCA_947645675.1 uncultured Bacillota bacterium
GCATGGGCTCCTCCGCCATGGGGGCCACCATGCTGCGCAACAAGCTGAAGGACGCCGGCATCACCGGCATTGAGGTCATTCACCATCCTGTGTCCGAGATCCCCGGGGACTGCCAGATTGTGGTCACCCACCATGAGCTGTCCGGCCGGGCCGCTCAGCGCGCCCCCCAGGCCCGGATCATCCCCATCCACAACTTCATGGGCGCGCCGGAGTACGATGCCCTGGTCAACGAGCTCCTGGACGCCCAGAAGGGCGGCTCCGCCCCCGCTCCCGCCGCTCCCGCCCCCAAGGCGGAGGAGGCCGCTCCCGCCGGCGACACCCTGCTTGAGCGGAAGAACATCGTCCTCAACTGCGCCCCCGTCACCCCCGAGGAGGCCATCCGCGCCTGCGGCCGGCTGATGGTGGAGAGCGGCTATGTGGACGAGGCCTATATCCAGGGTATGCTGGACCGTGAGGCCAGCTTCTCGGTGGCCATCGGCAGCCATGTGGCTATCCCCCACGGCACCAACGACGTAAAGCCGCTCATCAAGCACACCGGCGTCGTGGTCATGACCTACCCCGAGGGCATCGACTGGAACGGCGACAAGGTAAAGCTGGTGGTAGGCATCGCCGCCAAGGGCGAGGAGCACCTGGAGGTGCTGGGCCGTATTGTGGCCATCGCCTCCACCGACGAGGACACCGACAAGCTGGTGGCCTCCGCCGACGCGGAGAAGCTGTTCGCCAACCTGAACGGACTGACCTGATCCCCCTCTTCCCAATGAAAGCCCCGCCGGAGCGTTTTTGCTCCGGCGGGGCCTGTTTTTATTCCAGGTTCAGCTTGTGCTCCAAAATCCAGCAGGTGACCGCCAAAAACGCGGCGGCGGGAATGAGCATGGCGGCGACGGCAGTGAGCATGGAGCCGTAAGCGTTAGCGGTGGTCATATCCAGCAGGGGCCGGACGACCTTATAAGAGAATACCCGGTCATACAGGTTGACCAGCAGGATATACAGCCCGATAAAAGCGGCCACACCTACCAGATTTCGATGACGGGAGACCATGTGTCCAATAGACAGAGCCAGGTATATCACCGCAATCAGCAGCACGATGACAGAGAGGATCACAAGACAGAATTCCGCCATCAGAATCAGCATATCCGGGTGCTTCATAATGCCTCGGAAGATATCCGACCAGAGGGAGATCTGGAGCAGATCCGGCAGATTCCAGGGGAGCATGAAGGCGGGAGACAAAACGGCTACCACGCCGCAGCCCACCCAGGCAACTACTCCACAAATGAGCTTGGACAACACCAGCTGCCAGGGGTGGACGGGCAGGGTGTGCATTAAATATCCCTCGTCCCCCAGCAGTCCTTTGGAAAAACGCCGGACAACAAACATAATCGCGATTACAAACATGGCGGCCAAAACAGACCCGAAGGTCAGCACTATCATATTGGAGGCATTTTCTCCCACAAGATGGATTCGCCCGTACAAAGTAAAGCGGTTAATCAACGCCAGTACCAGCGCCGCCCCCCAGATGAGGGAAAACTGCTTCCACATGGCCCGGAAGTCATATTTTAACAATTTCAGCAGCATCAGAATCCTCCTCCTTCCATAGGCATCGCCCGGAAAATCTCCCGAAAGAGGGCGTCCACGCTCTTGCCTTCCCTCTCCCGGATGTCGTCCACCGTGGCATGGAGCATGATTTTGCCCTCTTTCAAGAAAATGGCCTCATCCAGCACCTTCTCCACATCGGAGATCAGGTGGGTGGAGATGAGGACGGTACCCTCCTCGTTGTAGTTGGTCAGAATGGTGCGCAGGATGAAGTCCCGGGCCGCCGGGTCCACCCCGGCGATGGGCTCATCTAGGAGATACAGCCGGGCGTTTCGGGCCATAACCAGCACCAGCTGGACTTTCTCCTTGGTGCCCTTGGACATGGACTTCAGCCGGTCCCCCGGGTCCACCCCCAGGGAGCGGCACATGTCGATGGCCTTTTCATACTGAAAGTCGCTGTAAAAATCCCGGAACAGGTCGAACAGATCGGATGCCTTCATCCAGTCGGCGAAGTACATCCGGTCGGGCAGATAGCTCACCACCGACTTGGTGTAGGGCCCGATGGCCGAGCCGTCCACCGCCAGCTCCCCCCGGGTGGGCTGGAGCAGTCCGCACAGCAGCTTGATTAAGGTGGTCTTTCCGCTTCCGTTGGGGCCCAGAAGGCCCACAATCCGCCCCGGCCCCACCTCCAGGTCCACCCCGCTCAGGGCGGGGCGCAGGCCGTAGGACTTATAGAGCCCGCGGCATTCGATCAAATAATCGCTCATAACGCTTCCTCCTTCAAAAGGGACGCGGCCCGGTCCCGGTCATAGCCCAGGGCGGCCATCGCGTCCAGATATTGATGAATCAGGCCCTGGGCCTCCGTCCGGCGCACCCGGTCCAGAACGGCCGTGTCCTGGGTGACCAGCCGGCCGGCGGTGCGGTCGGCCTTTGCCAGACCGTCCTGCTCCAGCTGGGCCAGGGCGCGCTGCATGGTGTTGGGGTTGACCCCCGCCTCCGCCGCCAGCTCCCGCACCGAGGGCAGGCGGCTCCCCGGGGGATAGACCCCGGTGATAATCCGCCGGGTCAGCTGCTGGCTGAGCTGGAGCCAGATGGGCCGGTTGTCCTCCAGCCTCCAATCCACAGGCATCCCTCCTTTGTATGATTGTACTATTCATCTAATACAATAATACGTCTCAGCCGGTTTGTCAACCCCCAAAAATTGGGGGACAGGCCGATTTTAAGAGGATTTTTAAAAATCTTAAACAGTTCTTAATGGTATTTCCCCCTGGCCTCTGATACACTAATTGTACTAATACAGTTAGTACAGTGTCCGGCCCGCGCCGGCGAGAGGAGGAACCGATGTGCTGAACTTGGACTACCGGGACGCGCGCCCCATCTATGAACAGGTGAAGGACGGCCTGCGGCGGTTGATGGTCACCGGCGTGATTCAGGAGGGGGAGAAGCTGCCCTCCGTACGGGCTATGGCCGGGTCGCTGGCCATCAACCCCAACACCATTCAGCGGGCCTATGAGGCCCTGGAGGCGGAGGGCTATGTCTACTCCGTCCCGGGCAAGGGCTCCTTCGCCGCCCCCAACACCGGGGTGGACGAGGGACGGAAAAACGAGCTGCTCCAGACCTTTGACCAGGCGGCGGGGGAGCTGCTGTTCCTGGGCATGCGCGGCGAAGAGTTGTGGGCCCGCGTCCAGGCGTTGGAAGGGGGAAATGAGAATGATTAAGGTAAACAATGTGGTCAAGACCTTCGACGGCTTCCGGGCCCTGGACGGCCTGACCATGACGGCGGAGAAGGGCTCCATCTACGGACTGGTTGGCCCCAACGGGGCGGGCAAGTCCACCATCCTGCGGCACATTATGGGCATATACCGCCCCGACTCGGGCTCGGTGCTGGTGGACGGGGAGCAGGTCTATGAGAACCCGGCGGTAAAGGCCAAGATCGCCGCCATCCCCGACGACCTGTACTATTTCAACTCCGCCTCCACCCGGGACATGATGCGCTTTTACCGGGGAATGTACCCCAGCTTCGACGTGAAGCGGTACAAGGCCCTGGCCGAGGCCTTCCCCGAGGTGGACGAGAAACAGCCCATCCGCCGGCTGTCCAAGGGGATGCAGAAGCAGTCTGCCTTCCGGCTGGCCCTGTGCTGCAATCCCGAGGTGCTGGTCCTCGACGAGCCGGTGGACGGCCTGGACCCGGTGATGCGCCGCCAGGTGTGGACCCTCCTCATGGGGGACGTGGCCCAGCGGGGGACCACGGTGCTGGTCTCCTCTCACAACCTGCGGGAGCTGGAGGACGTATGCGACCATGTGGGCATCCTCAGCCACGGCAAGGTGCTGCTGGAGCGGTCCCTCACCGATTTGCAGGACAACGTGGTCAAGCTTCAAATCGCCTTTGCCGACGGCAAGCTGCCCGACCTGCCCAAAGACCTGAACGTGCTCCATACCTCCCAGATCGGGCGGGTGTTCACCCTCATCGTCCGGGGAAACCCGGCGGAGATCAAAACCCGCATGGCGGGCTTCGCCCCCATTCTCATGGAGGCCCTGCCCCTGACCCTGGAGGAGATTTTTATCTATGAACTGGGAGGTGAGGACTATGCGGTCCGCGACATCGTACTTTAACGGCGCCCTCTACCGCAAGACCCTGGCCCGCTTCTGGCCCCTTTGGGTGGGCTACGGGGTGATCTGGCTGTTTTTCATCCCGCTGAACATGCTCAACACCTACTTTAGCCGCTATATGAACCGCGATCCCCAACAGCGTCTGCTGATCCGCGCGGTGAATCTGCCTGAAATGGCCACCTTTGGCCTGTATCTGGCTGCCTTCTTTGCCATTCTCTGCGCTATGGCGGTGTTCGGCTATCTGTATAACAGCCGCTCCTCCTGCTGGTTCCACGCCCTGCCCACCCGGCGGGAGGCCCTGTTCACCACCCAGTACCTGGCGGGGCTGTCCTTCCTGCTGCTGCCCCAGGGGGCGGTGGCGGTGCTGACCGCCATGATCGAAATGGCCTTCCTGCCCATGGCGCATTGGGGCGCGGCCCTGTCCGCCCTGGTGATGTGGCTGCTGGCCCAGAGTGGGATCTGCCTGTTCTTCTTCTCCTTCGCCGCCTTCTGCGCCATGTTCACCGGCCACATCCTGGCTCTGCCCGCCTTCTACTGTATCCTCAACATCCTGGCCGACGTCATCTACACCCTGCTGGACGGCCTGTTCCATGAGTTCTTTTACGGCTACGCCGGGTCCGCCGGGTCCGCTCAGATCGTGGAGTACCTCACCCCCGCCTACGCCCTGAAGGACGCGGTGGTGCTGTTTGGCAGCAGCGAGGAGGGGCAGCGCTTCCGCTCCCCGGGCACGGTGGCCGTCTACGCCGCCGTGGGTGTGGCGCTGGCCCTTGTATCCCTGTACGTCTACCGCCGCCGCCATGCGGAGACCGCCGGCGACGTGGTGGCCATCCCCCTGGTGCGGCCCCTGTTCAAATACGGGGTGTCCTTCTGCTCCGGGCTGTGCCTGGGCATGTTCTCCGCGATGTTCTTCGGCTGGACGAACGGCATGGCCGTCCTCATCGCCAGCATCCTGGTCTGGACGGTCATCGGCTGCTTCGCCGCCGAGATGCTGCTGAAAAAGTCCTTCCGGGTCCTCAAGGCCTGGAAAGGGGCGGCGGTCATGGCTGTTGTGGTGCTGGTCCTCTGTCTGGCCTGTCTGGCCGATGTCTTCGGTGTGGTGAACCGGGTGCCGGCTCCGGACCAGGTGAAGTCCGTCCAGGTGGAGCTGGACATGGGTTACCCCAATGACAGCGGCGGAGATTTGAGCCTGAATATCACCAGCCCGGCTCAGATCGAAAAAATTCTCGCGCTCCACAAGGCCATCGTGGACAACCGGGACCAGGAGGATTACTTTCAGTACGCCCACACCGGCAGCTTTGACTACACCTATCTCACCCTCTCCTACGGCCTGACCGGCGGCAGTCTGGAGCGGCGTTACCACAGCGTCCCCATCGCCGAGGGCGACCTGGATACCCCGGGCACAGTGGCATACGCCCTGCGTCAGATTCTGGACGACCGGGAGCTGGTGGCTATGGCCTACGACTTCGACGGCCTGCTGGACGGGGCTGTTCTCACCACCGCCCGGCTGAGGACCGTAAAGCAGCACAGCTCATACGGCGGCGAGGGCACCACCTCCGTCTATGTGGAGGGTCACCTCCAGGAGCTGTGGGACGCGGTGCGGGCCGACTTCGACGAGGGAACCATCGGCGTGCGCTACCCCTTCTACGAAAGCCCGGAGATGATGGACAACACCTATGAGACCTCCCTGATCTTTGGGGCCACCGACAACAAGGTGGCCGACCGCCCCGGCGTCGAGACGACCAATCCGGCCAACTATGAGCTGGAGATCTATCTCACCCCCCAGGCGAAGCACACCCTGGCCGTGCTGGATCAGACCGGAATCTTTGAGGAGGGGTACAGCCTGGCAACCTATGAGCCGGACTATTATCCTGGCGCCCATAACGGATAAGCGGCAAAGCCCCCTTGTAAAGGGGGCTTTGCCGTTGCAGAAAACATCATTTTGGCATAATAAAATCGTTCCGAAAAGTTACTTCATTTCCAAGTACCTGTTGTACGCAATAACTTTTTTGCGGCAGTTTTTCTGCTGGAAACTACTTTACCGACAAACTGACCGCGGAGCCCTTCAGGTCCTTCGTTACCCGCACGCCCAGCTGTGCGTCAATTTTCTGCATACCCAATCACTCCTTGTTGAGCCATGATACCGCATGAAGGACCGGTTGTCCAACTATTTTCCCTCGGTTTCTTTCTCGGCGAGATAATCTTCCATCACAATACGAACCATACTAGCGACACTACGGCGCTCTTTCTGCGCCTGTGCCTCAAGCCGCTCTTTAAATTTGTGGGTCACTCGAATTGCAACCTGTGTCTCAGTTTTTGCCATAGGAGAACCCCCTTTGACCATCTATTGTACAACAAAATTCGACATTTTTGAGGTAAAACATTGCACATCATTGAATACCAAAGAATGTCGCCCAAATCGTCATTTTTCGACAATTTTAATTGTCGATTTGCGCAACAATAGAGCAAAGGAGGTTTTATTATGAAGGACAAAGAAGCAATGCTGACTGCGGAGCAGTACAACAGCCTGTACTGCAAAACCTTTGCAAAGCTTGATGAGGTTTGCGTCCTGGCAGAGCAGGCAATGAAGGAGCTGGAGGAGCTACAGCTGTCAATGGGGAAGGAAGAAACTGGATAATGAAAAATTTTCTAGAAATCCAGGACTTTTTCCTTTACATTGGGGAGAAACTATGATATATTATCCGGGCATGGAATCGTGCGCGTCCATCGCTTGGTTTCGGGATATGGCCCGCGCAGGTGCGCGGGGAGACACCCGCCTGATACCCGGCCCTTGGACAGAACAAATTGAAAGGTGGAATTTCCCATGATCCGCAAGGACGAAAAGACGGCCGTGATCGAGGCCAACCGCACTCATGAGAGCGATACTGGCTCCCCCGAGGTGCAGATCGCCATTCTCACCGCCCGCATCAACGAGCTCACCGAGCACCTGAAGGTCCACATCCACGACAACCACAGCCGCCGCGGCCTGTATAAGATGATCGGTAAGCGCCGCAAGCTGCTGGATTACCTGATGGCCAAGGACATCGAGCGCTACCGCGCCATCATCGCCAAGCTGGGCATCCGTAAGTAAGACCGTGTTTCATAGGGCGGCGCGTCTGGCGTACCGCCCTATGTTCGCATATACCCCCGGTGTTTTTTCTGGTTTTTTAGCAGTTGAATATGGGGTTGGAGCAGATATTCCCCCGCAGGGCCCAGCCTCCTTTTGAAAGGAGGTGCCCCAGTTCGCAAACTGGGGCGGAGGATTGCATTTTGGCGAAGCCAAAATATGCGAAGCAAACAAGGTCTGTACTAATCTTGTTTACTTCGTATGTTTTGCTTCGCAAAACGCAATCCTCAGTCAGCTTCGCTGACAGCTCCTTTCAAAAGGAGCCAGGCCGCTGCGGAGGGACGGAAACCTTCAAACCCGTATTCAAGTGCTAAAGGGCAGACAAGGCTCCGGGGAATCAACAAAAAGGAGAATCGACATGTCAACGATTATCAAGCACAAGCAGTTCCCCAAGTTCAAGAGCTGGACCATGGACCTGTGCGGGCGGCCCCTCACCATCGAGGTGGGCAAGGTGGCCGAGCTGGCTTCCGCCTCCGCTCTGGTGAAGTACGGCGAGACCACCGTGATGGTGGCCGCCACCGTCTCTCCCCGTCCCCGGGACGGTATTGACTTCTTCCCCCTGTCTGTGGAGTTCGAAGAGAAGCTCTACGCCGTGGGCCGCATCCCCGGCTCCTTCATGCGCCGCGAGGGCCGGCCCTCCCTGCCCGCCGTGCTGGCCAGCCGCCTCATTGACCGGCCCATGCGCCCCCTGTTCCCCTACGACTTCCGCAACGACGTGTGCATCCAGTGCACCGTCATGAGCGTGGACTACGACTGCTCACCCGAGGTGGCCGCCATGATCGGCGCCTCCGCTTGCGTGAGCTATAGCGAAATTCCCTTCGCCGGCCCCATTGGCTGCCTGGAGGTGGGCTTCTGCGACGGGCAGATCGTCCTCAATCCCAACCAGGCCCAGCGCAAGACCTCCCGCATGGACGTGACCGTGGCCGCCACCCGGGAGAAGGTGGTCATGATCGAGGCGGGTGCCGACGAGATTCCCGACGAGATCATGTACGCCGGTATCGTCAAGGCCCATGAGGAGATCAAGAAGCAGATCGACTTCATCGACCAGATTGTCAAGGAGATCGGCAAGCCCAAGATGGAGTATGACCACGCCCAGTTCAACCAGGAGCTCTTCGACGACATCGTGGCCAACTTCATGGACGAGGCCAAGGCCGCCATGGACACCGACGACAAGACCGTCCGGGAGCAGCGCTGGAACGAGATGATCGACCACTGGCATGAGAAGTATCTGGAGGAATATCCCGATATGGACCAGTACCTGGAGGAGTTCACCTATAAGTTCCAGAAGAAGATTGTCAAGGCCTGGCTGCTGGAGGGCCACCGGGTGGACGGACGGGCTCAGAACGAGATCCGTCCTCTGGCCGCCGAGGTGGGGGTGCTGCCCCGGGTCCACGGCTCCGGCCTGTTCACCCGGGGGCAGACTCAGGTGCTCTCCGTCTGCACCCTGAATACCCTGGCCGCCGCTCAGAAGCTGGACACCATCTGGGAGGAGACCGAGAAGCGGTATCTGCACCACTACAACTTCCCCCCCTACTCCGTGGGTGAGGCCCGGGCCCCCCGGTCCACCAACCGCCGGGAGTACGGCCACGGCTTCCTGGCCGAGCGTGCCCTGGCCCCCGTGCTGCCCTCCGTGGAGGAGTTCCCCTACGCCATCCGTGTGGTCTCCGAGGTGCTTAGCTCCAACGGCTCCACCTCTCAGGGGTCCATCTGCGGCTCCACCCTGGCCCTCATGGACGCCGGCGTGCCCATCAAGGCCCCTGTGGCCGGCATCTCCTGCGGCCTGATTCAGGACGACAACGGCGGCTTCACCACCTTCATCGACATCCAGGGCGTGGAGGATTTCCACGGCGAGATGGACTTTAAGGTGGCGGGCACCAAAGCCGGCATCACCGCCATCCAGATGGATCTGAAGAACGACGGCCTGACCCATGAAATTATCAAAGAGGCCCTGGACATCACCCGGGACGCCCGGTTCGCCATCCTGGACGAGGTGATGCTGCCCTGCATCGCCGCTCCCCGCCCCGAGGTGTGCAAGTGGGCCCCCAAGATGATCTCCATGAAGATCGACCCCGACAAGATCCGTGAGGTCATCGGCAAGGGTGGCTCCGTCATCCAGAAGATCACCGCCGAGTCCGGCGCCCAAATCGACATCGAGGACGACGGCACCATCCACATCGCCTCCCCCGACGCCGCCTCCTGCGACGCCGCCAAGAAGATGATCGAGACCATCGTGTTCGTCCCCCAGGTGGGCGAGCTGTACTACGGCAAGGTGGTGCGCGTCCTCCAGTTCGGCGCATTTGTGGAGCTGGCCCCGGGCAAGGACGGTATGGTCCACATCTCCAAGCTGGCCGAGCACCGGGTGGAGAAGGTGGAGGACGTGGTCAACATCGGCGATATGATCTGGGTGAAGGTCACCGAGATCGACGAGAAGGGCCGGGTCAACCTGTCCTATAAGGACGCCCTCCGGGAGATCAAGGCCAAGAAAGAGGCCGGTCTGCCCATCAAATAAGCGGAAAAGCGGGACGGTGCGCCGTCCCGCTTTTGCATAGGAAAAAGCAAGTGCCCGGAGCTTACGCTCCGGGCACTGTTGATGAATGGGGAATGGCTCAGCACTTCTCAAAGATGGTGGCAACGCCCATGCCGCCGCCGATGCACAGGGTAGCCAGGCCCTTCTTGGCGCCGTCCCGCTTCTGCATCTCATGGAGCAGGGTGACAATGATCCGCGCGCCGGAAGCACCCACGGGGTGGCCCAGGGCGATGGCGCCGCCGTTGACGTTGACCTTGCTCATGTCAAAGTTCAGCTCACGGGCCACGGCGATGGACTGAGCGGCAAAGGCCTCGTTGGCCTCCACCAGGTCCATGTCCTCAATCTTCAGTCCGGCCTTCTCCATGGCCTGACGGGAGGCGGGAACGGGGCCAACGCCCATGATCTTGGGGTCCACGCCGCCCTGGCCCCAGCTGACCAGCTTGGCCATGGGCTTCAGGCCGTACTTCTCAACAGCCTCCTTGGAGGCCAGGACGATGGCGGCGGCGCCGTCGTTGATGCCGGAGGCCTGGCCGGCGGTGACCCGCTGGACATGCTTCTTGGCGTCAGCCTCATGCACGCCGGTGAGCTCGAAGGTGTGGACAATCTCGTCCTCCACGCCCTCGGGGCCGCAGGGGAACGCGCCGCGCAGCTTGGCCAGCTTATCCAGGGGGGACAGGCGGGGGAACTCGTCCTTCTTGAACTCCACCATTTCCTTCTTAACCTTGATGGTTACGGGAACGATCTCGTCGTCAAACTTGCCGGCGGCGATGGCGTCGGCGGCCTTCTTCTGGGAGTTGTAGCCGAACTCGTCCAGCTCCTCGCGGGTGATGCCCCAAACGTCGCAGATGTTCTCGGCGGTGGTGCCCATATGGTAGTTGTTATAGGCGTCCCACAGGCCGTCCTTAATCATGGTGTCCACCATCTTGTTGTCACCCATCCGGGCGCCCCAGCGGGCGGCGGGGAGGGCGTAGGGGGCGGCGGACATATTCTCCATGCCGCCGGCCACGATGATCTCGGCGTCGCCGCAGGCGATGGTCCGGCCGGCCTCGATGACCGACTTCATGCCGGAGCCGCAGA
The DNA here is from genome assembly GCA_947645675.1 of uncultured Bacillota bacterium. Lineage (GTDB taxonomy): Bacteria > Bacillota > Clostridia > Oscillospirales > Oscillospiraceae > Lawsonibacter. The sequence goes on from CANSDP010000015.1 coordinate 10,869, forward strand.
CCATGCCCACAGTGTAGGCGGGGACGGCGGTGGGGATGCCGGCCTTCAGGCTGGCCTGACGGGCGGGGTTCTGGCCCAGACCGGCGGTAAGGATGCAGCCGAACATGACCTCGTCCACGTTCTCGGGCTTCACATTGGCCCGGTTCAGGGCCTCCTTGATGACGACAGCGCCCAGCTCGGCAGCGGGGGTGTCCTTCAGGGACCCTCCGAAGGAACCGATGGCGGTGCGGCAGCAGTTGACGACATAAACTTCTCTCATGGTGGTGTTACCTCCTGAAATTTGATAGGGCGACCAAGTCGGTTCGCCCGGGATAACCGCTCTTGCCTTTCATTATACCGGAGAGCTATCTAAAAAGCAATAAAATTTTCTGGCATTTTTGAGCGAAAGAAAAGCCCCCTTGTAAAGGGGGCTTCAGCCTGTCGGTAAAGCAGCTTCCAGCAGAAAAACTGCCGCAAAAAAGTTGCTGTGCACAACAGGTACTTGGAAATGAAGCTGCTTTTCGGAACGGTTCCGCTATACCAAAACGACTTTTTCTACAGCCTGGCCGCGGAGCCCTTCGGCTCCGCGGTTTTTTAAATCGCGCCGAAGCGCTCCATGGGCCACAGGGCCAGCACGGCCTTGCCCAGGATATAGTCGGTGTCGATAACGCCCAGGCGGTCGTCCCGGCTGTCGGTGGAGTGGTTGCGGTTGTCGCCCATCACGAAGATGGAGCCCTCCGGGACCTCCCAGTGGGTGTTCTGCATATCGGCGGAGTAGGGCAGATACATCTCCTCCGGGATATAGGGCTCATCCAGGGGCTTGCCGTCCACATAGACGGTCCCGGTGAAGTAGTCGATATCCACCGTCTGCCCCCCGGTGGCGATGACCCGCTTGACGATGGCGTGGGGCTCGGTCCAGCCGGGCAGGAGCGCCGAGGTCTTGTTCAGCACCACCACGTCACCCCGCTGGGGGGTGTAGCCCAGTGACCAGATCAGCAGGATCTCCCCGTGCTGGAGGGTGTTGTCCATGGACTCGCCGTCCACCCGGGTGAGCCGGGCGGCGCAGTTGAACAGCACCACCGCCACAATGACGCAGCCCAGAAACAGCTGGAGCCATTCAAACAGGTCGGTCCCTGGCCGGCGCGGGGCCTGCTCCTCCGCCTCCTCCTCGGACTGGGGCACTTCGTTGTATTCATCCATCAGAGATTCCTCTTTTCCTAGTGTCGTGAGGGGTATTATACCCGCTTTCCCGGGAAATTGCAACCCTTACAGCTCCACCCTCGTCACGCCGGGGCCGTCGCCTAAAACCTCGCTCTCCCGCTTCTGGCAGGTGAACAAAAGCAGCTGCTGTTCCCCGGACAGCTCCCGCAGAAGCTTTAGGGCATATTCCAGGCGGGTGTCGTCAAAGGCGGTCAGGGCGTCGTCCATCAGGATGGGGGGCCTCTCCGGCAGGCAGAGCCGGCACACCGCCAGCCGGACGGCCAGATACAGCTGGTCCGCCGTCCCCTGGGACAGGTAGAGGGCGCTGCGGGGCAAAAGGCTGTCTCCCGTCTGCACAAAGCCCTCCAGCTCCCGGGTGAAGGTCACCGCGGAGTACTTCCCTCCGGTGAGCCGGGCCATATACTCCCCGGTCAGCCGGTTCAGCTCCGGGGAGAAGCGCTCCTGAAGCTGGGTGTTGGCCTGGTTCAGGCCCTCGGCCGCCAGGGCAATGGCCTCCAGCTCCAGCCGCTTTTGGGCCAGAGTGTTTTCCAGCTCCTCCCGCTGGGCGGCCAGGGCCGCCGGGTCCCCCATGGTCTGAAGGCTCCCCTGGGCCTGGTTCAGCTGCGCGCTGATCTGCTCCAGGCGGCTGGCCGTCTGGGCCAGAGCCTGGGCGGTCTCCTCCGGACTGCGGTCCGGGGCGGGGGGCTGGGGAGCCTCCTCGCCCCCCTTAGCACCCTGGGCCTCCAGATCCTCCAGCCGGCGGCGGCGCTCCTCCAGCCGCTCCCGGGCCAGGGACATGTCGTGGTCCAGCCCCAGGGCCCGGCTCAGGGCGGCGGAACAGCCGAACATGTCCGTCACCTCCGGGGCAAAGCCGTGGGCGAACTCCAGCAGGCCGGACCTTGTGGCGTCCCGCTTCTCCTGCCGTTCGGCCACGGCGTTTTGAATGACCTCCACCTCATGGGCGGTTTTTTCCGCCTTCTGGCACCGCTCCTGATAGCTCTGGGCCAGGGCGGTGAGCTCCTCGGCGGTCTGGACGCCGTAGGGCTCCAGCAAACCCCGGGCCAGCGCCCTCTGCCTCCGCTTTCGGAAAAAGGACCATAAGCAGGTCGCCAGCGCCATGACCGCCACCCCCGCCAGCGTCCCCAGAAGGACGGAGTCAGAGGCGGGCCGGGCCCCAAACAACCGGGCCAGAACTCCCCCAGCGGTTACGGCGGCCAAGCTTATCACAAACCTTCGGGCAAGCTTTCCCGTCCGCTCAATCTCCTGCTTCGCGGCCCGGCAGGCGCTGTCGACCTCTCCCGCCCTGCTCACCGCCTGGTCGCCGGTCAGCTCGGGGAAGAGATCGTCCCGGGCGGCCCCGGCGTCCTGAGCGGAGCGCGCCTCCGCCTCGGCCAGGGCGGCGGAGGCCTGCTTGATCTCCTCCTCCAGCACCTTTAAATACTGTAATTCTCCCTGGGCCTCCTTCAGCGCCTCCCGGTCGGGGACGGCTCCCAGGCGTTTCTGTTCCCCCTCCAGCCGGATGACCTGGGCCTGGGCCAGCTGATACTCCCGCTCCGCCTGGGCGTAGCGGCGGTCCAGCTTGCTCTGGGACAGCTGGCGGTGGGTCTCCGCCTCCTGGGCCAGGAAGTCCCGGGCCCGCTCCAGAGCGGCCCGCTCCGCCTCCAGCCGGGAGACCTGAACGGCCACCCCCTCCAGCTGGGACAGAGCGCTCTTAATCTGGGCCAGCTCCCCCTCCAGCTTGGGGATCTCACCCACGCTCTTGTTCACCTGACGGCGGTTTTTCCAGTCTCTCAGCCGCCCCATGGCCTGGGAAAAGGACACGTCCTCCTCTCCCGAGGAGACCAGGGCGGCAATGCGCCGCTCCAGCTCCGGAGCGGTGGTGAGGGGGCCGCTTCCGCTGCCCAGAAAGGCGGAGCGGCTGAACACCTCAGCTCCCACGCCGGTGAGCAGCTCGCCGCAGTTGGCGGCGGTGAGGCCGGGGACAGGCTCCTCGGTCCCGGTGTAGACGGCGGAGAAGGCCCCGAAGGGGGTATTCCCCCGGGGGCCCCGGCGGATAGTGATGTCCCGGCCCTCCAGCTCCAGCACCAGCTCCCCCTCCATCCGGGCTCCGGACCAGGGCTGATAGCGGTTCTTGTCCGCCAGATATCCCTTCTTGTCCCGGTCCCGGGTGTCAATGCCGTACAGCATGGCCCGCCAGAAGGCGGCCCAGGTGGACTTGCCCCCCTCGTTGGGGGCGTGGATGAGGGTGAGTCCCGGCCCCGGCGTCAGCTTGGCGTTTTTCAGCCCGCCGAAGGTGGCCGTCATGGATTTGATCTTCATATCCCTTCCCCTCCCTCCAGGGCGGCCAGCCCATACCGGGCGGCCAGCTGCAAGGCCTGGTTGTCCGGCTCCGCCTGACATTTTTCCCACATGGTCCGGAGGAACAGCCCCGTCAGGGTGTCCTCCTCCCGCCGGGCCCACAGGTCCCGGGGCAGGCGGGTGCGGTCCACAAGGGTCAGGCCATAGAACTCGGGGGCCAGGGTCTGCTCCAGGTTGACCAGGTCGGGGGCCGGACCCTCGCCGGTGAGGATCAGCCGGCAGATAAGATCGCTGGTCCGGCCGGGCAAGGCCTCCAAAATGGCGGCCAGCGGCCCCGCGGGCCCGGTGATATCGGCGGTGATGATCTCATATCGCCGCTTGGCCAGGGAGACAAACTGGCTCTTCACCCGGCCGGGCTCGGCCTCCACGTAGAGCACGCCCTTGTCCCCCAGCTCGTCAAAACCCCGCCCTTCGGGACAGCCGGGATAGGCCCAGAAGGTGTTTCCCTCCCGGTTCAGGCCGCTGCCCTGGTGGATATGGCCCAGGGCCAGATAGTCCAGCCCGCTGGCGGCGATCTCGGCGGGGGAGATCGGACCGTAGCCGTTTCGCTCCCCCACACAGCCGTGGAGAACGGCCAGATGGAGCTTTCCGTCGCCGGGGACCGTCAGCCCCTCCAGGGGGCTGGTCTCCTGGTGGGTGTCGGTAAAGGCACGGCCCCAGAGGGTACAGCCGGGCAGGTCCACCCGCTCCAGGCCGCGGGAGCGGAAGATATGTACGTTGTCCGGCCAATCCAGGGCGGTCCAGATGGAGCGGCTGGTATAGGGGTCGTGGTTGCCCGGGGCAATGAACACCGGGCAGGGGATGGAGGCCAGGGCCTTGCTCAGGGCCCGGGCCGTCTCGGGAAAGACCCGCTCCGAATCCAGAAGGTCCCCCGCCAGCAGCACCAGGTCGGCTTCCTTCTTCCGGGCCAGCCCGGCCAGCCGCTCCAGCAGCTCCCGCTGCTCCCCCCGCCGCTGGGCCGCCCGCTTGGGCGTCAGGCCGGAGAACGGGCTGTCCAAATGGAAGTCAGCCCCGTGGATGATTTTCAGCATAGTATTCCCTCACTCGATAATATCCGTCCGCGTCACATCGACGCATTTCTTTTTCTCCGTGTCAATGGCAAACAGGCATCCGTTGAGCTTGCAGTTCCCCTCGGCCTCCTCATACCGCCGGGGGAGCCCGCCCAAAAACAGGTTCAGGGAGTTCTCCGGCTTGATACCCAGCACCGAGCGGGCCGGACCGGTCATCCCCAGGTCTGTGACGAAGCCGGTGCCCTGGGGCAGGACCTGGCAGTCCGCCGTGGGCACATGGGTGTGGGTGCCCCAAACCGCCGCCGCCCGGCCGTCCAGATGCCAGCCCATGGCCCCCTTCTCGCTGGTGGCCTCGGCGTGGAAGTCCACCAGGGCCAGGTCATACCGCTCCCGGCTGAGCAGGAAGTTGGCCGCCTTGAAGGGGCTGTCCAGGTTGGCGTTCAGGTCCACCCGGCCCATCAGGTTCATCACCAGGATGTCCAGCCCCTGGCACCGGTACACCCCGGCCCCCCGGCCCGGAACCCGGCCGGCGTAGTTGGCGGGGCGGAGGATGCGCGGCTCCTTGTCCAGAAAAGCCCCGATCTGGATGCGGTTCCAGGTGTGGTTGCCCAGGGTGATCACGTCCGCCCCGGCCTCCAGAATCCGCCGGGCCTGGGCGGGGGTGATGCCCACCCCGGAGGCGTTCTCCCCGTTGACCACGCAGAAGTGGACCCCCAGCCGCTCCCGCAGCTCCGGCAGGCGGCGGGACAGAATATCCTGCCCCCCCTCGCCTACCACGTCGCCGATGGCTAATACATGTAACAGCATAAAAAGCCCTCCTTTGGGCCAGCTTAAAATTTGACACTTTATTATATCGGATATTTGGAAAAATCGCAACCATTTCCGGGCAAGGAAATTCCAAAACCCCTTGACAACCCGGACAAAACCGGATAAGATATGGAACACATATGAAAAATGTGCGGAAAAGGACGAGTACCCGCCTCCGATACGCGAAGAGAGCCGCCGTTTGGTGCGAGGCGGACGGGAGGGAGCGGCGAAAATCACCTTGGAGCAGGGGGCCGAACTCGCAGTAAGCCTCCCCGTCCGGCCCCCGTTACCGGGCCTGCCTTGAGTGGCCGGGCCCTTGCGTCCGGCAAGAAGAGTGGTACCGCAGAGGTTTTCGCCTTTGTCTCTTTGCAGAGACAGAGGCGTTTTTATTTTGGAAAGGAGTGGATGCGGATGACCAATCTGGAAAAGATTCAGCTTTGCCAGGAGATTGTGGATTGGATTCAAGAGTATAGCAAGCGGCCCGCCTGCTATCTGGAGTTCAGCAAAGAGTCCTTCGGGATTGCGGACAGCCACCTGGGCGGAGTGCCCTATGTGCCCCGGGACGGCGAAATTCCAGCGGATGAGGATGGCAGTCAGCTCTGGCTGTGCGCCCAGATCAATTTTGCCCAGATGCCCCGTATGGACGGCTTTCCCGACCGGGGAATTTTTCAGCTCTTCGCCTCAGACTTTGACGCCGACGGCGGCTTTGGCTTTTATGCCGGAAACTGTGATGAGCAGAACGGCTGGCGGGCGGTCTACTATGAGGAGGTGGACGGCACAGTCACCGAGGCGGAGTGCGCCGCCAAGATGGCCGTCCCCTGGGAGGAGGCCAGCAAAGAACACATGCCCCGCCCCGCCCACCAGTTCGACCTGAAGGATATTGAGGAGGGTCATGCCGGCCTGTGGCGCATCCCCGCCCATCCGCTGAAGATATCCTTCCGCCCGGTGGTTCAGGATGTGATCGGTGACAACGATTTCCGCTTCGACGATCTCTTTGCCGCAGAGCTGGAGCGCCGCCTGCCCGGGGCCGACCCGAAGGAGTTCATGCCCTACGGCCTGCGGGACGAGACCGGCGAGGAGCGGGAAGCCCTGCGCCGCATCCGGGACCAAATCGAATCCGGGGGCTGCAAGCTGGGGGGCTACGCCTACTTCGAGCAGTATGACATCCGGGAGGACGATGAGGACCAGGCCGCCTGGGACACCCTGCTGTTCCAGCTCCGCGACGACTTCACCGATTTCCCGGCGGGAGAGTTCCCGGAGATGGACCTGTATCTGGGGGGCTTTGGTGCGCTGAATATCCTGATCCGGCCCGAGGATTTGGCAAACCGGGACTTCTCTCGGGTGCTGGGCTACTGGGCCACATCGTGATACAAGGAGGAGACCGCTATGACCATAGACGAATGCCGGGAATATCTGCCCGAAGGCTGGATAGAGCCGATCCAGCAGGATCCGCTTCTGAAGGAAATTTTCGATGAGCATGAGTATGACCTGGAGATGGAGGCGGTACCGCCCTTCCTGATCCAGGACCTGCGGGGCGGCAATCTGGAGCGTCTGCGGCCCATCCTGGCCCTCTACGGCCAGCCGGGGCTGGACATGCTCCAGGGGCTGCTGGAGATCGACGAGGCCAGCAAAGACACCGCCACCAGCACCACCCCTACCGGCCAGACCGCCTACGCCGCCTACTTCTTCGCCCGGTTCTCGGAGGAGAACAAACAGGCCGCCATCGACGCTGCCCGGACCTATGTCAAGGCCATCAACCGCATCTATGCGGAGGAATTTGACGAGGACCCGCCCCTGGACGAGGACGCGGAGATCGAATTTCTCTCCGGCCAGGAGGGCCGGGACTTTGAGGAGCAGGTCCGCCAGGCGTGGATTACCGGAGAGGGCATCCAGACGGTGGACCTGGACGACCTGACCGAGTGGTATCAGGAGGACCTGCAATACCGGAAGGGCTGCGAGGATATCGGGCTGCTGTCCGAAGCCCTGTACCACATCAGCTGCGACTACGACCTGTCCCATTATCTCCAGTGGCCTATGTACGACACCAAACAGGAAAACCCCTTCCGGGGGTACTTCGCCCTGTGGAAAATGGGCCTGCGCATCCACTTCCCCGCCCGGGACCGGGTGGTGCTGGTGGACTGAACGGGAACGCTTATGGACATCAAAATTGTAGATAACTGGCACGCGGAGCACTATGTGTAAGGAGGGATCCTGTGATGAACTGTCCAAACTGTGGAAAGGAAATGGAGCCGGGAGCCGTGTATTCCCCTCGCGGCTACCTGTTTTGGACGCCCGAACAGGAGAAATTGAAAAATTTCCAACGTCCAAAGGATGCCGTGCGTCTGCGTCCCGTCGGAGACCACACCAAGTCCGCTTTTTCGCCCCAAGCCCTCTCCGCGCTTCCCCAGTACTCCGGTACGATTTGCCGGAGCTGTGGCGCCATACTATTTTCCTTTGAAAACAAAGAATGACCACTTACTATAAAAGGAGGAACACAAAATGGACTACAACAAGACCATCAATCTGCCCAAGACCGACTTCCCCATGCGGGCGGGGCTGCCCGCCCGGGAGCCGGATATGCTCAAGCGGTGGGCGGAGATGGACCTCTACCATGAGCTGCTGAAGAAGAATGAAGGAAAACCCCTGTACTCCCTCCACGACGGCCCTCCCTTCTCCAACGGCGCCCTCCACATGGGCCACGCCCTGAACAAGTCCATTAAGGACTTCATGACCCGCGCCGCCGCCATGCGGGGCTACCTCACCCCCTATATCCCCGGCTGGGACAACCACGGGATGCCCATCGAGTCGGCCATCATCAAGCAGAACAAGCTCAACCGCAAGGCCATGTCCGTCCCCGAGTTCCGCACCGCCTGCCATGAGTTCGCCCAGCACTACGTGGACGTACAGCGGGAGGGCTTCAAGCGCATGGGCGTCATCGGCGACTGGGAGAACCCCTACCTCACCATGAACCCCGGCTTCGAGGCCGAGGAGGTCAAAATTTTCGGGGCGATGTACAAAAACGGCTATATCTACAAGGGCCTCAAGCCGGTGTACTGGTGCCCCCACGACGAGACCGCCCTGGCCGAGGCGGAGATCGAGTATCAGGACGACCCCTGCACCACCGTCTATGTGAAGTTCCGGGTGAAGGACGACCAGGGCAAGCTGGGGCAGTACGGTGATATCTCGAAGATGTACTTCCTCATCTGGACCACCACCATCTGGACCCTGCCCGGCAACCTGGCCATTGCCCTCCACCCCCGGGACAGCTATGTGCTGGTGAAGGCGGACAACGGGGAGATGTATATCCTGGCCGAGGCCCTGCGGGACAAGGTGATGAAGGTGGGCGGCATTGAAAATTATGAGACTGTCGCCACCTTCACCGGCTCCGACTTCGAGTATATGCTGGCCCAGCACCCCTTCCTGGATAAGACAAGCCAGCTGTGCACCGCCGAGTACGTCACCATGGACAGCGGCACAGGCTGCGTCCACACCGCCCCCGGCTTCGGCGCGGACGACTATGAGACCTGCAAGCGGTACAAGATCGAAATGGTGGTCCCCGTGGACGACCGGGGCCGCCACACCGACTACGCCGGCAAGTACGCCGGCATGAAAACCGATGAGTCCAACCCGGTCATCCTGGCCGACATGAAGGAGAGCGGGGCCCTCTTCGCCAGCGAGGACATTGTCCACTCCTACCCCCACTGCTGGCGGTGCAAGCACCCCATCATCTTCCGGGCCACCCCCCAGTGGTTCTGCTCGGTGGAATCCTTCAAGGACGCGGCTGTGGCCGCCTGCGACGAGGTGCGCTGGGTCCCCGGCTGGGGCATCGACCGGATGAAGTCCATGATTCAGGAGCGGGCCGACTGGTGCATTTCCCGCCAGCGCCGGTGGGGCCTGCCCATCCCGGTGTTCTACTGCGCCGACTGCGGAAAGCCCATCTGCACCGACGAGACCATCGGGGCCGTGTCCAAGCTCTTTGGCGAAAAGGGGTCGAATGCCTGGTATGAGACCGAGGCGGCGGACATCCTCCCCAAGGACTTCGCCTGCCCCCACTGCGGCAAGTCCGCCGGGTTCACCAAGGAGGAGGACACCCTGGACGGCTGGTTCGACTCGGGCTCCACCCACTTCGCCTCCATGCAGAAGGACCAGGGCTTCTGGCCCGCCACCGTCTATATGGAGGGCCTGGACCAGTACCGCGGGTGGTTCCAGTCCTCCCTGCTCACCGCCGTGGGCGCGCTGGGCAAGGGGGCTCCCTTCAAGGAGTGCGTCACCCACGGCTGGACGGTGGACGGCGAGGGTAAGGCCATGCACAAGTCCCTGGGCAACGGCGTGGACCCTGCCGACATTTTTAAGAAGTACGGTGCGGATCTGATCCGCCTGTGGGCCGGCTCCGCCGACTACCATGTGGACGTGCGCTGCTCCGACGCCATCTTCAAGCAGCTGAGCCAGAACTATCTCAAATTCCGCAACACTGCCCGGTACTGTCTGGGCAATCTGGACGGCTTCGACCCCAACAACCTGGTGGGGCCCGAGGAGATGGTGGAGCTGGACCGGTGGGCGGTCACCAAGCTGAATCGGCTCATCGAGAAGTGCTTCGCCGCCTATGACAACTTCGAGTACCATGTGGTCTCCCATGCCATCAACGACTTCTGCGTGGTGGAGCTGTCCTCCTTCTATCTGGACATCATCAAGGACCGGCTGTACTGCGAGGAGAAGGACGGCCTCCTCCGCCGCTCCGCCCAGACCGCCCTGTTCCTGATTCTGGACACCATGACCAAGCTCTTCGCCCCCATCCTGGCCTTCACCTGCGACGAGATCTGGCTGGCGATGCCCCACCGTGAGGGCGACGACGGCCGGAACGTCCTGCTCAACGAGATGAACAAGCCCTTTGCCGATTACGCCCTGGACCAGGCTGCTATGGAGCGCTGGGAGGAGATCATCAAGACCCGGGACACGGTTAACGCCGCCCTGGAGCAGGCCCGGAACGAGAAGAAGATCGGCAAGAGCCTGGAGGCCAGGGTGACTCTGAAGACGGCCGACCCGGACCGTTTCCTTCTGCCCGAGATGGACGAGGACAGTATGGCGGACGTGTTCATCGTCTCCCAGGTATCCCTGGAAAAGGGCGAGGGTGCGCTGACTGTGGAGGTCGCCCCCGCTCAGGGCCAGAAGTGTGAGCGCTGCTGGAAGGTCCTGCCCACCGTGGGCTCCGACAGCAAGCACCCCACGCTCTGCCCCCGGTGCGCAAAGGTCGTGCCCGCCGTCGAGGTGGAGTGAGCGCCCCGGAGGGGCAACGAACGCTGTGAGGAGGAGATCGTTATGAACATCAAGAAGCTTTCCGTCCTGTATTTCAGCCCCACCGGCGGGACGGAGAAAATCGCCCGGTATGTGGCCGGGGAGCTGGGCAAAAAACTGGGCCTGGAGCCGGAATATATCCCCTTCACCAAGCCCGCTGAGCGGGAGGGCGAGCGCCGCTTCGGCCCTGGCGAGCTGCTGGTGATGGCCTCGCCGGTGTACGCGGGCCGGCTGCCCAACAAACTGATGCCCGAGTATCAGGCCAAAATTTTCGGGGATGGGGCCATCGCCCTGCCCATCTGCGTCTTTGGCAACCGCAGCCCCGACGAGGCCCTGCGTGAGCTGGCCCTGCTGCTGGAGGGCAACGGCTTCCAACTGGCCGGGGGAGCCGCCTTCGCCGGACGGCACGCCTTCTCCAATCGGGTGGGGGAGGGCCGTCCCGACGGGGACGACCTGGCCCAGATAGCCGATTTTGCCGCCAAAATCGCGGAGAAGCTGGCGGGGGAGGAGCTGCCCCTCCTGGAGCTGGACCGGGGCGAGATCGGGCCCTACTACACCCCCCTGAAGGCAGACGGCACCCCCGCCAAGTTTTTAAAGGCGAAGCCCCTCACCCACTGGGAGAAATGCTGCTACTGCGGGGCCTGCGCCCGGGCCTGCCCCATGGGCAGCATCGACCCCGAGACCATGGACGCGGTGGGGCTGTGTATCAAATGTCAGGCCTGCGTCCGCAAGTGTACCCGGCGGGCCAAGTTCTTTGAGGACCCGGACTTTCTCTCCCATGTGGCCATGCTGGAAGAGAACTACACCCGGCGGGCGGACAATCAGATCATGCTTTGACCGAAAAAATTCTCCGGCCCCGCCGGAGAATTTTTTGTTACCTTTTGCCCCGCTGAGACGTAATACAGACAGAGGAACAAGGAGGTGAGCCCATGGACCAGGCGCTGTTTGATCGGGTATATGAGACCTACGGCCCGGCGCTGTACCGCTTCTGCCTGCTGCAAATGAAAAACCCGGCGGACGCGGAGGACGTGCTACAGGACGTCTTTGTAAAGCGGCTGTATCAGGCCCCGAAGTTCAAGTCCCCGGAGCATGAGCGAAGCTGGCTCTACCAGGTGGCGCTGAACCTGTGCCGGGACCAGTGGCGGCGTTCCCGCCGGTCGGAGCTGCCCCTGGCGGCGGCGGCGGGGGTGTCCCTGCCCCCAGAGGAGCTGTCCCTGCTGGACCAGGTGTCCAACCTGCCGGAGAAGCAGCGCACCGTCCTGCACCTCCACTACTACCAGGGGTACGGCCTCCAGGAGATCGCACGGCTGCTGGGCGTGACAGTGCCCACGGTAAAAATGCGGCTGAAGCGGGGCCGGGAGGCCCTGAGAAAGGAGCTTTTATGAATCGGTATCACGACGCGATGGAGCGCTGCGCCCCCGACGAGGGCCTGCGGGAGCGCTTGGAGAAAGGCGTGCGCTCGGCCAGGCCAGAGCGGGCCCGGACCTACCGGCCCCGACGGAAAAAGACGGCTGTGCTCCTGCTGGCGGCCGTCCTCCTGCTGACCACCGGCGCTGCCACCATCTGGGACCCCCTGTTCGTCCGGCGCTTCGGACCCCAGGCGGCCCTGAGCGCCCTGGGCGGGGCGGTGTTCCAGGAGGTGAACGTCACCTCGGTCTGCGACGACGTGTCCCTGACGGTAACCCAGGCCCTGTGCAGCGACAGGACCATCCACTATATTCTGGAGTACCGCCTGCCCGACGGTTTCTCTCTGGGGGAGGGGGAGTATTTGAGTTCCCCCGGAAGGGACCTCTATTACGGCACCGGGGACTACACCTGGGAGGAGTTCAAGGCGGCGGAGGGGGATATCTGGCAAAACTACGACTGGTCCACCAACCTCTCCTTCGGCGACTACTTTGACCGGGACGGCTTTGTTCTGGGGCCTTATGATCTTACCCACAGCAAGGACGGAAACGGAAACACCAGCGGCAGCGGCCGCTCCAAGGGCTATGACCCGGAGACTAACACCATCACCTGGATGTTCAGCTACGACTTCAACACCGGCTGGGACCTGACCGAGCAGCCCATGACCATTCTGGTAACGCCCCCTTGCATCGAGACGGAGGACGGAACCCGGACCGCCGTCACCGACCACCCGGCCATTGTCACCTTCCAGCCCGCCTACGACGGACCCCAGGCCCGCAGCGGCGTTTTCCAGGAGGGGGACGTGAAGATCACCGCCACCCTGTCCACCTTCTCTCTGGCGCTGGAGGCCCAGGGCACGGACTACCCCTGGTATGATGACATGGTGAAGGACACCCGGCTGGTCAAGGCGGACGGCTCCGAGCAGCCCGTTGGCCTGATGGGCTTCACCAACGGCGGCAGCGGCATTGCCGGTGTTGATTCCAGGAAAGCGGAAGAGGTCAGTACCACCGTCCACTTTATCCTCCTCACCGACATCAGCGAGTATACCGCCGTCCGCATGGGGGACTATGAGCTTCCCCTCAGCTGATCCTTTTTGGGGCGGTGAGGAGCAAAATCATAATGACCACGCCCAAGCTCACCACGAAGCGAAGGATATACCTTCGGAGTTCGTTTCCCGTCAGCCCCCCGTCTGATTGGGTATTTGCAAGAGGTTTGTGGGCCAGCCGCCTCCTATGCAGCAGCGCCGCCTCCCCTTCCGGGCCGGCCTGTCCATCATACCGCGAGCGCCGCGTTTTGCCAATTTCCGCTAACAAAGGCGGCCGTCCTTGATTTTTACAAATTCCAGTGCTATGATGACACAGAGATCCGACAAGTCCAAACTGGAAGGAGACCTTGTAATGTCACTGTTCACGAATCTGTTCGGCAAAAAACCGGAGCCTCCAAAGGAGCCCGATACCAAGGCCGGTCCGGGCGCGCCCGCGGGATTTTTCCCCCAGGGGATGGATATGTCCGACTGGGACCAGGTGTTCTCCGCCTGCCTGGGCAAGATGTACACCGTGCAGAACCGGCTGGTGGAGCTGGTGAAGGACGAGCCAAGCTGGTATGTGGACTTTGAAAAGGGTGTGCTCACCCTGGGGAAATATGAGTTTCGGCTCCAGTTCCTGGGCAGCGAGTCCTATGTGTCCAACTCCTGGCTGTGGGGCTGGGAGAATATCAACAACTTCCCCGACAATCTCCTGGGACAGGCCCACATCGCCCGGACCTATGGGCAGGCCTGGGGGCTGGAGCCCCTGATCCACGCCCAGTGCGAGCTGAACGACACCTTCAACGGCCACAGCTTCTCCATGGTGGCCTGCGGAGCTCTGGCGGAGGACCGGTGCTACTACCGCTGTCCCACCGGGAACAATCAGGGAGCCGCTTTCGTGGCCCTGTGTGAGGCCCCCAAGGAGCTCTTCGCCCCGGTGGACGGCCTCACCTTCCTCAACAGCATATCCCAGTGCATCCAGCAGTTCTATCTGGACCACAAAATCTTCGCGGAGTCCTTCCTGCGCTGGAACCAGACCCCCTTCGACTGGAACGGCGACACCCTCACCGCCCATTTTGACCAAGACGCCGGCATCGAGTTCGAGCAGGCGGGAGAGAACTACCGAATCAAAAACCTGAGCCAGACTGTAAAGCCATAGCAAACCGGCCGCCCGTGGGGCGGCCGGTTTTTTTCAGCGGTATTCTCTGACAAACCCCTGGGCAAAGAGCGGGTCGATATCGAAGCAGGCCAGGTCGCCGGTGGAGCATTTCAGATTAGTGACATTGAGGAGGGTCTCGGTGGCGCCGATGGAGCCGATGACCCTGGCCCGCTGGTCGCCGATGCGGACGGTGCGGCTCTGGGACCGTCTCCAGCGCCGCCAGAGGGCCCAGAAGCCGGTCTCCCTGGGGCGGGATACCCCCAGGCCGTTCTGGTAGCCCACGGGCAGTACGGCGACCCGCGTGGGCTTTTTCAGGACGATGGGCTTGCCGTAGCCCAGGGTGTAGCCCTTGGGAAGCCAGCGGACCTCAGCCAGCGGGGCCTCGCCGTAGCCCGCGGTTTTCAAACGGTCGTCCCGGGTGCGGCGGCACCGGCCCAGAATGGCCGACCCCACCCGCACGCCGTCCAGCCGGGCGCTGTCGCTGTGGAGCAGGGCAAAGGAGCCGGCGGCGTGGATGACCCCCGTCTCATGCTTGTCGCTGTGGATGGTGTCCAGGACCTGGTGGAATTTTTCCAGCTGATGGCTCAGCTCCGGGTCATTGGGCTTGGCGGCGTGGAGCTGGGTGTAGATGCCCTCCAGGGCCACGTTGGGCAGGGAGCGGTAGGCCAGCAGAATTTTTTCCGGCTCGCTGGCCAGAAAGCCGCCGAAGCCCATCCCCGTGTCCACCTGGATGTGGGCGCAGGCGACGGTGGACCGGTTTTCCGCCAGGGCGTTGAGGGCCAGCCCCGTGTCCACCGAGGAGATGGTGCAGACCACGTTCAGGTCCACCAGCCGCTCCAGCTCCTCCCGGTCGGTGGTGGAGCGGAGCATGAGGATCTCCTCGTCCTCGAAGCCGGCCTGACGGAGCTTCTCCGCGTCCTTTACGTCGTAGACGGCGAAGCGGCCAATTCCCTCCGCCCGGAGCAGCTTGGCCAGGGGGACTGTCCCCGCTCCGCCGCCGTCTCCGGTGAGCACGCCGTAGATCACCGCGCCCGCCGCCCGCTCCTTGATGACGGACAGATTGTGCTTCACCACGGCCTTTTCAATGACCAGCTTGCGCATATGGATAGCCCCCTTTTTCTATCTGGGAATGATCATCATGTTGTATTTAACTATTTTACCACTCTTTGAGAAAAATAGCAATAAAATTAGCGGACCCTCCGGTTATTTTGGAGAGTCCGCTGCTATCAGCCTTTTTTCTTGGAGGCCTCCCGCATGCGGGCGCTGTGGTCAAGGAGGCGCTTGCGCAGGCGGAGGTTTTCGGGGGTACACTCCAGCAGCTCGTCGTCGGCCAGGAACTCCAGGCACTGCTCCAGGGAGAGGGTGCGGGGGGTGACCAGGCGCAGGGCCTCGTCGGACCCGGAGGCCCGCATGTTGGTCAGCTGCTTCTTTTTACACACGTTGACCGAGATATCCTCCGCCTTGGGACACTCGCCCACGATCATGCCGCCGTAGACCGGGGTGCCCGGCCCGATGAACAGGGAACCCCGCTCCTGGGCGTTGAACAGGCCGTAGGTGACCGCCTCGCCCGTCTCGAAAGCCACCAGGGAGCCGGTGGACCGGCGGCTGATCTCCCCCTTTACGGGGGCGTAGGAGTCAAAGACGGAGGCCATGATGCCCTCGCCCTTGGTGTCAGTGAGGAACTCGCTGCGGTAGCCGAACAGGCCCCGGGCGGGCACCAGGAACTCCAGCTTGGTGCGGTTTCCCACCGGATTCATGGTGACGAACTCCCCCTTGCGGGAGCCCAGCTTCTCCATCACGGCCCCCACGTAGTCGGTGGGCACATCAATCACTACCCGCTCGATGGGCTCGCACTTCACCCCGTCCACCTCCTGATAGAGGACGCGGGGGGGAGAGACCTGAAGCTCATAGCCCTCCCGGCGCATGGTCTCGATGAGGATGGACAGGGACATCTCCCCCCGGCCGGCCACATTGAAGGAGTCGGTGGCCCCCTCCATCTCTGAGACCTTCAGGGACACGTCCTTCAGCGTCTCCCGGAAGAGCCGGTCCCGGAGCTGGCGGCTGGTGACGAACTTGCCCTCCCGGCCGGCGAAGGGGGAGTCGTTGACAGAGAAGGTCATCTCAATGGTGGGGGCGGAGATCTGGACGAACTCAATGGGCTCCACCGCGTCAGGGACGCAGATGGTGTCGCCGATGGTCACATCGCCGATGCCGCTGAGGGCGATAATGCTGCCGGCGGAGGCCTCCTGGACGGGGACCTTGGCCAGGCCGTCAAACTCATACAGGGCGGTGGCCTTGGCCTTCACAGGGGCGGCGTCGGGATGGTGGTAGTTGCATACCGCGATCTCCTGGTTCTGTCTGATGACGCCCCGCTCGATCCGGCCAATGGCGATGCGGCCCACGAACTCATTGTAGTCGATGGAGGAGACCAGCATCTGGAAGGGGGCGTCCACCTCTGCCTCGGGGGCGGGGATATAGTCCAGAATGGTGTCGAAGAGGGGCTTCAAGTCGCTGCCGGCCACGTCGGGCTGGACGGAGGCGGTGCCCTGCCGGCCGGAACAGAAGAGCATGGGGGAGTCCAGCTGCTCGTCAGTGGCGTCCAGGTCCAGCAGCAGCTCCAGACACTCGTCCACCACCTCATAAACCCGCTGGTCGGGACGGTCGATCTTGTTCACCACCACGATTACCTTATGGCCCAGCTCCAGGGCCTTCGACAGGACGAACCGGGTCTGAGGCATGGGGCCCTCGGCGGCGTCGACCAGAAGGATAACGCCATTTACCATCTTTAAAATGCGCTCCACCTCGCCGCCGAAGTCGGCGTGGCCCGGGGTGTCCACAATGTTAATCTTCACGTCGCCGTACTGCACGGCGGTGTTCTTGGCGGTGATGGTAATGCCTCTCTCCCGCTCCAAGTCGCCGGAGTCCATCACCCGGTCGGCTACCGCCTGATTCTCCCGGTAAACGCCGGACTGCTTCAACATCTCGTCCACCAGGGTGGTCTTGCCGTGGTCTACGTGGGCGATGATGGCGATATTTCTCAACTTCTCATGCTTCATGGGAATGCACCTCAAATCTGTGGATTTCTGAATAACTAGAGCATTATACCCCCATTTTCAGGAAAAATCAACACGGCCCCCGAAAAAACACATACAAAGGGAACCTTTTTTCCCTTTCTCCGTCTGTATCAAATGTAGGGTGAAGTTCTGCCCTTTCAAAAATTCGAACAAATTTTTGATTTCCCTCTTGACATTCTCGAACGTCTGTTATATAGTAACGGGCAGAACAAATGTTTTGCAGGCCGAGAGGGGAAAGTCCGGTTTTTCGGACCGTCTTTCCCTTATGATACAGCCATCACAACAACTAGGAGGGAAACCGCAATGAAGACCATGTATTATCAGACCTCTCATTTTATCAGCCACACCGATAATCTGGTGGACCTGGGGGAGTATCGCGGCAAGCTGGAGCAGGTCCAGCGGGACAGCCTGGCCCGCCGGCGGGACCCCCTCTATGAGGAACCGGAGGCCGAAACGGCCGGGGCGGAGGAGCCGGGATTTCAGCCGGTGGTGCTCACCATGTCTCCCGGCCAGCGCCGCCGGGCCCGTCGGGACCGCCGGAGCTGGACGCTGGACGCCTGCGCCAGCCTGGCGGTGGTGCTCATGACGCTGGTCTTTGTCCTGCGGGTGATGCTCTTCGCGTAACCGCAATACCTTGTGTCCCCGGCACGGTTTTATGATAATTTACAAAAAACGCCGCGGTTTGACCTACGGCGTTTTACTATTTACAGTTCCTTTATAATTTTTTAGCCTGGAAGTGGAAAAAAAGACTTGACAGAACGGGGCTAGACCGTTTATATTGTTGTTACCATTTTGTAACTCTTATTTCACGATTGTCATTTTTTGTGGGTTCATCCCAGCGAGGTAACAGCCATGGAGCAACGTAAAAAAGAATCGGAGACCGCTTCCCGTGTTCAGCCCGCCAGCCAGGCCGAGACCACCGGGAGGAAGGTCCAGATCCCCCAGGACGGGCCGGAGCAGAAGACGGCCCCAGCCCGGAGCCAGGCGGAGGACGTTCTGCTCTACCTGAAGGGCTTTTCCGAGTGGGCCCGCATCCATCTGCGCCGCTGGGCCCATCTGTTCCACGGCGCCGCCGCCGGGACGCTGACCGTAGGGCCCGTCTCCTTCCTCCTGGTGGCCGGGGCCCTGGGGGCCGCTCTCACCCTGACCACCCTGTATTCCACCAGCTACGCCGTTATCGTGGACGGTCAGGAGGTGGGCGTGGTGGCCGACCAGAGCGTGGTGGACGAGGCCATTCAGATGGTGGAGACCCGGGGCAGCGAGCTGCTGGGCTACGACTATCAGGTGGACGGCAATATTGACTACAGCTTTACCCTCAGCCTGAAAAGCGATCTGAGCCAGCCCCAGGACATCAGCAACTATTTTTACAGCCAGCTCAACGAGCTCAGCGATCAGCTGCGGGCCTATGAGGTCTCGGTGGACGGCCGGGCCATCGGTACCGTCCGGGACCGGGACGCCCTCAATGCCATGCTGGAGGAGTTCAAGGCTCAGTTTGTCAATGAGAACACCGTCTCCTCCAGCTTTGTGGAGAGCGTCACCGTCAGCGATGTCTACGCGGTGGACGAGCTGATGACCCCCGAGGAGCTGCGGGCCGCCCTGGAGGCCAACACCACCGGCGAAACTACCTACACTGTGGTCCGGGGGGACACCTACAATGGCATCGCCTACGCCAACGACATGTCCCTCAGCGACCTGATGGCCCTGAACCCCGAGGCCAGCATCAACCGGCTGATGGTGGGCGATGTGCTCAACGTGAAGGAGATCATCCCCACCCTGTCCGTTCGAACCACCGAGCGGGTCACCTACAGCGAGCCCATCCCCTGCCCCGTGGAGGAGCAGGAGGACAGCTCCATGTATAAGGGCGACTCCAAGGTTCTGGTTCAGGGCGAGGAGGGGGAGGCCATGGTGTCCGCCGATGTGACCTACGTCAACGGCGTCGAGAAGGAGCGGAAGGTCACCGGCTCCTCCACCCTGCGGGAGCCCACTGTCACCGTCAAGGCCGTGGGCACCAAGGAGAAGCCCAAGACCGCCTCCACGGGCAAGTATATCTGGCCTGTGAGCAGCCACCGGATCAACTCCTATTTCGGCAACCGGAAGATCTTTGGCAAGAGCGGCTTCCACTCCGGCATTGACCTCCACGCCTCCTATGGAGAGACCGTCAAGGCCGCCGACGGCGGCACCGTCACCAAGGCGGGCACCAGCGGCGGCTACGGCAAGCTGGTGGTCATCCGCCACGACAACGGCACCGAGACCTACTACGCCCACAACTCCAGCCTGCTGGTCTCCGTCGGCCAGAAGGTCTATCAGGGGCAGGCCATCGCCAAGGCGGGCAGTACCGGCCGGTCCTCCGGCGTCCACTGCCACTTTGAGGTCCGCATCCGCGGCACCGCCGTCAACCCCCTGAACTATCTGAAATAACGCGCAAACCCGGCCCCCTCAGCGGGGGGCCGGGTCATTTCATTTCCGGACCTCCTTCTCCCGGTAATACTGGGCCCGGAGAAAGAGGTGATAGAAGTCCAGCGCCTCACCCTCCAGGGTATCGGCGGGGGCTCCATCCAACCAGAAGAGGTCGCTGGCGTGGAGCATGGGGGTGATGTCCCGCATCTCCCGGGCCAGCTTCATGAAGCCCGGGCCCTCCCAGCCGCACTGGTCAAAGACCTCCTGCATGAGGAAGCAGGGGGAGAAGTCCCCGCCAACCCCGGTAAAGTCCCGGCCCAGCGCCTCCTTGGCGGCGGAGTTGGCCCAGATGAGATACGGGGTGGCGTAATAGTTGGCAAAGCCCTGGGGGGAGCCGTCATAGAATGGGATATCCAGCTCCTGGTACACCGACTCCCAGTGCCCCAGCCAGGGCTTGTGGTCGCCGAAGAGAACCAGCACCACCGGCTCGTCCATCGCTTCCAGCTCCTGAGTCAGGCCGGTCATGGCCTCGATGGTGGTGGCAAGCCCGCTGAGGTAGTTGTTCAGCACATTGCAGCTCTCCTCCGTAAGGCCGGAGCCCTCGGGAGTGAGATAGACGTTCCAGTTGGAGGCGTCCAGGTCGTAGGGGCCGTGGTTCTGATAGGTCACCGAGAAGGAGAAGCAGGGGCCGTCCTGGACCCGCTCCTTCAGCTGGCCCAGCAGCTCGCCGGCTACCAGCCGGTCGGAGTCCTCCTCTGCCGTCCACTCGTCAACCAGCGCGCCGTAGTGGTTTTCCCGGAACCAGTAGTCCTGAAAGCCCAGATACTGGTTGATCCGCTCCCGGTCGTAGAACCAGCCGTAATAGGGGTGACTGCCGAAGGTCTGATAGCCTTGTTCCCGGAGATACCACACATAGGAGCTGACGGGGCCCCGGAAGGCGCCGTGGGTGGAGTAGCCGGTGAGGAAGCCCCACTCGGTGTCCACCGTGCCGGCGGCGAAGATATTGGTCAGCAGGCTGCCGGAGACCGACCGCTCCTCCAGGGCGTGCCAGGGGGCGTAGAGCTCCGCCACGCCGGGCTGGCCGGCCAGGGGGGCGAAGTCGGTCAGGTCGCAGAAGGCCTCCAGCATGATCCCCATGACCGACACCTTCCGCCCCTCCGGGATGTCGCTGTCAGGATACCGGCCCAGCTCCGCCTCCGCCCGTTCCCGCCGGTAGCCCGGGGGCAGGTCGGGGAACATGTCCTGGATGGAGTGGAGGAAGGAATATGTACTGCCCCGGGCCACAAAGGTCTCCTGAGCGGACCAGGGGTGGATGTAAAAAACGCTTGTGCCGGTGCCGTTGTAGGCCGACTGACTGGAGTAGGGCCCGGCGATGGCCACCGCCAGCAGGGCCAGACAGCTCAGCGCCCCGAATCCCCGCTCCCGCCGGCCCAGCGCCCCGCCGGGCATGAGAAGGGCGGCGAACAGCAGTCCTCCCGCCAGGCTGGCCAGGGCGAGAAGCAGCAGATTTGTGACCTCCAGGTCATACCGCCCTACAATCCCCCCGGCCTCGGCGGCCAGCCGCAGGTCGGAGGCCAGAAAGGGGTCGCCCCGCAGGCCGATTTTGTAATAGTTCACCACGGCGACGCCGATGGTGGGCAGAAAGCTGCCCAGATAGCCCGCCCAGGCCCGGCGGGTGAGGAAGTAAAACAGCCAGATCAGCAGCACCGGTGCCAGCATATTCAGGGCGGTGGTGAGGGGGTTGGCATCATAGGCCTGGAGCAGCTCCAGCCGGTCCAGCCGCCCGCAGGCCCCGGCGGAAAAAAGCAGGGCCAGCCGCCCGACCCAGCAGCCCAGCCCCGTCAAGGCCAGCGCCATCCAGACGCCGTGGGCCGCGCGGAGCCGCCGCCCCGCCCCGGTGGGGGGACGCATGATGTGGTAAAGCCTCTTCAAAAAGGGACCTCCTGAATGCCGCCCGGGCCGGAAGCCAGGCCCGGGACCGTATGCTGGCAGCATAGCATAAATTCGACAAAAAAGGAAGAGGGAAACTCCACCGAGATTCCCTCTTCCCAGCCTGTCGAAAAAGTCTGCCCCTCGGCAGACTTTTTCGACAGGCTGGGGGGCGGGCATAAAAGCCCGCCCCTCTGTTATGGTCGCACTTCGAGCGGCGAAACACTCACTTGTAACTGTCTTGCTTGTCGAGCCAAGAGAAGCTCACTGAATAAATGTCTCATTCGGGGCTGAGATACACCGCTGTTAGGAAGCATTTCTGCTCCTATGCCTATTATATGAGGAGAAAACCGCTTTGTCAACAGGGAATTTCTATGGAGGCAGGGGAATTGAATGAGCAAATAAAATATGAACGACGGGGGGCAAAAGCCTCCCTCCTAGAGGGAGGTGGCACGGCGAAGCCGTGACGGAGGGAGTCCTCCGGAGGTCTGCGGGACCCTTGGGGGCTTGCGGGGCCCTTGGTGACTCCCTCAGTCAGCCTGACGGCTGACAGCTCCCTCGGGGAGGGAGCCTTGTCGCCTGCGGGCGGGACGGGAGAGGCGTGTAGGGGCGGTCTACAAATCCTTCTCGTCCACGTGCTGCCAGAGGAGCCAGCGGATATAGCTGGCAACGGTGCGATCTTGTTCGGCGGCTTTTTTCTCCAGGGCGGCGTAGAGGTTCGGCGGCATTCCGACGGCCACCTTCTTCGTGTTGATTCTCATAACTTACCTCGATTCTAATAGATGTGTTAGTATATGAGATATACTAACACATACACTATATTCTGTCAATATCATACGACTAGGAGGTTTTGTGTGGACTATATTGACAGAATCGTTGCTGTTCGAGTGGACGGAGACGATACACAGAAAACATTGGGCGAGAAGTTGGACATTCATCCTGTTCAATGGGCAAATTACGAACGGCGTGCCAATGAAATGCCCATCCGCTACCTGATTAGGTTCTGCCAGCACTACGGCGTCAGCGCGGATTACATTCTCGGTCTGGGGCGGGACATGAAGTGGCCCAGGTAGCACGAAAAACCCCGGATACCTACTCCAAGGTATCCGGGGCTTCCCGTTGAAAAAGAGGATTAAAATGAAACGAACTGTCTCTTGCAGATATTATGTTACAAGAAAGATATTAACAAATCCAACGTCAGATGTTACAAAAGGATTAAATCGCATAAAAACCGCTCTGGCTCCGGAAATATTTTGGTGCTTTTGGACAGCCGCTAAAAAGGGAGACAGGCTGACGGAGCGACCCGTCAGCCTGTCAAGAAAATGGAGGATAGAATGAAAAGATGTTCTTGCCTTGCGAGTATTAGTATAGCCAGGAGATTTTACAAAAGTTCACGCCAGTTGTTACAAAAGCTTTAAATCTAACGCAGCTTCTGAAAAAATTCCTGAAGGACGGCCTCGCACTCCCGTTTCAGGGGGCCCTGATAGACGCGGGGGCGGTGGTTGAAGCGCTCCTCGAAGAGGTTGAGCACCGACCCGCAGCACCCGGCCTTATCGTCCTTCACCCCGTAGCGGATCTCCTCCACCCGGGCGTTGACAATGGCCCCGGCGCACATGGGACATGGCTCCAGGGTGACGTAGAGGACGCAGCGGTGGAGCCGCCAGCCGCCCAGCCGGGCGCAGGCGTCCCGGATGGCCTCCACCTCGGCGTGGGCGGTGGCGTCCCCCCTCTCCTCCCGGCGGTTGCGCCCCCGGCCAATGACCTCCCCGTCCCGGACGATGACACAGCCCACCGGCACGTCGCCGCCGGCGGCGGCTTCCCGGGCCAGCTCCAGCGCCTGACTCATATAGGCCTCATGGTCCACAGCGGTTCCCCCCTTCGGTCAGCCCTGGCCGGCCGCGCCGCCGGAGGCCAGATGCTCCAGCGCCACCTGCTCCTCGGAGAAGAAGTGCTTCACGCCCTTGATCTCCTGATACTCCTCATGGCCCTTGCCGATGAGGGCGATAATGTCGCCCTCCTGGGCCTGGTCCATGACCCAGCGGATGGCGTCGGCCCGGTCGGGGATGGTGACGTATTTGCCGTCGTGGCGGGCCAGGCCCACCTTGATGTCCTCGTTGATGGCCTCCACCTCCTCGTCCCGGGGGTTGTCCATGGTGAGCACGGTGAGGTCGGCGTATTTGGCGCTCATCTCCCCCATGTCGTACCGGCGCAGGCGGGAGCGGTTGCCGCCGCCGCCGAAGAGGCAGATCAGCCGGTGGGGGTTGTAAGCCCGGAGCATGGACAGCAGGTTTTCCATACTGACCGCGTTATGGGCGTAGTCGATAAGCAGAGTGTAATGCCCCGGGGTAGGGATCACTTGGGTCCGGCCCTTGACCTGAACGGTTTCCAGCCCCCGGGCCACAGCCTCCCTGCCGGTGCCCGCCAGGTCCGCCGCCGCCAAAGCGGCCAGGGCGTTTTCCACGTTGAAGCGCCCGGGCATATTGAGCAGAAATTCCCCGGACACGGGGCCGGAGGCGGTGAAACGGCTCCCCAGAAAACCGGGGCGGCGCTCTTCCCTGACCTCCCCCGCCCGGTAGTCCGCGGGCTGAGACATGGAGAGGGTACGCAGGGGGCACAGGGCCCCGGCGGTGACCTCCTGACAGTGTTCGTCGTCAATGTTCACCAGCCCCTGCCTGCATTGCCGGAACATCAGCCGCTTGCATTGCAGATATTCCTCAAAGCTCTCATGCTCCCCGGGGCCAATGTGGTCGGGGGACAGATTCAGAAACACGCCGATGTCAAATTGAACGCCGGCGGTCCGCCGGAGCTTGAAGCCCTGGGAGGAGGCCTCCATTACCACATGGGAGCACCCCGCGTCCGCCATCCGGCGGAAGAGGGAGTGGAGCTCATAGGACTCGGGGGTGGTGTTTTTGGTCTCCACCCTCTCCTGGCCGATCATAGCGCCGATGGTGCCGATCATGCCCACCTTATGGCCCGCCGCCTCCAGAATGGCCTTGAGCATATGGGCGGTGGTGGTTTTGCCCTTGGTGCCGGTAAGGCCGATTATAAACATCTCCTCCGCCGGGTGGCCGAACCAGGCCGCGGCCAGCAGAGCCAGGGCGGCGCGGCTGTCCTCCACCCGCAGGACCGCTGTCCCCTCGGGGACGGGGACCTCCCGCTCCACCACCAGGGCGGCGGCTCCGGCCTTCAGGGCTTTGGGAATATAGTCGTGGCCGTCGGTCTGGAAGCCGGTGAGGCAGACGAAGAGACCGCCGGGGACCACCTTGCGGGAGTCGTACTCCAGGGCGGAAATTTCCACATCCAGCGACCCGGCGTCCAGGGTGAAGTCCAGGCCCTGGACCAGCTGAGAAAGCTTCATCAGTACAGCACCCCCTCAAACACGGTGTGGGACGGGCCGGTCATGCGGACGTGTCCGTCCAACTCCCGCCAGTCCACCTGTAAAATTCCACCAATCTGCTCCACCTGGACCTGCCGCCCGGTCAGTCCCAGCAGAGCGGCGGCCACCGCCGCCGTGCAGCAGCCGGTGCCGCAGCCGATGGTCTCGCCGGTCCCCCGCTCCCACTCCCGGATCTTGATGTAATCCCGGGAGACCACCTGGGCGAAGGTGACGTTGGTTTTGTTGGGGAAGAGGCCGGTCATGTGCTCGATGACGGGGCCGTATTTGGCCACGTCGAAGGAGGCGGTGTCGTCGATAAACATGACGCAGTGGGGGTTGCCCCAGGAAATGGCGGTCATGTGAAAGGTTTGGTCAACCACTTCGACAGGCTGGTTGACAAACTGATCCAGAGTGGTGTTCACCGGCACGGCGGCGGCGCTGAGCCGGGGCTGGCCGATATCGGCGGTGATATTTACCGCCCTGCCGTCCTCCACCTGGAGCCAGATGTGCTGCATCCCCCCCAGGGTCTCAATCTCGAACTCAGTTTTCCGGGTGAGCCCGTGGTCGTAAACATATTTCGACAGGGAGCGCAGGGCGTTGCCGCACATCTCCCCCTCACTGCCGTCGGGGTTGAACATCCGCATCCGGAACTCCCCCCGGTCCGACGGACAAATCAGCACCAGCCCGTCGGAGCCGATGCCGAAGTGCCGGTCGCTCACCCGCCGGGCCAGCGCGCCAGGATCGTCAACCTGCTGAGTGGTGGTGTTGACATACACGTAATCGTTGCCATAGGCCTGCATTTTGGTGAATTGTAGACTCATTTGTATCTCCTCTGCGCTTCAAACTTAAAAGCCTCCCTCTTAGAGGGAGGTGGCACGGCGAAGACGTGACTGAGGGAGTCCGCCGCCGGAAAACTCCCTCAGTCACCGCCTGCGGCGGCGACAGCTCCCTCAGAGAGGGAGCCGGGGACCGCCCGCGATAGACATAATTATGCCAGGGCCTGCTCCAGATCGGCGATGATGTCCTTGGGGTTCTCAATGCCGATGGAGATGCGGATAAACCGCTCGTTGATGCCCAGGGCCTCCCGCACGTCCACGGGGATGGACTCATGGGTCTGGGTCATGGGGTAGGTGACCAGGCTCTCCACGCCGCCCAGGCTCTCGGCAAACATGATGAGCTTCACCCGGGACAGCAGATTCATGGTGGTCTCCAGGCTGTCCAGCTCGAAGGAGATCATGCCGGAGAAGCCGGTGGTCTGTTTGGTCATAACAGCGTAGTCCTTGTGGTCCTCAAAGCCGGTGAAGTAGACCTTCTTCACCTTGGGGTGCTTCCGCAGCCAGCGGGCCACCTCCATGGCGTTGGAGTTGTGCCGCTCCATCCGCAGGGCCAGGGTCTTGAGGCCGCGAAGAAGGAGCCAGCAGTCCATGGGGGCCAGGCCGTTGCCGTGGGACTTGAGCTGAGCGTGGAAGAAGTCGCACATCTCCTGGGACTTGGCTACGGCGATGCCGGCCACCACGTCGTTGTGGCCGCAGAGGTACTTGGTGCCGCTGTGGACCACCACGTCGGCTCCCAGGTCCAGGGGGCGCTGGAAATAGGGGGACATGAAGGTGTTGTCCACTACGCAGAGGGCCCCGATCTCATGGGCGATGTCCGCCAGGGCGGCAATGTCGGCCACCTTCATCATGGGGTTGGTGGGGGTTTCGATATAGATCATTTTGGTCTCGGGACGGATAGCCGCCCGGACGGCCTCCAGGTCGGACAGGTCGATCCAGGAGAAGATAC
This sequence comes from uncultured Bacillota bacterium, assembly GCA_947645675.1. Taxonomy (GTDB): domain Bacteria; phylum Bacillota; class Clostridia; order Oscillospirales; family Oscillospiraceae; genus Lawsonibacter. The sequence goes on from CANSDP010000015.1 coordinate 37,660, forward strand.
AGCCAAATTTGGAAAAAATCTCGTCGCAGATGCGGAAGGTGCCGCCATAGATGTCGTCGGAGAGAATCACATGGCTGTTTTGGGGCAGCCATGTGAACAGGGCCATATTGGCCGCCTGTCCGCTGGAGAAGGCGAAGCCCTCCAGGCCGTTCTCCAGAATGGCCATGGTGCGCTCCAGCTCCTGGCGGGTGGGATTCTGCACCCGGGTGTAGTCGTAGCCGGTGGAGATGCCGAAGGCCCTGTGGCGGAAGGTGGCAGTCTGGAAGATGGGAAAGCTCACCGCCCCGGTGATGGGGTCGCAGCCCATACCGCCGTGTACCACCTTGGTGTCGAAGGCCAGCTCCTCTTTGCGGTCGTAATTGTCGTAATAGCACTCGTTTTTCATAACATGCTCCTCCTGTTCCCGGCGGCCTCGCCCCCGGTTTGTCCAATTTGTACATTTAGTATAACGAAATTTTTTCCAAAATAATTTGCGGAAGGTGCTTTCCATCTTGCAAAAAATGCGGTATAATAGAAGCAAGGAAAAAGCCTCCTTTGCGGGCGAGACGAGGAAAGACGGGGCAATGCTATGATCCAACCGGCCAACTACCAGCGGCGGGGCTATCTCCATGAGGACTTCCGGCTGTTCCATCTGCGGGACATGGGGGTGGAGGAGATGGAGTATCACTACCATGAGTTTGACAAGATTGTGATTTTCCTGTCGGGCCGGGCCAGCTACATCATTGAGGGGCGGTCCTACTTTCTGGAGCCCTGGGACGTGCTGCTGGTGAGCCACCATCTGATTCATAAGCCGGTGACCGACCCGGAACAGCCTTATGAGCGGGTGGTCATCTACCTCAACTCGGGCTTTCTCCGGTCCAGCGGCACCCGGGGGGAGGACCTGGGCCTGTGCTTTGACCTGGCCCGGGAGCGGCAGTTCGCCCTGATGCGCCCCGGCGGCGGGGAACGGGAGGGGCTGGAGCTCCTTTTGGAGAGTCTGGAGCGGGCCCTGGAGGACCAGGGCTTCGGCGGGGACCTGCTGGCCCGGACCTGCTTCCTCCAGCTGCTGGTCCGCCTGAACCGGGACATGATGCGGGACCGCACCCACCGGGACCAGTCGGCCAGCCAGTACGACCCCAAGATCGCTCAGGCACTGTCCTACATCAACGACCATCTGGGGGAGGAGCTGACGGTGGACGCCCTGGCCCGGCAGGTGTACACCAGCAAATACCACTTCATGCGCCGGTTCAAGGAGCTCACTGGCTGTCCCGTCCACCAATATATTACCCAGAAGCGGCTGCTGGCCGCCGCCGGACTGCTGCGCGCCGGGGCGTCCGCCCAGGAGGCCTGCGGGCAATGTGGTTTTCAGGACTACTCCGCCTTTCACCGGGCCTTCCGCCGCCAGTTCGGCGCTACCCCCAGGGAGTTTATGCCATAAAAATTCCCCGGAGCGGCCTATCGGCCCCCCGGGGTACCCCCTTTTTCTCGCGCGCTGTAGAGCTCACAGGATTGATACAGCAGATGGTTGCACCAGTGAAGCAGGCCCTCCAGGGTACACAGCTGCTCGTTGACCTTCCGCTGACATTCTGCCTCAAATTCCTCCATCTGCTCCCGCAGGCTCCGGACGGCTATGATAAGCTCCCAAAGGTCGTTGTTGGGGTCAGCCGGGTCGTGGGGCAGCTCTGCCAGCTGACTGCTATGTAAAGCGCTTTGTTCTTCCAATATAATCACCTCGCACATAGTATATGCGAATACTGCATAAAATTCAATATGCAAAATTCGTATAAGCTATGTTTTTCTTGAGGTGATTTCATGGCGTTACGAATCCGTGATCTGCGGGAGGACAACGACCTGACGCAGGCTGAGGCGGCGGCGCTTCTGAATGTTTCCCAAGCGACCTATTCCCGCTATGAGACCGGAACGCTTGCCATACCCTACTCTTTACTGGAAATTTTAGCGGACCACTATAAGACCAGCGTGGACTATCTCCTGGGGCGGACCGGCAATCCAAAGCCGTATCCGCCGAAATAAGCGAAAACTGGAAAAAAATTTTTCGTGACATTTTGCATGGTTTGGTGTATGATGTGGGCAGAAAATAGGATGCCCTCATACAATAATCGACAGAAAGGAATGATTCCAATGAGCTATGTAAGCCGTAAGCTTCGGGAGCGGGAGTTTGTAGAGCTGACGAGGGAGCTGCTGGAGTCGGAGCAGGTGCGGATGATGGGCCGGTGGAAGCACCACGGGCCGGTCACCACCCTGGATCACTCTCTGTTTGTGGCCTTCAGCACCTACCGGGTGGCCCGGCTGCTCCATATGGACGTGCGGGCCGCCGTGCGGGGGGCGCTGCTCCACGACCTGTATCTCTACGACTCCAAGGACAAGTCCGCCCATCCGGGCAATCAGTGCTTCGACCACCCCCGGTTTGCCGCCCGGAACGCCGCCGCCCTCACCGCCCTATCCGAGAAGGAGCGGAACATCATCCTGTCCCATATGTGGCCCCTGGGCGGCGCGCTGCCCAGGTCGCTGGAGGCGTGGATGGTGGACCTGGTGGACACGGTCTGCGCCGGGCTGGAGGTGTCCCGCATCTGCCGTCCCTCCCGCCTGCGGGAGCGGCTGGGGGTGCGTCCCTTAGCGCCCGCCCTCTAATCATGGACAAATGACCGCCTGCCCGGCACAAGGGCGGGCGGTCATTGCCGGTTCTGTCAGTTTTTTTGTCGGAGAGGGACGGATTTTGTTTTTTCAGAAAAAAACTCCCTGATAGTGGAAAAAGGGAAAATTCTATGTTATAATGGCCCTGACATTCAAAAATATCTCAGACAGGAGAGTCGCTATGAACGATTATTCGGCCCCGCTTCAAGCCAAACGGGAGCAGCTTCTGGCCCGGGGCGTGCTGATGATGGACCCCGCCGCCGTCTATGTAGAGGACCAGGTGGAGGTGGGGGCCGGCACGATGCTTCTGCCCGGGACCATCCTCCGGGGAAAGACCGTGATCGGCCAAAATTGCCGCATCGGCCCTTATGCGATGCTCACCGCCTGCACTGTGGAGGACGGGTGTACCGTCAACGCCTCCCAGTGTGAGGAGAGCGTCATTGAGCGGGACTGTCAGATAGGCCCCTACGCCCACATCCGGCCCCACTGCGTGGTGGGGGCGGGCTCCAGCATCGGGGCCTTTGTCCAGCTGAAAAACTGCAATCTGGGCAGGGGGACCAAGATGGCCCACCTGACCTATGTGGGGGACAGCGACGTGGGAGACGGCTGCAACTTCGGCTGCGGCACCATCACCTGCAACTACGACGGCTTTCAGAAGCACCGCACCACCATTGGCAGCGGGGTCTTTGTGGGCTGCAACACCAATTTGGTCGCTCCGGTGACGGTGGAGGACGGGGCCTTTATCGCTGCCGGCACCACGGTGACTCAGCCCGTCCCGGAGGACGCGATGGCCATAGGCCGGGTCCGCCAGGAGGTCAAGGAGGGCTGGGCGGCGGAAAACCGGCAAAAGAAGGGGAAGAGGTGAGGAGCTTTCCTCACTGAAAAGACAGAAGGGACAAAAGAGAGAAAACCGGCCTTCTGACCGGTTCAAAAAACGGGAGGATGTAAAAGTTATGATTGCACATGGCAAGGACATCAAAGTTATCACGGGCAATTCCAACCCCGGGCTGGCCAGAGACATCTGCAAGGAGCTGGGCATCCCGCTGGGCAACTCCGAGGTGGGAGCCTTCTCCGACGGGGAGAACTTCTCCTCCATCTATGAGACGGTCCGGGGCTCCGACGTGTTTGTGGTCCAGTCCACCTGCTCCTTTGTGAAGGACGGCCGGGCCAGCACGGTGAACGACGCGCTGATGGAGCTGTTGATTATCATCGACGCGCTGAAGCGGGCCTCCGCCGGACGGATCACCGCCGTGATCCCCTACTTCGGCTACGCCCGCCAGGACCGGAAGACCAAGCCCCGGGACCCCATCTCCGCCAAGCTGGTGGCCAACCTGATTACCACCGCCGGCGCGGACCGTGTGCTTACTATGGACCTCCACGCCAACCAGATCCAGGGCTTTTTCGACATCCCCGTGGACAATATGCTGGGCTCCCCCGTCTTTGTGGACTACTTCAACCGCAAGTTCAAGGATGACCGGGACGACACCATGGTGGTCTCCCCCGACGTGGGCTCCGTGGCCCGGGCCCGGGCCTTCGCCCAGAAGCTGAATATGCCCCTGGCTATTGTGGATAAGCGGCGGCAGAAAGCCAACTCCTCCGAGGTCATGAACATCATCGGCGACGTGAAGGGCAAGCGGGTCATCCTCCTGGACGACATGGTGGACACCGGCGGCTCCCTGTGCCACGCAGCCAAGGCCCTGGTGGAGATCGGCGGCGCGTGGGATATCACCGCCTGCGCCACCCACGGCGTCCTCTCCGGTCCCGCCATCCAGCGCATCCAGGACAGCGTGCTGGACGAGGTGGTATTCCTCAACACCATCCCCCAGAAGCCCGACGTCCGCTGCGACAAGATCCGCTACATCTCCGTGGCCCACCTCTTCGCCGAGGCCATCAGCCACATCTACATGGAGACCTCCGTGTCTCCCCTGTTCGTATAATATAGTTTGGGGCGGCTGTACGGCCGCCCCTTATCAAAGCGAGGAAACGACCATGTTTTTCAAAAAGGACGCGGGCGGCGTCAGCTGGCTGCTGGTCTGCCTGGGCAACCCGGGGGACAAGTATGAGAACACCCGGCACAACGTGGGCTTTATGGTGGCCGACGAGGTGGCGGACCGGCAGAGCAAGCCCATCCAGCGGCTGAAATTCAAGGCGCTGACCAACATCCTCACCATTGCCCAGGAAAAGGTGCTGGTGATGAAGCCCATCACCTACATGAACCTGTCCGGCGAGGCGGCGCGCCCGGCGGCGGACTTTTACAAAATCCCCCCGGAGCGGGTGCTGGTGGTGTCGGACGACACCGCCCTGGCGGTGGGCCGTCTCCGCATCCGGACAAAGGGCTCCGCCGGGGGCCACAACGGCCTGAAAAGCATCATTCAGCACCTGGGCACCGACCAGTTCCCCCGGCTGCGGGTAGGGGTGGGAGAAAAGCCCCACCCGGACTACGATATGGCCGACTGGGTGCTGGGAAAATTCACGGGCGAGGACAAGAAGGCGATGGACGCCTCTGTCAAGCGTGCGGCCGATGCCATCGAGTGCATCATGGCCCAGGGCATCGACCGGGCTATGGGAAAATTTAACGGTTAGGAAACGACAAGGATGTGCTGTTATGAAACGTTCTGAAATTAACCGGGCTCTGAGAGAGCTGGAGGCCATGTGCGCCCAGTGCGGCTTCGCCCTGCCCCCCTTCTGCCACGTCCCGCCGGAGCGGTGGCATGAGCTGGGCCATGAGTACGACGAGGTGCGGGACTGTATGCTGGGATGGGACATTACCGACTACGGCAAGGGGGATTTTGACCGGTTCGGCTTCTCCCTCATCACCATCCGCAACGGAAACCGGGCCATGGCGGACAAATACCCCAAGGTCTACGCCGAGAAGCTGCTGTATTTGAAGGAGGGCCAGTATGCCCCCAACCACTTCCACTGGTACAAGACCGAGGACATCATCAACCGCGGGGGCGGCAATGTGCTCATCCGGGTGTACAACTCCCTGCCCGACGAGGAGATCGACTATCACTCCCCCGTCACCGTCCACACCGACGGACGGACCTATACCGTCCCCGCCGGGACTCAGGTCCGGCTGACCCCCGGCGAGAGCATCCACATCCAACAGCGGCTGTACCACGACTTCTCTGTGGAGGAGGGCGGCGGGCCCGTCCTGCTGGGGGAGGTCAGCCAGTGCAACGACGACAACACCGACAACCGCTTCAACCCCCCGGTGGGCCGCTTCCCCTCCATTGAGGAGGACGAGCCTCCCTACCGCCTGCTGTGCAACGAGTATCCCCCCGCGAGGGATTAGGACGTTCCAATTTGTCGGAGGTAGCTGAGCATGAGCGCTTTTGTATCGCTTTTAATCTGTCCAAACCAGCGGCTCAGACATATCCAGCCGGCGGTGAGCAATCTGTCCGTCGATGTGATGAGACTGTACGAGCTGGACCTGTCCGGCCTGCGCTGGGCGGAATGCCGCCAGGGGGTGCTGGCCCGCTTTGAGGGAAACTGCTGTCCTGAAATGCTGGCCCGTATCCCCTCCGCCAAGCTGGAATGCACGGTCATGCACCTTTGGTATCGGGAGGACGGCTGGGGCTTCCGGCTGTGCTTTAAGGGCTCAGTGGAGGATACTTTGGAAGGCGTATCTGCAACGGGCCCCCTTCCGCCCTCCGTCACACCGGAGCAGCACGCCGCCCGGCTGGCCCGCCGCTTCAAGGCGGCCCGGGAACCCCTTGCGGCATGCCTGACCCCTGGCACACAGGAGGAAAGCGGCCAGGAGCGTCTGGGGCAGCTCTTGCGCGTCCTGGCCCCCTGGGCTCAGGAGCTGCTTGTCTCCGGACAGCTGGCCCCGGCGCGGCCCGCGCCCGCACCGGACAACTCCTCCCCCAAGGAGAACACCCCCTCCCTAGAGCCCGCCCAGCGGCCCCCGGAGAGGGAGCCAGGCCCGGAGGCCTGTCTGCCCTTCCTCACCGGCGTCAAGGCTCTGCGCCGGGGATGGCCCTTCCCGCTGTCCCTGCTCTACCGCCTCCTCCCCCAAAAGCGCCCCGTCCCGGAAACGGTTTCCCACCAGGACTGGACCGCCCGGGAGCTGAACGGCGTTTTGGATCAGTTCTGCTCCGGCGGGCTGGACCGGCTGGAGCTGGACTTCGCCGTGCCCGGGGAGGGGACCTATGTCCGGCGTTTGGGCAAGGCGGTGGGGCAGGCCTGCCGCCTCACCCTGGTGCTGATCCGGGAGAAGGGGCGGTGCATGTGCCTGCTGCTGGACGGCCAGGTATCGGGCGTCTACTATCTGATCGCCGACCGAAACACCTACATGACGGTGGATATACATGACCTGAAAAAGACCGTTTTTCACGGCCGGGAGGTGGAGGCGTACACGGTCTTTGACGGGCCCCGCCCCGACGCCATCCGCCGGGAGGCGGAGCTCCTGCTGTCCCGGCTGGATTGCCGGGACGGCGTCCTCAGCGCTACCGGCCGCATGGGGGTGTGGAGCCGCCAGGCGCCGATGACCAACACACAGACGGCCAAGCGGCTCCATCAGGAGCTTCGGGACTGCTGGACGATGAAATGAACATAGATCCCCCGGTCTTTGGACATAATCTCCAAAAACCGGGGGATACTTTTTTGCACCTCTCCAAAGTTGGCAGAGACCGGCAAATTTCTCTTGCATCCTGGACAAATTGCAGCTATTATTAATAGCAGATGAGTTGGAAACGTTACCAGTAACGATTCCGGTAACGCTTCCACTGTTGCTTCATCGAAATAAATTTCAGGAGGAAAATGAAATGAGCAAGAGCAAAAAGATCCTGGCCTTGGCCCTCAGCGCGGCCATGTCCCTGTCTCTGCTGGCCGGCTGCGGCGGCGGCGGAGACGCCAGCGGCAAGCCCGCCGGAAGCACCGGCGGCACCAGCACCCCCGCTCCCGCCGGCAGCGGCGGCGCCAGCGGCGCGACTGGCTCCGTCTATTATCTGAACTTCAAGCCCGAGCAGGACGGCGACTGGCAGGAGCTGGCCAAGCTCTACACCCAGGAGACCGGCGTGGAGGTGAAGGTCCAGACCGCCGCCTCCGGCCAGTATGAGACCACCCTCATGAGCGAGATCGCCAAGACCGACGCCCCCACCCTGTTCCAGGTCAACGGCCCCGAGGGTCTGGCCAACTGGAAGGACTACTGCTATGACCTGTCCGGCTCCAAGATCGCCGGCGAGCTGTCCAGCGACGACTTCGCCCTGATGGACGGCAGCGCCATGTCTGGCATCGCCTACGTCATCGAGACCTACGGCATCATCGTCAACACCAAGCTGCTGGGCGACGCGGGCTACAGCCTGGACGACATCAAGTCCTTCGAGGACCTGAAGAAAGTGGCCGAGGACATCACCGCCCGCAAGGATGAGCTGGGCTTCGCCGCCTTCACCTCCGCCGGCATGGACGGCTCCTCTGACTGGCGCTTCAAGACCCACCTGGCCAACCTGCCCATTTATTTTGAGTATGAGGCCGACGGCATCGGCGATACCGCCGCCATCAAGGGCACCTATCTGGATAACTACCGGGCCATGTGGGACCTGTATATCAACAACTGCACCTGCGCCCCCACCCTGCTGTCCGCCAAGACCGGCGACGACTCCGTGGCTGAGTTCGTCACCGAGCAGGCCGTCTTCTATCAGAACGGCACCTGGGCCTATGGCGACGTGGCCGACGTGGGCGACGAGAACCTGGGTATGCTGCCCATTTATATCGGCGTAGGCGACGAGGCCAGCCAGGGCCTGTGCACCGGCACCGAGAACTACTGGTGTGTGAATAAGAACGCCAAGCCCGAGGACATCCAGGCCACCCTGGACTTCATGTACTGGTGCGCCACCTCCGAGACCGGCCTGGAGTATATGTGCTCCGGCGACCACATGGGCTTCGTGGTCCCCTTCAAGGGCAACCTGGAGTCCGGCAACCTGCTGGTGAACATCGCCAACGACTACGTGTCCCAAGGCAAGACCAGCGTCAAGTGGTGCTTCCCCACCATGCCCTCTGAGGAGTGGAAGAACGTTCTGGGCTCCGCCCTGACCGCCTACGCCGCCGACCAGACCGACGCCAACTGGGAGACCGTCCGGGCCGCCTTTGTGGACAACTGGGCCGCTGAGAAGTCCAAGTAAGCTGATTTTAATGCTCCGGGGTGGGCGGGAGGGCCCGTCCACCCCCCTTTTATCCCTTTTCGCGGAGCGGGCGCCGTATTCGCTCCCCCCGCCGGAGCCAATACGGAACCCGCCCCGTTCCGCCAAGCTGTGAATTAAAAAAGGAGGTCTGGCATCCGCCATGGAAAAAACCATCAAGCGGTATTTCCCCATCTTCCTGGGCCCCACCTTCGCCGCCTTTATCATCGGCTTTATCGTGCCCTTCCTCATGGGGATCTACCTGTCCTTCTGCGACTTCCGCACCGTCATCGACGCCAAACCCAACGGCATTGACAACTACATCCGCGCCTTCCAGGATACGGATTTTGTCCACGCCTTCGGCTTCACCGCCGCCTTTACCGTGGTCACCCTGGTGCTCATCAACGTGATCGCCTTCGCCGTGGCTATGGTGCTGACCCGGGAGATCAAGGGCACCAACCTGTTCCGCACGGTGTTCTTCATGCCCAACCTCATCGGCGGCATCGTGCTGGGCTATGTGTGGCAGCTGATCTTCAACGGCATTCTGGCCCGCTATGACCTGGCCCTGAAGATTTCGGCCAAATACGGCTTCTGGGGTCTGGTGGTGGTCATCTGCTGGCAGCAAATCGGCTATATGATGATTATCTACATCGCGGGCCTCCAGTCCATCCCCGGCGAGCTCAACGAGGCCGCCGAGATCGACGGGGCCAACGGCTGGCAGAGGCTGTGGAGCGTCACCATCCCCAACATGATGCCCTCCATCACCATCTGTACCTTCCTCACCCTGACCAACGGCTTCAAGCTCTTTGACCAGAACCTCTCCCTCACCGCCGGCGAGCCCATGAAGCAGACGGAAATGCTGGCGCTGAACATTTTTAACACATTCTATGGCCGGGTGGGCTATCAGGGCGTGGGCCAGGCCAAGGTCGTGCTCTTCTTTATCCTGGTGGTGGCCCTGGGCCTGATCCAGCTGAAAATGACCCGCTCCAAGGAGGTGCAGCAGTAATGAAACGTCGCAGAACAGGCGGAATGTTCGCCACTATTATCTTCTCCTTTGTATCCATCCTCTATCTGGCCCCTCTGTTCATCGTGCTCATCAACTCCTTTAAGAAAAAGGCCTTCATCAATCTGGAGCCCTTCAAGCTGCCCACCGAGAAGAACTTCATCGGCATGGAGAATTTTACCACCGCCATTGAAAACTACGACTTCCTCATGTCCGTGGTGTGGACCGTGGTCATGACGGTGGGCTCGGTGCTGGTCATTCTGATCTGTACCTCCATGTTCGCCTGGTTTATCACCCGGGTGAACAACCGGGCCACCAAGCTTTTGTATCTGCTGTGCGTGTTTTCCATGGTGGTCCCCTTCCAGATGGTCATGTTCACCCTGTCTCTGGTCACCGACCGGCTGAGGCTGGGCACCCCCTGGGGCCTTATCATCATCTATCTGGGCTTCGGCGCGGGGCTGGCGGTGTTTATGTTCTGCGGCTTTGTCAAGTCCATCCCCGTGGAGATTGAGGAGGCCGCCATGATCGACGGCTGCACCCCCCTGCGCACCTTCTTCTCCGTGGTCCTGCCCATCATGAAGCCCACCTATATCTCCGTGGGCATTCTGGAGACCATGTGGATCTGGAACGACTTCCTCCTCCCCTACCTGACCCTGGACCTGAACAAGTTCAGCACCAT
>CANSDP010000016.1 GCA_947645675.1 uncultured Bacillota bacterium
TTTTCGGGACGGTCAAGACCGCTTACGGCCTGGACCGCGTCATGGCACGCCTACAGGAAAGCGCTGTCTGTGTGATTGGCGTTGCACTGCTGCTCTCGAACCTTTCCTTATCCCTGAGGGCCGCTCTTGTTCTGTTTTGCCTTATGCTTCTGCTGTTTGTTTTGCCAAGGTTGCGGAGCAGAGCCTAATTAAAATTCAAACGAGTACTCAATATTTTATATAGAAAGAGAGAAATCTTATGAATACGTTAAATCTAGATAGAGCAACTTTTGCTTCTGTATATCGTTTTCTTCAAAATAAACAGGACACTTATACAGCGAAGTGCTTTCAAAATTTATTTCGTATTTCCTTATTGTTTTTTCCGGCCTTTATATGTCCAGACGTAGCAGTAATAACAGGATTGTCTGCTGGTGCTTCTCTAGCGGGAATTGGAGCAGGAAAAGCAGTTAAAGATGCCGCTGAAAATGCTTTTTCACTATTTAAGCACAAGTCTTATGAGGATTATTATACTCGTTACGAGCAAATGCAGATTGCACAGGTAATGTTAATCTATGCTTCTTATTTTGATACTATTAGCCAATACTTGCCAAATGAGAATGGTGAAGTTGAGTTATCGCCTGATATACGGCTGGAACTTGCCCAAGCATCTTTAAAGTCATACTGTCAAAAATTAGAATCATCAGCAAAGAAGCAGCAGAGCTTACCCAGACTATTAGAAGAAGAAATTTCTCTGCCTAATCCAACAGAAACATTTGCTCAATATGAAATGAGATTGTTAGGCTTCTATTGTGTACTAAATGAACAGTTTATTAAATTCTTTGAGCAACTACCTTTCTGGAAAAGTCTGAGGGATGATAGAAATCTCTTAGATAAAGCGCAGAAGGAGTTTTTCAGAGAAAATCTTAACAATTTACCTAAACAAGCAGTTTCTACATATCGAAGGGAATATTTCACTCTATCAAAAACATTTCCGGATTTTGCCGTGTGGGCAAATCACGAGGAACACCGCCGACTAGAAGAGCAAATCGATGTTGGCTTTACCCATATTGCGGATCGGTTGCGTCAGTGTTGTTATTTTATTGAACAACGGAGTAATATTGCCGCAGCTGCGATGGAACAATACCATCGCAAATATATCAACTATCTTCAAAGTCCAATTATTGACCATAGTGCTGATTTTGATACCAGTGGCGTGGTTTTTCCTACAAAAAGAGATATTTTTATCCCACAGTCATTTAAAGCTATTACCTATCATAACAATATGACCCTTGAGTCCAAAGATTCTTGGAGAACAGAAAAGTCTAGGGAAGAAATCGGGAAATATATTCATAGTATACTGAGCCACCCTACCTATGGTCAGAATCCGTTGCTGATTCTAGGACACCCTGGTGCAGGCAAAACTCTGCTCTGCCATATGCTGGCAGCGCAGGTCCTATTTGCAGAATACCATGTGATTATCATCCGCCTACGGGATACTGCGGCAGAAGATGATATTACCCAACAAATTAACAGTCAGATTGCCCGAGACTTAGGGGATAATTGCCGCTGGAATGATATCCGCAATGCGGAGTTGGATAAAGCAGTGTTACTTATTTTTGACGGCTATGACGAACTGCTTCAGGCCAGTGGGAAAACTTATTCTAACTATTTGAATGAGATTGCTAGGTTCCAGTCAGAACAACGAAACATACACCGAATGCTTGTTCGATGCATTGTCACCAGCCGAGTTACATTGATCGACAAAGCTTCTATCCCAGAAAATAGTCAAGTTTTACACCTGAATGCTTTTGATAATACCCGCATCCAAAGGTGGATAGATATCTGGAATAGTAAAAATGAGTCATTTTTTACCAGTCAAAAGGCAAATAAACTGGAAATTACGTCAGACAGTAAGGTGAAGGATCTGGCCAGACAGCCATTACTACTGTTAATGCTAGCGCTGTACACAATGAATGGTAATGATTTGCGGGGACAGACAGATATTAGTTACGCAGAACTATATTACAAACTGATTCGAGATTTCGTGATTCGGGAAAATGAAAAAGATACCACATTCGGTCGCCTAACTGATCAGAAGAAAAAGGAGGCTATTTATAAGAGCCTCCGCAACTTGGGGATTGTAGCACTGGGGATGTATAACCGAAAGCAATTGGTAATTCGCTCTACTGAGTTGAAGGTAGACTTGGCATTTCTATCTTGCGGTGAGGTACCGTCAGATTTTGAAGATGCTTATACTCTAGAGAAGGAAGATAAACTAATTGGCAGTTTTTTCTTTGTTCATAGTTCGAAATCTATCGTTCGCACTGACAGATTTCCAATCAAGGTATCTGCTTACGAGTTTTTGCACAATACGTTTGGAGAATTTCTAACGGCCTATTATATTCTGGATGTGGTTTTTCGTTTGGCACGACGTCAACTTAATGATACTGAAATGGGAGAAACATTTAGTTGGCCAAATGACCTAGAGCGGGAATGGCACACATGCTTGGCCTATGTGCCATTGTGTACCCGCCCTGTTGTGCTTAACATGATTCACGAGTTTTCACCATTGCTTGCCAAAGAAAGACAATTAAATAAGGAATATATACAAATCGCACTAGATGCTTTGTTTTCTGGTGAGATTAGGCGGCTGATTTCCGGTGGGTTATTCGCCTGTTTGAACAAAACACTGTCGGTACAAGGTAATCCGTTTAAGCATCCAGAATTAACCATGCATGTGTCTACTTATAGCATTAACTTAATTCTGCTACGGTCTACGGTATGTACGGATTCCTTTGTATTTACGGATCGACTTGGAACAAAATCGGACTGGAATAAAATGACACGACTCTGGCGTTATGCGTTTTCGGAGGAAGAATTGGTTGTTTTGTCTTGTATGCTTCAGTTAAGTATTAATAACGGAATCTATCAATTGAGATATCAGTATGATAAAAGTGCAACGGACCAAACCCGTTCTATAACTAAGCTAGACCGGATGTACCGAGTAGCTGATGTTTTAGGGGATAATACAGAACGAGCAGTCTTTGGGGTACTCAATAAAACAGCGATATTACATAATTCGAACAGTAACATCTATATTGTCCTAGAAAAAGAGCAATTAAAATTAAAAACCATGTTTGCTTTAAACTCGATTGAGAATATTTTAACATCATCGTCGCAGAATAAATATGTACAGTCACATTTGGTAGAAAAGCTACATCTTTTACTCCGTTGTAGCTACAAAGAATCAGATTATTGGGGAATATACATATATTGCTCGCTTCTGACTGAATTGATTGCTAAAAATATTTTGGAGCAGAAATATATCAATACTTTATTAGACCAGAAAGACTTGTTAAATTTGGAGCAAGAAATCACCCAATGTGCTAGGGTATGCTATCCTTTTAATCAATATTGTGATATTCGATATCTAAAACTTCTTGAGCTTATTACTGTAATCTTTCCATATACAGATTCTGAAATAATTTTTGATATTCTTGAAGATATGTTGAAGCAGGTTAGCCTAAACTTACAAATGCGGTCTCAGAATGAGGCAAATAAAAGAAAAATGAAAACTCAGGTTGAGTCTTTTAAGAATTGTATTAATCAATTGTTTTCTCAATATTGCCATAAAGTTGAAAAGTCCCTGAAATGGAGCAACCTTGCTTCGAAGCACAAAGATATTGAAAATCTGTGTAGAGTCAGTAAACTATTTGCAAAATTTATTTCTTGGAGAGGATTTTCTTGCCTTCTGCATGTATGTAAGATACTTCAAGAGGCAAGAGAGTGTGATTTTGTCTATATTCTTATGGAGTGTTACCTAAACTCTATGGAAGATGATCTCTTTTCCATATTTAACCGCATTAAGAAGAAAGATAGACCTGTATTTCTCAACTATGCAATAGATTGCTACTACAGAATTTATCTATCATCAAGCCAGCAGTTTTTTGTCTCAGACGACAGCCAAATAATAGAACTTATATTTTGTAAATTGGATTCATTAACTATGCTACTTCCGTCCTATGAATCCTCTTTATCTCATTTCCTATGGTTGCTTTGTGAGGAAATGAGTTATATACCATGGCCTAAGTTTGATTTGCGGGCTGAGCTCTACCAAGTACTTACCAAGTATGCTTCCAGCTTGTCTGTCCAAACTTTGCAACAAATTTTGACGTGTGTCCGAAAGTTTGGATATCGGGATTTGGAAATGATTGCAATAAAAGTTGTGTCGGGATAGAACTTTTGTAGTTATGAACTTTTTTAACAATATACAACCCACTTATACCATGATTTTTAGAGAAAAGTCTGTCTGATTAGACAAAACAATATCAGCATTTAACCAAGATTTATATTTTAATAGTACATTAAAAAGGCAACTGTATGGGATGTTTGTGCAGTTGTCTTTTCATATACACCCCCTAATTTGCATACTTTTTCAAGAGGTGATTTTAATGAAAACCCCAATTTTAATTTTGAGTGAGTGTCATCCAAATTCATCTGCTTTTGATTACAAAACAATTTATCAAATCGTTACGACTTGGTTTACAAAAGAACTCCACAAATGATGCCTTTGCCATTTTATCGGCAAAGGCATTTAAAATAATTTCTTGCCACGCGGCTGCTCATAAGGTATGATGATACCGAGCAGTTACGCCTTGAAGGAGGTGTAACAAATCCTTTGTGCGATCTATACACGACTGAGTAAGGAGGACGAAGACAAGCATCAACCCGAGTCCGAGAGTATCCAAAACCAGAAGTCTCTGCTGACCCGCTACGCCGTCGACCACGGGTGGGATATCTACTCGATTTTCTGCGACGAGGACTTTTCCGGGGTTGACAGTGACCGCCCGGACTTCAACCGCATGATTGAAGCCGCTAAGGCGAAAAAATTCCAAATTATCCTTTGCAAGAGCCAGTCCCGCTTCACCCGGGACATGGAACTGGTAGAGAAGTACATCCACGGCCTGTTCCCCATCTGGGGCATCCGGTTCATCGCAGTGGCGGACAACGCCGACACAGAGGTCAAGGGCAACAAGAAAGCCCGACAGATCAACGGTCTGGTGAACGAGTGGTATCTGGAGGACCTGTCGGAAAATGTCCGCATGGTGTTCGACCTGAAGCGGCGGGAGGGCAAGTACATCGGCGGCTTTCCTATCTACGGCTACCGGAAGGACCCGGCAGACAAGAACCACATCATCCCCGACCCGGAGGCGGCGGAGGTGGTGCAGCAGATTTTCCGGTGGTCGCTGGAGGGGCACGGGCGGCAGAACATCGCCTGGCTGCTGAACCGGCAGGGCATCCCCAACCCCACCCGCTACAAGGCGGAGCGGGGCTGGAGCTGCAACCACCCCATCAAGAACGACTTTGGGCTGTGGAACAAGGTGACCGTTGGCAGAATCCTGACCAACGAGATGTACACCGGCGTAATGATCCAGGGGCGGCGGCGGAAGGTCAGCTACAAGTCCAAGGTTATCATTGACACGCCGGAGAGTGAATGGTACCGGGTGGAGGGCACTCATGAGGCCATTATCGACCGGACTACCTTTGAGGCGGTCCAGCGGGGCTTGAAGCTGCGGACGAGGACGGATGGAACTGGAGAAACGCATCTGTTGGCCGGGCTGGTGAAGTGCGCCGACTGCGGTTCCACCATGAGCAAGTGCTCCAATGGAAGCCGCTCCTATCTGCGGTGCAAGCTGTACGCCGATAGCGGCGGCAAGCGGCTGTGTACCCGGCACTCGGTGCGGCTGGACCAGCTCATTGACCTGATTTCAGAGCGCATCCGCTACTACGTTCAGACCTATTACCGACTGGACCCCAACGACATCCGGCCTCAGAAGGACACCCGCCGGGAGGCGCTGGAGCAGGAGCAGAAAAGCCTGTCCACCCAATTGGAGAAGCGCAGTCAGGCGCTGAAAACGCTGTACTTAGACAAGGTGGCCGGTATCCTCAGCGAGGGACAATTTGTGGATCTGAATCAGTCCTTTCTGGAGGAAAAAAGCCGCCTGGAGCGGCGGCTGAACGCTATCGACGAAGAGCTGGCGGAGCGGGACCATTCCGAGGACCAGAACAGTCTGATGGAGCGGGCCAGGGAGCTTTTGAAGCTGGAAACTGTCCCACGGGAATTAGTCGTTGGATTGGTGGAAAAAATCGAAATTTGCGAGAAAAACCTGGAAACCGGACAGCAGGAGGTAAAAGTCACCTGGAAATTTTAATGTACTTATGGAACCACCCCGTGGGGCGCTGTTCCGTCCACGATAGCGGCCTTGAGGGCGGGGATGACAACGGCGTCCAGGGAGCCCGGGTCGCCGGAGCAGAGAATGTACTCGGTCTCCAGACCGGCCTCCTCCGCCCAGTCTCCGACCTTGCCCATAAGGGTGGACTTCCCGCAGCCGGGCCCGCCCTTTAAAATGTAGATGGCCCGGGCCTGCTCCGGGGGGAGCAGATGGTCATACAGGGAGTAAAAACCGGCGGGGGAATTGGCCCCTAAAAAATATTGAATATGTGGTAAAGCAGCCATAAAAGACCCTCCAATCATCAATTCTATGCCCCAGACTATGCCAGGAGGGGCCAATTGGTGAGGGGGCGGGACCAAGTCCGGAGGAGGAAACTGTAAACAAGGTATAAAAGGGGCTTTCCAGAAGGGTGTGAATGGTGTAAAATGTCTCTTGACACAGGCGGGGTCTCAGAGTAAAATGAGGCTTGAAATGAAAGAAATCCTGCATTTTGCAGGACGGTTCGCCAAAAATTGCGAGAGAGACCGATGCGCGGACTTAGAAGAAGGAGAAGGACATATGCATACATTTGAAACAAAAATTCAGGAGCTGAAGACCTCTGTTCTCACCGAGGTGGCCCGCCTGACCTGGGAGGATAAGCTCTCGTCCGGTATTCTGGACGTGCCCGAGAAGATCATCCCCGGCCCCGAGGCCAGCCTGCGCTGCTGCATCTACAAGGAGCGGGCCATTATCAACAGCCGCGTGAAGATGGCAATGGGCGGCGACAAGAGCAACCCCAGCGTGGTGGAGGTCCTGCCCATCGCCTGCGACGAGTGCCCCGTCACCGAGATGACGGTGGGCGACGCCTGCCGGGGCTGTCTGGCCACCCGCTGCGTCCACGCCTGCCCCAAGGACGCCATCACCATCGTCAACCACCGGGCCAGCATTGACCACAGCAAATGTATCACCTGCGGCAAGTGCGTCAGCGCCTGCCAGTACAGCGCCATTGTGAAGAACCAGCGCCCCTGCGAGAAGGGCTGTCCCGCCAAGGCCATCTCCATGGGCCCGAACAAGAAGGCGTCCATCGACATCAACGAGTGTATCTCCTGCGGCAACTGCGTCTATCAGTGCCCCTTCGGCGCCATTCAGGACAAGTCCTGGATTGTGGACGCCATCCACATGATCCAGGGCGGGGCCCACTGGGGCTATAAGACCTATGCGGTGATCGCACCCTCCATCGTCGGCCAGTTCGCCCCCGCCACCTACGGACAGGTGGTGGCCGGCATCAAGCAGCTGGGCTTTTCCGGCGTGGCCGAGGTGGCCCTGGGCGCCGATATGGTGGCCGACCGGGAGTCTGAGGAGCTGGTGGAGAAGGGCGTGCTCACCTCCTCCTGCTGCCCGGGCTTTGTGGGCTATGTGAAGAAGAAGCACCCTGAGCTGAACCAGTATGTCTCCCACACCCCCTCCCCCATGGTCATGATCGGCCTGCATTTGAAGGAGAAGGAGCCTGACGCCAAGGTGGTCTTTATCGGCCCCTGCGTGGCCAAGAAGAAGGAGTTCCAGCTGGGCCGCACCATGAACGCCATCGACTGCGTGCTCACCTATGAGGAGCTGTTCGCCCTGTTCCAGTCCCGGGACATCGACCTGGAGAAGCTGGAGGCGGCCCCCCTGGACGAGGCCAGCGGCTATGGCCGCAACTTCGCCCGCAGCGGCGGCGTAGCCGAGGCCGTGGTTCAGACCCTGAAGGAGAAGGGTTCCGACTTCGAGGTGAAGGCTGTTCCCTGCAGCGGCACCGCCGCCTGCGAGATGGCCCTGATGAAGCTGAAGCTGGGCCGTCTGGAGGGCAACTTTATCGAGGGCATGGCCTGCGAGGGCGGCTGCGTCCAGGGCGCCGGCTGTCTGGTCCGGAGCCCCAAGAACAAGATCGACGTGGAGAAGCACGCCAAGGAGGCCGAGGGCCGGGGCGTGGTTCAGGCGGTGAACACCGCCAAGGGCATCGAGACCCCCAAGCCCGCCAAGGAGAAGAAGCCCGCCGCCAAGGCGTAACAAGAACAGAAGCAGTAAAAAATCCCCGCTGGAGCGTTGTGCTCCAGCGGGGATTTTTCCAATGCTTGTAATTACTCCGCCTTGTCCTCCTCGGCGGGGACCTCCTCAGCGGCGGTCTCCACGGCGGCGGGCTCTGCGGGCTCCTCAGCGGCGGGCTCGGCCTCCACCACGATGTCCTCAGCCGTCTCGGGGTCGCCGGACTGCTTCAGCTCGGCGATGCGCTCGTTGTTGGTCTCGATCAGGGCCTTGGAGGCGGTGATCTTTTCGCAGAGGGAGGCGTAGGCCCCGTCGGGGGTTGCGCCCTGCTCGGCGTAATAGACCTTGCCGATCTCGATATAGGCCTTCTTGATGGCATCCTCCTCGGCCATATTGGCCGTTTTCAGCTTGGCGATCTCGGCCAGACGCTTGGACTGAGCTACGCCCGCCTGAGCCAGGTCGGTGGCCCGGTCCTTCAAGCTCTCAAAGGTGCTTTTGAAATCCATACTGGTAACCTCCTTAAAATTACGGTTTCCCGTTGATGTCCTTATTCTAGCCGATTTTGCCCTTGAGCGCAAGTACTCTTGGTAGGATTTAATGATTTTTTCATCTCTGGTATAGGCTTTTTTTACTTTTCGGAGGAAAGAGCGCCGGATTCGGTCAGTCCAGGTAGAGGCCGTAGTAGCCCATCAGGGCCATTGCCATCAGGCCGGCGGTAATCAGCTGGATGGGAACGCCCTGGAAGGACCTGGGACAGCGGTCCAGGTCCACCTCGCCCTGGAGGCTGGCGAAGCTGGCCAGGGCCAGCGTGACCCCCACGCCGCCGCACAGGGCGAATACCAGGGCGGAGCCCAGGCTGTAGCTGCGCTGAACCACCAGCAGGGCGGAGCCCAGGGCTGCGCAGTTGGTGGAGATGGAGGCCAGATGCCCGTCTATCCGCCGGGACAGCTCGGGGATGCAGGTCCGGAAAAAGGCGCGCAGGGCGGCCGCCAGACCGGGTATGAGCAGGGAGAAGGCCAGCAGCCGGAAGTGCTCCATACCGAAGCGGACCAGGACGAAATAGTTGAGGGGCCAGGCGCACAGCGCGGCCAGTACCATCACCAGAGTGAGGCTTGCTCCGGTGCGCAGGGCCTCCTGGGGTTTCTGAAAGGACTCGGTGTGGGTGCCGATGCCCATGGAGGAGACCAGCAGCAGGTTTTCCGACAGCAGGGCGGCCAGCGCCACCCCGGTCAGCTCTAAAGCGGTGTTCAAGTCCGTTCCCTCCTGTCCCGCCCGGCGGGGGCGTTATTCTGTATCTTCATAGGTGACTCCTCCCGAGGTGTCCAGATTGGCCACGATATTCAGCGCACGGTTGACTCCGGCGGTGATGGCCTTGGAGGTGGCGGTGGCGCCGGATACGGCATCCACGGCGTTGTCGCCCGAGGGGCGGATGGTGCCTGACCGGCCCACATACCGAGCCAGGGCCTCGGGGGTCATGGCCTCGCCGCCCACCCGCAGGTCCTCGCTGTGGCTGGTCACCGCCACGCCGGTGACGGTGCCGTTCAGATCCACGCCCACCGTCATGGTGATGGGACCGGCAAAGCCCTGGCTCTGGACCGCCACGCAGTAGCCCAGCAGATGGCCCTCGCCGTCGTACCCGGCGGTGATGGAGAGGGCTCCAATGGCCCGGTAGGGGGTCTCAGCCCCCACGGAGGCCTGGGGCATGGCCTGGGCCAGCACCTCCTGCTGGGCCTGGACCGCCGCCCGGGCGGTGTCCAGGTCGGTGAATTGCTGGACGCTGTGGATCACGCCGCCGGTGACGGCCAGCACCAGCACCAGGGGCAGGAAGGTCCTGGAGGCGGCGCGCAGCAGGTCCAGATAGGCCTCGCCGGGGGCCTGACCCTCCTTGGGCTTAGGCAGGGTGACGGTCAGCTTGGGGATGACGAACTTGATCTCCGCCAGATTGGCCCGGCCCTGGGCCAGGAAGGCCTTGGTGGCGGCGAAGTTGCCGATGCCGAACCGCCGGGGCAGACCCAGCCGGTCCAGCAGCCACACCAGGCAGTTCATAGTGAGGATGGCCCAGCCCACCCCCTCGGGGTAGGGGCTGTGGAACCGGAGCAGAAGGGTGAGCAGGCCGCAGCCGATGCCGTAGGCCACCTGGCCCCGGGGGGTGACCGGGGAGGTGGCGGGGTCGGTGGCAAAGAAGATGGCTCCCATAAGCAGTCCGCCGCCCATGAGCTGATAGGCGGTCCACACCCAGGGGGACACCCCGCTGGGGGCGGAGAGCAGAGAGAAGAGGGCGACAGTGCCCAGATACCCTCCCGGGACCCGGAAGGAGATGACCCGCCGCAGGAGCAGATAGCCCAGCCCCAGCAGGAGCATGAAGGCGGACACCTCTCCCATACAGCCTCCCCGCTGCCCCAGAAGCATCATGTCCAGTTCCTGGGGGGGCAGCGCCCCCTCATGGAGATAGGACATGGGGGTGGGGGCGGACACCGCGTCCACCGCCGTCAGGGACAGCCGGTGAAGGGGCTGGGGCCAGGTGGTCATAAGCATAGGCATGGTGCCGGCCAGCATCCGCCCGGCCAGGGCGGGGTTCATGAAGTTACGGCCCAGGCCGCCATAGAACTGCTTGACCACCACGATGGCGAAGGCGGCGCCCATCACGGGAACCCAGTAAGGGGCGCTGACAGGCAGGCTCAGGGCCAGCAGCATGCCGGTGACGCAGGCGGACAGGTCGCCGATGGTCATGGACTGCCGGGTGAGCAGCCGGTAGAGCAGCTCAAATAGGACGCAGGAGACGATGGACACGGCGCACAGGGCCAGCACCCGGACGCCGAAGAAAAACACAGCCATCCCCAGAGCGGGGGTGAGGGCCACCAGCATGTCCAGCATCATCACCCGGGTGGTGGAGGGCTGGCGCAGCTGGGGGGACAGGCGTTTTGGGGTAAAGACGCTCATTGCTCCGCCACCCCCTTTTTCAGAAAAATAGAGGCGTGGTTCACCGTCTCCACCAGAGGAATCTGGGCGGGACAGATGAAGGAGCAGCAGCCGCAGGAGTTGCAGTCCTCCAGGTGGAAGCGGGCCAGCTTTTTCAGGTCCTGATGCTCCAGCGCCAGCCGGATAAAGACGGGGGCCAGGTGCATGGGACAGGCGGCCACGCACTTGCCGCAGCGGATGCACCCTCCCGGCGGGGTGTCCGGCTTATGCTCCCAGCCGGTGAGGCAGACCAGGCTGTTGGTGTCCTTCATCACCGGGGCGTCCAGGCTCTGGAGGGCGATGCCCATCATGGGCCCGCCAGTGAGGATGCGGTCGGTCTCCTCACGCAGTCCGCCGCAGGTCTCCAGCAGGTGGCGCAGGGGAGTGCCAATGGGAACCCACATATTCCGGGGCCGGGTCACCGCCCCGCCGGTGACGGTCACCGCCCGGTGGGTAAGGGGACGGCCCTGAAAGAGGGCATCGTGGATGGCGTAGACGGTAGCCACGTTGAACACGGCGCATTTCACGTCCAGGGGTGAGCCGTTGGGAGGGACCTCCCGGCCGGTGACGGTCTGGATGATCTGCTTTTCCGCGCCCAGGGGATAGCGGGTGCGGACAGCCAGAATCTGGACCCGTCCGCCGCCCCGGCGGCGCAGGCGGCGCTCCATCGCCTCCACCGCGCTGAGCTTGTCCCCCTCGGTGACCAGGACCACCCGCTCACAGCCCAGACAGCGGGCCAGGGCCTGGGCCCCCCGGAGTATGTGCTCGCTGCGCTCCAACAGCAGGCGGTAGTCGGCGGTGACGTAAGGCTCGCATTCGGCGGCGTTGACGATGAGGGTGTCGATCTTTCCGGCGGACCGGGCCAGCTTGACCCAGGTGGGGAACACGCCGCCCCCCATCCCCACGATGCCGGAGGCCTCCACCCGCTCCACCAGCTGCTCCACGGTGAGCTGCCGGGGGTCCAGGGGGGGCAGGCGGCCGTCGTAGGGCTCGTTCCGCTCGTCGTTCTGGATGATGATGGCGGGGGAGAGTCCTCCCCAGGGGTGGGGGCGGTTCTCAATGGCGCTGACCCGGCCGGAGACGCTGGCGTGGGCCGCCGCCCCCGTCTCTCCCCGCCGGGCGATGGGCTGACCCACCAGGACGGGGTCGCCGGGGCCGACGATGGGGGTGGAGGGGCCGTCAGCACACATAATCAGGGGAATAACGATCTCCTTGGGCGTCTGGGCCAGACGGGCCATGGGCTTGCGCCGGGTGATATCTTTTCGGGTGGCGGGGTACACCCCGCCGAAAAAGGAATGGGTCATGTGGGTAAAACCTCCCCGCGTTCTGCCTTGAACAAAGTCCGTCGGCAAAATACGTGTGTTATCGCTATAATAATACATCATATATAATAATGCAACAGTGGCATTCTGTCCAGCCTTTTCTGAAAAGCTGCCGCCGTCAGGCGGAAGAAAGACTATGCTGGCAGCATACTTGACAAAACCGGCCCGGAGAGGTTATGATAATATTTGTGAAAATTGCTTGTTTAAAGCAAATAAAATCTGATTGGGAGGAATTTATAATGAACAAGCTCGCGCGTCGTCTGCTCTCAGCAGCTCTTGCGGGGGTGCTGATGGCAGGCATGTGTATGACGGCTTCGGCCTTCACATTTCCCCAGGCGTTCTGGCCGCTCCAGCAGGAGTTGGCTGATGTCCGAAACTCCAATGACCCGGATCAGTACATTTCCATAGCCGAAAAAATGTATGAGGTTTTCAGCCCCTATGAGCTTTGCAGAGAAGTCTGTGAAAATATGCAGTTTGTGGCCAAGGACGCCTCCTGGGCCTGCGAGATTAAGGGCGACATCGACGGCGCGATTATGTGGGCCGAGCGGCAGTATACCTACTCCAAGTGGCTGACCGACAACGGCATTTATGACTACACCAACAGCCTGCTTCGGCTGAACCTGACCCGTATGGACTATCTCCAGGCGGCCAAGAATGTGACGGTCTACGCCCAGAGCAACAACACCCCCTCCCCCTACAAGGTGGGTCCCCGCACCGGCAGCTGGTTCGGCTCCGCCGTGGACGGCACCAAGGCCAACAGCAATTACACCCTGGCGTACATCAATACCGGGGACAGCAATTCCCTGTCCTACTGGCTGAATTATTGGAATAACAACTGCGAGGGCTTTGAGGAGGTCCTCAACGGCGGCGTTGTCGAGCTGGCCTGGAACATCACCGACCAGAGCACCAACGGCGTCCGGAATTTCCTGAACAGCGACAGCTATATTCAGGAGACCCTCCAGACCATCGGCTCCGAGATGAAGGACGCCACCGTTCTGTTGCGGGTGGGCGCTGAGATGAACAACTGGAGCGACAGCGACCCCGAGGTATTCAAGCAGGCCTTCCAAAAGGTGGCCGCGGCCGCCCGGAGCTACAGTAACATCCAGATGGTATTCTCCCCCAACGACATCTCCAACCTGGCCTATACCGTTGACCAGTACTACCCCGGTGATGAGTACGTGGACTGGGTGGGCATGTCCACCTATCACTCCACCAACTTTATGGGCTTCTATGGCGAGGCCTCCTACAGCATGAGCTATGAGAAGGCCTATGACGACTCCTTCTATGGCATGGGCGTCTATGACCACGACCCCATCACCACCATCAAGCCCATTGTGGAGCTGGCCCGCGCCCACAACAAGCCTGTTATGATCAGCGAGTGCGGCTTCTCCTACATCGACTACAGCACCGGCGTGGATATGACCGCCTACGCCGCCGACCAGCTGAACTTCTTCTACTCCTACGTCAACATGGTCTACCCCGAGGTCAAGGCCGTGTTCTACTTCGACGTGGCGCGCCGGGAGGGCAACTATGACTACGCCCTGGCCGCCTCCCCCACGCTGAACTCCACCTATGACGCCGCCATCAAGGCCAACGGCACCTATCTGTACAACCGGGACGACACCGTGACCGGCTGGGAGACCCTGGACAAGACTTCCCTGAGCGGGAGCGAGAATACCCTGTGCCTGGCCACCTTCGCCAGTCTGCCCGGCAACCATTCCACCACTGTGAAGTACTATGTGGACGGCAATCTGGCTCACACCGCCACCAAGGCTCCCTATTACTACGATATGCCCCTGACGCCCGGAACTCATACCGTCCGGGTGGAGGCCGAGGGCGGCCAGTTCAAGCAGTCCAGCCAGACCTACACCGTTCAGGTGGGCGGCGGCACCACCCCCGAGGTCCCTGTGGACCCCAAGCCCGCTGAGACCGCCGAGGCCCTGCCCAGCACCCACACCCTGAAGGTGAACGGCGCGGCCCAGGCCCCCACCGTCTACAACATCAACGGCTACAACTACTTCAAGATCCGCGACCTGGCTGCCGCCCTCAACGGCACCAGCAAGCAGTTCGAGGTGGGCTATGACGGGGCCAGCAAGTCCGTCACCGCCACCACCGGCACAGCCTACACCGCGGCGGGCGGCGAGCTGGCCGGCGCGGCCTCCAGCAAGCAGACCGCCACCGTCAGCAAGGATATCATCATTGTCAACGGAGAGAAGATGGAGGATGTTTCCGTCTATAACATCGACGGCTATAACTACTTCCAGCTCCGCGACCTGGGCAAGGTCCTGGGCTTTGATGTGGAGTGGTCCGCCGAAGAGCAGAGCATGATTATTAACACCGAGGGCTAAGCCTCAAAACAGCAGCCGGCCCGCTCCTTTCAGGAGCGGGCCGGTTTTGTCATTCTGAATGCTGGCAGGCGCCGCAGTCCCCGTCACAGTCGTCGTGGTGGTGTTCGTGGCCGTGTCCGGAGCAGCCGGGGCCGCCCACATAGTCGGGGATCATGGTCAGCTGATAGGCGTCCATGGCGGCGACGGCCTCCTCCACCGTCATCTCTCCCGCCAGGTAGCGGGTGACTCCGGCTTGGGCGATGGCCTCGAAGAGCTGAGCGTCGTAGATAAAGCCGCACAGCAGGGCCTCGCACTGGGCGTCGATGATGTGCTGGGCCAGGTTCTCAGTGACGAACCGGGGCGGCTGGCTGGTTTCCAGGTCGAAGAGCATGACGCCCGCGGCCTTCTCAAAGGTGTCGGGGATCAGGGCGGACATGCTGTTTTCGTTGACAGCGGCGGCGATCATCATAGGGCATTCCTCCTTGTTTTTAACTCCCAATCCTTTTTGTGTTCCCTCCCCCTCAGGGGGAGGGAACACAAGGAAATTTTCAGCGTTGGAAACACAAAACGAATTGGGATTTTTTAATGCTTGGCGCAGTCGGCTGGGCGGCCGGAGAGCATCTCCAGGCCGTGGGACAGGGCGGGCAGGACGGCCTCCAGGTTTTCCCGCGCGGCCTTGGGGGAGCCGGGCAGATTGACGATGAGCGTCCCGCCCCGGATGCCCGCCTGGGCCCGGGAGAGCATCGCCCGGCTGGTTACCTGCATGGAGGCGTACCGCATGGCCTCCGGGATGCCGGGGGCCATGCGCTGGCAGACGGCCAGGGTGGCCTCCGGGGTCACGTCCCGGGGGGAGAAGCCGGTCCCGCCGGTGGTGACCAGAAGCTGGACCTCCCCGCTGTCGGAAATTTCCCGCAGGGCGTCCTCAATCTGACCCTGCTCGTCCGGGACGATGGCAGTCTTTACCACGGAAAAGCCCGCTCCCTCCAGCAGGCCGGCCACCAGCGGCCCGCCCTCATCGGGGCGCTCCCCCCGAAAGCTGCGGTCGCTGACCGTTAACACGGCGGCTTGAAACATGAAAATTCCTCCTTCTAATGGCGAAACAATAAAATATCCCTGGGGGCGATCTGGACGGTAATCCGCTCCCGGTCCGGGAGGGCCCGCCAGATCATTTTGTCCAGCTCCATCCTCAGCGGCGGGGCGTCCGGTTCGGCCCCCTCCGGGCGGAGAATCACGATGGTGCTGAACACGTCCTCCACCACCCGCGCCACAGCGCAGGGGAAGACGTTCTCCCCCGGGCCCCCGGCGGGCCGGACGAAGCGGGCCCGCACCCCCGCCCGGACGGCGTCCGACGGGACGGGGCGGCCGCAGCGCAGGGTCAGGTCCCATGCGGGGAGATAGACCTCCTCCCCCCGGGGGAGGGCGTCGGCGAAGTTCTTGCAGCCGGACAGCCGGGCGGCGGCCTCGGTCCCCGGGGCGTGGAAGAGCTGGGACAGGTCCTGGACCGGCTGGGATTGTCCTCCGTCTATGACGCACACCCGCTGACAGCTGCGGAACACCTCCCCCCGGTCGTGGGAGACCCAGAGAACTGTACCAGGAAACTGGTCCAGCGTCTCCATCAGCTCCAGCTCCAGCTGGGATTTGAGATAGCTGTCCAGGGCGGAAAAGGGCTCGTCCAAAAGGAGGACCTGGGGCTGGGAAGCCAGAATACGGGCCAGAGCGGTCCGCTGCTGCTGGCCGCCGGACAGCTGTCCCGGCTTCAGCACCGCCAGCTCCTCCAGGCGGAAGCGGCGGAGGAGGGTGGAGACGGTCTCCTCCTGCGCGGCCCGGTCCCGGACGGCGGCGGCGATGTTCTGCCGGACTGTCATGTTGGGGAACAGGGCGTATTGCTGGAAGAGATAGCCCACCCGGCGGCGCTGGGGCGGGAGGTCGACGCCCGCCGCGCTGTCAAAGAGGGTGACGCCGTCCAGGACGATTTTTCCTGCGTCGGGCCGGATGATCCCGGCCACACAGCGCAGCGTCAGCGACTTCCCGCAGCCCGAGGCCCCCAGGAGGGCCAGCCGCTCGTCCCCGGCCTCAAATTGGACCTGGAGCTGGAATTTTCCCAGCTTTTTTCGAATGTCAACCGAGAGCGACACGCTCTCACCTCCTCTCCCGCCGGTGCTCCAGCAGGCTGATGGCCAGCAGGAAGACCGCCGAAATGGCCAGATTCACCAGCACCCAGCGCAGCGCCCCAGGGTCGTCCCCGGTGCGCCAGAGCTGATAGACGGTGGTGGAGATGGTGGCGGTGCGGCCCGGGGTGTACCCCGCCAGCATGGAGGTGGCCCCGTACTCCCCCAGCGCCCGGGCGAAAGCCAGCACCGTCCCGGCCAGGACGCCCTGTTTGCAGCAGGGCATCTGGACCCGCCAGAAGACCCAGGCGTTGGACCGGCCCAGGGTGCGGCCCGCGTCGGCCAGGTTTTGGTCAAAACTCTCAAAGGCCCCCCGGGCGGTGCGGTACATCAGGGGGAAGGCCACCACCACCGTGGCGAAGATGGCCGACTGCCAGGTCATCACCAGCCGCACCCCGAACGTCTCCTGGACCCAGGCCCCCAGAGGCCGCTTGGGCCCCAGCAGCATCAGCAGCAGCCAGCCCACCACCGTGGGCGGCAGGACCAGGGGCAGGGTGAGAATTACGTCCAGCGCCCCCTTCACGCCCCGGGGCAGGCGGGCAATCCACTGGGCGGCGGCGATTCCCAAAAAGAACACCGCCGCTGTGGAGATGGCCGCGATACGCAGGGAGTTGAACAGGGGATACCAGTCCATAACCGTCCTTCTTTCCAGACTATTCTATCACTTTATGGGGGAAAAGCCAACCTTTTCAAAATTTTTCCTGGTGCCGTCGGTTTGGAGGTGCTCCAGGAAGGCTTTGGCTTCGTCGGGATGCTGGCTATTTGCCAGGACGGCGGCGGGGTAGATCACCTGACCGCACATCTCCTCCGTGGCGCTGTCCACCACCGTCAGCCCGGCGGAGAAGGCGTCTGTGGCGTAGATGATGCCGCAGTCCACCGTCCCCTCGGACACCTGGGTGGTGACCTCCTTCACGTTGGAGCCGTAGGTGAGGGCTCCGGCCAAAGACGCTTCGTCCAGGCCGTAGTAAGCGAAAATCTTCTGGGTGTACTGACCCACCGGCACGTCGCTGTTGCCCACAGACAGCAGTACGTCCCCGGACTCCAGCAGCCGGGCCAGCTGGTCAAAGCTCTCGATCCCCTTGGGGTTGCCCTGGGGGACGGCCAAGGTCACCTTGTTTTCCAGAAGGTCCACCCGGGTCCCCTCCAGCAGCGAGCCGGCCTCGTCCAAAACGTCCATCTGTTTGGGGGAGGCGGAGATGAACAGGTCGCAGTCCGCCCCCTCCTGAATCTGGGTGAGGAGGGTGCCGGAGGAGTCGTAGGTGGGGATGATAGTCACGTTGGGGTCCACCGCACTGTAGGCCTCAATGAATTCGTCCAGGACCTCCGTCATGGAGGCGGCGGCAAATATATGGAGCTCCGTCTCCTCGGGCTTTGGGGCGCAGGCGGTCAGGGTCAGGAGCGCGGCCAGAGCCAGGGTAAAGGACAACAGCTTTTTCATAGGGGTATTTCCTTTCTCTTTATGTCGCTATTCTGAAATGAGAATAGCGCTTTTGTAAAAATAGCCGGCGGACCAGCTATTTTTAACACACTCACTTCCCAAAGGGGCAGACGGGATACCGGCAGGGCTTACAGCCCAGGCACAGCCCGCCCTCGCCCATAGCGGCCAGATCGGCCCGGGTAACGGGCACATCGGCCACGATTTTGGGGAGCACCAGGTCGAACACGGTGGCCCCGGCGTACATGACACAGCCGGGCAGACCCATGACGGGGGTGCCGTCGCCGAAATAGCCCAGGAGGAACATGGCCCCGGGGAGGACGGGCGCGCCGTAGGAGATAATGTCCGCGCCGGTGGCCTTGATGCCGCTGGGGGTGCTGTCGTCCGGGTCCACGCTCATGCCGCCGGTGCAGACGATGATGTCCACTCCGCTGGCCCTGGCCTCATTGACCGCCTGGGCCACCGCCTCTACCCCGTCCCCGGACTGGACCACGGAGCGGGTCTCCACGCCGTAAGCGGCCAGCTTTTCAATCACCACGGGGGAGAAGGTGTCCTGAATGAGGCCCCTTTTCACCTCGTTCCCGGTGACTATCACGGCGGCGGTTTTCCGTTTCCAGGGGTGGAGGGACAGCAGAGGCTCACTCCCCGCCGCCGCCGCCGTCCTTTGCAGGACCTCCTCCGGGATAATCAGGGGGATCACCCGGGTGCCCGCCAGCTTGTCCCCCTTGCGGACCATCGTGTTCCCGTGGCGGGTGGCGATCATCACGTCCCCCACCGAATTGACAGCGGTGAGCCGCTGGCTGTCCACCAGGAACAGGCCGTCACAGCCGGCAAAGACCTCGATCTTCCCCTCCTTGGGGTCGGAGAGGGTCATGTGCTCATTCCGGCACAGAGCGGCGAGGCGGGCGGCCCCCTCGTCCTCATGGAGCATGCCGGGGGTCATCTCCCAGACATACAGGTGCTCCTTGCCCATGGACAGCAGGACGGGGATGTCCTCCTCCGTGACCACGTGGCCCTTGCGGAACCGGGCGTCCTTGAACTGGTCCTTGATGATCTGGGTCATGTCGTGGCAGAGGACGTGTCCCACGGCCTCCTCGGTGCGGATCTGCTTCATGATAACACCTCAATTTCATCTCCGGCCCGGACTGTGCCCTCCTTCACCACCACGGCGAAGATACCCTCGGTGGGCATAACACACTTGCCCACCGCTCTTTTGATGGCGCAGTCGTTGTGGCACTCCTTGCCGATCTGGGTGACCTCCACCTCGGTCTCTCCGATGCGCAGATGGGTCCCCACGGGGAGGCTTTTCAGGTCCAGCCCCCGGGTGTTGATGTTCTCGGCAAAGACCCCGCTGTCCAGGGGGATGGGACAGGCGGAGCGCATGGTGTCCACGCTCTCCTCGGCCAGCAGGCTGATCTGCCGGTGCCAGTCCCCGGCGTGGGCGTCCCCCACGATGCCGTGGCGGAGCTTTAGGCTGATTTCAGGGACGGGGTGCTTCTGCTCCCCCTTTTTCTCACTGATGTTGACGGAAACGACGCTTGCCATGGTGTTCACTCCTTAATCTGATAGTCCCCGCTCTTGCCGCCGGATTTGGACAGCAGGCGGATGTGTTCAACGCGCATGTCCTTCTGGACCGCCTTGCACATGTCATAGATGGTCAGGGCGGCGGCGGAAACGGCGGTGAGGGCCTCCATCTCCACCCCGGTGACCCCGGAACAGGTGACCTGGGCGGTGATCTCCACCCGGAAGGGGTTTTCCAGGAGGGAAAAGGAGATGTCGACGCCCGTGAGGGGCAGGGGATGGCACATGGGGATGAGCTCCCAGGTGTGCTTGGCCGCCTGGATGCCCGCCACCTGGGCCACCGCCAGCACGTCCCCCTTTTTGATGGTCCCGGCCTGGATGCGGGAAAAGGTCTCCCCGTTCATATGGATCTCGCCCCGGGCTATGGCGGTGCGGTGGGTGACGGCCTTGCCGGTCACGTCCACCATCCGGGCCCGGCCCTGGTCGTTGAAGTGGGTCAGCTCTGACATGGTCTAGCCTCCAATCTGATTCATGCTCCGGGGGGTGTCGCTGGGACGCTCCGTCAGGTGGTGCTCCCGGGGCTTTTGCAAAATCCCCTGACGGATGGCCTCCTCCAGCCCGTGGCCCTGGAGGCCCTTGAGGGAAATTTCCTCCCGGCTGTGGAGACAGCTTTTCAGCTTGCCGTCCGCCGTCACCCGGAGGCGGCGGCACTGGGCGCAGAAGGTGTGGCTCAGCGGGGAGATAAAGCCCACCGTCCCCCTGGCCCCCGGCAGGCGGTACCGCAGGGCCACCCCCTGGGACTCAATGGGCTCCAGCTCCGGGAAGCGGGCCAGCACGCCGGCGCTGGACAGGAAACAGCTTTTCTCCCACCCGGCGCAGGGGCCCATGGGCATCAGCTCGATAAAGCGCAGTTCCCAGGGTTTGTCTCTGGTCAGAGAGAGGAAATCGCCCACCTCGTCGTCGTTGAAGCCGCCGATGAGGACGGTGTTCAGCTTTAAATCGGTGAATCCGGCCTCCCCGGCGGCGGTCAGGCCGGCCAGCGCTTGGTCCAGGGAGCCGGTCCGGGTCATGGCGGCGAACCGGTCGGGCCGCAGGGTGTCCAGGCTGATGTTCAGCCGGTCCACCCCCGCCTCCCGGAGGGGCTTAGCCAGCTGGGGCAGCAGGGCCCCGTTGGTGGTCAGGCACAGCTCCTTGATCTCCGGCAGGGCGGCAATGCCCCGGCAGATGTCCAAAATCCCCCGGCGGACCAGGGGCTCCCCGCCGGTGAGGCGGACCTTGGTGACACCGCACTTCGCCGCCGCCCGGACCACCTCCACACACTCCTCCACCGAGAGGATGTCCTTGTGCCGCCGCTTGCACACCCCCTCCTCCGGCATGCAGTATTGACACCGGTAGTTGCACAGGTCGGTGACGGACAGGCGCAGATAGTCCACCGTCCGGCCAAATGTGTCGGTCATAGCCGCCGCCTCCTTGTCTCTTACTTGGTCTCGGCCCGGAGCTGTATGAGCTGGGCCGCGATGCTCACCGCGATTTCCGCGGGGGTCTCGGCCTTGATGCTCAGGCCGATGGGGGTGGTGATGCGCTGGAGGTCGGCGTCGGTATAGCCCATGTCCCTGAGCTTGGCGAACACCGCCGCCGTCTTCTTCCGGCTCCCGATCACACCGATGTATTTGGCCGGAGTTTTCAGAGCCTGGGCCTGGACGGTAAGGTCGTCCTTGTGGCCCCGGGTCATGACGGCCACATAGTCCTCCGCTGTGATGCCCGCGTAGGCGGCGGGGTCGCCGTTCTGGATAAGTCGGGTCTCCTCCACGCCGGGGAAGAGCTCGGGCCGGCAGAAGTCCTCCCGGTCCTCCAGCACCACGCACCGGAAGTCCACCGCCGCCAGGGCGGGGACCAGGGCCTGGGCCACATGGCCGCCGCCGAAGATATAGACCCTTCCCGAGGGAGTCAGCCGTGCTTCCTCCTCCCTGGCCCAGGCGATGGCGGCCTCGTCGCCGCCGGCCAGATAGCGGAAGCTGACCTCCACGTCTCCGCCGCAGATCATGCCCAGGTCCTGGACCTCGTTGGGCCGGAGCTGGAAGCGCTCCACCCGGGACCGGCCCGCCGCCAGCGCCTCCCGGGCAAGCTGTTCGCTGCGGTACTCCACCGCGCCGCCGCCGATGGTCCCGGCGATCCGTCCCTGGGCGGACACCAGCATCATGGCTCCCTCCCCACGGGGGGTGGAGCCGCTGCTGGCCTCTACGCTCACCAGGACCAGGCTCTCACCCTGGGCCAGGCGCTGGTTCATCTGTTGAAATAGCGTTTGCATCGTTTTTGCCTCCCAATTTATGATTGATGACCGCAAGGAAAATATTTTTCAAAGGCCGCTTGACTGTAGGCCTGGACATCCTCCTGGAGCCTTCGGTAGGCGGAGAGGAGGGCCGCGCCCTGCTCGGTCAGGCTGGAGCCGCCGCCGTTGCTCCCCCCCTGGCTACGGATGAGGACGGGGTAGCCCAGCTGGCGCTCCATCTCGTTGATTGTGGTCCAGCCCTTGGAGTAGGACATGTGCATACAGTGGCAGGCGTTGAGCATGGAGCCGGTGGTCTGAATCAGCTCCAGAAACTGGGCGCACCGGGGAGTGAAGAAGCCGGTCTCCGCCTGGAGCCCCAGGTGCAGGTCCAGCTGGAGGGGCTGGGGCCGGTTGGTCTGCTGGCGGCGGTATTTTAACAGGGCGGCGTACTCGTCCCGGGTGTCGCTGTCCAGGGCGGTGCCCCGGTCGTCCACGGCCACGTCGGTGACCGGGATGCCCAGCGCCCCCACGGCTCCCTTCAAGCCGCCCTCACCGCCGTAGGACCGCAGGGCCGGGAGGAGGGAGCGGGACAGCACCACCGGATGGCCGGGGGTTCCCTGAAACAGGGGGCGGACGAAGTCCCCCTCAGCCGCCAGCAGGGCGTCCACCGTCTGCTGCTCCACCAGGGGGATATCGGCGGGGGAGACCAGCACCCGCCGGACATCCTCCGGCAGGCCCTCCAGCCCCAGCAGGAGGGAGTCCAGCATCTGGGTCCCATAGTAGCGCTCATTCCGAATGAAGAGAACGCCGGTCAGGTGGCGCTCCAGCGCCTGACTGTGATAGCCGGTGACAACGGCGATGGGGTCGGCCCCCGCCCGGCGCATCATGTCCGCCACCCGGCGGACCATGGTCTGTCCGTCCACCGTCAGCATGGGCTTGAAGGCCCCCATCCGGGAGGACACTCCCGCGGCCAGAATCAGGCCCGCCAACTGTGCCATACCGCTCCTCCTCCTTATACATCAAGTCCCAGCCGCTCCGCCACCTGGCGGGCCCGCCGGTACCGCCGCTCCCAGGCCGCCAGGGCCTCCGGCATTCCGCAAAAGGCCCGCTTGGCCTGAAAGCGCTCCTCCAGGGTGACCGGCCGGTCCCCCTGGACCAGCTTGTCCGCCAGATAGAGCAGGCCGGCCTCCATTCCGGCGTCCTGGGGCAGGTCATGGTGGACCGCAATCACCGCCCCCAGCTCCGGATACCCCTCCTTGGTCAGGAGCTCGCCGCAGGCGCGGGCGTGGTCGGGCCAATCCCGCGCCAGGTCGTGGAGCAGACAGGCGGCGTTCAGAAGCCCCAGGTTCAAGGTCAGGCCGGTCTGTCCGGCCAATTCCCCGGCCCGCAGGGCCACCGCCTCACAGTGGGTCCGGACGGGAGCGGGGGTGCTGTATGTTTCCCAGAGGGCCTCGATCTCCTCCCGGCTGGGCCAGGGGGAGGGCCGCACCCCCAGACGCTCCGCCGTGAGGCGGTCCCCGTCCACGTGTACCTCAGTAAGCCCGCCCCAGGGCTGGGGCAGGGTCATCACCTGGTTGGGGGACCGGCCAAGCAGGCGGCACAGCCAGCCCCGGTTAATCCCGCCGTGGGCCACCACCACAAGATTCCCCTGAGACTGGGCCAGCAGGCGGGCTGCGGTTTGCTCCATCCGGGCTCCCGCCTGTTGGAAGCTCTCGCCCCCGGGCGGGGGATAGGTCCCCAGCTCCCGGCCCCGCCGCCCGTACTCGGCGGGCCAGCGGGCCTTGATCTCATCAAAGGCCAGCCCGGTCCACGCCCCGGTGTCCACCTCCCGGAGATCGTCCTCCAAATAGACCGGCGTATATTCTCCGGCGAGAATATCGGCGGTCTGACGGCACCGCAGCAGAGGGCTGGAGTATACCGCCTGAATTTCCTTGTCCCGGACCCAGAGCGCCAGGGCCTCCGCCTGACGCCGCCCCTCCGGGGACAGGGGCACGTCCTGGGCATAGCTGCAGGTGCGGCACTGGTCCGTCAGGGGCTGTCCGTGGCGGATGAGATATAAGGTGCGCATCAGGCTTCCCCCTTCTGTGCGGTACACAGGTAATAGCCGGTCTTGACTCCCTCCGGCCAGTCCGGGCCCCTCAGGGCCTGGGACAGGGCGCACCCCTCCCCCGACATGAGCGCTCCGGCCCACAGGGCGGTGAGGGCAGCGGTGTGGTCCTCAAAAAGGGCGGGGGCCAGCCCGGACTGGAGCAGGCGGTTTTCCAGGCTCTCCCGGCTGTCCAGACGGCCCAGCGGGGTCTGAGCGGGGCGGCCCCTCCGGGCGTACAGGTCGGACAGCACCAGCCAGCCCCCCGGGCGCAGGACCCGGGCGCATTCACTCAGAACGGCCTCCGGCTGTTCCATCTGGGACAGGGCGCACTCAATAAGCACGCCGTCGAAGGTTCCGCCGGGGAAGGGCAGGGCCTGGGCCTGGCCCGGGCGCACCTCGGGGCATGTACGGGACGGGTCGCTGTCCAGGCCGGAAACCTGGCACCCCAGGGTCCGGCGCAGATAGCGGGCCGTCTCGCCGGCTCCGGCGGCCACGTCCAGTAGGCGGCTGTCCGGGCCGAAGGAGCAGTACTCCGCCGCCCGCCGGGTCAGGGCCAGCCCCCCCGGCTTCTCCCCCTCCCCACAGTCCCGGAAG
This sequence comes from uncultured Bacillota bacterium, assembly GCA_947645675.1. Lineage (GTDB taxonomy): Bacteria > Bacillota > Clostridia > Oscillospirales > Oscillospiraceae > Lawsonibacter. The sequence continues at coordinate 24,897 of CANSDP010000016.1, forward strand.
AGGGGGGACCACCAGCCGCTCACAGCGCCAGCGGCGAGAGATACGCCGCGCAGAAGGGAATCAGCTTCCCGTCCCGGTAGACGTGAAGGCTGCACTGGCGCAGGCGCTCTACGTCCAGATTGCCCGCGTCCTGGAAGTTCATGGAGGTGATGGTGAAGCCCCGGGCCTGCTTCCACTGCAAAAACCCGTCCAGGGAGTGAATGTCCGCCTCCGGAGTACAGCAGCAGCCCTCCTCCGGCCCGCTCCAGCGGGAGCCGATGTACTCCCGGTTCTGCTGGGCCGGGTCAGGGGCACAGCAGCAGGGGGCGGGGGGGCGGTTCCGGTTGGACAGGGGGTAGACCTCCCCCTTGGGCAGGGCGATGTAGTCCCCGTGGAGCCCGCAGAGGGGGTGGTCGCAGGAGGAGGGCACCAGGCTCTCCCGGGGGAACAGCCCGCCGGTCTGCTCCACGATATCGTCCAGCAGCTGGCCCATGGTGTACCGCTGTCCGTCCTCCGGCAGCTGAGGCACCCGACCGAAGTAGCTCACCGGCTGGAAATGGACCCCCCGGACGGTGGGGCTCCAGGCCAGACCGAAGCGGAGGATATCGCCAATCTGATGGGTGTTGACCCCGGGCACCAGGGTGGGCACCAGCACGACGCCCACGTTCTCCCCGGCGCAGGCCAGAATGGCCGCCCCCTTGTCCTTCAGCAGCGCCCGGCCCCGGAGGGTGCGGTAGATCTCGTCGTCCACCCCGTCAAACTGCAAAAAGACGATATCCAGCCCCGACTGGACCAGGGCGCGGAGGTAGTCCGGCTCCTCCGCCAGCCGCAGGCCGTTGGTGTTCAGCTGGACATAGCGGCACCCGGCCCGCTTGGCACAGGCGATGATCTCGGGCAGATCGTCCCGCAGGGTGGGCTCCCCTCCGCTGAGCTGGAGCAGGGCCCCGCCGGTCTGACGGGCGATATCGTCAATCCAGCCCTTCACCCGCTCCAGAGGCGGGTCCTGAGTCTGGGCGCCGTCAGCGAAGCAGAAGCGGCAGTGGAGATTACACCGGCCGGTCACCTCCAGCAGGGCGCAGCAGGTGGTCCGCAGGTGGTTCCCGCACAGGCCGCAGTCCTGGGGACAGCCCAGGCCGTCCTCCGCCCCGGTCTCCTCCCGGGGGCCGGTCCAGTCCTCCAGGGCCTCGCTGCCCTGCCAGACCAGGGTAGAGAAATCCCCGTGCTCCGGGCAGGTCTTTTCCTGAACATACCGCCCGTCCCGTTCCACCCGTACCGCCGGGATGGGCTTCAGGCAGACGGGACAGACGCTTGTGGTTCTGTGCATCTCAATCGCTCCTCTCGCTCAGGGTTCGTTTCTGCATCCCGGTGCCGGAAAAGCCGGTGATGGTCTGGGCTGTGAGGGAGACCGGCTCGATCCCCGCCCGCTTTAAGCGGCGGCGGGCCTCCTCAAGCTCCGGGGGCCTGACCCCAAGCAGGGTGAGGGAGAAGCCGTCCTCCTCCAGAGCGTAGTCCACCACCCCCGGGCAGTCCAGCAGGACGCCGTCCAGTGCCCACAGACGGCCCCGGTCCCGGAGCCGTCCGCCCCGGGGGACCAGCCGCCGGATGAAGCTCCCGCAGGGACAGGGACCCGCCGGAAGCAGTCCCATGTCCCCCGTCCGGTAGCGGAGAAAGGGCATGGCCCGCCGGCCCAGGGTGGTAAAGACCAGCTCCCCCGTCTGGCCGTCTGGGAGGGGGGCCCCCGTCTCCGGGTCCACCACCTCCACCAGAATATGGTTCTCCCGGATGTGACAGCCCTGGTGGGCGGAGCACTCCACCGCCACGCCGAAGCCCATCTCGGTCATGCCGAAGTGGTCAAAGACCTCACAGTCCATCAGCGTCCCCACCCGGCGCTTGAGGGCGGGGTGGGCGGCGTCGGCGCTGAGCAGCACCGATTTCAGCCGGACCCGCTCCGGGGGGGGCAGCAGGGCCCCGTACTCCGCCAGCCCCAGCACCTGGGTGGGGATGCCGACGGCGCAGGTACAGCGGGAGGCGCGGAGCAGGTCATAGCAGGCGGCGATATCGGCCACCGGCCCGCCCTGGACCGCCTGAACGCCGGCCCGGGCCAGCCCCCGCTCCAGCAGGTCGCCCACGCTCCCCGGCTGCCTGCCGGGCATGAGGATGAGTACCCGGTCCCCGGGACAGACCAGCTCCCCCATGCCGTGGGCGAAGAAGTCCACCGTCCGCTCCTGGTCCTCCCGGCGGAAAAAGACCCGCTTGGGGGCGCTGGTGGTGCCCGAGGTCTTGAGGGTGACAATCCGCTCCACCTGGGCGGCCCCGCAGCACAGCCAGAGCTGGGGACCGGCCCGAAGCTGGTCCGCCGTGGTGAAGGGGATGCGGGCCAGGCTGTCCCGGCTGACGATGTCCTCCGGCTGGACCTCTCTCAGATGCTCCCGATAGAAGAGGCTGTTGGCTTTGGCGTGGGCGACGGCCTCACGCAGGCGCTCCAGCTGCCAGCGGTCCAGCGCCTCCCGGCTGTCACAGCCCGTCTCCCGGCTGATCCAGGGCTCCAACACAGAAGGCTTCATAGCTCGCCGTCGTCCCCCTGGTCCATCAGCTTGAACCAGAAGCTGACGCAGGGGCTCTCGGACAGGTTGCGCACCGTGTGCTCGGTGTCCGCCGGAATCTGGAGCACATCGCCCTCGTCCATCAGGTAGGTCTGGCCGGTTTCAAACTGAATCTCCATCCGCCCCTGAGAGACGATGCCCACCTCCTCATAGCGGTGCTTGGAGGCGTACTCCACCTTGCCCCCCGTCAGGGTCAGCACATCCAACTTATAGCTGGAGCTGGCGGAGAAGATGGACTCCAGCTTTACCATGTGGTTCACGCTGTAGATGAGGGAGCGCTGTCCCTTCTTAATCAGTGGCGAGCCGGGAGCGGCGGGGTGGGGGTGTTCGGGGCGCTGGCTGTCCCGCTGAGGGGTGGCCAGGTCGTCGATGGCGATGTGAAGAACATAGCAGATCTTGTGTAAATTGTTGATGGAGGGCTGACTGAACCCCCGCTCCACCTTGCTGAGAAAGCCGGTGGACAGGCCGGTCTTGTCCGCCATGTCCCGCAGAGTCAGGCCGTGCTGGAGCCGCAGGTCCCGGAGTGTGGAGCCCAGGAGCTCCGGTACTTCTCTGTGATCGTTCATGGTGTCCCGCCTCCTATTTATCTTCCAGCTGCATTTCCACCTCGGCCACCCGGCCCTTCACCAGCTCCTCGGAGAGATAGACCTGGCCGCAGACCGGGCAGCGGGGGGCGTCGGCAAAAAAAGTGTGTCCCAGATATTCAAAATCCACCCGCTTCTCCTCCAGAGGACAGCGGCAGGTGCTGCAAATCAGCGGCCGGTCAGACATTTCCCATTCCCTCCATAATCTGCATCCGGTGGGCGTATACGTTCACTAGCTCCCGGCAGTTTTCCAAATTGCGGTACTCCGCCCAGACGGTCAGACGTCCGGTCATGGCGTGGCCCAGGCGGGTGCCCGTCTCCTCGTTGACCAGATACTTCCCGGTCCGCTCACAGCTCTCCACCACCAGCTCCACGTCCTCCCGGAGCAGATAGCTGAGATTCATTTTTTCCAACAGCTCCGGGGCGATGAGCAGGGGGGCCCCTGTCTGGGGAGTGTCCATCAAACGCGCCTCCTCCGGCTTGTATTGCAGTAAAAGCTGGTGCTTCAGCCAGCGCCGGTTGTCCCGGCTCTGGGTGGCGGTGGGGACGGAGCCGTCCCACAGTCCGCCCGCTTCCCCTCCGGGGAGAATGGCCCGCAGGAGGTGGGCCGCGGCCTTATCCCGGCGGCGGAACACATCCCGGCAGTTGGCGCAGTAGACCAGATAGGGCAGGGGGCTGGCCTCGATCCGGTTCTGGGTCACCCCCTCGGCGTATTTGGGATTGGCGATCTCCACCTGTCCCCCCCAGCCGCAGCACTGGGCATGCTCCCCTTCCAGGGGGAGGGGTTCCAGTCGGAAGCCCGCCTTTCGGGCCAGGGAGCGCGCCGCCTCCCGAGCCTCCGGGAAGTCCCGGCTGGGGCAGGGGTCAAAGACGGCGGCGGCCTGTCCTCCGCCCAGCTGGACGGCGGGCAGGTCCCAGCGGTCCAGCAGCTCATACAGGGAAATTCCCTCCGCCTGGGGCAGATGGCGGGCCAGCTCCTGACGGCAGTTGAGACAGGCAAAGACCACCTGGGGCCTGCTCAGGCTCTCCCAGACCTGGGCGAAGTACTGGACGGTCCGCTGGTGAAGCGCCTCCTCCCCGGCCCACTCCGCCGGAGCGCCGCAGCAGGACAGGAACAGGGCCGACTCCGGCTCCCGCTCCAAAAGGACCTGAAAACCGTCCAGCACCAGCTGGGGGTCGGAGCCGCCCAGACGGCAGCCGGGGAAAAACAGGTATTTGGGCCTGCCGCCCTTGGCGGCGTTGATCACCAGGGAGGCGTCTCCCGTGGAGAACTCCATATCCCGCAGCCAGAACTCATGATAGGCCCAGGGCATGGCCTTCTCCTCCACCATCCGCCGGTGGCTGTCCAGGAGATAGGCCCCGGTGTCAAGAGAGACGGGGCAGACCTGTTTGCACAGGCCGCAGTGGTTGCAGGTGGCGATGAGCCGGGTGGCCAGCCGGGCCTTTCGGGACAGGCTAACCGGCTCGATGGTGGTGGCCACCTCCTCCTCCACCCGCTTGGGATACTTGCGGTAGCTCCGCATCAGGTCGCAGTACTTGACGCAGGCGTCACACTGGCATTGCTGGCACCGGCCCGCCTCGGCCGCAGCCTCCTCCTTGGTTAGAACGCCCTCCCCCGTCCGAGGGGCGGGGGGCGTGTAGGGCAGGAGGCTGGGGTCGGGGTGGAAGCGGGTGGACCAGTCCCGGAGGGGCTCGTTCATGGAGCCGATCTTCAGATACCGCTCGATGGCTTTCGCGGCCAGCAGGCCGTCGGCAATGGCCTCCATAACGGTCCCGCCCGTCAGCTCCCCTCCCAGGAAGAGACCGTCTGCTCCGGAAGCGCATGCCCCTCCGCCGGACAGCTCCAGGCCAAAGCGGTCCCCCTGGGCTCCGGTGGCCACATAGACGGCGTCAGCATCAATCTGAGCCAGGCTGGAGACAGGGGAGGAAAAGCGGAACACCGCCTGTTCAAACATGAACTGCCGTTCCAGCTCGGGCATGAAAACCTCTTCCGGAAGGAGGCTCCAGAGGGAACCGCCCATACGTTCTTCTTGCTCGAAGATAACGACCTCATACTTTTTAGAGGCCAGCCGCAGAGCGCAGGCCAGCCCGCTCGGGCCCGCGCCGATAACCGCGATCCGCTTGGGCCGCTTGGGCAGGCTGTACCGGTTGGGGTTGATGTTGGGGGCGTGGGCGATGGCCGCCGCCTCCAGGTCCCGCAGGGCGATGGCCCCGTTTCGCCCGGAGAATACGCAGGCCCCGCCGCAGGGCTGATCGCACAGCCGGCTGACGATCCCGGGGAAGGCCACCGCGTCTCGATACAGCCGGAAGGCCGCGCTGAAGGCCCCCCGCTTCATGTGTCCGGCGAAGGCCCGGATGTCCAGGCCGAAGGGGCAGACCGAGGCGCAGGGCGGCGGGTCGTTCTGCATACACCGCTCCGCCAGCTGGGCGCGGAAATCGTTCATAGGAAAACCTCCCGAGTTAAGGGGGGCAGGGCGCGCCGGGCGGCGCGCCCTGCCGGAATCAATGTGCAGGAAAGAGGGGATGGAAGAAGAGAGAGCGGAATTAGAAGGGCTTGGCGGCGTTCTTGTCGTCCAGAGGCGCGTAGAAGCTGTCGCCGCCGAAGGTGACGGGGTGCTCCTTGATGTCGGCCAGACGCTCATACATGTCGTCGCCCAGGAAGTATTTCTCGGGCTTGAAGGGCTCTTCCCCGGCGGCGATGGCATCCATGCCGGCCTTGATCTTGTCGGGGGAGGCGGGCAGCTCATAGATCCGCACGCCGCAGGCCCGCTTGATGCCGTTAAGGACGGCCACGTGGCCGGAGGCCTGGAAGGCCTCGGAGGAGCCGGAGGAGCCGAAGGGGCCGATCTCGTCGGGCCGCTCATAGAGGATCACGTCGATGTCGTCGGGGGTGTCGGTGCAGTAGGGCACGCCGGAGCGGGCGATATTGCCGTGAATCTTCACATCGTCGTAGTTCTCAGACAGGGCGAAGCCGATGGAGTGGGAGATGCCGCCGTAGGCCTGACCCAGAACAGCCGCGATGTTGCCCGGCTTGCCCACGTCGGTGACGCAGGCGAAGCGGATGCAGCTGGCCTTGCCGGTCTTGGCGTCCACCTCTACCTCGGCGATGTTGAAGCAGTAGGTGTAAGAGGGGTTGGGGTTGCCCACGCCGGTGTTGGGGTCCATGCGGCACAGCTTGGTACCCCGGGGAGCGGCGGTGGTGCAGGAGTAGGTGCCGCGGTAGCGGGTGGGGATGTTCTCGGCCACCATCTCGTCATAGGTGCGGTAGGTGCCGTCGGCCTTGCGCATGGCGGCCAGCAGCTTGTTGGCCGCGTCGATGGTGGCGTTGCCGCTCATGAAGTGGGTACGGCTGGCGCCGGACATGCCGGAGTCGGGGCACAGCTTGGTGTCGTTCTGAACCAGCCGGACCTGCTCGGGCTTGATGCCCAGGGGCTTGAGGGCCTCCAGGGTGAGCATCAGGGAGCCGATGTCGCCGCCCTGGCCCAGCTCCTGATAGGTGTCGTACTTGGTGATGGTGCCGTCCGGGTTGAGCTCCAGGTCGGCGGAGGCCTCGTCGGTAGCGCCCTCGGTGACGTTGAAGCCGCCCCAGGCCACGCCCACGGCCCGCAGCTTGTCGGGGGTGGAGGTCTCCTTGGCGTGGGCCACCATCTCCTCATAGACGGGCTTGGCTCGCTTCATGATCTCCTCCATGGGATACTGGGGGTAGTCATAGCTGGCGGTGGTGGTGTCACCCTCCCGGGCGATGTTGCGCCAGCGGATCTCGAAGGGGTCCAGCCCCAGCTTCTCGGCCATCAGGTCCATCATGGACTCGGAGTGGGTGTAGGCCTGGGGGGAGCCATAGGAGCGGTAGGCGGTGGCGAAATTGTGGTTGGTGTTGGCGATGCGGCCCAGGGCGGCCACATGGGGCACGTTATAGGGGAAGTAGACGTGACGGACCACCTTGGTGATCAGGTCGTCGCCGCCCCAGGAGTAAGCGCCGTGGTCCACGCCAAAGTCATACTCGGCGGCGATGATCTTGCCGTCATTGTCGCAGGCCAGCCGGCCGTTGGAGTAGGCGGGGGCCCGCTTGCCGGAGAAGTGCTGATGCTCCTCATAGGTCATGGACAGGGAGACGGGCATGCCGGTGGCCACGGTGCAGGCGCCGCACAGGGCCAGGTCGCTGGCGTTGGTGGACCAGCCGAAGCTGGCGCCGGTGGGGTTCATCAGCACGCGGATCTTGCTGGTGGGAACGCCCAGACTGCCGCCGATGCGGCTGATGGAGGAGTAGACGCCCTGGCTCTTGCACTGGAAGGTGAGGAAGCCGTCCTCGTCAAAGTAGCTCTGAATGATGTCGCCCTCGATGGACATATGGGGCTGACGGGTGGAGTAGAAGGAGCCCTCCACCACATTGGGCGCGCCGTCGATCATCTCGCGGACCTTCTCGGCGTCCTCCAGGCCCACGCCCTTGAGCAGGGGCTGCTCGCAGTAGATGTTGGGGGTGTCCTCATGGACCCGGGCGGCGTCGGGCATGACGGCCTCCAGGTAGCTCAGGGACTCGGGCAGCTGCTCGATGTCCATGGTGACCTTGGCGGCGGCGGCCTTGGCGTGGGCCCGGGTATCGGCGCAGACCACGGCGATTACGTCGCCATAGCGGAAAATCTTCTCGTCGCACAGCACCCGGCGGGAGGACTCCAGCACGGTGGAGCGCTCATGGAACTGACCCTCGGCCAGGACGTTGGTGCCGCCGGCGGCCTTGAGGGCCTCAGCGGTGACCACCTTGTACACGCCGGGCATCTTCTCGGCCTCCTCGGTGTGGATAGCCAGAATCTTGGCGTGGTGGGTCACCCGAGGCTGAACGACAGCGCCGTAGAGGGTGTTCTCGGGGAAGGACAGCTCCTGGTCGTCGCCATAGTCGTACAGGCCGCAGACCTTGGCCATGGCGGTGGGCCGGACCAGGGGCTTGCCATAGTACTCGCCGTTGTCGGGGTTCTTGACGGTGATGTCCTCAATGGACGCCTCGCCCCGCATGACCTTGGCGGCGGCCATCACGGCGTCGATGATCTGCTTATAGCCGGTGCAGCGGCACACGTTGCGGTGCTTGGTGAACCACTCCCGGGCCTCCTGACGGGTGGGGTTGGGGTTGTTCATCAGCAGGGCGTAAGTAGAGACGATGAAACCGGGGGTACAGAAGCCGCACTGCACCGCGCCGCAGTTCATCCAGGCGATCTGGATGGGGTGGGGGTGCTGGGGCGTGCCGATGCCCTCGATGGTGATAACGGTGCTGTACTCTTTGATGGCGCGGATCTTCCGGGTGCAGGAGCGGACCAACTCGCCGTTCAGAACGACGGAGCAGGAGCCGCACACGCCGGTGCCGCAGCCCACCTTAGTACCGGTCAGACCGATGCGGCGCAGAACATCAGCCAGGGAGTCGGCCTCGGGATCGCAGGTGAATACACGGTCCACACCGTTGATGTTCAGCCACATTTTTCTCAGATTCATAGCGCAGTCCTCCTTAATGATATAGTTCAGGCTCTCATGCTTTGCTTCGGCCCCTATTATAGATGAAAATTTTCCTCCCGTCAATAACAAAAATGGGAAAATAGTTTCATTCATTTTGCACAAAAACAGGGGTATTTTTGTAAAATACAAAAAAATTTCATTGACAGAAGGGACAGTTGTCCATATAATACAGGTAATTTTCCTCAATGAGGAAACACAAGGAGGCTTGTACTATGCTGGAGGATAAAATCAGCGCCCTTCTGGAGCAGAAGTTCCACTGCTCCCAGATCATGATGAAGGTGGGCATGGAGGCCCTGGAGCTGGAGGAGCCCAATCTGGTCAAGGCCATGAGCGGCCTGGCCGGGGGGCTGGGGGGCTGCGGCCATAACTGCGGGGCCCTCACCGGGGGCGTGTGCATGCTCAGCCTGTTCGCCGGGCGGGGCACCCCGGAGGAGGAGGCCGACCCGGACCTGGCGGTGATGGTGTCCGAGCTCCTGGCCTGGTTCGAGGAGCGCTATGGCAGTCCCGACTGCGGCGACATCATCCAGGGGGACCGGGACAACATCCCCCGGACCTGCCCCCAGCTGATCCGCGACTGCGCCCGGAAGGCGCTGGAGATCCTGAACAGCTACGGCTTCTCCACCACAGGGCTGGAGTGATCCGTCAGGACAGATCCAACAGTGCCTTCGGCTCCTTCAAGCGGATGGTCCGGTAGCCCAGCTCCACCCAGCCCCGCTGGGCGAAGCCGCCCAGCACCCGGCTCACCGTCACCCGGCTGACGGATACGGCGGCGGCGATGTCCTCCTGGGTGCAGGCGGCCACTCCGTCCCGGCCGGCCAGGGTGAGCAGGTAGTTGGCCACCCGCCACCGGGCGGGCCGGAAGGCCATCTGGTCCACCTGCCCCGACAGCAGACGCACCGTCCGGGCCAGGTACTTCATCATAGCCAGGGCCAGCTCCGGGTCCCGGGCGAACTCCTGGGCCACCAGCTCCCGGTCGATGGGGACGATCTCACAGGGAGTAAGCGCCACCGCCGAGGACAACCGGGGCAGCTCGTCGAAAAAGGAGGCCTCCCCAAAGAGGTTCCCGGCGGTGTAGACGTTCAAGACCCGCTCCGCCCCGTCCTCAGACTGGATGAAGCTCTTTACCTTGCCCGATTTCAAAAAGTAGAAGCAGGTGGCCTCGGTGTCCTGCAAATAGATCAGATATCCGGGGGAGCACCGCACAGGGGGCCGGGATTTGGCAAAGGCCTCCCAGATCCCGGCGGGGAAGTCAAGCTCATGGTTCATATTTGCGCTCCTTCCTGATAAAACCTGTCCCAGGTGAGAGGGGGGGAGACGGTCAGCCTGTAAAAAGGGACGGGGTTTACCCGTCCCTGCTATTATTGGCCTGCTCCGGCGATATACGTGTCAATGAGATGCTTTAATTCCTCAACTGTGTATGTTTTGTCGGGGTTGGCCTCCAAAATCTGTTTGAAATCAAACATAGTGGCCTTTTGAATCATTAAGATCTCTTTTTCAGACAGCATATGGTCGGCCTCCTTTCATTTTATAATTTATTGTACCATAGGTCAGAGATGTTGTCAAAAGATTATCTGCAATTGTATCATATTTTACATTCTTTCAGAAAGCCCTGTGGTAAAATTCCCTCAACAAATCGCTAAGGAGGTAATTTACCCTATGGGAATGACAATGACGCAGAAGATTTTAGCAAGGCACGCCGGAGTGGACAAGGTGGAGGCCGGACAGCTCATCGAGGCCAGGCTGGACCTGGTGCTGGGCAACGACATCACCACCCCTGTCGCCATCACCGAGTTTGAGAAGGCGGGCTTTACCCAGGTCTTTGACAAGGACAAGATCGCCATCGTCCTGGACCACTACACCCCCTGCAAGGATATCAAGTCCGCCCAGCTGTGCAAGCAGGCCCGGGAGTTTGCCCACAAGCACCAGATCACCAACTTCTTCGATGTGGGCCAGATGGGGGTGGAGCACGCCCTCCTGCCCGAGAAGGGGCTGACCGCCCCCGGCGAGGTCATCATCGGGGCCGACTCCCATACCTGTACCTACGGCGCTCTGGGGGCCTTCTCCACCGGCGTGGGCTCCACCGATATGGCCGCCGGTATGGCCACCGGCCTGCTGTGGTTCAAGGTGCCCTCCGCCATAAAGGTTACGCTGAAAGGCAAGCTCCAGCCCCATGTGTCCGGCAAGGACGTAATCCTCCATCTCATCGGCGAGATCGGCGTGGACGGGGCCCTTTACCAGTCTCTGGAGTTCGCCGGGGAGGGGGTTAGCTCCCTGACTATGGACGACCGGTTTACCATCTCCAACATGGCCATCGAGGCCGGGGGCAAAAACGGCATTTTCCCCGTGGACGAAAGGACCATGGAGTACATCAATGGCCGGGTGTCCCGCCCCTGCGAGGCCTTCGCCGCCGACCCGGACGCCGTCTACGACCGGGAGGTGGTCATCGACCTGGACAAGCTGGAGCCCACCGTGGCCCTGCCCCATCTGCCCGAGAATACCAAGGTGGTGTCCGAGGTGGCCGGCACCCCCATCAATCAGGTGGTGATCGGCTCCTGCACCAACGGCCGCATCGGCGACCTGCGCATCGCCGCCGCCATTATGAAGGGGAAAAAGGTGGCGGATAACGTGCGCTGCGTAGTCATTCCCGCCACCCAGGCTATTACCCTCCAGGCTATGGAGGAGGGTCTCATCCAGACCTTTATCGAGGCGGGCGCGGCGGTATCCACCCCCACCTGCGGCCCCTGCCTGGGGGGACACATGGGCGTGATGGCCGAGGGGGAGCGCACTGTCTCCACCACCAACCGGAACTTTGTGGGCCGCATGGGACACACCACCTCCGAGATCATCCTGGCCTCCCCCGCCGTGGCCGCCGCTTCCGCCATTGCCGGCTGCGTGGCCGACCCCAGAGCGTAAGAGAAAGGAGCGAATACCATGAAAGTTTACAAATACGGCGCCAATGTGGACACCGACGTGATTATCCCGGCGCGGCACCTGAACGACCCCTCCCCGGCGGCTCTGGCCAGCCACTGCATGGAGGACATCGACGCAGACTTTGCCTCCACCGTGGAGGCGGGGGACATCATTGTGGCCGGGCCCAACTTCGGCTGCGGCTCCAGCCGGGAGCACGCCCCCCTGGCCATCAAATCCTGCGGGGTGAAGTGCGTGATCGCCCCCTCCTTTGCCCGCATCTTCTACCGCAACGCCATCAACATCGGCTTCCCCATCGTGGAGTGCCCCCAGGCGGCGGAGGAGATCCAGGCCGGAGACCAGGTGGAGGTGGATTTCGCCAGCGGCACCATCACCGACACCACCACCGGCAAGACCTACCAGGCCGCGCCCTTCCCGGAGTTTATCGACGGCATCATCCAGAGCGGCGGACTGCTCAACTCCCTGAAGGAGCGGGGGGTGGCGAAGTAATGTCGGCCATCGTCATCAGCATGGATTCCCGGAAGATGGAAAATCCCGATTTGGATATCCGCTACCTCCTGCCTGACCGCATCGAGGAGTGGTCGGAGGGGGCTGTATCGGACGACGGCTATGACTATGTGGACGAGGAGGGGCACATCCTGGCGGTCTGGCTGGAGACCGAGGACGCGGAGGGCTGGTGGCCCAAGATCGTGGAGCTGCTGAAAACGGAGCAGTTTTGTGAAAATGACCTGTCACGGTCCGCCCAGGTGCTGATTTCTGAGGAGTCAGGCGCGGAGTTTGAGAAGTGCCGCCAGGTCTGGCCGGAGTAAAAATAAGGAGTGAACAGCATGAATTATAAAATTGCTCTCATCAAGGGCGACGGCATCGGCCCCGAGGTAGTGGGGGAGGCCGTCAAGGTGATGGACGCCATCGGCGAGAAATTCGGCCATAAATTTGAGTATGTGGATATCCTCATGGGCGGCTGCGCCATCGACGCGGTGGGCAAGAGCTATCCCGAGGGCACCGCTGAAAAGTGCAAGGAGTGTGACGCTGTCCTGCTGGGGGCGGTGGGCGGACCCAAGTGGGGCCACTCTACCGACCCGGACAAGCGGCCCGAGACCGCCCTGCTGTCCATCCGCAAGGACCTGGGGCTGTACGCCAACCTCCGCCCCGCCGCCCTTCAGCCCGCCCTGGCCGATGCCTGTCCCCTGAAAAACGACAAAAACATCGACCTGATGATCGTCCGGGAGCTGACCGGCGGGGTGTACTTCGGCAAGAAGAACCGCTATCAGACCGAGGACCGGGGGGAGGAGGCCAGCGACCTGATGGCCTACTCCGAGAAGGAGATCGAGCGCATCGGCCGCCGGGGCTTTGAGCTGGCCCGCCTGCGGGGCAGGAAGCTGGCCAGCGTGGACAAGGCCAACGTGCTGGAGACCTCCCGCCTGTGGCGGCAGGTGATGCACCGGCTGGCGGAGGAGTACCCAGACGTCCAGTATGAGGACGTGCTGGTGGACAACGCCGCCATGCAGCTGGTGAGGGACCCGGGACAGTTTGACGTGGTGGTCACCGAGAACATGTTCGGCGACATTCTGTCTGACGAGGCGTCCATGATTACCGGCTCCATCGGGCTGCTGCCCTCCGCCTCCATCGGCGACACCGCCCCTGGGCTGTATGAGCCCATCCACGGCTCCGCCCCCGACATCGCCGGCCAGGACAAGGCCAACCCCATCGCCACCATCCTGTCGGTGGCTATGATGTTCCGCTACTCCTTCGACCTGCCCGCCGAGGCTAAGGCCATCGAGACGGCGGTGGACGCCGTTCTCAACGAGGGCTGGCGCACCGCCGACATCGCCAAGCCCGGCGAGGAAGTGGTTGGGACCCTGAAAATGGGCGGGCTGATTCGGGAAAGATTATAAATAATCGTCTAAAAACTGGACAAACTGGTTCTGTTTAGGTATAATATACAGGAGCGGCGTCTCAACGGCGCCGCTTCTTCTATTTTGAGAGAAAGAGGACCGGTCATGGTATTCAGCAGTTTGATTTTTTTGCTGTTCTTTCTAACCGCCCTGTATGTCTGCTATTTCATCGTTCCGCGCCGGTGGCGCTGGCTGCGCAACTGCGTGCTGTTGGTGTTCAGTCTGTTCTTTTACCGCTGCGGCGGGGCGGACTATCTGCCTTTGCTCCTGGCCTCCATTCTGATTAACTATTTTGGGGGCTTGCTGGCCGCGTCGGAGCGCCCCGCCCTGCGGAAGCTGGGGCTGTGGGGGGCGGCGGCGCTGGGGCTGGGACTGCTTGGCTGGTTCAAATACGCCGGCTTCGCGGCGGAGAACCTGGCGGCGCTGGGTCTGCCTGTGGAGGTACCCCAGATCGTCCTGCCCATCGGCATCTCCTTCTTCACCTTCCAAGGGCTGAGCTACGTCATCGATGTCTACCGGGGGGACGCCCGGTGCCAGAAAAATCCCCTGTACGTGGCCCTGTATGTGGCCCTCTTCCCCCAGCTGGTGGCCGGGCCCATCGTCCGGTACACCACGGTGGAGGAGGAGATCGTCCAACGGAACGAGTCGCTGGAGGAGTTTTCCCAGGGCGTGGTCCGTTTTTTGTTCGGCCTGGGGAAGAAGATGCTGCTGGCCAACGCTATGGGGGAGATTGCCGACGGGGTATTCGCCCAGTCCCCGGAGACCATGGCCCTGTCCCTTGCCTGGATCGGGGCGGCGGCCTATACCTTCCAGATCTATTTTGACTTCTCCGCCTACTCCGATATGGCCATCGGCCTGGGCCGGATGTTTGGCTTCCATTTTTTGGAGAATTTCAACTACCCTTATATCTCCAAATCCATCGCCGAGTTCTGGCGGCGGTGGCACATCTCCCTTGCCTCCTGGTTCCGGGACTATGTATACATCCCCCTGGGGGGGAGCCGGTGCTCGGTGGGGCGTAATGTCCGCAATATGGCGGTGGTGTGGCTGTTAACCGGCCTGTGGCACGGGGCGGCCTGGACCTATGTGGCCTGGGGCGGAATGATGCTGGTCCTGCTGGCGGGGGAGAAATACTGCTGGGGCAGGGGCCTGTCCCGCCTGCCCGGACCGGTTCAGCACCTGTACACCATCGTGCTGGTGGTGTTCAGCATGGTCATGTTCCGCTCCAGCGGCATCGGCTATGGCCTGAGCTATTTCCGGTCCATGGTGGGCCTGGGCGGACGGCCCGACGGGCAGGCGGTGTACTATCTGCTGGAGTACTGGCCGGAGTGGATCGCCTGCGTGCTGGCGTCGCTCCCCGTCAAGGTGTGGGCGCAGAGGTCGCTGGAGCGGCGGGAGGGCCCCCTGCCCGCCCTGACCCTGGAGTGGGGCCCCAAGATCGCCGCCCTGGGGCTGCTGGGCCTGTCCTATACCAAGCTGGCTACGGGCAGCTTTAACCCATTTATCTATTTTCAGTTTTAAGGCCGTTCCCGCCCTCCAGGCGGGAAGAGAAGGCAAGGAGAGGGACCATGAAACCAAAGAAAACGCGCCGCGCCTCCGACCTGTTTATCAGCTTCTGCTTTTTGGCCTTCCTATTCGTAGGGATGGCCGCCACGCTGCTTCGGAACTCGGAGGAGTACTCCTTTTTTGAAAACCGTATGCTGGCCGCTATGCCGAAGTATACGCCGGAGGGGGACGGGAACGGGAGCTATGTCAATCAGCTGGAGACCTATCTCTCCGACCACGCCGCCCTGCGGACCACGCTGCTCAGATTAAAGACCAAAGCGGACCTGGCGCTCCGCCGCCCGGTGGTGAACGACGTGGTGGTGGGGGACGGGATTCTCCTGCCCTACCTTCCGGCGGAGCAGACGGACGAGGCAGATATCGCCGAACAGGCCGTCTTTATGGCGGACAACCTGAAGGGGATCAGCGACCTGGTCTCCAGCTGCGGCGGGCACTATTTCTATGTCCACGTCCCCTGCCAGTACGCCTGCTACCCGGACCGCTACCCCTGGTTTCTCAACAACCGGGAGCAAATCTCCCAGCTGAGCGTGGACTGTCTGACCCGGGAGCTGGCGGCCCGGGGGGTCAATTTTGTGGATGTGTCCATCGACTACTGGGCGGAGGGGAGGCCGGAGAAGTTCGGCTCCATCGGGGACGACCACTACAGCATGTACGGGGCGTTTTTCGCCTATCAGCGGGTGCTGGAGCAGGTGGTGGAGCGCACCGGCCTGGATATCCCCATACTCCGGGACGAGGACGTAAACATCCAGCCGCTGGCAAACCCCTATCTGGGCTCCCGGGAGCGGAAGCTGCTGGGCCTGATCGACCTGGAGGAGCCGCTGTATGTCCTCCACCCCTGGGAGTGGGTGCCCTTCACCCGGATCGACGGCGGGGAGGAAAGCCGGAGCAGTGTATACGCCCTGCCCTACAACCCCTGGGACCAGCTGACCTATAACCTCTATATGGGCGGCGACCTGACCGAGAGCTTCATCGATACCCACCGTCCGGAGCTGCCCAGCGTCCTCATTTACGGCGACAGCTTCACCAACGCCATGGAGTGCGTGCTGTACCTCAGCTTTGACAAGATGTATTCCTTGGACATGCGCCACTATGAGGGGATGTCTCTCACCGACTATATCCAGATGGTTAAGCCCGATGTGGTGCTCTGCGTCCGGGATACCTACACCCTCCTGGACCCCAGCGACAACGGGGGCGTGGCAGACGCCGGGGATGAGTCATTTTAAAATTTCATGAAAATTTCCCCCATGATGTGGCAAACGGGGGAGAAATAGGCTATAATGGGGGACGGGAAAACCGTCCCCTATATCATGAGAAAAATGAGGTCGATATCATGTCAACCAATCGCTATGAAAGCCCTCTGTCCTCCCGCTATGCCAGCGGCGAGATGCAGTATATCTTTTCCCCCGACAAAAAGTTTTCCACCTGGCGCCGGCTGTGGGTGGCGCTGGCCCGGGCGGAGATGGAGCTGGGCCTGCCCGTCACCCAGGAGCAGGTGGACGAGCTGGAGGCCCACCTTACCGACATCGACTATGAAAAGGCCGCCCAGTGGGAGAAAAAGCTGCGCCATGACGTGATGGCCCACGTCCACACCTACGGCGAGCTGTGCCCCAAGGCCATGCCCATCATCCATCTGGGGGCCACCAGCTGCTACGTGGGGGACAACACCGACGTGATCCTCATGCGGGAGGGGCTGGAGCTGGTTCGGGACAAGGTGGTCCGGGTGCTGGCCCATCTGGCCAAATTCGCGGAGGAATATAAGGCACTGCCCACATTGGGCTTCACCCATTTCCAGGCCGCCCAGCTGGTCACTGTGGGCAAGCGGGCCTCCCTGTGGATGAACGAGCTGCTTATGGACCTGGAGGAGATCGAGCACCGCATCTCCACCCTGGCCCTCCTGGGCTCCAAGGGCACCACCGGCACTCAGGCCTCCTTCCTGGAGCTGTTCGAGGGGGACCATGAAAAAGTGCGCCTGCTGGAGGAGAAAATTGCCCGGGAAATGGGCTTTGACGCCGTGGTCCCGGTGAGCGGCCAGACCTATTCCCGGAAGCTGGACTACAACGTGGTGTCCACCCTGGCCGGGGTGGCCCAGTCCGCCAGCAAATTTGCCACCGACCTGCGGCTGCTGTGCCACCTGAAGGAGGTGGAGGAGCCCTTTGAGAAAAACCAGATTGGCTCCTCGGCCATGCCCTACAAGCGCAACCCCATGCGGTGTGAGCGCATCTGCTCTCTGGCCCGGTATGTCATCGTGGACGTGGGCAACCCGGCCATTACCACCGCCACCCAGTGGTTTGAGCGCACCCTGGACGACTCGGCCAACAAGCGGCTCAGCGTCCCCGAGGCCTTCCTGGCGGTGGACGCCATCCTGAACATCTGGGCCAACGTGGCCTCCGGGCTGGTAGTCCACCCCAAGGTAATCGAGAAGCACGTGCTGGAGGAGCTGTCCTTTATGGCCAGCGAGAACATCATGATGGACGCCGTCAAGCGGGGTGGGGACCGGCAGGCGCTCCATGAGCGCATCCGGGTGCTGTCCCAGGAGGCGGGCCATAACGTGAAGGAGCTGGGCCTGTCCAACAACCTCATCGACCTGATGGCCGCCGACCCCGCCTTCGGCATGACAAAAGCGGAGCTGTCCGCCCACCTGGACCCCGCCGCCTACACCGGCCGCTGCGTCCAACAGGTTGAGGCCTTCCTGTCCCAGTGTGTCGCCCCCGTGCTGGAGCGGTACGCCGGGGCGCTGGAGGGGAAAGAGACCGAGCTGAATGTGTAAGGAAAGGCAGGATACACCATGAAGCGAGAGGACCGGCATTCCTATCTGGCAATCGGGCTGACCGCCTTTGCGGTGATCTCGGCCTCCCTGTGCCTGTTTTTCCTGCTGTTCCATATGAAGGAGGTGACGGGCTTCCTGAACACCATCGGGGGCATCCTGCGGCCCATCTTTATGGGGGCGGTGATCGCCTTCCTGCTGCTGCCCGTCCACCGGAACATTTTAAAATTCCTCCTGGCGATGACCTCAGACAGGAAGAAAGAGGATCTCCGCAACCTGGCCTTTCTCAATCTGATGGCCATTATACTCAGCCTGGCGCTGGCGGTATTTTTGATCTACCTGCTGCTGGCTATGGTGATTCCCCAGGTCTATGAGAGTATTGTGGGTCTGATTCAGGCCATCCCCGACTACATCGAGGTGGTCCAGGGCTGGCTCCAGACCTTCTTCGAGGACAATCCGGACATTCAGGCCTCGGTGATGTCCATCTACAACTCCTCCGCCGCCTCTCTGGAGCAATGGCTGAATTCCGACATCCTGCCCAAGCTGGAGTCCTCCAGCTCCGCCCTGGACTGGCTCCGCAAGGACGTTATGCCTAACCTCACCGGCGTGGTGGCCGGGGTATCCGGTATGCTGGTAGGGCTCCTGGTCCTGGTGAAGGATCTGCTGATCGCTCTGATCGTCTCCGTGTATCTCCTGGCCCGGAAGGACATCTTCGCCGCGCAGGGCAAGAAGATCGTCTACAGCCTATTTCGCACCGACGCCGCCGACCTGATTATCGGCGAGGCCTGCAACGCTTATAAAATCATGAGCGGCTTTATCAACGGCAAGCTGCTGGACTCCCTGATTATCGGGATTATCTGCCTGGTGTGCTGCAACATTTTCAAGTTCCCGTACCCCGCCCTGATTGCCGTGATTGTTGGGGTGACCAACATCATCCCCTTCTTCGGCCCCTTCATCGGGGCGATCCCCTGCGGGCTTCTGATCTTCCTGGTCAATCCCCTTCAGGCGGTCTATTTCGCTATTTTTATCCTGGTGCTTCAACAGTTCGACGGCAATATTCTGGGCCCCAAGATTCTGGGCGACTCCACCGGACTTGCCTCCTTCTGGGTGCTGTTCTCCATCCTGCTGTTCGGCGGGCTCTTTGGTTTTGGCGGGATGGTGCTGGGTGTCCCGGTCTTTGCTATGTTCTACAGCGTGGTCAGCCGGCTGGTTTCCTACGGCCTGCGCTCCCGGGGCCTGCCCCAGGAGACGGAGGACTATATGGGCCGAACCGGCCCGCTGAGCAAATAAAAAACACCGGCCCCGTCGGAAGCGCTTCCGATGGGGCCGGATTTTTCAGGGCTGTTTGCCAATATAGGCCAGAATTCCTCCGTCCACATAGAGGATGTGGCCGTTGACAAAGTTGGAGGCGTCGGAGGCCAGAAAGACCGCCGGACCCATCAGGTCCTCCGGGTCCCCCCAGCGGCCCGCCGGGGTCTTGGACACGATGAACTGGTCGAAGGGGTGGCGGCTTCCGTCAGACTGGCGCTCCCGAAGGGGGGCAGTCCGGGGGGTGGCGATATAGCCCGGGCCGATGCCGTTGCACTGGATGTTGGCCCCGCCGTACTCCGAGCAGATGTTCCAGGTGAGCATCTTCAGCCCGCCCTTGGCTGCGGCGTAGGCGGAAACGGTCTCCCGGCCCAGCTCGGCCTCAAAGCTGGCGATCAGGCCGCTGACCTGCCCCTCATCGGTGACGTCGGCAATGCAGCCGTAGGCGTCGATGCCCTTGGCGGCGTAATCGGCCAGGGCTTGTCCAGATTGGCCTGAGAACGGCAGTTAAAGGCAATTTTCGCCCCCGCCCCGGCCAAGGACTCGGCCATAGCGAAGCCAATGCCGTAGGCCCCGCCGGTGACCAGAGCCACCTTTCCATCTAGAGAAAACAGCTTTTTTATATCCGTTGTAGTTTCTCCTTTCAGCGTTCCCAGTTTATTTCAGCTGGGTAGTGGGAATTATGTCTATGTTGTCGAAGGTCTGGTTCGCGCCGCCCATGGCTCGGACGAAGTGCAGCTGGCGGTGCCCGCCCTGACGCGGCTGAACTGGTTGATGACCCGCTTGTTGGAAGTGGCGGCGTCTCCCAGAGGCTTTTGAGCCGCGTCGGTGATCTTGAGCAGGCGGGTCTTATAGCTGCAATGGGCGGATACCATGTAGAACTTGGCGGGCTTGGTGCTGTCCTTATAGCCCAGCTTATAGACGTCCGTCTACCGTGACAGAGCCGTCGCCGCCGATGTTGAACATGCCGATCTCCCGGCGCTCCAGAAAGTAGTGGGTACCGAAGTTTGCCCACACGTCGATGCCTTTGTCAATGGAGACGGTTTCGCTGACAGGCATACAGCCCAGAATGACCATCCTGTCCACATGGCTGTAGACGGCCGCCACCTGGTCGGGCTGATACAGGTTTTCAATGAGGAACTCACGGCGCAGCTCCTCGGTGGTAAAGCGCTTCACGTCGTTGGGGTGAGCGGAATAGCGGATATCCATAAAAATATCCCTGATGATAAAAATAGCAGAGGTCGCAGTGCCCTGCAGGCACCCTGTTATTCAGAGACCTCATACCAGCGGATCTCGTTGGCCACCAGATCCAGGGAAAAGCTGGAGCCGTCCCCACGGTAGACGGTGGTAGACTGGGGCTCATAGGTGTTGTTGACCACGCAGAACTTGCCGTTCTTTACATAGGCGTGGACGTCCACGTTGTAGTTGGAGGACAGCCACAGGTTGAACTCGCCCTCGCTGTGGGCGGACCAGAGAACGGCCCGGTGGAGCAGGCGGCTGTTCTCAAAGGAGTAGGGCAGTCCGGCGATGTATACCGCCCGGCCCTTGCCGAACTCGTTCACCGCCAGCTGAACCTCCCGGTCCCGCTGGACCAGCACCTGGGCCCCCTCCAGGGCGTAGATGCTCTTCTTGCCCTCACCGAAGTCCACCGCCCCCTGGCAGTCCGCCAGAATGAAGTGCTCCGGGTGTTCCTCCCAGTTGTATTTGTCATAGCCCAGGGTAAAACCAGTCTCTTTTTCTACGCCCAGTATACCGGACAGCTGGAGATAGCGGCCCTGGTACTGGTGTCCGGTAGGCTCACCCACGCCGATGAAGCCGCCGCCGTTGTAGACGAACCGCTTCACCGCGGCGGAGACAGCCGGGTCCTCCCAGGCAGCCCCGCCTGTGTGGGCGGTGTCGCCATCGCCCACGTTGACCAGCACGTCCACTCCGTCCAGCACAGAGGGGTTGGCCTTTACCTCGTCAAAGCTGATAAACTTTACGTCGTAGGGGGCTCCGGACAGGGCTTCGATCACTCCGGCGTAGGAGTAGTTCTGCTTCTGATACAGGGCGTGGTGGACCATGTGGCAGCCCCAGGACCGGGCCTTGCCCCAGCTGTTGAGGACGGCCACCGTCTTCACGCAGTAAGGGGTGGCGCCCTTGATGTTGTCATAGAGCTCCCGAAACTCGTCGCAGACGCGCTCCACATAGTCGATGAACTCGGGGAACTGGCAGGCCAGCTTCAGATAGCCGCCGTAGCCAATGCGGTCGATGGGCTTTCTCAAAATGGCCCGGCGGGCGGTGACCCAGTTCTCCTTGGCCTCCCGGACAGGGTCGCCCCCCTCATGGAAGGTGTCGGGGAAAAAGTAGGGCAGGAAGCGCCCTTCGGTGTACTTCACCCCGGGGATGTCGGAGATGAGCCGCAGGGTGGAGCCGTTGCCCACCGAGCCCACCACCGCGTCCAGGCCGATGGACTTGAACTCGTCCATATAGGGCTCGGTGCCGATGAAGTGGTCGCCCAGGAACATCATGGCCTCCTTGCCCAGCTCATGGGTGATGTCCACCATTTCCTTAGCCAGCTTGGCCACCTCCCGGCGCTGGAAGGCCATGAAGTCCTTGAACTCCTTGGAGGGGACCCGGTACTGGTTGTTGTAGTAGCCCTGGTCGATGATGAATTCAGGGCGGAATTTGTAGCCAGCCTCCTTCTCAAACTGCTCCAGGATATAGGGGGAGACGGAGGCAGAGTAGCCGTACCAGTCCACATACTTCTCCCGTTTCAGCTCGTCGAAAATCAGGGTGAACTGGTGGAAAAAGGTGGTATACCGGATTACGTTCACATAGGGATGATCGGCGATGAACCTCCGCAGCCGCTCCATGGTGAACTTCCGGGTCTTGGGCTGACGGACGTCGAAGGTGATCTGATGCTCAAAATTGGTCCAGCCGTTGGTGACGGCGTTGTACATGTGGACCGGGTCCCAGATCAGATAGGC
>CANSDP010000017.1 GCA_947645675.1 uncultured Bacillota bacterium
CCCTTGGCCTTGCCCATGTTGCCCACCTGGGCGGCGGGGTTGGCTTTCAGATTGTAGTGCTTCACCGCATGATTGAAAACGGCGCTCAACTGATTGTGGAGCGTTTTCAGATACACAGGGGAGTAGGGCTTGCCGTTCTTGTCCCGGTAGTTCAGCATTTCGCTCTGCCACGCCATGACCTCTTTGGAGTGGATTTCGCTCATTTTCCGCTTTCCAAAGTAGGGCACCAGCTTCTTGTAGAGGATATGCTCTTTCGTCCCCCAGGTGTTCTCCTTGATACGGCCTTTCATGTCTGCGGCGTAGAGCGCCACGAAGCTCTCAAAGGTCATATCCAGGTCGGCGGTCTGCTGTTGCAGGAACGTCCGTTCCCACTCCAGCGCCTCCCGCTTGGTCTTGAAGCCCCGCTTCATCTTCTTTTCCTTTTTCCCCGTCCAGTTCTCAAAGTAAAAGGACGCATACCATGTTCCCTTGGCCTTGTCTTTGTACGCTGGCATTTTCTTCCCTCCTTACTGATTTTCCCGCAGTCCATAGAACTTTTCCTCGAAGTAGCGCCTGCTCACCCGTCCGGGGATGGTGAGGAAACCTTTCTGCTTCAGCTCCTCGTTCATCTCCCGCACCAGCTTGTAGGCGTAGGGCTTGGAGATACCCAGCGCCCCGGCTACTTCCTCGGCCCGTACAAACAGCTCTTTGCTCAAATACAACACCTCCTTATTGTTGATTCGCAAAATTGTTAATGCCGACATCCTTATTATACATTCGCATGGTTGTTAATGTCAAGAGTTTATTTCGCAATTTTGTTAATTTTCTTCTTGCATATTTCGCTTATTTGCGCTATACTATTTTCAAAGGCGGTGGAACATATGACAGTAGGAGAAAAAATCAAGAAAATCCGCACATTTCGGGGTATGACGCAAAAGGAATTGGGGCTGGCTATCGGCTTTGAGGAAAAGGGAGCGGATAACCGTATTGCCCAGTACGAAACAAATTACCGTGTGCCAAAGAGGGAGCTGCTGGACAAGATTGCCCAGGCCCTGCGGGTAGACCGTCAGAACTTCTATACGGTTCAACCCGGCTGTGCCGAGGACTTCATGCGGACGTTCTTCTGGCTGGACGAGGACAGCCCCGGCTCTATCCGCCTGTTTCAGCTTGTCCGCAACCCCGGCAAGACGGGGGCCTCCGATGATACCGCCGTCCGCTACAACGACACGGACGACTGGCCCGCTCAACCTCCCGTGGGTATCTACTTCAACTACGGCCTTGTGGACGAGTTTATGAGGGAATGGCTCTTGCGCCAGCAGGAGCTGCACGCCGGGGAGATCACCAGGGAGGAATACTTTGAATGGAAACTCAACTGGCCGTGTACCTGTGATGACAGCAAACGATTTGACAACTATGTTCCTTGGAGAAAAGAAAAATAGGACAAGCAAAACCGCCCTGCTGAACTTGTCGTTCAACAGGGCGGTTTTGCTTGTCCTTTGCAATCATTCTCTTGTGTGACCGGGTTGAAACGAATAGTATCAAACCAGTATCACAAGGCAAAGTGACAGGTCAAAAAGCCTGTATTCATGCGGGTTTGCGCCGTTTTGACGGTCATTCCCACTCTATGGTTCCACTGGGCTTCGGAGTCAGATCGAAGAGGACACGGTTGACGCCCTTGACCTCGTTGGTGATGCGGGCGGTGATGTGCTGAAGGAGGTCGAAGGGGACATTTTCCACGGTGGCGGTCATAGCGTCCACGGTATTGACCGCGCGGATGATGACGCACCACTCCTCGGTGCGCCTGTTGTCCCGGACGCCCACCGATTTCAGGTCAGGGATGGCGGTAAAGTACTGCCACACCTTGCCCTCCAGGCCGTTTTTGGCAAATTCCTCCCGGAGAATTGCGTCAGACTCCCGGACGGCCTCCAGCCGGTCCCGGGTGATGGCTCCCAGGCAGCGCACGCCCAGGCCGGGGCCGGGGAAGGGCTGGCGGTACACCATGCTGTCGGGCAGGCCCAGAGCCTTGCCGCAGGCACGAACCTCGTCCTTGAAGAGCATTTTCAGGGGCTCTACCAGCTCAAAATCCAGATCCTCGGGCAGGCCGCCCACGTTGTGGTGGCTCTTCACCGCCTTGACTGTCTTAGTACCGCTCTCAATAATGTCGGGGTAGATGGTGCCCTGGCCCAGGAACTCAATGCCGTCCAGCTTACGGGCCTCCTCCTCAAAGACGCGGATGAACTCCGCGCCGATGATCTTCCGCTTCCGCTCCGGCTCGGCCACGCCGGCCAGCTTGTCCAGGAATCGGTCCACCCCGTCCACATAGACCAGGTTGGCATCCATCTCGTCCCGGAAGACCTTGACTACCTGCTCCGGCTCCCCCTTGCGGAGCAGGCCGTGGTTGACGTGGACGCAGGTGAGCTGCTTGCCGATGGCCTTGATGAGCAGGGCGGCCACCACGGAGGAGTCCACCCCGCCGGACAGGGCCAGCAGAACCTTCTTGTCCCCCACCTGACGGCGGATGAGCTCCACCTGGTCGGCAATAAAATTGTCCATGTTCCAGTTGGCCTCGGCTCCGCAGATGGTAAAGACAAAGTTTTTCAGAGCGGACTCCCGCTCCCCGTCGTCGGCGGGCCAGGGATCGTCCCCCCGGTGGTCCACCAGCAGAGCGGGAATATCACAGTCGTAAATCTCCTGGGCCACGTCGATCTCCACCCCATCGACCACCCGGTTGGGGCCGCCGTTGAGGATGATCCCCTTCACGTTGGGCAGGGCCTTCAGCTCCGCCAGTGTAATGTCGTGGGGGTGGATCTCCGAATAAACCCCCAGGGCCCGAATTTCCCGGGCAATCTTGGGGTTCTCCTCACTGCCCAGGTCCAGTACGACGATCATGTCCTGTTTCATAGACAAATTTCCTCCCTCTGTAAATTTCTGTATTATCCTAACACATTCGCCCCCTTCCGCGCAAGACCTGGGAAAAATTTTTCTACAAATTCCACGTCCTCCACCTGGAAGGCTCTGCCGTTGAGGGGTTCCAGGGGGCCGGCGCCGGTGGTGAAGCGGAAGGCAAGCTTGTAGGAATACAGGGCCTGGCCGTGGCGTCCGTATTTGCGGTTCTCCCGCTCGGAGCCATATTTGCCGTCCCCCAGGAGGGGATGCCCGGCGGCGGCGAACTGAGCTCTGATCTGATGGGTCCGGCCGGTAATCAGGTCACACTCCACCAGGGACAGGCCGTCCTTCACCGCCAGAGTCCTGTAGTCGGTGATGGCGATCTTGGCCCCCGGCTCCGGCTTTTTCCGGACGTAGACCTGTTTCTTCACCTCATCCTTGAAAATATACCCCTCCAGCCGTCCCTGGGGCGGGGACATCCTCCCCTGGACCACGCAGAGGTAGAGCTTGGTCAGCTCCCGGTCCTTAATCTTCTGGTTCATCACCCGCAGGCCCTCGGCGGTCTTGGCGGCGATGACGATGCCCCCGGTGTTCCGGTCGATGCGGTTGCACAGGGCGGGGGCAAAGGAGTTTTCCCAGTAGGGGGACCACTCCTTCTTCTGATACAGATAGGCCTGGATATGGGTGAGCAGAGTGTTGACCCGCTCGTTTTCGTCGGGGTGAACCACCAGCCCGGGGCGCTTGTCCAGCAGCATAATGTGCCCGTCCTCATAGAGGATATTCAGTCTGGGCTGGTAGAGGGAGAGAAAGGCGTTCTCCGGAGTTGGACGGTCAAAGAACTCGTCGTTGATATACAGCTGGAGCACGTCCCCTTCGCTGAGCCGCACATCCCGCTTGGACCCCCTGCCGTTCACCTTCACCCGCTTGAGGCGGATGTACTTCTGGGCCAGCGGCCCGGGCAGCAGAGGCATGGTCTTGGCCAGCCAGCGGTCCAGCCGCTGACCGGCGTCGTTTCTTCCGATGGTAAATTCCTTCATATTCACCTCCAAAGGCTCCTTTTGTCTTACAGGGACATTTCACCATATTCCATCCCCGGTGTCAATAAATTTCGTGGAGAAATTTGTGAAAAGCATTTGACATTTTGGCAAAAAGTCTTTATAATATCCTGCGTACCATTCTGCGAGTATGGGGCTCTGCCCCGGGGAGGAACGTCATGCGTCTGGATCTGCGAGATATCATCCATGTACCGGACGCAAGAAAGATGTTTCAGCTTCAGCTGGACCTGTCCGGGCAGGACTTCTATGGCAGCAGTCCAATCGTCCGCCCCGTGGAGATCGAGGGCAGCGTGACCAACCACGCCGGCGCTCTGGTCCTGGAGGGGACGGCCCGTTCCGTTCTGGAGCTCCAATGTGACCGCTGCGGGAAAACCTTTTCCCGGGAACATGTGGTCGTGCTGGACAACCTGGTGGCTCAGGAGCTGGAGGACGAGGAGAACGACGATATCCTCCTTCTGGAGGGCACCGAGCTGGACCTGGACGAGACGGCCGGTACTGCCTTTATCCTCGCGATGGATACCAAAAACCTTTGCTCAGACGACTGCAAAGGGCTGTGCGCCAAGTGCGGAGCCGACTTGAACCTCGGCCCCTGCGGGTGCGGACCTGATGTCGATCCAAGACTGGCGGCCCTTGCGCAGCTGTTGGATAAGGAAGCTGAGTGAGTAGTAGATGTGCCCTGACCGGCACAGCCGAAGGAGGTGTCACCCATGGCGGTCCCCAAGGGAAAAGTATCCAAGGCCCGGCGCGATAAGCGGCGCAGCTCCCACTGGAAGCTGGAAACTCCCGGTATCGTGACCTGCCCCAAGTGCGGGGCTTACCGGCTGCCTCACCGTATGTGCAAGAATTGCCTGACCTATAACGGCCGTTCCTTCGGCCAGGTTGAGGCCCAGCAGTAAGAGAACAAAGCCCTCCGGCGAACGCCGGAGGGCCTCTTTTATTTCTCCATCTTTTCCAGCAGCGTCTCCATCAGCGCTATATAGACCTCCCGGACACGCCCAAAGATCTCCTCGGCGGTGGCCTCGTCATAGATATGGGAGGTGCGGTTGCGGTCGGTCAGCAGAGCCAGCCAGCCCTCGCCGTCGGAAATCAGGCCGTCCGACAGGGCCTGACGCATCACCGCCTTGGGACTATTCAGCTCCTCGTACCCCTGGTCGATCAAATATTCCCGGACCGTCTTCCAGGCCAGCTCACAGGTAAACTCAAAGCGCTGGATTACTCCGTCCCGAACAATATCGCCGGGGGCCTGGTCATACCGCGCCAGACCCTCTCTAAGTCGCTCCAGGGCCTGGCGGTAGTTGGCACACTTACCCTCAAATTTATCCATCAGCAAAACGCCCTCCTTTTGTATCCGCTTCAGCAGCGCCGGGTCGGTGGTGTCGGAAATCAACACCACATCCACCTTCATCAGAGACGGGAGCTCGTCCACTTCTGCCAGCAGCTTCATCCGCATATCCCCAGGCACGCCCCAGAGGGCAAAATCATAGTCGCTGCCAGGCCGGTGGTCCCCTCTCGCCCGGGAGCCAAAGAGACACAGCCGCTTCGCGTGACAGCGCGCGGCCAGCTCCTTCATTTGACAGATCACCCGATCCTGTTCCATACGCTACCCACCTCCGTAAGCTTGAGAGAGGCCCCTGTCCGGCGCCCCGCCGGGCTGCATTTCCAGGCTCTTGTAATAATCCAGCGTAGAGAATCCCCGCTCCAGCTGGGTGTGGAGATAGGCCTCCGACGCGCCGGCCAGCTGCTTCAGTGGCTCCTCCCCCAACTGGAAGGAGAACAGCCGCCGGGGGTCGCCGTGGAGGATATGCTCCAGCGCGGCCAGAGCGGGGGGCGGCAGGGGCAGGGATATCCCTTCCCCGCAGACCTTTCCGTCCTCCAAAAGGGGCTCATACCCCGCCAGGGCCAGGGCCTTCCACTCAAAGGCGGCCTTTACCAGAGGCAGGGGTTTTTCCGGCATCTTGTCCAGGGCGTGGAGGCTGTTCAGGGTGAGGGACAGCAGCTCGGGGCTGGGCAGTCCCTCCACCGCCAGCAGCTCGGCCACCTCGGCGAAGTAGCAGCCCAGGGCCAGCCGCTGGATGTCGTCCCGGACCCCCCGGAACAGCCGCTGAGTGGCCGACTCCTTCACCGCCCAGCGGCCCTGGTAGTCGTAAAGCACCATCTCCGACCAGACCAGCAGCTGGCACCCGGCGGCGATGGCGCTCCCTTTTTTCCGGCACCCCCGGGCGGCGGCGGCGAGCTTCCCCTGGTCCTGGGTGAGCAGGGTCAGAATTTTGTCCGACTCCTTGTAGTCTGTCGTCCGCAGGACCAGGGCCTTGGTGGTGATGTGCATGGACATTTCTCCTATGTACGGGCGCCCGCCCGTCAGACTTCTTCCATTCTGGGCTGAAAGGCGGTTTTCGCCAGCTCCTCCCACTGTCGGGACCGCTCCTCCCGCTCCCCGGCCAGGGCCAGCCACACCGCCGGCAGTCCGGTCTTGCAAAACAGCTCCCAAAGTCCCCGCTCATCCATGGTACAGCCCTCCCTTTCTTTGCTTAGGCTGGCTGTTTCAACGGGAAACTATAAGCGGGAAATTTTAGTCTTTCACATAGCCGAAATTCTGGATGGCTGCCGGGTTGTCCCGCCAATTCTCCTTGACCTTGACCCAGGCCTTTAAAAATACCTTGGCCCCAATGAATTTTTCCATGTCCTGCCGGGCCAGGGTGGACGCCTTTTTCAGCATCCCCCCGCCCTTGCCGATGATAATGCCCTTGTGACTGTTTTTCTCGCAGTAGATGGTGGCCTCCACCTCGATAACCTCGTCGTCCCGCTCGGCGAAGCGGGTAATCTCCACGGCGGTGCCGTGGGGAATTTCCTTGTCCAGCAGGAGAAGCAGTTTTTCCCGCATAATCTCGGCCATCATTTGGCGCTCGGGCTGGTCGGAGGTCATGTCCTCGGGGAAGAGCTGGGGCCCCTCAGGAAGAAAGCCCTCCAGCACGTTGAGCAGCTCCTCCACTCCCTGGCCCGTCCTGGCGGAGATGGGCACCACCGCGTCGAAGTCATACTCGCCGCTGTACACCTGGATGACCTCCAGCAGCTTTTCCTTCTGCTCCAGGGTGTCTGCCTTGTTGATGGCCAGCACGGCGGGACAGCCCAGGGCCTTGATCCGGGCGATCAGCTGCCCCTCCGGCTCCCCCACATGGGGGATGGGCTCCACCAGCAGGAGGACAGCGTCCACGTCGGACACGCTCTCCCTCACCACGTTGACCATGTAGTCCCCCAGCCGGGTCCGGGCCTTGTGGAGACCGGGGGTGTCCACAAAGACGAACTGGCTCTCCCCCCGGTTCTTGATGCCGCAGATGCGGTTCCTGGTGGTCTGGGGCTTGTTGGTGACAATGGCCACCTTCTCCCCCACAAAGGCGTTGGTCAGGGTGGACTTGCCCACATTGGGCCGTCCGCAGATGGTGATAATGCCGCTTTTTTTAATCATAGGTAATCCTCACTTTCTTGCCGGGTGTGAGCGGTTCCCCGGACATCTTTGGTTAATGATATTTCTTGTACAGGTCCTCATGGAACACATGCTTGCGCACAAGGCGGGTCACGAACATCAGGACGCAGGCCATCGCGCAGGTAACGATATAGGGGGTCAGGTCGAACTCAAAATTCCAGTTCTTCCCCTCCCGGCGGCCCATCTCCTCATAGTCGTCAAATTCGTCCTCAATGGCGGTCAGTCTGATTTTTTTCATAACAATTCTCCTTCTTATGATAATCTTATTGGATACGACAGCTGTAGGGCGGGCGGTGGCCGCCCGTAAATCTTGCAGGTTCCCTCTGGCGGGCGGCTACAGGCCGCCCCTACGGATCAATCCCTGGTAATCCCCAGCCTGCCCAGGATAGCCTCCTCCCGCTGGCGCATCTGGGCCTTCATAGACCCCTCGTCCAGGTGGTCATAGCCCAGCAGGTGGAGCACCGAGTGAACAGCCAGATAGCACACCTCCCGCTCCGTGCTGTGGCCGTACTCCACCGCCTGGGCGTTGGCCCGCTCCAGGGAGATCATCATATCCCCCAGATATACCTTGTCCGCTCCGGGGTCCGCCCACTCCGCCCGGGGCTTATCGCCGGGCTTCATGGGGAACATTGGGAAGGACAGCACGTCGGTGGCCCGGTCTACCCCCCGGTTGGCCAGGTTGGTCTCCCGGATGAGCCCATCATCGGTGACGATCACGGCGACCACGCAGGGCACGCCCACCTCCTCGGCCTCCAGGGCGGCCAGGACAGAGCGGCGGATCTGCTCCTCCACCGCCGGGGGGACCTCCATCGTCTCATCCATATAGCCCGCTTCGATATAGACCTCATGGTCCATCGGCTATCCCTCCTCTCTGTCCGTCTATTATACGAAAAATATTCTGTCAGGTCAAACATATTTTCTCCGCTTTGCGGAAAACTAGCCGCAAACATCACAGACGGGACGTGAACGCATGACAACGAAAAAAATTGGGGCCCAGACGGCGGCGCTGGCCAACCCACCCACCCTGGCCGCCTGGGCCAACGTGGCGGGCAAGAAGGAGGGGGCGGGCCCTCTGGCCGACACCTTCGACTATATCGACGGTGACGACACCTTCGGCGAGGCCACCTGGGAGAAGTCGGAGAGCTCCATGCAGAAGCAGGCCCTCTCCCTGGCCCTGAACAAGGTGGGCCAAGCAGCCTCGGCCCTGGACTGGCTCTTTGCCGGCGACCTTTTGAATCAGTGCATCGGCTCCTCCTTTGCCGCCCGGGAACAGCAAGTGCCCTTCTTTGGCCTGTACGGGGCCTGCTCCACCATGGGGGAGGGGCTGGCCCTGGCCTCCATGACTTTGGACGGAGGCTTTGGGGAGTGGGCGGCAGTGACCGCCTCCTCCCACTTCTGCTCGGCGGAGCGGCAGTACCGCACCCCCCTGGAGTATGGCGGCCAGCGCACCCCCACCTCCCAGTGGACGGCCACAGCCGCCGGAGCGGCCATCCTGGCCCGGGAGGGCCCGGGGCCCTATATCACCCACGTCACCGTGGGTAAGATCGTGGACAAGGGGGTCACCGACACCAACAACATGGGCGCGGCCATGGCTCCCGCCGCTCACGCCACCATCACCGCCCACTTTCAGGACACGGGCCGCTCTCCCAGCAGCTACGACATGATCTTCACCGGCGACCTGGGCGTGCTGGGCAGCGAGCTGCTCATTGAGCTGCTCCGTCAGGACGGCATCCAGGTGAAAAACCACGCCGACTGCGGGTCTATGCTCTTCGACATCAAAAATCAGGATGTCCACTGCGGCGGGTCGGGCTGCGGGTGCTGTGCCTCGGTGCTCACCGGGTATATTCTCAATAATCTGAAGGCGGACAAGTGGAAAAATATCCTCTTCTGCCCCACCGGAGCCCTCCACTCCCCCACCTCCGCCTTTCAGGGGGAAAGCATCCCCGGTATCTGTCACGCAATCGCTATTTCGACGACAAAATAAGGTGATTTTATGGAATATTTCAACGCGTTTCTCTGCGGGGGCATCCTGTGCGTCATCGGACAGGTGCTCATTGACAAGACCCCTCTCACCCCGGCGAAAATTCTGGTGTCCTACGTCACCGCCGGGGTAATCCTCAGCGGCGTCGGGGTGTACCAATATCTGGTGGACTGGGGCGGCGCGGGGGCCACGGTGCCCCTCACCGGCTTCGGCCACCTTCTGGCCAAGGGGGTCAAAAAGGCGGTGGGGGAGGAGGGCCTGATCGGCGCCCTCACCGGCGGCTCCACCGCCGCCGCCGGAGGGATTACCGCCGCTATCTTCTTCGGCTTTCTGGTGGCCCTCATCTGCAAGCCCAAGCCCAAAGCGTAGCAAAATTTTCTCCTTGCATCCATCGGGCCGCTGTGCCATAAGAAGGCCAGCAAAGATAGCGGTAATAATGGCAGAATGGCAGTTCTCCGGAGGGCATTTTAAGGCCCCAGGCCTACTGTCCCTTGCCGTGCCGGTCAAGCCGTAAAAACAGACCGCCTCTCCATCTTGGGGAGGCGGTCTGCTGTTCATTTCTTCTCTGCGGACGCCGGGGTATCGACGCGCATGAGGTCAATATTTTCGGTAATGCTCTCGATCATGCCGGAGGCGGCGAAGTCCCTGGCCTGACGGACGGCGTTCTGGATGGCGTAGGCGTTGGAGGAGCCGTGGGCCTTGATAACGGGCTTGGAGATGCCCACCAGGGCGGTGCCCCCCACCTCGTTGGAGTCCATCAGCTTTTTAAAGCCCTTCAGCCCGCCGGACACCAGCAGGGCGGCCAGCTTTGTGACAAGGCTTTTCTTAAACATCCGCTTCATCTCCCGGGCCAGAAAAATCCCGGTGCCCTCCATAGTCTTGAGGAAGATATTTCCGGAATAGCCGTCGGCTACAATCACGTCCACCGCGCCCTCTACCGCTTCCCGGGCCTCCACGTTGCCCACGAAGTTGATGCGCCCAGCCTCTCCCGCCGCCTCCAGCATGGGGTAGACGGTGGTTTGCAGGGCGGTGCCCTTGGAGGGCTCCGCGCCGATGTTCAGCAGTCCCACCTTGGGACTGGAACGGCCCAACACCTTCTCGGCGTAGTAGGAGCCCATATAGGCGAACTGGAGTAAGTACTCCGGGGGGCACTCGGCGTTGGCTCCGCAGTCGATGAGCACCGCGCCCCCGTTCCCCGTGGGCACCACGGGGGCCAGCGCCGCCCGGCGGATACCCTTGATCCGCTTGGCCACCAGGGTGGCCCCGGACAGCAGGGCCCCGGTGGACCCGGCGGAGACAAAGGCGTCCCCCGTGCCATCCTTCAGCAGGTTCAGCCCCACCGTGAGGGAGGAGTCCTTTTTCTTTCGGAAGGCGGTGGCCGGGTCGTCACACATCTCCACCACCTCGCTGGCGTGGCTCACCGCCACCCCGGAGGGCAGATCGCTGATACCGTTATCAGCCAGGGTTTTGAGGATCTCCTCACCCCTGCCCACCAGAATGATGTCAACTCCATATTCCCGGTTAGCCTGAATGGCCCCCATTACCGGGGCCTGGGGCGCGTTGTCCCCGCCCATGGCGTCTACAATGATTTTCATGGTATTTCCTTTCTGTTCTGCGGCGGTGTTTACAGGTTTCCTCCCAAAAGCCTCCTTTTGAAAGGAGGTGCCCCAGTTCGCAAACTGGGGCGGAGGATTGCATTTTGGCGAAGCCAAAATATGCGAAGCAAACGAGGGTTTTGAGCCCTCTGTAGGGCGGGACGACTCGGCCCGCCGCCCACGGAGAGCGGGTGCCCTCGGGAGAACGGCGCGCCGGGGTCGTCGCGCCCTACATGCGTTTACTTCGTATGTTTCGCCTGCGGCGAAACGCAATCCTCAGTCAGCTTCGCTGACAGCTCCTTTCAAAAGGAGCCTTTTTCCCTAGACCAGCGGCCTGGGCTCGTCAATCAGACCCAGGAGGTAGTCGGCGGATACGTTGTAGTGCTGGCAGATAGCGGCTAATTTGTCAAAGGAGGTTGCTCTGCGGCCATTTTCAATATCGCTGATGGTAGATTGTTTTACACCAATTGCGTCAGCCAGATCAGCCTGCTGTTCTTTACGGGCTTTTCGCAATTTTTTGACTCTCATGCAAAAAACATCCTTATGAAGCATAGAATACCCCCTTGACAAATTACGCTACATGCGATAATATATCGCTAATTTATATATCTGGTGGTGTTACATATGGAAAAGCAAATACAGGAATTTTTCTTCGACGAACAGGATCGAGGCCATCTCGTCTTTGAGGATGACCCCCAATACGCCGACCTGCTTTACCAAAGCCTGTCCCTCTTCCCGGATGGCGACCTGCCCGGTCCGGTCTTTGATCTGCTGGAAACCGCCAACTGCATCTCCTTCGCCCACGGGCTGAAATTGGGGCTGAGGCTGCGGGAGTGGACGGCGCTATAGCTCCAGCTTTTCCTGCGCCTCCAGGGCCCGCCGGGAGATTTCGGCGTTCTTGTTCCGCTTGCCCTTCACCCGGTAGCCCAGCTGAGGGATCAAGCCGAAGTTGATATTCATCGGTTGAAAGTTTACCACACTTTGGTCGCTGATGTAAAGGGCCAATGCGCCCATTGCGGTCTCCCGGGGGAAATTGACCGGCTCTTTCCCCTCCAGACGCCGGGCCAGCTCCACAGCTGCCAGACAGCCCGAGGCGGTGGACTCCACATAGCCCTCCACCCCGGTGATCTGCCCCGCGAACATGAGCCGCTCCCGTCCCCGCACCCGGTAGTACCGGTCCAGCAGCCGGGGGGAGTCCAGGAAAGTGTTCCGGTGCATCACGCCGTACCGGACGTACTCCGCGTTTTTCAGGGCGGGGATCATGGAAAAGACCCGCTTCTGCTCGGGGAAGCGCAGATGGGTCTGGAAGCCCACGATGTTGTAGATGGATCCCTGGGCGTTGTCCTTCCGGAGCTGGACCACGGCGAAGGGCTCCTTCCCCGTCTTGGGGTCCTTCAGGCCGACGGGCTTCAAGGGGCCGTAGCACAGGGTGTCCCGCCCCCGGCGGGCCATCACCTCCACCGGCATACAGCCTTCGAAAACGCCGGCGTCCTCAAAGCCGTGGACCTCCGCCTCCTGGGCCTGGGTCAGCTCGGTCCAGAAGGCGTCGTACTCCTCCGCCGTCAGGGGGCAGTTGATGTAGTCGGGGGTCCCCCGGTCGTACCGGGAGGCAAACCAGGCGC
Source organism: uncultured Bacillota bacterium (assembly GCA_947645675.1). Lineage (GTDB taxonomy): Bacteria > Bacillota > Clostridia > Oscillospirales > Oscillospiraceae > Lawsonibacter. Next base: position 12,600 of record CANSDP010000017.1, read on the forward strand.
TGTCCATGTCGATGCTGTCGAAGGTAACCAGGGGGGCGGCGGCGTCGAAGAAGTTGAGGTACTTACTGTCGGGGAACAGTTCCCCGATCTTCTCCGACAGGGCCTCGCTGGTCAGCGGGCCGGTGGCGATGATGACGTTTCCCTCCGCTGGGATTGACCTGACCTCCCCCTCTGTCACAGTGATATTGGGGTGATCTTTGATTTTTTCCGTGATGGCGGCGGCAAAGGCGTGGCGGTCCACCGCCAGGGCCCCGCCCGCCTCCACCCGGTGGGCGTCGGCGCAGGACATGATGAGAGAGCCGCACCGGCGCAGCTCCTCCTTGAGCAGGCCCACCGCATTCTCCAGCTGGTCGGAGCGCAGGGAGTTGGAGCAGACCAGCTCCCCGAAATATTCCGTGTGGTGGGCGGGGGACATTTTTGCGGGCTTCATCTCCCGCAGCTCCACGGGAATCCCCCGCCGGGCCAGCTGCCACGCGGCCTCGCTCCCCGCCAGGCCCGCGCCGATGACGATTACTTTTTCCATAGTCGTTCCTCTTCCAGAAAATTGAGTGGGACGGCTGGCCGCCGCCCCACAACTTTAATCCTCCAGTGTGGTCTGCAAATCGCTCAGAAGGGCTTCCAGCATTTTCTGCTTCTTATCTGGGTCAGGCTCAGCGATTGAATCCTTCAGATCCCGGATAATGACTCTCAGAAAGCCATTGAACTGCTTATCTGTCTGTCCCATTTTTCAGTCCTCCTTGTATTAGTATAGCAATATTATACAATAAATTTCCGCTCATGTCAAAGGAAATGATGGGCTCACTCCGCCTTTTTGGCGGCTGTTGTCTTTTTCGTGGTGCTTTTCTTTGCCGCCGTCTTCGTTGTGGTCTTCTTTTCCGCCGCCGTCTTCGGGGCGGTTTTTTTCGTTGTCTTTTTGGCAGCGGGCTTTTTTGCGGCTTTCTTGGGCTTCTCCTCCGCCCCGGCGGGGGCGGGCTCCTCTTCGGCGGGGGCCTCCTTCTTCTTCCAGCCGCCCCGCTTCTCCTCGGGGGTGAAGTTGGAGCACTGCTCGTTGATGCAGAAGGGCTTCCGGGCCCCCTTGCCCGACTTTTTGAACATAGTCTGGCCGCAGACGGGGCAGTTGTCCTTCACGGGCACGTCGAAGGTGACGAACTCACAGCGCTGGGCCTCGTCCTTGCTGCTCCGGCGCTCACAGCAGTAGTAGGTGTACTGCTTGCCCGTCTTTTTCGCCTTGCCGGTGCGCTTGAACAGCCGCCCGCCGCACAGGGGGCACTTGCCGGGCATCTCAATCACCAGAGGCATGGTGAAGTCGCACTCCGGCCAGCCGGGGCAGGCCAGAAACCGGCCAAACCGGCCCGATTTGATCACCAGGTTCTTGCCGCACTGAGGACACAGCTCCTCCGACACCTCGTCTGGAACCTTGATCCGCTCCCCGTCCAGGTCCTGCTCCGCCTTCTTCAGCTCGGCGTCGAAATCCCTGTAGAAGTCGGCCAGGACGGCCTTCCAGTTGGCCTCGCCCTCCTCCACCTTGTCCAGCCGCTGCTCCATCTGGGCGGTGAAGTCGTAGTCCACGATGTCGTGGAACTTGTCCTTCATCAGGCCGGTGACCACCTCCCCCAGGGGGGTGGGGCGGAGGGCCTTGCCGTTCTCCTTGACCACGTACTCCCGGTTCATGATGGTGGAGATGGTGGGGGCGTAGGTGGAGGGCCGGCCGATGCCCTGCTCCTCCAGGGCCCGGATGAGGCTGGCCTCGGAGTACCGGGCGGGGGGCTGGGTGAAGTGCTGGCCGGGGGTCAGCTTCTTTCCGGTGAGGGCCTCTCCCTCCTTCAAATCGGGCAGGGGGGAGGTCTTTTCCTCCTCCTCGTCGTCCTTGCCCTCCTCATAGACGGCGGTGAAGCCGGAGAATTTCAGGCTGGAGTGGCTGGCCCGGAAGATATAGCCGGAGTTGGCGGCGTCGATGGACAGGCTGTCGTAAACGGCGTTGGCCATCTGACAGGCCAGGAATCGGGACCAGATCAGCCTGTACAGCTTGAACTGCTCCGCCGTCAGGTCCTTCTTAATGTCCTCGGGAACCAGGGTGACGTCGGAGGGGCGGATGGCCTCATGGGCGTCCTGGGCGCTGCCCTTGGTCTTGTAGTGCCTGGGCTGGGCGGGGCAGTAAGCCGAGCCGTACCGCTGGCCGATGAAGCCCCGGGCGGCGGACACCGCCTCGTCGGACAGGCGCAGGGAGTCGGTACGCATGTAGGTAATCAGACCCACGGCCCCCTCGCCGGCGATATCGACGCCCTCATAGAGCTGCTGGGCCACCGCCATGGTCCGGGCGGGGGACATGTTCAGCTTGCGGGACGCCTCCTGCTGGAGGGTGGAGGTGGTAAAGGGCGGGGCGGGCTGGCGCTGGCGCTCCTGGCGCTTTACCTTGGCCACCGACCATGCGCCTTTGGAGACGGCGTCCACCACCGCCTGGGCCTCCTCCTGGCTGTGGAGCTCCATCTTTTTGTCCTTCCCGTGGAACTGGGCCTTGAAGGAGCCCAAATGGGGGGCGACCCGCTCCAAATCGGCCTCGATAGACCAGTACTCCTGGGGAACAAAGGCCCGGATCTCCAGCTCACGCTCCACCACCAGGCGGGTGGCCACCGACTGCACCCGTCCAGCGGACAGCCCCCGGCGGATTTTCTTCCACAGAAGGGGGGAGAGCTGATAGCCCACAATCCGGTCCAGAATGCGCCTGGCCTGCTGGGCGTCCACCAGGTTCTGGTCAATGGCCCGGGGGGCGGCGATGGACTGGTTGACCACCTTCTTGGTGATCTCGTTGAAGGTCACCCGGTAGGTCTTGTCGTCGGGGATGTTGAGCAGCTCCTTTAAGTGCCAGGAGATGGCCTCCCCCTCCCGGTCAGGGTCGGTCGCGAGATAGACCCTGCCGCTGTGCTTGGCAGCCTTCTTCAGGTCGCTGATGACGTCCTCCTTGCCCTTGATGGGCTGGTAATCGGGGACGAAGCCGCCCTCGATATCCACGCTCAGCTTGCTCTTGGGCAGATCCCGGACATGGCCCATGGACGCCTTTACCTCATAGCCCGGTCCCAGGTACTTGCCGATGGTCTTGGCCTTGGACGGGGACTCCACAATCACTAAGTCTGTTTTATTTGCCACTTTGGATTTACCTCCAGAGATTATTACGAATTCAGCTCTCCAGCTCCACCAGGGCGTAATGCCTGCGGCCAGGGCGCTCCTCAAGGGCGCCCTGGAGCTGGAGCATGGTCAGGGCGGACAGGACGCGCTTGGCGGGAATCTGGGTCTTTTCCACCACCTCGTCGGCGGTGAGGGCGGCTTTGGACGCGGCGGCCAGGATGGCCAGCTCATCGTCGGTGAAGCGGGATTTCTGCTGGTCCCTGGGGATCAGCTCCCGGCCTGGGGAAGGGGCTTCCTTCCGCTCCTTGGGGGCCTTGGGAGCCGCCTGGGGCTTGTCCTCTCCGGACAGGCGGGCCTCGACCACCGACCGGGACAGAGGGGCGAGGGCGGACAGCTTGGCGGGGAACAGGTCCACGAATTCCTTCAGAATATCTCTGGCGTTCTCCACCAGCTTGGCTTTGCAGTCGTGGATCAGCCGGTTGGTCCCCCGGGCGCTCTGCTCGTCCAGGCCGATGGGGACGGCGAATACCTCCCGGCCCTGATCCAGGGCGTGGTTGACGGTGAGCATTGTGCCGCCGGTGGTGGCGCACTCCACCGCCAGCACCCCCAGGGACAGGCCGCTCAAAATTCGGTTGCGGGGGTTGAAGTGGTCCCCCTTGTGGGGCGTTCCCGGGGGATACTCGGAGATCAGCGCCCCAGCCGCCGCCACATCCTCATAGAGGAAACGGCTCTCCCGGGGGAAAATCTTGTCCGCCCCGCCGGCCAGAAGGGACACCACCGGGCCTCCGCCCCGCAGGGCTCCGGTGATGGCGCTGGAGTCGATGCCCTCGGCGATGCCGGACACCACCAGCGCCCCGCTGGAGGCCAGTTCCATACCAAACCGCTCCGCCCGCTCCCGGCTCTTCGCCGAGGATTTCCGGGCTCCCACCACACTGATGGCCGCCTCCTCGTCAAAGTGGAAGCTCCGGCCCTTGATATACAGGGTCACCGGCGGGTCGGCGATCTGCCGCAGGCGCTGGGGGTAGTCGGCGTCCTGAAAGGTCATGATCCGGATGCCCAGGCGGTCGCACTCGCCCAGGATTCGGTTGGCTTCGTCCATACTCTTGTCCATCAGAGAATTTTTTACAAAGGGAGGCAGATTCAGAGCGTCGTAGTCCTCCCGTTCCCCGTAATAGGCCCGCTCCGGGGTAGTGAAGCAGTCCAGCACCGCCAGCGCTCCCACCGGCCCCAAGCCCTTTCGGGTGGTCAGCCAAAGCCAGTATTTCAGTTCAGCCATGGTCCTATCCTCCCAAAATATTCTTTACAAACCTCCCCCGCATAGAGTATGCTATGCTCATGAAAGGGAGGGTCTCTATGCCTTCACGCCAATCCGTCCGCCCCTGGCTGGTATGTCTGGGGGGCGATGTGATGCTGTTCTCCGCCATGGGGCTGGGGAGCAACATCTATTCCGTCTATCAGCCCTATATCATCGCGGAGAATGGCTTTTCCAACGCCCAAGCGGGGTGGATCGTCACCGTCCGCAGTCTGTTCATCGTTGTAAGCATGTTCACCGCCAACCGGCTGTGCGCCCGGCTGGGCCCGCGGCGGACGGCGGCGGGGGCCATGCTCCTGCTGGCCCTGTCCCGCTTCTTGTTTGGAGCGGCGGACTCCCTGCCCGCCTATCTGGCCGCCGGAGCCCTCACCGGGCTGGCCTACGGCTGGGCCGGGATGATTCCCCTGTCTCTGTTGGTCAGCCGGTGGTTTCAGGACCGGAGCGCCTTCGCCCTGGGGCTGGCCTCGGCGGGGAGCGGGCTGGCCACCATCCTGGTCCCCGGCCCCCTCACCTGGCTTCTCCAGCGCTGGGGACTGTCCACGGCCTTCTACGCAGAGGCCGTCCTGGTCCTCCTGCTGGCCCTGGCGGTCCTGCTCCTGGTTCGGGACGACCCCGCCCAGCTGGGCCTGCGGCCCTATGTCCAGGGCGGGCGGACAGCGGAGCGCGTCCCCCGCAGCCCCGCTCCCGGCGGGATGACGCCCCTGTACTGGGGGCTGTTCCTGGCGGCGGTATTTCTCATCGGCGCGCCCACCAGCATCGGCATCAGCAACGTGGGCGTGCTGTACACCACCGAGGGCTTCGACCCCGCCACGGTGGCGGCGCTGGTCTCCTGCACCGGCGTGGCCCTGATGGTTGGAAAAACCCTCTACGGCTGGCTGGCCGACCGGCTGGGCGGGCGGCGGTCCACCCTGCTCCTGTATGGAATGTCCCTGCTGTCCTACGTTCTGCTCTGCCTGGCTCCCAACGGAAGCCGTCTGTGCGCCTTTGCCGCCGTCCTCGCCTTCGGCCTGGGCCTTCCGGTGAGCAATGTCTCCTTCTCCATCTGGGCCCGGGACTTTCTGGGGGACGAGGGCTTTGCCAGGGGGCTGAAATGGAGCCAGACCGTCTATGCCCTGGGCATCGTGGCCCTGGGGCCCCTCCCCGGCTGGCTGGCCGACGTGACCGGGGGCTATGTGGCCTCCTACGGCCTGTTTCTGGGGATGATGGCGGACTCCTTCCTGTTCATCATGCTGGTCTACCGCCGGACAAACTCCGGGGACAAACCGGGGTAGTCAGCGCCCCATCTCCCAGAGAACGATGGACGCGGCGGCGGCGGCGTTCAGCGACTCGCACCGCGCCCGCATGGGAATTTTCAGGGTTTTTTCACTCATCTCCAAAAGCTGGGGGGAGATTCCCCTCCCCTCGCTTCCGATCACCACGGCACAGCGGCTGAGCTGTGCCGTTCTGATATCTACGGTGTCCTCCCGCAGGGCGGTGGCGTACAGGGGCAGGCCGGACCGCGCCAGAAGGCCGGGGAGCGCCTCCGCCTCCGCCTCATAGACCGGCAAACGGAAGCAGGCCCCCATAGTGGCCCGCACCGTCTTGGGGGAGAAGGGGTCTGCGCAGTGGTTCACCAGGAGCAGACCGTCCGCTCCCAGGGCGTCGGCGGTACGCCAGATGGTCCCCACGTTGCCCGGGTCCTGGAGGCCGTCCAGTACCAGCCAGCGGCCCCCCGCCAGCCGCTCCGGCGGGGCAAGGCCGGGCAGTTCGGCCAGGAACAGCACCCCCTGGGGGGTTTTGGTGTCGCACAGGCTTTGCAGAAGGTCCGACGGGACCTCTACCCGCCGGGGGTCTCCGGGGCAGTGAGCCTCTGTCCCCCGGGCGGTGACCAGGGTGTCTATAACCGCCCCCGCCTTTACCGCCTCCTCCAGCAGCTTGGGGCCCTCGGCAGGGAACAGCCCCGCCTCCCGCCGGGCGGACCGGCTTCCATTCAGCTTTCTGATCTGAACAGCCAGCGGATTTTGTCGGCTGGTAATGGTTTCCACCCAATCCCCCCTCTTGAACACGATTCTTATATCATAAAGGTATCCCCCCGGGTTGTCAAGGAAAGTTTTTTGTCGAAGGAGGGGGCTCCCTCCTTCAGAGAGGGAGTTCCCCCTCAAACACCGTCCGGGCAGGGCCGGTCATCAGGACCCGGCCCTCCCGCAGCTCCAGGGTGAGTGTCCCGCCGGGCAGGCGGGCCTCCGCCCGGTTCCCGCAGCGGTTTTCGGTCACGGCGGCGGCGAAGGCGGCGCAGGCCCCGGTGCCGCAGGCCAGGGTGATTCCGCTGCCCCGCTCCCACACTCGGATGTCCAGCCGCCCCCTTTGGGGGCAGGACACAAATTCGATATTCCGCCGCTCCCCCAGGGCGGGGTGACTCTCCAGAAGGGGACCCAGCCGCTCCAGGTCGATTTTTTCCGGGTCCGGGCAGAAAATGATCCCGTGGGGGTTGCCGGCGTCGGCGGGGACAATTTGAAAAAGCTCCCCCGCCGCCTCCGCCTGGACCGGGCCGGAGACCTCCACCCGTCCCATGTCCACCGTCACCTGGTCCACCGCCCCCTCCAAAAGGTGGAGCTCCAGCATTCGGGGACCGGCGTCGGTGTCGATGGTCAGGCGGGTCTTTTGGGTAAAGCCCTTGTCGTAGACGTATTTGCCCACGCACCGGATGCCGTTGCCGCACATGGCCCCCCGGGAGCCGTCGGCGTTGTACATCTCCATGGTAAAGTCCCCCGTGCGGCCCGGGCGGATGCAGATGAGGCCGTCCGCCCCCACGCCGAAATGCCGGCGGGACAGCCGGACCGCCAGGGCGGGCAGGTCCTCCGGGACGCTCTCCAGGCAGTTGAGATAGATATAGTCGTTGCCCAGACCCTCCATTTTCGTAAATCGCATGGATGATTCCCCCTTTCGGTGAGAGACTATGCGCAAGCGCCTGCAGAAAGACCGGAGGCCCGCGCCCCCGGTCTCTTTGCGAACATCAATAGATCACCAAATATTTCTCCAGCTCCCAGCTGGACACGCGGGTCTGATACTCGTTCCACTCCCCCAGCTTGCCCTTGAGGAACTGCCGGGCCACGTGCCCGCCCAGCACGTCCAGCACCAGGGCGTCCTTCTCCAGCTCGTCCAGGGCGTCCTTCAGGTTGTCGGGCAGGCAGGGGATGCCCCGGGCCTCCCGGGTCCGGTCGTCCATAGCGTAGATGTCCCCGGTGATCTCCGGGGGCGGGGTGAGGCCCCGGGCGATGCCGTCCAGACCGGCGGCCAGGCAGACCGCCACCGCCAGATAGGGGTTGCAGGAGGGGTCGGGTGAGCGCAGCTCCACCCGGGTGGCCTGGCCTCTGGCGGCGGGGATGCGGATGAGGGCCGACCGGTTGGAGGCCGACCAGGCCCGGTAGCGGGGGGCCTCATGGCCCGCGCCCAGCCGCTTGTAGGAGTTGACCAGGGGGTTGGTAATGGCGGTAAAGCCCTGGACGTGGTCCAGCAGGCCCGCGATGAAGGAGTAGGCCGTTTTGGACAGGCCCCGCTCCCCGCTGGGATCGTAAAAGACATTTTTGCCGTTCTTGAACAGAGACATATTCAGGTGCATGCCGCTGCCCGCCACGCCGTAGACGGGCTTGGGCATGAAGGTGGCGTGGAGGCCGTTTTTCTGGGCGATGCTCTTGGCCACCAGCTTAAAGGTCATGATCTTGTCCGCCCCGTCCAGGGCGTTGTTGTATTTGAAGTCGATCTCATGCTGGGCCACGGCGCACTCGTGGTGGCTGGCCTCGATCTCAAAGCCCATTTTCTCCAGGGTCAGGCTGATCTCCCGGCGGGTGGCCTCGCTGTGGTCCAGGGGGCCCAGGTCGAAATAAGCCGCCTCGTCCTTGGTGTTGGTGGTGGCCCGGCCGTCGCCATCCAGGTCAAACAGGAAAAACTCCAGCTCCGGCCCGATGTTGAATACGTCGTAGCCCATGGACTCCGCCCGGCGGAGCACCCGGCGCAGTACGCCCCGGGGGTCGCCTACGAAGGGGGTGCCGTCGGTGTTGTACACGTCGCAGAACATACGGGCCGTCCGGCCCCCGGCCACCTTCTCGGGGACAATAATAAAGCTGTTCAGGTCGGGATAAAGGCACTGGTCCGACTCATGGATGCGGGTGAACCCCTCAATGGAGGAGCCGTCAAACATGATCTGGTTGTTGACCGCCTTCTCCACCTGGGAGGCGGTGATGGACACGTTCTTCATCTGTCCGAAAATGTCGGTAAACTGCATCCGGATGAACTCAATTCGTTCCTCCTGAACAATCCGGATGATATCCTCTTTGGTATAGGCCATGGGCAAAACCTCTCTTCTCTTTCAAGCTGCCTATCAGTATCGCATTGCCGGGGGCGGATTGTCAAGGAATTTTATTGACAAATCGCTGGAAATTCGATAGACTGTCTGTTGCCTGATTGATTAAAAAAGGAGCGAATTCCATGAAAATGCCCTTTGTCACCCTGGACCAGCTCCAGGAGATTGTCCAGACCTACCCCACCCCCTTCCACCTCTACGATGAGCGTGGCATCCGGGAAAACGCCCGGGCGCTGAACCGGGCCTTCGCCTGGAACCCCGGCTTTCAGGAGCACTTCGCCGTGAAGGCCACCCCCACCCCTCAGATTTTGAAAATCCTCCGGGAGGAGGGCTGCGGCGTGGACTGCTCCTCCCTCACCGAGCTGATGATGTCCGACCGCTGCGGGTTCTCCGGTGAGGAGATCATGTTCTCCTCCAACGACACTCCGGCGGAGGAATTTGCCCTGGCCGCTCAGCTGGGGGCCACCATCAACCTGGACGATATGACCCATATCGACTTTTTGAAGAACACTCTGGGTTATATTCCAAAGAAAATATCCTGCCGGTATAACCCGGGCGGCACCTTCACCCTGGGCGAGAGCAAGGAGGGCTTCCAGGTAATGGACAAGCCCGGGGACGCCAAATACGGCCTGACCCGGCCTCAGATGACCGAGGCCTTCCGCCGCCTGAAGGAGCTGGGTGCGGAGGAGTTCGGCATCCATGCCTTCCTGGCCTCCAACACCATCTCCAACGATTACTACCCCGCCCTGGCCGCCATCCTCTTCCGGATGGCCGTGGAGCTGCGGGAGGAGACGGGCTGTCACATCACCTTTATCAACCTGTCCGGCGGCGTGGGGGTGCCCTACCGCCCGGAGCAGCCCGCCAACGACATCGCCGTCATCGGCGAGGGGGTGCGCCGGGCCTATGAGGAGATCCTGGTCCCCGCCGGGATGGGTGACGTGGCCATTCACACCGAGCTGGGCCGGTTCATGCTGGCCCCCTACGGCCACCTGGTCACCCGGGTCCTCCATGAGAAGCACATCTACAAGGAGTATATCGGCGTGGACGCCTGCGCCGCCAACCTGATGCGCCCGGCCATCTACGGCGCCTACCACCACATCACCGTCATGGGCAAGGAGGAGGCCCCCTGTGACCACAAATACGATGTCACCGGCTCTCTGTGCGAGAACTGCGACAAGTTCGCCGTGGACCGGATGCTGCCCAAAATCGACGTGGGCGACCTGCTGGTGATTCACGACACCGGCGCTCACGGCCACTCCATGGGCTATCAGTACAACGGCCGCCTCCGCTCCGCCGAGGTCCTTCTCCGGGAGGACGGCTCCACCCTCCTCATCCGCCGGGCCGAGACCCCCGAGGACTACTTTGCTACGGCAATTTGGACGTAATTTCCCGTAGAGTGTGACGAGCGCAGTCCAAAAGCCTCCCTCTAGGAGGGAGGTGGCACGGCGCAGCCGTGACGGAGGGAGTCCTCCGGAGGCCTGCGGGGCCCTTGGAGACTCCCGCAGGCAGCTAGGTCCGGGGGACTCCCTCAGTCAGCCTTACGGCTGACAGCTCCCTCGGAGAGGGAGCCTTTGTCCTGCGGGGTACGTAGGGTGTAGGGCGCGACGACCTCGGCGCGCCGTCCTCCAAGGGTGCGCCAATCTCCGGGACGGCGGTCCGGGTCGTCCCGCCCTACGGCCCTGCGGGGTACGTCTCTGTAGGGGCGGATATCATCCGCCCGCGAACACCGCCTGGACCTGACGGGCGGATAATATCCGCCCCTACAAGGGCCTCCTACACCTGTACGAGGGCGTGCAATTCCCTGGACAGAGCCAGCGCGGCGAGAAAAATATGTTCGCCCTCTATGCTGTTCTGAACGCTGATCTGATCAATCAGCCTGTGCAGTTCCCTGCGCTGCTCCGGAGTCAAATCCTCCTCGACACGTTCGATTTGCAGATTCACCTCCCGGACGCACTTCTGATATTCTTTATCGCTCTTTAAGCTGTCCAGACGGTTTTCCAGAACAAATTGGTACAGATATCTTGCGAGGCCGTTCATTCCAACTCCTCCGTCCAACCCCAAACGGGGTTTATTCTAGCTTTATTATACAGACCCCAAACGGGGTTTGTCAAGAGGGAAGAGAAAAAATGCTAAAATTACCGGAACGGCTCCTTTTGCTCCGACAGGAGCGGAGCCTGTCGCAAAAAGGCCTGGTCAAGGAGATGGGTCTTGCGCTGAATACCTACGTTCGCTACGAACGCGGCGAGCGGGAGCCCACCGCCTCTGTGCTGGTTCAGATAGCGGATTTTTACAACGTCTCCCTGGACTATCTGGTGGGACGAACGGACGAGAGGTGACGAAGCTGTGAATATCATGGGCGAGCTGGCCGTTTTGTTTGGGGTCTGCCTCATCGCCGAGGGTGTTTCCGCGCTGCTCCCCGTGCCCTTTCCCGCCAGTGTGATCGGGATGCTCCTGTTGCTGGCTCTGCTGATGGTCCGGGTAGTCCGGGAGCGGCACATCGACCGGGTGTGCGGATTTTTGTCAGACAACATGTCTTTTTTCTTTGTCGCACCCTGCGTCGGCCTGCTCAAGCACCTGGACGTTCTGCTGCAATGCCTGGTCCCCTTCTGTATCATCGCCCTTGTGACCACGCCCGTCGTCTATTTCGTCACCGCCTGGACAGTTCAGCTGACCCGGGCCTTGCAGAGAAGGAAAGGAGCCCGGCATGATTGACGCAATCCTTGCCTCCCCCTTTTTCGGGCTGGTCCTCACCTGCGCCGCCTGGTACGTAGGACTGTGGGTCCAGAAAAAGACCGGACTGGTTCTGTGCAATCCTCTGGTCATCTCCGCCGCCCTTATCATCCTGCTCTTGCTTGTCATGGACATCCCCTATGAGAGTTACGCCCTGGGCGGGGACTTTCTCATTATGATGCAGACCCCGGTGACGGTGATGCTGGCCCTGAATGTCTACCGTCAGCGTAAGCTGCTGGGGGAATACTTCCTCCCGGTGGTGGCGGGCTGTCTGGCCGGATCGCTGGCCAGTGTCGCTTCGGTGCTGCTGCTGTGCCGCCTGATGGGTCTGGACGGGACCATTTCCGCCTCCCTCCTGCCCAAGAGCGTCACCACCGCCATCGCCATTGCCGTTTCGGAGAGTCTGGGGGGCATCCCCGGGCTGACCGTCACCGCCGTCCTCATCGCCGGGGTGCTGGGGGCCATGTTCGCCCCCGCCTTCGCCAAGCTGTTCCACATCACCGACCCGGTGGCCGAGGGGACCGCCATCGGCGCGTGCAGCCACGGCCTGGGCACCGCTAAGGCCATAGAGATCGGTAAGCTTCAGGCGGCGATGAGCTCCATCGCCATCTGCCTCTGCGGCATCATCACCTCGATGCTGGCGTTGTTTTTGTGACGTAAAAGCCCCCCTTGTCAAAGGGGGGAGGGCCGCGAAGCGGCGGGGGGATTCCGTGTGAACGGTGGTACTCCGATGGACTCCCTCAGTTATCGCCTGCGGGCGGGACGGGGGGTGACTCCCTCAGTCACCGCCTCCGGCGGCGACAGCTCCCTCGGAGAGGGCGCCTTTGGGTAGGATAAAAACCGCCCTGCGAAAGCAGGGCGGTTTTGCTCACTTTTTCTTGCTGAAAATGCGCTCCAGAATGTCCCAGTCCTCGTCGTTGACGGCGGGCTTGGGGGGCTCCGCCGCGGGGACGGGGGCGGGCTCAGGCGCGGGCTCCTCCTTCGCGGCGGGGGCGGGAGCGGCGGGCTCAGCGGCATGGGGCTCCGCCGCGGGGGCGGGCTCCTCCACCGCCGGAGCGTGGGGGAATACGGCCGGCTGGGTTTCGTCGAAGCCGGTAGCGATTACGGTAACCCGGATCTCGTCCTCCAGCGCCTCGTCGAAGGTGGCGCCGAAGATGATGTTGGCCTCGGGGTGGGCTGCCTCCTGGACCTGGTTGGCGGCGGACTCCACCTCCTCCAGGCCGATGTCCATGGAGCCGGTGACATTGATGAGCACGCCCCGGGCGCCATTGATGGAGGTCTCCAGCAAGGGGCTGGAGATGGCCATCTTGGCGGCCTCCTCGGCCTTGTTCTTGCCGGCGGCACGGCCCACGCCCATGTGGGCCCGGCCCGCGTCCTTCATGACGGCGGACACGTCGGCGAAGTCCAGGTTGATAAAGCCGGTGTTCTTAATCAGGTCGGAGATGGATTGGACGGCCTGCTGAAGCACGTCGTCGGCAATCTCGAAGGCGTTGGCGAAGGTAATCTTCTGGTCGCTGGCCAGCTTGAGCCGCTCGTTGGGGATGATGACCAGGGAGTCCACCTTTTCCCGCAGCTCCTCGATGCCGGCCTCGGCCTGACGCATCCGGCGGGGGCCCTCAAACTTGAAGGGCTTGGTGACCACGCCCACGGTGAGCACGCCCTGCTCCTTGGCGATGTCGGCCACGATGGGGGCCGCGCCGGTGCCGGTGCCGCCGCCCATACCGGCGGTGATGAAAACCATATCGGTGCTCTCCAGCACCTCGGCGATCTGCCTGCGGCTCTCCTCGGCGGATTGACGGCCCACCTCGGGGTTGGCGCCCGCGCCCTGCCCGTTGGTCAGCTTCTCGCCGATCTGGAGCTTGATGGTGGCGCTGGACTTCTCCAGCACCTGTTTATCCGTATTGATGGCGATAAACTCAACGCCCTTCGTCTCAGTACGGACCATGCGGTTTATCACGTTGTTTCCGCCGCCGCCCACGCCGATCACCTTGATGTTGACCACGCTCTCAGGACCCATATCTAATCCAAACGCCATTATGCCTGCCTCCTATGTAAAGCGGGGCTCCCCGGGGAGGCCCCATGGTTCAAACAAAATCATGCTCTATTGTATCGCAGTTTTTTCCAGAGGTCAAGAGAAAATCACACATTCGGTCAAACTTTCCAATCTTTTTCCCCTGGTAATATTTTCATTCCTCTGGAGAAAAGACCGCGTCGTGCTTGGACTGCGTCAGGTCGATGCTCCCCCTGACCTCCCCGCCGGTCCTCAGCTCCATCTGTTCCCGCACCGCCTGCATCAGCCGCAGGGCGTAGGCAAAATCCGCGTCCAGCTTGATGAGCACATCCAGCCGGTCCAGATAGCGCAGGGTCAGCTGGGTGGCGTCCAGGCGGATAGCGGAGACCTGATCCGACAGCTCCGCCTCCTCCAGCGCCTCCAAAAGGCCGGTCAGGGCGGCCAGCTGGACCTGCTCCTCCTCCGGGACGGTCAGCATACCGCCCGCCTTGGGGGCGATGGAGGTCAGTCCGGTGACGGGGATGGCCGTGCTGTCCGGCGGGGCGGGCTCCAGAAGCTTGCCCTTCACGCTGATGAGCCAGGGCTCCTGGGCCGTCTCCAGGGGCTGGGCCTCGGGGTCCTGCTCCAGCCGGGCGGCGTTGAGGGCGGCCACCCGGTCCGGGTCGGGGACGGCCACCTGGGCCGTCGCCTCCCACTCCACCACGGTAATGACAATCGTGCTGGGCAGCGCCCGGTTGATGGACAGCTCCCCCACATAGGGCAGCTGGGTGCGGATATTCCGGTCGATGCGGACCTTGTTCAGGGCGTAGAGGTTGTCGCCCACCTGGATGCCCGAGGCGGCAATGATCTCCTCCTGGGTGTAGCGCTGACTGCCCGTCACCATCACCGTCTCTACGCGGAAGAACACCGTCGCTCCCCCCGTCAGCGCTACGATGACCGCCAGCACACATAGAAGCTTAAACAGCGGTCCGAACCGGCCCCTGTTTCGCCTGCGTGTTCTGCTGCGGCTGCTGCGTCTTGACATCTGTGTTCTCCTTGGTATCCAATCTAGCCCCCTCTTCGAGGGAGCTCGGGCTTACGGCGCCTCTCTGATCTCCGCCCCCAGCGCGCTCAGGTTCCGGTCCAGGGCCTGGTAGCCCCGGCGGATGTGGCGCAGGCCAGAGACCCGGGTGGTCCCCTCGGCCCCCAGGCCGGCCACCACCAGGGCGGCTCCGCCCCGCAGGTCGGTGGAGCGGACGGCGGCCCCGCGGAGCCGCCCCACCCCGGAGACCATCGCGGCCCGGCCAGCCAGCTGGATGTCCGCGCCCATCCGGCGCAGCTCGTCAACGTGGCGGTAGCGGCTGTCAAACATATTTTCCACGAAGAGGGTGGCCCCCTCTCCCCCGGCCAGCGCCGCCATCAGGACGGCCTGGGCATCGGTGGGAAAGCCGGGGTAGGGCGCGGTACGCACCGGACTGATGGCCTTCAGGGGGCCGGTGTGGCTCAGAACGGCCCAGTCCGGGCCGGTATGTAGGGCGCACCCCGCCTCCTCCAGACAGGACAGCACAGCGGAGAGGGTGTCCGGGGCAAAGCCGGCCGCCTTGATCTCCCCTCCGGCGGCGGCGCAGCCGCACAGATAGGTGGCGGCGGCGATGCGGTCGCCCATCACCCGGTACTCCACCGGGTGGAGGGGCGCGCCGCCCCGGACGGATATGACGGAGGTACCGCTCCCCGTCACCTGAGCGCCCATGGCCTGGAGAAAGCTTTGCAGATCAACGATCTCCGGCTCCCGGGCCGCGCCCACGATGGTGGTCACGCCGGGGCAGGCGCAGGCGGCCAGCATAGCGTTCTCCGTGGCCCCCACGCTGGGGATGGACAGGCAGATCTCCCGCCCTCGGAGCCCCTCCCGGCAGCGCCGGCAGCACAGATTTCCCTGCTCCTCCAAAATCTCCGCGCCCAGGGCCCGGAGGGCGGACAGATGCAGGTCGATGGGCCGGGGGCCCAGCTCGCACCCGCCGGGGTAGGACAGCTCTGCCGCCCCCAGCCGGGCCAGAAGCGCCCCCAGAAAGATCACCGAGGAGCGCATCTCCCGCATCAGTCCCTCGGGGATGTCGGCCCGGGTGAGGGCCGAGGCGTCCACCGTCACCGTGTCCCCCTCCCGGTCCACCCGGCACCCCAGAAGGCGCAGAATATCCAGGGTGGCCGACACGTCGGACAGATCGGGACAGTTGTGGATTACGCTCTGCCCCGGGACCAGAAGGCAGGCGGCTAAAATTGGCAGAATGCTGTTCTTCGCTCCGTGAATGGTCACAGCTCCAAACAGAGGGCGTCCGCCCTGAATTTCATAATAGCTCATGGGACAGCCTCCAAATCTTGTGGATTTGGAGTATCCTATGCGAAACGGGAGAATTTGGTTATTGACGGGGCTCTTACCTCATGATCTCCCTCAGGGTCTCATAAATTTTCTCCCCGGCGTTGGGGACGGCCATAGCCTGAAGGGCGGCGATCATTTTCTCCCGGCGGTCCCGCTCCCGCAGGAGGAGGGCGGCCTCGTCGTAGAGGGTATTTCCCACGCAGTCGGCCTCCCGAAGGAGGCGCGCAGCCCCCTGACCGGACAGGACCAGGGCGTTTTTCTCCTGGTGGTTGGCGGTGACGTTGGGAGAGGGCACCAGCACGGCGGGCTTGGCGATGGCGGTCAGCTCCGAGATGGTGGAGGCTCCCGCCCGGCACAGGACCAGGTCGGCGGCGGCCATGACCAGGGGCATATCATAAATATACTCCCGGACCTCAATACCGTTGTCCCCCAGCTTCAGGCCCCGGCGGAGCAGCTCCTCCCGCATCCAGGGAAAGTCCCGGCCAGCGCCGTGGACATGCCGCCAGGGGGCGCCCTCATAGCACTCCTTGGCAATAAAGTCCACCATCTTCTGGTTCATCACCTCGGCCCCCAGAGAGCCCCAGTAGGACAGCAGCAGGGGCCGCTCGTCGGTAAAGCCCAGCTTGGCCCGCGCCTCCGCCTTGGTGTATTTGAAAAAATCCCCTCGGACCGGCGTGCCGGTGACCACCACCTTATCCGGGTTATCATAGTGCTCCCGGCTCTCCTCAAAGCCCACCATCACCCGGTCCACCACCTTGGACAGGGCCTTGGTGGTCAGTCCGGGGACGGCGTTGGACTCATGGACGGCGGTGGGAATGCGCCGGTGGGCCGCCTCGTTGACTACGGGGAAGGAGGCGTAGCCCCCGGTGCCCACCACCAGGTCGGGCTTGAACTCGTTCAGGATGGCCCTGGCCTGTTTTTTAGACCTGCCCATGTTCACCAGGGTGCCAAAATTGTGGGCGATGTCGGCGGGCTTGAAGGAGCGGTGAAAGTTGGTGATGGTCACCGTTCTGATCTGATAGCCCTCCTTGGGCACCAGCTTGTTCTCCATTCCCCCGTCCGCCCCCACAAAGAGGACCCGGCAGCCGGGGTGCCTCTCCTGGAAGATGTGGGCCAGGGCCACCGCCGGGTTCACATGTCCGGCGGTGCCGCCGCAGGTAAATAAGACGTTCATAACTGCACCTCGTTATCGAAAATCGGTCATCTTTTGTAGGGCGCGACGACCCGGCGCGCCGATTATATCCTATGGTCCGCCGCGGCGCGCCGAGGTCGTCGCGCCCTACAGAATCACAGTCAATCCTTCCGGGGGGCCGGGATCTGCCGGGAGATACTCAATATCATCCCCATCTCCGCCAGATGAATCATCAGAGCGGTGCCGCCGTAGCTGAAGAAGGGCAGGGGGATGCCGGTGTTGGGAATCAGTCCGGTGACCACGCCGATGTTGAGAAACACCTGAGCGGCCAGCAGGGTGATGATGCCCACGATGGTCAGGGTGCCGAATTTGTCCCGGGCGTGGAGGGCCAGCCAGTAGCCCCGGAGGATGAGCAGAGCGAAGAGCAGCAGGATCAGAAAGGCTCCCACCAGCCCCAGCTCCTCCACCAGGATAGAAAAGATCATGTCATTCTCCGGCTCCGGGACAAAGCCGTATTTCTGGTTGCTCTCCCCCAGTCCCCGGCCCAGCAGGCCGCCGGAGGCGATGGAATAGATGCCCTGCCAGAACTGGTAGGCCCCATCCTGGGGGTCCACCGAGGTGGGGTCCAGCCAGATACCGATTTTTCGTTTAACATAGTTGGTGGTCACATACATGATGCCCACCAGGGCCACGCCAGCCCCGCCCACGCCGATGAACCATTTCAGGCTGATGCCCGACACCAGCAGGACGGAGGCCGCCCCCACCGCCACCAGCAGCGCGCCGGACACATGGGGCTCCTTAACGATCAGCCCCAGCACAACCAGCAGCACGGCGCCGTAGGGCACCAGCTCCAGAAAGCCGATCTTCTCCAGCCAGTTCAGCATCCGCCCGGTACCGGTGCGCTTGGTGAAGCGCAGCTGCTTCTCCGTATCCCGCTTGCACAGCCGGGCGGCGAAGAAGAGGACCACCGTCACCTTGGCGATCTCCGAGGGCTGATAGGTAGGCCCGGCCACCAGAAACAGGCGCAGCCACCGGCGCACATGGTTGATAGGGGCGTTCAGGCCGGGAATGTAGCACAGCACCAGCAGAAAAATGGAGCCCGCCAGCGCCAGCGGAGCCATCCAGCGGAACCGCTGATAGTTAATCCGGGAGACGATATACATGCCCGCCAGCCCCGCCCCGGCGTACAGGGCCTGATTGGTGATGTAGAAATAGGGGTTGTTGTGTACCCGGGCGCTGGAGTCCCGGAAAGCGGTGTAGTAGGAGGCGGAGAACAGCATTACCAGCCCGACCCCCAGCAAAAGCAGCACCAGCATCAAAAAGGGCAGGTCCAGCGGGCCCCGGGCCAGCTGCTGCTCCATGGTCAAATCACGGTCACGTTTCGATTTGCGGGCCAAAGGGTTGAGCCTCCTTTCTCGTCGCCGCAAAGTCCGCTTCATTCGGAACGCCCTATCGGGTATTCCAAATTGTGCTCCCTTGCTCCTCTCCAAACGTGACCCGCTGCGCTGGGCTCTCGTTTGGGGGCGGCCCGCGGCCGCCTTCGCTTACATAGGATACCGGTACATCACCCCGAAGAAACCCAAAATACACAGGACCAGAGTGAGGCCGGAGAATACGCAGAAGAGCTTCGTTTCGCTCCAGCCCCCCATCTCAAAGTGGTGATGGATGGGGGCCATGCGGAACACCCGCTTGCGGGTCTTTTTATAATAGGCCACCTGGATGATGTCGGACAGCACCTCAACCACATAGATCAGGCCAATCACCGGGATAATCAGCGGGATATCCAGGGCGAAGGCCAGACCGCACACCATGCCCCCCAGGAAGAGAGAGCCGGTGTCCCCCATAAAGACCTTGGCGGGGTGGAAATTGTAAATCAGGAAGGCGGCCAGTCCCCCCGCCAGTGCGGCGGCCAGGACGGCCAGGTCATTCTTGCCGAACCACGCGGACACGGCCATGTAGAACAGCGCGACCGGGATGGTGACGCCGGTGGCCAGGCCGTCGATGCCGTCGGTGAGGTTGACGGCGTTCACCGTGCCCACCATGACAAAGGCGGCAAAGACCATGTACACCACCCAGGGCAGAGGGAGGGTCACGTTGAGGAAGGGGACGAACAGGTTGGGGGTGAGATAGCCCTGGTTCCGCATCAGCACGGTGAAGGCGATGGCCGCCGCCAGCTGAAGGAGAAATTTCTGAGCGGCGGTGAGGCCCTCGTTGGCGTGGTGGCGCAGCTTCTGCATATCGTCGATCATGCCGATGGCCCCAAAGACCAGGGCGAAGAGGAAGACATACAGGTGGTTGCGGTTTCCCCGGGCCAGGTCGTCCCAGCCCGCCACCACCACCGCCGCGCCGATGGCCACGATAAACATGATACCGCCCATGGTTGGGGTGCCCTGCTTGGACATATGCCATGTGGGACCGTCTGCCCGAATGGACTGCCCCGCCTTCAGCCGCCGGAGCAGCGGGATGAGCAGCTGCCCCGCGATGGCGGCCACGCCAAAGGCCACAATAAAGCTGAGAATAAATCTCATATTCAGAACCCTCCCGGTTTTTCTCTTTTGAATTGCTGTAAAGCACAGTATTATACCACACCCGCAGGGGATTTTCCAGCCATTTTTTGCCGGCTATCTAATTTTTCGAACCAGTCCGCCACAATCTCCCGCTCGTCCATGGGGTATTGGACGCCGCCGATCTCCTGATAGGTCTCATGGCCCTTGCCGGCCAGAACGATCACGTCCCCCGGCCCGCCCTGAGACAGGGCCCAGCCGATGGCCTTCCGGCGGTCGGGCTCCACATGGAGCTCCGCCTCCGAGCCGGACATGCCCGCCAAAATATCGCCGATGATGGCCTGTGGGTCCTCGGTGCGGGGGTTGTCGGAGGTGACCACGACCACGTCCGCCAGCTCCCCGGCCACGGCCCCCATGATGGGCCGCTTGGTCTTATCCCGGTCGCCGCCGCAGCCGAATACGCAGATCAGACGGCCGGCGGTGAAGTCCCGGGCGGTGGACAGGATATTCTCCAGCGCGTTGGGGCTGTGGGCGTAGTCAATCAAAACGGTGTAAGCCCGGGGGACGGGCACCACCTCCACCCTCCCCTTCACCCCGTGGACCGAGGGCATGACCCGGGCCATATCCTCCAGCGCCAGCCCCAGGCACAGCCCGGCGGCCAGGGCGGACAGGGCGTTGTAGATGGAAAAGCCTCCGGGTATGGGCAGATGGACTCTGGAGATCTCCCCCAGGGTCAGGGCCTCGAACTCCACATGGCTGGGGAACAGGCGGATATTCCGGGCGGACAGATCGGCCCCGTTCTTGTTCTCCGAATAGGTGAAGGCGGGACAGGGAATGTTGTCCAAATACCAGCGCCCCGCCTCGTCGTCCAGGTTGAGGACGGCCTTCCGGCACTGCTGGAAAAGCAGGCCCTTGGCCCGGCGGTACTCCTCCATGGTGTGATGGTAGTCCAGGTGGTCCTGGGTCAGGTTGGTGAACACCCCCACGTCGAAGGTAAGGCCCGCCGTCCGGTGCTGGACCAGGGCGTGGGAGGAAACCTCCATCACCACATGGGTGCAGCCCCCATCGGCCATCCGGCGCAGAAGAGACTGGAGCTCAAGGCTCCCCGGCGTGGTCCGATGGGCGGGCAGCTCCTCCGGGCCGATCATGTTCCGGTTGGTGCCGATGAGGCCAACCTTGGCCCCCAGCACCCGCTCCAGCAGCTCCTTGAGCAGGCTGGTGGTGGTGGTCTTGCCGTTGGTGCCGGTGACGGCGACAAGGGTCATGCCCTCCCCCGGGCGGCCAAGCCAGTTGGCGCACACCAGGGCGAAGGCCAGCCGGACATCCTCCGCCGTCAGCCAGGGCCCGGGATATTCCGGCTCCCGCTGGCACAGCACGGCGGCGGCCCCCTTCTCCAGGGCGGCCTGGATGAACTGATGGCCGTCCGCCTCCGCTCCGGGCAGGGCAGCGAAGAGGGCCCCCGGCTTCAGCGTCCGGGTATCGGAGGAAATGGAATTTATTTCCATTTCCAGGTCGAGGCTCCCCCCTGTGAGGGGGACGCCAGCCAAAAGGTCGCGCAAAGTCATGGTGTCACCCCTCAAGGGTGGAGTTTTATTCTCTCTAACGCCCCCCCACCGGGGGAGGCGGCACGGCGGAGCCGTGACGAAGGAGGTTTCTATCCCGCGTAGCCGTCGTCCACCTTGTTGAAGAAACGCACGTCGATCACGGTGCCGATGGCGGCGGTCTCGCCGCCGTTGACGCTCTGGCCGTCGGCGGTGGTGGAGTTGCTGTAATACACCGATGTGCCCGAGGCCCGCATGAAGAAGCCCTCCCGCTCCAGGGCCTGCTTGGCCGCTTCATAGGTCATACCAGTCACATTGGGCACCGTTCCGGTCTCCTCCGGGACGGCGTCGCCCAGGTAGAGGATGGCGGTGGACCCGCCGGGGATTTTCGTCCCCGCTCCGGGGATCTGCCGGGAGACGGTGTCCCCCGTCCCGATGGTCCGGCAGTTCAGGGTCTTTTCGGACAGGGCCGCTTTCGCCTCGGTCACCGTCTTGCCCGTCACATCGGGGACGGACACGTCCACGGCGGCGGACTCGGCGGAGCTGTACACCTTCTCCACCCCCATGTAGTCCAGAATCTGTGCGATGAGGGGGCCGGCCTTCCGGGCGGCCATGTTGC
The DNA here is from genome assembly GCA_947645675.1 of uncultured Bacillota bacterium. GTDB lineage: Bacteria > Bacillota > Clostridia > Oscillospirales > Oscillospiraceae > Lawsonibacter. The sequence continues at coordinate 34,264 of CANSDP010000017.1, forward strand.
CGCCGCTGATGTAGCGGCCAGTGGTGGACTCGTTGCAGCGAACGCCCAGCACCTTGGGCTGGGGCTTGTCATAGGCGATGAGGACAATCACCTGGGGGTCGTCGGCGGGAGCGTAGCCCATGAAGGATACAATGGTCCGGTCCTCCTCGGTCTTGACCTGAGAGGAGCCCGTTTTGCCGCCGATGCGGTAGCCCGACACATAGGCGTTGCTGCCCGTGCCCTCGGACACCACCTTCTCCAAAATGTCCGCCGCCCGCTGGCTGGTCTGCTTGCTCACCACCTGGCGGACCACCTCCGGCTCGGTGTTTCGGATGGTGGTGCCCTCCCGGGTGCTGATGGACTGGACCACATAGGGCTTCATCAGGTTGCCCCCGTTGATGACGGCGGCGAAGCCGCAGATCATCTGGAGGGGGGTGACCTCAAAGCGCTGGCCGAAGGAGGCCACCGCCAGGTCCACATTGGTCATCGCGTCCCGGCTCCACATGCCGCCGGCCAGACTGGCCTCGCCGGGCAGATCGATGCCGGTGCTCTCCAGCATCCCGAAGGCCTCAAAATAGTCGTAAAACCGGTCCTTGCCCAGCCGGCTGCCGATCTCCATGAAGGCGGGGTTGCAGGAGTTGCCCACCGCCTGGGCCAGGGTCTGCATTCCGTGGCCGCTCTTTTTGGAGCAGGTGATGTTCCAGCCGTCCATCGTGACTCCGCCGCTGCAATAGAAGGTGTCGCTCTCGCTGACCAGCCCCTCCTCCAGGGCGGCGGCCAGCACCAAGGCCTTGAAGGTGGAGCCCGGCTCATACCGGGAGTCGATGGCCTTATTGCGCCACTGGGTCACCTGGGCGTTGGTCCTGGCCTGAGCGGCCGCCTTGTCCAGCAGCTCCCCCTCCGTGAGATGCTCCGGGTTGTCGGCCTTCAGGCTCTCAAAGATGGCGGCGGCATCCGCCTCCAGCTGGCTGTTGAGCAGATCGTTGGTAATTATAGAGTAGTTGTTGGGATCGAAGTTCGGGGAGCTGGCGATGCCCAGAATGGCCCCGGTCTTGGGGTCCATGGCAATGGCGAAAGCTCCGTTTCGCACGTCGAACTCCACAATTCCCTCCTCCAGCGCCTTTTCCAGATAGGACTGGATGGTGGTGTCGATGGTGAGGGTCAGGTCATAGCCGTCCTGGGCGTCGATATACTCGGCGTAGCTGTTGTACCGCTCGGTGCCGGCAGCGGTGCGGGTGGTATACACCCGGCCGGCGGTACCCTCCAGCATGTCGTTGTACACCGCCTCAATGCCGTAGGCCCCTCCGTTGGCGTTGACAAAGCCCAGCGCCTGGGCGGCCAGCCCGGAGTAGGGGTAGTACCGCTTGGTGCTGGTGACCAGACGGAGGTAGGAGGCGGCCTTGTTGTCCGAGATGTACTTCTGAAGCCGCTCCTTCTCCTCCTCCTCAATGTTCACCTTTACCTCCCAGTAGGCGGACTTGGTATTGTGGACCTGCTTGATGGTCTTCTCCCGGTCCAGCGTTGGGACCAGGGCCATCAGCTCCTCCACCATCTTGTCCTGCCGGGCGGCGACCTTGGCCTGACGGACTTCCTCGGGCAGCTGCTTGCCATCCTCGTCCTTGTTGGGGACGCTCTTTACCAGGTCGATGGGGGAGAAGATCAGCTTATACACCGTGGCCGACATGGCCATCACGTTGTCATTCCGGTCGTAGATGTTGCCCCGGCTGGCGGAGATGACAAAGTCCAGCTTCTGCTGGTTGGCGGCGGCCTTCTGATACTCCTCCTGGTGGACAATGGCGATATCCCACAGCTTCCAGCCCAGGGGAATGAACATCAGCACGCCGCACACCACCATTAAAAACAGGGTCCGGCGGAAGATAGACCGCTTGGAGTGGGTGCCCCGGGTGGCGTTGGAGGGCGTGCCGCTCCACTTGATCCCCTGCTCATATCTTCTTCTCATATCTGCGCCCTCCTCTGCGACAGGGGGGCGCAAGAATGCTTCTTGCGCCCCCGTTCCTTCTATTTATATACCGGTAAGTCTGTGCGCGATGACCCAGCCGGCCTATGGCTCATTTATATGGCGGGGTCAGCGGAAATATTCTATGATGCTGCTGAAAACATCCTCCACGCCGTCCAGCAGATTTTGCAGGCCGTCCGCCACGGAGGGCTCCCCATATACGGTGACGGTATCCGGCGCGGACAGGTCGATATACACCACCTGATCGCCGGTAGGCCGTATCATCGTGTCTCCCACCGCCGCCTGGATGGTGGCCAGGTCGAAAACCTTCTCATACTGAGCCGAGAGGGTGATGTTCTCCTCCTTCAGGCTGGACAGCTCCCGGCGGAGGGTGACCATCTCGTTGTTGGCCACCATGAGCTGGGTGTAGCTGGTAATCAGCATGACGGCGAACACCGCCACCGCCAGAAAGCCCACCACCGCGAAGGGAGCGACGGTCCCGGCCTGCCGGACCTCAATCCTGGTCCGCTCTTGGCGGCGGACCTGCTTCTTGGGCTGAGGGGCCGGCGCGCGGCGCGGCTCCTCCTCCCGGCGGGGGACTCGGGCGGCGTTCCCGTCGTAGGCGGGGGAATAGGCCGCGCTGCCGTAGGTACGATATGGGATTGTATTTTTACGGCGGTTGACGGCCATAAATCGACGCTCCTCTTATCTTACAGCTTCTCCGCTGCCCTCAGCTTCGCGCTGCGGGCCCGGGGATTTTCTTCAACCTCCCTCTGGCTGGGGAGGATGGGCTTTTTATTCACCAGCCGGATATCCGGCGTTTTGCCGCAAACGCACACCGGAAAGTCCGGCGGGCAGGTACAGCCCCTGGCAAAGCCGGCCAAGCCGGTCTTGACCACCCGGTCCTCCAGAGAGTGGAAGGTGATCACCGCCAGCCGCCCGCCCTGGTTCAGCCGGGGGACGGCCCGCTGAAGCATCCGCTCAACGCTGGCCAGCTCGTCGTTGACGGCGATGCGGATGGCCTGGAAGGTGCGCTTGGCCGGGTGCTGCTTTTCCCGCAGGGCCTTGGCGGGCATGGCGCTTTTGATGATCTCCACCAGCTCCAGGGTGGTGGAGACAGGCTTGTCCCTCCTGCGGCGGACGATAGCCCCGGCGATCTGGGGGGCGCAGCGCTCCTCGCCGTATTGGGAGATGATCCGCCGCAGCTCCTCCTGAGGCCAGCGGTTGACGATGTCCGCGGCGGTGAGGCCCTCCTCCCGGTCCATCCGCATGTCCAGCGGCGCGTCCGCCATGTAGGAGAAGCCCCGGCTGCCGTCGTCCAGCTGGGGGGAGGAGACGCCCAGATCAAAGAGCATTCCGTCCACGCCGGACAGGGACAGCTTGTCCAAAATCGCGTCTACCTGGTCGAAGTTGCTGTGGACCAGGGTGGTCCGGTCCATCCAGGGGGCCAGCCGCTCCCGGGCGGCATCCAGCGCCGTCTGGTCCCGGTCCACGCAGATGAGCCGGCCGGTGGTCAGCCGTTTTACAATCTGCTCGCTGTGGCCCGCCCGGCCCAGGGTGCCGTCCAGATAGACGCCCTCCGGGCGGATGTTCAGCGCCTCGACGCACTCCTGGAGCAGCACCGGGCGGTGGGTAAACTCACTCATAGGCTCAGAACCCCAGCTCGGCCATACAGGCGGCCATCTTCTCGGGGGTCATTTCCTCCTCCTGGGCGTCCCAGCGGTCGGCGGCCCAGATCTCCGCCCGGTCGTTGACGCCGATGATGACGGTCTCCTTCTCCAGCCCGGCGTATTTCCGCAGCTTCTGCGGGATGACAATGCGACCCTGACTGTCCAGCTCACACTTGGCGGCGTTGGCAAAGAGAGGGCGCATGGCCTTGGACTGGCTCATGGGCAGAGAGGCGAATTTTTCAGTGAAGCGGTCCCAGGTGGACTGGGGGTAGATGGCCAGACAGGCGTCCACGCCCATGGCCAG
>CANSDP010000018.1 GCA_947645675.1 uncultured Bacillota bacterium
TTGCGACAAGAAAACTCTTCTTTGTATATATTAGGACATAAACTGCTAAAATATTGTAATAAATATTTTGTGAGAACTGGCAAAACCCTGTGAAACAGCGCATTACACCGCATTTCCTGACAACAAGACACTCAAATTACTACGAATTTACTACTAAGGAATGAACTTTGATGCGACGAAACACAGAGAAATGCGGACATACGGTTTAGCGCCGCTCTTTGAATTGCTCTCTAAATCACATATCTCCCGACTGGATAGGCCGTCTTTTCCGAATGGAGAAGGCGGCTTTTTCATGCACTTACATAGCCGCCTGTTTCGCCGCAGGCGGCTAAATCTATGAAAGGAGGGAACTCCCAAAATGGCGAAACCAAAGGTAATCAGCGTAGCAAACCAAAAGGGCGGCGTCGGCAAAAGCACCACCGTCTACAACCTGGGAGCCGGCCTTGCGCTGGAGGGAAAGAAAGTCCTGCTGCTGGATGTGGACCCCCAGGGCGACCTGACCAAGATGCTGGGCCAGCGCAAGCCCCATGATCTGCCCCTCACCCTTGCCAATGTCCTGAACGATGTAGTATCTGGGACAACGCCCCGCGGCCACCCGGAGATCATGCACCACTATGAAGGCTTTGACTTTGTTCCGGGAAACCGCAGCCTGTCCGCCGTGGAGGTAGGGCTGGTGAATGTGATGAGCCGGGAAACGGTACTTCGGCGGTATGTGGACAGCGTGAAGCGGGAGTACGACTATGTTCTGCTGGACTGCCGGCCCTCGCTGGGTATGCTGGTCATCAACGCCCTGTCCGCATCGGACTATGTGCTTGTCCCCGTCCAGGCGGACTATCTGGCGGCAGAGGGCATGACGGAGCTGGTGGGGACGGTGCGGAGCGTCCAGCGTCAGATCAACCCCAAGCTGAAGATCGGCGGCGTGTTCCTGACCATGGCGAATGAAACCGCGTTCCGCAGGGACATCGTGAACAGCGTGAAGGAGAACTTTGGGCGGCGTCTGCCCGTACTGGACACGGTGATCCCATCCACGGTGCGTCTGGCGGAGGTCAGTACGGCGGATAAGAGCATTTTCCAGCATGAACCCAGGGGCCGGGCGGCGGACGCCTACCGCAGACTGACAAAGGAGGTGTTGGAAATTGGGCAAAAGGAGCGCAGCCGGACTTCTGACCTCGGTAGATAGTATATTCACCACCCAGGAGGAACGGGACAATGCCCAGCGCAGTTATGTAACCGACCTGTCTGCCGCGGAGATCAGCGACTTTCCTAACCACCCGTTCAAGGTGCGGATGGATCAGAGCATGGTGGAGCTGGCAGACAGTGTAAAGCAGTATGGCGTCCTGGTCCCCTCGCTGGTGCGGCCCATGCCGGACGGCAGTTATCAGATGGTGTCCGGCCACCGGCGCAAGCGGGCGGCGGAGCTGGCGGGCCTGCCCACGGTGCCCTGTATCATCCGGGAGCTGACAGACGATGAGGCCATCATCGTCATGGTGGACAGCAACCTTCAGCGGGAACAGATATTGCCATCCGAAAAGGCGTTTGCCTATAAGATGAAGCTGGAAGCCATGAAACGGCAAGGTATGCGGACAGATTTAACTTCGGCCCCAGTGGGTCCGAAGTTGCGTTCTAACAAGGAACTGTCTGAACAAAGCCCCGATAGTGTGACACAAATTAAAAGATATATCCGCCTAACCAACCTTATCCCAGAGTTGCTGGACATGGTGGATAATTCTGTGCTGAAAGAAGCCGGCAAGTTGCAAATGGCCCTGCGCCCCGCCGTGGAGCTGTCCTATCTGTCGGAGGCCGAGCAGACCGCCTTGCTGGAGGTCATGGAGGGAGAAATCCGCACCCCATCCCATGCCCAGGCCATCAAAATGCGGAGCTTTTCCGAGCAAGGCAAGTTGAACCCTGATGTGATCCTCTCCATCATGCAGGAGGAAAAGCCCAATCAGGTGGAGCAATTCAAAATTCCCAGGGAACGGATCGACAAGTTTTTCAAGCCGGGGACGCCCGCGCAGAAAATCGAGGACACTATCGTGAAGGCTTTGGAGCTGTACCGCAAGCGGCAGAGGGAGATGGAGCGATGAACCTTACGCCCAGAGGAAAGTCTGCCCTTTTACGGCCCCGGTACGCCTGCCGCTCCCCCCTCTCACACTCTCCCCCGAAACCTGCTGTACCAGCTGAAAAGAAAGGCTTTGTCTATCCTTTTTCAGCCGGTAAAAACCTTTGGAGAACAGCGCGCAAGAAAACCAAACACAGGCATTGTTGGACCTCATGGCGCACCATGAGGATTTTTTTGTACCCAAAATCAAAAACATGGAGGTAGTTTAATTATGAAGCGGAAACCCCTGACCCACGCGGCCCGGCTGCTGTGCGCCCTGGCTCTTTCCATGAGCCTAGCCCCTGCCGCCCTTGCCGCCGACCCGTCTGAACCCACCCAGCCGTCCCCCTGCTATCCCACCGCCGTCACCCGGAGCGAGGACGGTACTGAGATCAGGAAAATGTACGACCTGGGGCCGGAGGATGACCCCGGCGGCATCCCCCGGTCCGACTTTGAACAGGACGGCTACCACTACACCCTCACGGACCTGCTGAAACAGGAACTTCCCGCCAACGAGAGCCGCCAGCATACAGAAACCGTGTCCGTGAACAGCAAGAGCAAGGACATGGGCGCGGTGCTGGCCCTGCTGCCGCAGACAAAGGAGTTTATCACGGAGGATGGCCTGTCCGGGGTGCTGACTCTGAAACTGGATACGGTGAAGGTGGAGGTGGCCGGGTATGGCAGCTCCACCAAAACCGTGACCGCCACCCGCACCTACCCCGGCCTTGCCAACCAGGACACGCAGTATATCCCCAAGACCATCCAGGACGGCGGAAATTCCATGACCCTCCAGACCGTTAACTGGCAGACCGAGGGAGACGGTCACTTTACTGCTATGGCCTCCTACTCCGGCTCCGCCACCAGCTCCTATGTGAAGGGCTATACCGTCACCGCCGACTACGCGGGCACCGTGAGCCGTATCAACCTGAACAAAATCCGCTATGTGGCGATCTTCGAGGGCACAGCATTAGACTCAACCCCTGAAGATATTTCCGACCCCAACACCCCCGCCGACCAGACTGACTCCACCGGGCAGGAGGCCCAGACCGGAGAGAAGAACAGCATCCTGCCGGTTGTGGCCGTTGTCGCGTCGGTGCTGCTTGGAGGCGGGGCGTTCTACTTCATCAAGCGACGGAGGTAATACGATATGAAGAAACTGACCATGCTTTTGTCTCTGCTGTGCCTAACTGCGGCCCTGGCTGTTCCCGCCAGCGCGTTAGAGTATGACATCGCCTCCCCCGGCGACCCGGAGTATGGCAAGCCTACTTCGGTGGAGCCTGTTGCCACGGCGGACCGTGGTGAGCTTTCCAATGTGGATGTGAGCAAAAACGCGGCTCTGGTCCCGCCCGCCTTTGGCAGCCCCACCGCCTACACCCTGAATACCGGCACTCCGCTGACCCCCAATTTGGCCCCCGGCTATATGCTGGGCGATGGTGCCGTTATCAATGGCAGCGCCGGCACCACCGTCGCTCCGCCTGATTATTCCGGCTTCCCCAGCGGCGGCACATCCAGCGTCCTCCCCACCATCGGCTTCACGGAGGTCACATCAGACCTCTACTATCAGGGCGGCTACCTCGCCACCTTAAAAATCCCCAGCATTGATGTCAATGTGAAGGTCTATGAGGGGACGGGAAGCGCCGTGCTGAGAAAGGGTGCGGGCCATTTTGAGGACACCAGCGTTTGGGCCGGAAACGTCTGTTTGGCCGCCCATAACAGGGGCGTGAACGACCATTTTGGGGAGATCCATACGCTGGATGTAGGAGATAAGATCACCCTGACCACCAAGCTGGGCAAGCGCACCTACGCCGTGACCAGTGTGAACAAAATCAGCGAACTGGACAACTCCCTGCTGTCTCCCACTGCGGAGAACTGTATCACCCTCTTTACCTGTGTCCGCAACCAGAGCGCCTACCGTTGGGCGGTCCGAGCCGTGGAGGTGTCATAACCACCCGCTGAAAAGAAAATTGCACCTTAGACAGTTTTTGCCATCTTATGGTACAGTTGGGACAGCGGCATCCCAATCTATCACGAGGAGGTCATTCCATGATGAAAAACAGTCTGAAACGCTTTACCGCAGTCCTTGCCTGCACAGCCCTGACCGCTGCCCTGGCTCTCCCCGCGCGGGCGGCGGAGGATCAGCCCATCCGGGTAGGCAGCTACAAGGGCACCACGCTGGAGGTGGGAGAGCGCAGCGGCTTGGTGATTGGTCCCGGCGGGCCGGCGTACACCGTGACTTCCAGCGACCCGGACACGGTGGAGGTGGAACAGGTGATGAACTTCTGGACAGCCGTTGCCAAAGCGGAGGGGAGCGCGGAGATCACCGTCTCCAACCAGACCGGGGAAACCGCCACCCTGACGCTGACCGTTGGCTCCCATGCTCCGCAGGCTCCCACCGTCGAGAGTAGCCCCGACCAAGGAGAGGCGTCGGATGTGCGGCTGGAGCTGGTACGGCTGGTCAATGAGGTGCGCCGGGAGAACGGTGTGGCGGAACTGCCTGTCAGTGAGGCCCTGATGAGCGCCGCCCAAACCATTTCCGATAAGAAGTACACCTGGCACCACACCAAGGAGGAATGCGAGGTGGCCCTGGCCTGCGGCTATCCCTATGGCTTCGGCGTAAATCTGACTGTGTTTACCGGCGTTTCCACGGAGGACACCGCTCAACACGCCCTGGACAACTGGCTCAACTCCTCCGGCCATTTTGAAACTATGATTAAGCCGGACTGTGACAGCATCGGCGTGGGCGTGACAGAGAGCGGCAGCGTGACCTATTGCTACCTGTTCGTGGGTCGCCCAAACACCCACAATCCCTACGAATAATTGAGAACTGAACACGGACACGGAGAGGTCTTTCAGCCCCAGGCTGGAGGGCCTTTTCTTATGCCCAAAAACGGAAAGGAGTTTTTCACTGATGAAGAAAAACCGTTTTCTCACCCGTATGACGGCCCTGCTGCTCGTGCTGGTGTGTATGCTGGGCCTGCTGCCCACCGCGGCGTTGGCGGCGGACGCCCCCAGCTCTATTAAGCTGGAGGACTGCACCCACAATGGCGTCCACTATGAATCTCCCAGCCTGGGGACCTGCTGGCTCCATCAGATGACCTTCGATTACAACCAGAAAAGCACTATCGGCTTCTGTGCCGAGCACGGGAAAGGCATGGGCTGGTCCCTGGAGGGCCAGACCTGGGGCAACCCCAAGCCCATCACCGACCCTACCGTGCAGACCATGATGGCCTACTACTATGCCCATACCACCGGCGTGTTTACCGACCAAGCTCATGCCCTGGGCGTAGACGAGGTGTGGGGCAGCGATTATTCCTGGACTATGAATGCTTGGGTGCAGGCTATCATCTGGCGCTATCAGGCTGGCCTGCTGACGGACCCGGCCACCGCCTGCGCCGAGGAGTTGGTCTGCGTTTATAATAACCTGCACCACGGCAATTACAGCGGTGTAGATGACCTGCTGGATGGGATGTCCTTCCGCGACCGTGCCCAATATATCCTAGACCTGGGCAAACAGGGCGTATGGGGCGATTGTACCGTCCATAAGTACGCCTATACCGGCTCCAGCACCAGCTCCCATCAGGCCAAGGATGTGCAGGCCATTATGATCGGGGAGCTGAATGTTATCCGCGAGAAATACGATCTGACCGTGAAAAAGGTGGACGCCACCAACCCCAACAAGGGTCTGCCCGGAGCGCGGTTCATCGTGCGCTCGGAAAACGGGACCTACGAGAAGGAGGTCGTGACCGGGAGCGATGGGACCTACACCCTGTCCGGTCTGGACGCCTCCACATATTCCGTCGTTGAACTGGCTGCCCCGGAGGGCTATGAGATCGACAACGCGGGGCCGCAGTATGTGGCTTTGCCCAATGGCGGCAGCAATACCGTGACCGTCACCTTCCTGGACAGCCCGGAGATCACCAGCGAAGGCAACATCCGTAAGGTGGATGCGGATAATCCTACCAAGGGCTTGGCCGGAGCAGTCATCAAGATTGAAGGCACCGACAACAGCTTTGTGGGCACTTATACCACCGGGGCGGGGGGCTATCTGGAGGATGTGCCCTGGGACGCCCTGCCCATCGGTAGCTTTACCGCGACGGAGGTCACGCCCCCGGAGGGGTACTCCCTCAGCCCGGACCCGGATAAGGTCAAGCAGGAGTTTTACTGGGACGGAAAGAATGATGTGGCCTTGGTGTTTGAGAACGACGCCAGGGTAAAGGTCAAACTGGTCAAGTACGACAACAGCGGCGATCCCCTCCCCGGTGCAGTATTCAACATCGTCAGGGACGGCCAGATCATCGGCACCGAGGCCACCCAAGCGGACGGCTCCATCACCGTTCCTAATGTGACCGAGGGGATGTACGCCTTTGTGGAGGTTTCGGCCCCTGCGCCTTTCGCCTGCCTGACTGATCCGGTCATTGTCCATGTGGATCAGGCCACTGTGGAGGGAGGCGGCACCATCACCGTGGAGGCGGCAGACAAGAAGCTGCCCAGCCTTTCCATTCTCAAGCGGGATGAGCAGACCAAAGAGGTCATTCCCGGTACGGTCTTTGAAGTCAAGGGCATCCATTCCGGCTACCATACCGATGTGACCACCGGAGAGGATGGCAGGGCCACCCTCTCTCATATCCCTGTGGACAGCTATGAGTTGACGGAGAAATCCGTTCCCGACCCTTATGTGGTGGGGGATGAACCCATCCAGACCGTCTACCTCGGCCCCGGCGAGGAACGGGAACTGATTTTTGATAACCTGAAACAGCCTCTTTTGACCATCGCCAAGGTGGACGCCGCCGACTCCACCACCCCCATCCCCGGCACCACCTTTACTATTGAAGGTATTGACAGCGACTATCGAAACGATGTGACCACCGGCGAGGACGGTACGGTGTCCCTGCGGGTGGCCCCCGGCAGTTATAAGGTGATCGAACAGTCCGTTCCGGCCCCCTACTATTTGCCGGACAAGGACGCGGACCGGGAGCAGACGGTCAGCCTGAACGCCGGGGATGAAAAGCGGCTGGTATTTGAGAACCACAAGGCTCCGGAACTGACTATCTATAAGGAGGACAGCGTAGCCGGCGCTCCCGTGGAGGGGGCGCGTTTTCATGTGACCTATACCAGCAACGGCGAGGCGTCGGACGCGCCCGCCACCATCGACTACGGAAAAATTCTGACAGACGCCAACGGCGAAATCAAGCTCCATGAGCAGGGAAAGCGGCTCTATCCGGGCGAGTTTACCATTACAGAAGTGGAACCGGCTCCCGGCTTCCAAATGAAAGAGCCGACCACGCAGACCATCATCCTCCATGGAGGCGAGAGCAAGACCGTCACATTCCAGAACGAACCGCTCAACGCGATTGTGGTGGAGAAGTACGACAGCGTGACCCACGAGGCCCTACCCGGCTGTACCTTCCAACTGAAGTATCTGGGTGGGGTCAGCGGCACGGGCGGCACCACCATCGGTCAGAAAGTGACCGGGAAAAACGGCACCGCCATTTGGACCGGGCTGAAAAGCGGGGCCTATATCGTGGAGGAAGTAGACCCTGCGGACGGGTATTCCATTATCAACGCATCTGAAACGGTATATTTGGCGGACAGCGGGGAGCAGAGCGTTGTCACCGTCCGTTTTGACAACGCGCCGGACGGCATCCTGCTGATCCGCAAGGTCTGCGCCACCAACCCCAGCGTGACCCTGCCCAACGCCGAGTTCAAGGTCATGTATGCCGATGGGACCCTGATTGGGGACAGCAACGGCGTCTACCGCACCGACGAGAACGGCGAGATCCGCATCCCCGGTCTGAAACCCGGCAAGAGCGTGGTGGTGACGGAAACTCGCGCCCCGGACGGTTTCATCCTGGACACCCAGAGCCAGACCGTCCAGATCAAGGAGGGCCGCACCGTTTCCCTCACCTTTAAGAATCAGCCAAAGGGCGCTCTCATTATCCAGAAGCGGGACAGCGCCACCGGCCAGCCCCTTCCCGGCGCGGAGTTCCGGGTAACGACAGCGGCGGGCTGTGAGGTAGGGCTGGACGGCGTGATTGGTGACAGCACCCTCACCCAGAACGGCATCTTTACCACGGACGCCCAGGGCGAGATCAAGATCACCAACCTGGCCCCCGGCGCGTATGTGCTGACGGAGATCAAGGCCCCGGATGGCGGGTATGTCATTGATACACCCTCCACCAATGTGGTCATCGGGGAGGGCGGCGACACCCAGACCGTCATTGTGAAAAACTCCAAGGCCGGAACGCTGGTCATCGACAAGCGGGACTCCCTCACCGGCGAGCCGCTGGAGGGCGTCACTTTCAAAGTGACTACTTCCACAGGGGAGTTTGTACCGGATGAAAACGGGCAGATCAGCAGCAACGGCCTGTACTTCACTGACAAGGACGGCAAAATCACCATCAATGGCGTGGTGGGGACGCTGGTGGTGACGGAAACGGCCACCATTCCGGGCTATACCATTGATGAGGCCACACGGACTCAGACCGTGGTGGTGAACCCTAACGACACCCAGACGCTCCATTGTACCAACACCCCCAGCACCACCCTGGTCATTGAGAAGTATATTGAGGGCACCACGACCCCGTTGAAAGGCGTCACATTCCTTGTCACTGACAGCAGCGGTTCAGTGGTTGGTAATTCCAACGGCGAGTTTATCACCGACGAAAATGGCCGCATTGTCATCAATGACCTGACCCCTGGCACCACCATCACCGCACGGGAGGTCAAGACGGTGGAGGGCTATGTCCTGGACACCACGCCCAAGTCCATCCAGATCAAAGCCGGCGAGGTCCAAACCCTCCGCTTCTACAACACACCGAGCGGCGGCCTCACCATCATAAAAAAGGACGAGGAAACCGGGGAGCGCATTAGCGCCGTCCAGTTCGAGGTCCGCAAGCTGAATGGAGAGATCATCGGCACCTACACCACTGACAAGAGCGGCGTCATCCGCCTGCCCGAAGCGGAAAAGGGCTGGTATCAGGTGGTGGAGCTGAAGGCCGCCGAGGGCTACCGTCTGGACGATACGCCCCACCAGATTGAGATAAAGGACGGCCAGACCGCCACTTTGGAAATCACCAACCGGCAGACCGGGAGCGCCCTCATTCACAAAATCGACAGCGTGACCGGCAAGGGTATCTACGGCGTGAAATTCCTCTTGTCCGACGCCAGGGGCAACCCCATTGGCACCTATGAGAGCGACAACGAGGGCTATGTCTATATTGACCACGAGTTGGAGGATGGCCGGTACACCCTCCAGGAGATCGAGTGCGCGGAGGGCTACCTTTTGGACACCCAGCCCAAGACCGTCTATGTGAAGTACGGCGGCTGCACCACCATCACCTGGGAGAATACCGCCGTCACCGGCCAAATCCAGGTGACTAAGACCAGCGCCGATTATAACTCCATGAACGGCTGGCCTGCCGGCACCCCCATCCCCGGCACCGTATTTGAAGTCTACCATGCCCGCACCGGGAACCTTGTGGACACCATCCGCACCGATAAAAACGGTGTGGCCGTATCTAAGCCCTTGCCTTTGGGCCGGTACAAAATCGTGGAGTCCCAGGCGGCGGACTTCTATGCTTTGGACAAAACGCCCATTGAGGTGGAGATCGAGCATGAGGGCCAGATCGTCAAGGCGGCCATGACCAACAAGAGCCTCTATACCAATGTAGCCATCCAGAAAACCGGCTATGCCGAGGTCATGCCCGGCCAGAATATCCGCTACACCTTCTCCGGCATCGCCAACAACTCCACGACTTCTCTCACATCGTTCTACTGGCGCGATACCCTGCCCGTGGAGGCGGTGCGGCTGGCGAAGATCACCACCGGCACCTACAATGCTGCTGGAAGCTATAAGATCGTCTACAAGACCAATCTCAGCGGGAGCGAGTACCGTGTGCTGGCGGACAGCCTGAACACGCAGCAGAACTATGTGCTGGACGCCTCGCCTGTGGCCCTGCGGCTGGGGTCCAACGAGTATGTCACAGAGGTGATGTTCGTGTTTGGCGTCGTGCCCTCCAACTTCCGGCAGGTGGAAACGCCCATGATCGACTGCTCCGTGGTGTCCTGGGTCAAAGGCGGCAGCCAATTCGTCAATCAGGCGGATGTGGGCGGCGTCTATGGCGGTCAGTGGATCATGGCTACCTCCCGGTGGGTGACGAAGGTCTACGCCCCCTCCAAGCCCCTGCCCCGGACGGGTTATTAAGCGCATCCCCCGCGGCCCGCTGTGCGGGCCGCTTACATACCCATTCGCACATTTGAATCCATTTGCCCTTTCCTGTACGATATGGGCAGAGAGAAGGGAGTTGTTTCAAATGTTCAAACGGGAAAAGAAAGTGTATCTGGAACTGACGGACGCGGAGCGCCGCCTTGTGCGGATGTACCTGATGAACTGGCGGAACAAGCTGACCGCCCAGGGCCGGGACGCTGGGCCGGTGAACGACCTGCTGTTGAAGCTGATGGCTCACGGCTGAAACAACCGGCTTTTACATACGCCGCTCTTTGTCTTTGGGGACACAGAGCGGCGTAAATTTTTGGAAGGAGGACTTCAAATGGACATAGATCAGGAAAAGCGTATGGCTGGGGACTATGAGATCATCCATGCGCTTCACATTGGCGACCGGGAGATCGTGCTGGGGGAAAACCCATCAGCGCCGGAGGATGAGCGGTATGTATGCGCGTTCTGCCAGCAGCATGAGATATTCGCAAACTATACCGAGGTCATGGTCAGCGATGACTACCCGGAACTGGTAAAGCTGTTTGGGGAGCGTGTGGCGGAACAGGCGGAAAAGACCCGTATCGCCTTGAACGGCCCGAAAATTCAGGGCATCCCCAATTCGGCCATCATCGCCGAGGACTGTGAACAGGTCAGTTACCAGGAGGACATCCGGGGCAAAGTCGTGGTGATCCGCCCGGAGGTGCTGCGCCGGGAATACCGCCACGCCACCTGCCAGCTCCAGTTGTGTACCAGCGGCTCCGGCGCATACCCCAACAGCCGCGGCACTGCCTGTTACTGCACAGAGCTGTATTCCGGGCAGAGGGCGCGGTTTGAGCGCAGCGACATTCTCGGCGTCATCGCCCCGGAGGACCTGCCCAAATGGGCAAAGCATTACCTGGAGCTGCGACAGGCTGAAAAGGAACGAAACTCTCGTGACAGGGAGGGCCGCTGATATGGGCAGCCGTATGAACGCCGGTTATCTTATCACCGACTCCATCCACATCGGGACCACCGAGTTCGTGCTGGGTGTGAGTATAGCGGAACGGTCCATGTTTGTGACATGGGCCTGTCAGGGAAGTGATTACTACTACTGGGGCCATTATCACTCCGATCTCCTGGCCGCTAAAAAGGACCTTCTGGAACGGGCCGGGGCGGAACTGGAGTACCAGATGACAAAGCAGGAACGCTCCGGCGAACAGCCGGAGAAATCGGGGAAGGAGCGTGAGCGGGAATGAGCTATGAGCCAGCCTATTCTCCCTGGGGGCTTATCCAGACCCGCAAGACCCTCTGCCCTGGTTTCTTCGATGTTTCCACAGCCAGCCACGGCGGGATCATGGTGGCGCGGGAATTTGTGGCCGGGAATTTATCACCCACCGCCCAGCGGTACGGGTTCTGGGAAGGCGGCTATCTGTGCTTTGAGGAGGACAGCGACGCGCAGATCGTCCTTCGGGAGTTGATGGACAGAGGGCTTTACACCGCGCCGGTCAATGAATACTTTGGCCCCGGAGAATACAGCAAATGTATTGATGATACCATCCGAGTATGCCATCCCGACTACTGGCGGGCGCATGAGGCCGGACTGACACAGTCTGCACAGCAGCCGAAGGTAAAGGAGCGTGAGCGATAGTGGAGCTGACTTTGCGGCCTGCGACACCCACGGAACGACTATACGCCAAGCGGCAGTGTATTCCGATCATGGAGCGGTGCGGAAGTCCGGGTATCTTAGTTGCTGAATTGGACGATAGCGGCACGGCGTTTTGCAGCCATTGGGACATTTGGGACCCCGCATGGAAAACACCGGAGTTCTCGGTGGAACTCGATGCCATGATTGAAATGCTCCGATCAGACCAGCGATATGGCCCTGTGCTGAAGAATATCCCCGCGATGATTGCCTACTGCCTGAACAACCAGGAAAGCCGCATCATGCAAAGCCCCGAATATCTGTTCCGCGTTGATGCCGGCTACCATGCTTATCTACTCCGTTGTACGCCATCCGAGCTGCTGGATAACGCATATATCTATGCTTACCGCCGGGACCTGCTGGAGCGGCACATGAAGGAAGCCGAAAAAGGCATCCGCTTTGTCACCACGGACGGCAAAGAGAAATTCAGGGTGTCGGATGGGGAGCAGATCCGCATTATCACAGGCGGAGATGGCACCCGTGACCGCACCGCCCGCTATATCGACGCCGGCCACATGGAACTGTCCCACGAGTGGGGCAGCACCGTTTATTCTATCCGGGAGTTTGCGGAGCGGCTGGAGCAAACAGGCGGCATGGTGATCCCCATGCGTTCCACTCTGCCGGACAAGTGTTATGCTGTGCTGCCCAGCAGTGATGAAATCATTATTGTCAAAAAGGGCGAGAGCGGCTATTACCGTACAGACAAGTACGGCCATGACCGGGCGGAGGCTCTGGAGGTCGCAAGTGAGTGTAACGAGCGCGGCGGCGTGACCAAAGCGCAGACAGCGGCAATGCTGGCCGGCTCCCTGTTCGGCTGGGAGGTGCCAGCCGCCGACCCGAAAAACTATGACGAGCAGGGGCAGCCCATCAAGCCCAAGCGCCACGACCGGGGCAACGCCCGGTAGAAGGTCTATCAATATCGTATAGAGAGAAGGCGGCTATCAGTGGGAAGCTAATGGCCGCCTTCTTGTTGACAAGGAGTGTGATCGTATGGAATTGACTTTTCGCGCCGCTGCTCCAGCGGAGCGGCTTTATATTGCCAGACAAAGCACACAGATCGAGGGTCAGACAGGGAGTGTCGGGCACCTTCAAGCGGATATGGGCGAGGACGGCAAGGGCTTCTTTCCCAAGTGGACCAGCCACCGGGAAAGCCTGGACACCGAGGACTTTCAGCAGGAGTTTGAGGAGGTTTTGGAGGCCCTGGTGGGGGACGAGCAGTACGGCGGGTTTCTAAAAAGCCGTGACGCCATGCGGGATTTCTGCCGGGGACACCAGGAGAGCGGCTACGATAGCGGCTTTGCGTTCGGCTTCCGGGCGGACACAGCACAGTATGCCTATCTGATCCGGCTGCACCCCTACAAGGGGGAGGAAAATCTGTTTCTCTACTGCTACCGCCGCGACTGGCTGGACCGGCACATGGAACAGGCTGAAAAGGGCATCCGGTTCATCGGCCCGCACTACAAGGAGCTGTTCCGCATCCCGGACGGTGGACAGGTCCGTATTCTCCGGGAGGGCTGCGCGCCTATTGACCGGACCTGCCGCTATATTGATGACTGCCATGTGGAGGTGGGCAACGGCTGGGACAGCCTGTTTCACATCTGCCAGTTTGCCGAGCAAATGGAGCGGTGCCACAACGAGGTGATCCCTCTGACGCCGCCCCTGCCGGAGAAGTGCTTTACCGTCCAGCCGTCATCGGGTGAGCTGATCGCCATAGAGCGGTACAAGCCGGGGTATCAGGTGTCCCCCATGGCCCATTTCAAAGGGAAAACGTCCCAGCAGACGGCGGATGTACTCAACGGCGATATGGGCGTGACCAGGGCGCAGGCGGCGGCAATGCTGGCCGGGGCGACCCTGGGCTGGACATCCTCTGCCGCCGACCCGAGCCGATACAATAAGCGTGGCCGGCCCATCCAGTCCCACCGCCAGGACAGAGGCGAGGCCCGATGAAGGGCGTATCCATTGATGAGGCCCTGTGCGCGTACCCGAAGAAATACCACAAGGGACAGGAGAACGCAGCTTCCAGCAAGGAGCTGGAGGCCGCGTTTCATGTCGGCGGGACGGAGCTGCGGCGGGCGGTCAACCGCCTGCGCTGTGACGGCCACCCCATTTGCAGCGCCGATGCAGGCTACTTCTACGCGGCGCGACGATCAGAGGTCAGGGCCACCGCCGCCCAGCTCACCGGGCGCATCTCTAAAATCGCCGCGGCAGCAAAGGGCCTGCTGCAATCTTATGAGGAAACGGAGGGATAGAGCGTGGCGAAAAAACTGGACTCTATTGTAGAGCTTGCAGCGCAAAAGACCCGCGAAATTTCCGCCAACAGCGGGAACTATATGGCGTTCCTGACCACCGCCGCCCACAACTTCAAGTACAATTTCCGTGACCAGCTTTTGATCTACGCGCAGAAGCCGGACGCCACCGCCTGCGCCCAGATCGACTTCTGGAACAAGCATGGCCGCTATGTTAACCGGGGCACCAGGGGGATCGCCCTGCTGGTGGACACCGACCAGGGCTACAAGCTGCGGTATGTCTTTGATATGTCTGACACCAACAGCCGTCAGGGGCGCACCATCCCCATCTGGAAGATGGAGCCACGGTATGAGGACACGGTAATCGAGGCGCTGGAGAACAGCTATGGCGAGTTCCCGGACCTCTCTGGTCTTGCTGCCTGCCTTCTGGAAACGGCGAAGGTCATCGTGGAGGACAACTTTGGCGACTACCTCACGGAGCTGCGGGGCATCAAAGAGGGCAGCCTGCTAGAAGAACTGGATGACCTCAGTACCGAAGCATGGTTTAAGGGCCTGGTGGAGAGCAGCGTGGCTTTTATCATGCTGACCCGGTGCGGCATCGACCCCATGGACTATTTCAGCGGCGAGGATTTCGCCCATGTCTATGACTTTGACACCCCGGAAACCCTCTCCATCTTGGGCGGCGCGGTGAGCGATATTGTGGAAATGCCCCTGCGGGAGATCGCCAGCACGGTTTTGAGCCTGTACCGGGCAGAGCAAAGGGAAAATCGCACATTTGCGCAAACTCCAAACAGGCCGTATCATGATGGCAGGACAAAACAGGAAAGGAGCGTTGAACATGGAACTGACATATCGAACGGAGGGCGACTACCGTCTGCCCAATCTGGAAGCGCCGGAGGCCCCGAAGGTCGGAAAATATGGGATGCTGCGGCGCAGTTACCTTCAGACCCACAGGAACGCCTACTACACGGGGATGCTCCTCAGCGGCAGGCTGAACGCCCATCTGGAGAAGATCGACCGGCAGGCCACGGAGATGGTGGAGCAGTTGACGGCGCGGATGGCGCGGGAGCAGGGCGTGACGGAGGAGCTGAAGGCCAGCGATCAGATGAAGTGGGTGGGCCTGATGAACAACATCCGGGCAGCAGCGGAGGAAGTGGCACTGACAGAGCTGGTCTACGCGGACACATAAGCGGCCCGCTTATTGCTGGGGAAGAACTTCCGCAGGCCCCTGTTGACGGGACATCCGCTACTGCCGGACTTCAAAACAGCCACCATGATTTTAATGCCCGCACGGACATCCCCTACTATCACGAGGACAGCGAGAAACAGGAATTACTCCGCATCAGCGACGCCCTAAAAGACCATAGGACCGAGATCGCCGCGTTCTTTGAAGCCCATGAGGGCAGAAAAGAGCGCGGCGATTTCATTAAGGGCTTCTTTGACAACACCTATGTGGAGAAAATTTTGAGCAATGGCCAGCGGGCCGGGTATCGGGCATGGGACGATGTGCTGAACCTCTGGCGCGGGACGTACCTCTCCCGCGAGAAAGAGGAATTCCTTCGGTGGCCCCATGTTGCCGACACCATCTACGGGATGATCCTGCTGCACCAGTGGCTCGACCCGGATGAGCGCCCCCTGCCCAGCGAAGCGGAACAAGTCTCTCTCATAGAACAGGCAGAAGCAGAAAAGGCTTCGGCTTTTATTTTGCCCCAGGAGGCCATTGACTATGTTCTGTGCGGAAGGTACTCACCGTCCAAACTCCGCATCTATGACCAGTATCAGAAGCAGGAAAGCAGACAGGAAAATGCCAAATTCCTGAAAGTGGAATACGGCGTAGGCTCCTATTCCAACGCTATCCCCAGCAGCGGCTTTAGGGTAGACCACGACAGCACGGGCATCACCATCTCCCGCGACTACGGCGACCCTGACGGGAAATTCCTGCTGACCTGGGCCAAGGTGGAAAAGCGTATTGGGGAACTGATTGCCGCTGGACGCTACCTGAACCGGGCTGAAAAAGAGCATTATCCGCAATACCGGGCACAGGTAGAGCAGCGGAAGGCCCGTTGGGACATCGCAGCGGAGATTTGCTCCATCATTGATGATTATGTGGATTTCAAAACACGGACCGGTGAAACGGACCCATACAAGGAACTCCTGCTTGCCAGAACGTGTGCGAACTCCTTTAGAATAGGGGAAAAGAAGTGCTATGTTCTGTCAGGAGATAATCTCTTTGTCCTACCCACCCTGCGAAACGCCATGCAGACGATCATCCGGGACAAGACCCACCTGACGGAACGCTGTGAGGCTGTGCTGGCTGATCTGAGCGGTCCCCTTGCCACACCGCTGGAACCCACCGAGGAGGAGCTGAATCCGCCGCCCCCTCCCAAAAAGGAATACCGCTTAACCCTGGGTGTCACGGTGTACCTGGGGGCGCAGGAGTATGAGCTGCTGGCCTATAATGAGCAGACCGTCCGGCTCTATGACCCGACCTTTCCTATTTTCAATAAGGAACTGCCCCGTGAGGAATTCGACCGTCTGCTGGCGGAGAACCCGCTGAACGACAGACTGCTTCAGGTGGCGGAGAACGCGGCACTTGTGGCTGACGCCGAAGAACCGGATGCCGGGGAATCGCCGGACGCCCCGCTGCCCGTGGGACGGATCGACTTCCTGGGCACGAACGGCAGCGTGGGCGAAAGCGTGGAGTACACCGGCGCGGAGGAATTTGTGGCGGCAATCAAGGAAGAAAACCATGCTGGCGCGCCCATGCGGATCGTCCTCTACCGGGACGGCCAGGGCCAGACCATTCCCCAGGACTTCCTTGCCGAACTGGACCCGCCGCCCCAGGGCTTCCAGGTCATTGACATGGTGCAGGCGCAGTTGGAGCGGGCAAAATGGCTCATTAACGCCTACTGCATGGAAGTCTTTGAGCAGGAGGCCGATTTCTCCGACCTCTCTCATGTCCCCCTGGCGTTCAGCTCCACCAGCGACAGCGCCCACACCGTGGAGATCAGCGCCGATCTGGTATCCTTCCGCCTGTCCTATCTGGTGGATGGTGCGGAAGCAACATCCATCCAATGCGCCGGCTTCCGTGACCTGAATGAATTTCTCGCCAACCTGGATTTTGACGAGATGGTGGCCTTCGCGGAGGAGGAGTACAACAAACAGCAGACACAGAAAAAGCAGACGGAAGTGCAGCAGACAGAGGATGATCCTTTCCCGGAGATAGACCCCGCCGCCATCCGCAGAACTCTTGCAGAAAGAGGCATTGTGGACGGAAAAGTCATTGACCCGGATAAACTGAATGCCGACCCCTTTATTCAGCGGGTCATGGCCGATGCGGAACAGGCTTCCGCCCGTGCGCCACAGTCTGATGAACGCTTTTCCCCCATCGAAACTGAGAACGGCTACGCTGTGTGGGACAACATTCGAGATGAGATTTATGTGGATGATGAGGGCGTCAGTGAGGAATTTACCAGCCGGTGGCAGGCAGAGGAGTACGCCCGCCAGTTGAACCAGGTGAACCCCCTCGCCCGGTATTATGGGGAGGGCGAAACCATCCTGATCCGGCAGTACCCTAACGGCCAGTATTATGTCCAATACTGCTATGACGATCAGGATAACACGGTGTATGCAACGGCGGGTGGCTTTGATACCTTTGAGCAGGCCGAAGCAGCACTTTATACCCATCGTCCCAAAGCAAAAAAAGACCCCATCGCCGCCCAGGACCTCGCGTACCGGCAGGCAGCGGAATATTGGTCCGGCGACGAGCATCTTGTGATTTTCCGGGAACCGAACGGGACCTTCTGCAATCAGTACGGCTTCATTTCCGGCAGGGTGACGCCCACGACCGGGAGCTTTGCCAAACTGGAGGAGGCGGAGAAACAACTTTATGCGGACCGCCCTCTGGCCCAAAAGGTCCAGGCACGGGAGAAGCCGCCCGCCCATGCCCCGGCGGACCGGGACGAAGCGGAGCGCCGGTATCAGGTGGTGGTCTACCACCACCTGGAAAACGGCATGGACGAGAAGCTGGAATACGCGACGCCGGAGGAAGCGGAACAGGCGGCACGGGGCTATCTGGAAGGCACGATGGAACCAGACGGCTTTGCCTACGAGGGGACGGCTGTCTACGACCTGCTGGAGAAGAAGTGGCTCCGCGTGATCGGGGACTTCCCCACACCGGAACCTCCCGCCGCAAAAGAGGAACAACCTCTGCCCTCGCGGGAGGATACGGAAACGGCTGCTTCGGACCGTGACCTGCTCGGTAAGGAGATCACGCTGGAGGGCCGGCGGTTTCGTGTAGAAAAGATCGACGAGGATGGCCGGGCCTCCCTGCGGGATCTCACCTTTGAGGGCGCAGTTGGTTTCCCCATCGAGCGCGTGGAGCATATTTCCGTCATTCGGCGTCTGATGGGACCGGCTGAAAAGACAGCGGGACCGGGAAAGGGCGTGGAAAGTTTAGCAGATGGGCACGACCAAGGCGGTACGGAGCCGCCACTGGCCCCCCAGCGCAGGGCCAGGGTGTCCCCCTTTGTCCTCCATCCTGAAGTCCCCAACGCGGACCGACATGAGTACCACATCACCGATGACGCCATCGGCACAGGGACGCCGGGAGAACGGTTCAGCAACAATGTCCGGGTCATCCGCCTGCTGAAAAGGCTGGAGGCCGAGGACCGGCTTGCCACCCCAGAGGAACAGGAGGTGCTGGCGCAGTATGTGGGCTGGGGTGGGCTGGCAGACTGCTTTGACGAGCGCCACAGCAAGTACGCTGAGCTGAAAGCCCTGTTGACCGAGGAGGAATATGCCGCGGCCAGGGAGTCCACCCTGACGGCCTTCTATACTCCGCCCGTGGTCATCCGATCTATCTATCAGGCCCTCACGAACATGGGCTTCCAGACCGGAAACCTGCTGGAGCCGTCCTGCGGCATCGGCAACTTTATCGGTATGCGCCCGGAGGCCCTGGCGGACTCCAAAATCTACGGCGTGGAGCTGGACGGCATCTCAGGCCGCATCGCCCAGCAGCTTTATCAACAATCGTCCATCGCTGTCCAGGGGTTTGAAAAAACAGACCTCCCGGACAGCTTTTTTGACGCCGCTATCGGAAATGTGCCCTTCGGCTCCTTCAAGGTGATCGACAAGCGGTATGACCGATACAATTTCCTCATTCACGACTACTTCTTTGCCCGGACACTGGATAAGGTCAGGCCGGGCGGCGTCATCGCCTTTGTCACCAGCAAGGGAACAATGGACAAGGACACCCCCACCGTGCGGAAGTACCTTGCCCAGCGTGCCGACCTGCTGGGGGCCATCCGTCTGCCCAACAACACCTTCAAGGACGCCGCGGGCACGGATGTGACCAGCGACATCCTCTTTTTGCAGAAGCGGGATGCCCTCTCCAGCGAGGAACCGGATTGGGTACACCTGAACACCGACGCCAACGGGCTGAAAATGAACCAGTATTTTATTGACCACCCGGAGATGGTCATGGGCGAAATGCGAGAGATCAGCGGCCCTTATGGGCCGGAAACCGCCTGCCTGCCCATTGAGGGTCGGGACCTGGGAGAACAGCTTGCCGCCGCCATTCAGAATATCCGAGGCTCCATCACCGAGTATGTCATGGACGACCCGGAAATCGAGGGCGAGGACAAGTCCATCCCCGCGGACCCGGAGGTACGAAATTTCAGCTATACCATCGTGGACGGCAAGGTGTACTACCGGGAAAACAGCCGCATGAACCCGGTAGAGGTGTCCGTGACAGCGGCCAACCGCATCAAGGGGCTGATCGGCATACGGGACTGTGTGCGGACGCTCATTGAGTACCAGACCGAGGACTGGCCCGACCAGGACATTCAGGCCCAGCAGCGGAAGTTAAACGCTCTTTACGACGCCTTTGTGGACAAGTACGGGCGGATCAACTCCCGCGCCAACAGCTCCGCGTTCAGCATGGACAGCGCCTACTTCCTCCTGACCTCCCTGGAGGTGCTGGACGATGAGCGCAACTTTGTCCGCAAGGCGGATATGTTTACCAAGCGCACCATCAAGCAGAGGGTCACGATCACCCATGTAGATACCGCGTCCGAGGCCCTGGCCGTGTCACTGGCTGAAAAGGCAAAGGTGGACATGGACTATATGGCGGAGCTGACCGGCAAGACCGAGCAGGAGGTCTACGCCGACCTGACCGGCGTGATCTTCCTGAACCCCATGCACGGGTATGGCGGTGGCTCCGAGGAAAAGTACCTCACCGCGGACGAATACCTCTCCGGGAATGTGCGGGAGAAGCTGGAATGGGCAAAACGAAGCGCCGAACTGTACCCGGAGGACTACACCGCCCATGTCCAGGCTTTGGAACGGGTGCAGCCGGTGGACCTGACCGCCAGCGAGATCGCCGTCCGGCTGGGGGCCACCTGGCTGCCCACAGAGGTCATTGACCAATTTATCTATGAACTGTTCGGGACTTCCCCCCGCAGTCAGCGGATGATACGCAGCCATTACTCCCAGCACACCGGCGCATGGAATATCGAAAGTAAATTTGCCGACAGGGGCAATGTCAAGGCGGAGAACACCTACGGCACCACCCGTGTCAATGGCTACAAAATCATTGAGGAAACCCTGAATCTTCGGGATTTGCGTATTTTTGACTATGTGGAGGACGAACACGGCAACCGCGTTCCCATCCTGAACAAGAAGGAAACGGCTATCGCCCAGGGCAAGCAGGAGCTTATCAAGCAGGCGTTCCAGGACTGGATTTGGAAAGACCCAGCCCGGAGGGAGCGTCTGACAAGGCTCTACAACGACAAGTTCAACAGCATACGGCCCCGTGAGTATGACGGGAGCCACCTGAACTTTGTGGGCATCAACCCAGAGATCACCCTGCGGCCCCATCAGGTGAACGCCATCGCCCACATCCTCTACGGAGGGAACACCCTGCTGGCCCATGTGGTGGGGGCAGGGAAAACATTTGAAATGGTAGCTGCCGCCCAGGAGAGCAAGCGGCTGGGGCTGTGCCAAAAAAGTCTGTTCGTGGTGCCCAACCACCTGACGGAGCAGTGGGCGTCGGAGTATTTGCAGCTCTACCCCTCTGCCAATATTCTGGTGGCGACCAGGAAGGACTTTGAAACCAAGAACCGCAAGCGGTTCTGCGGCAGGATCGCCACCGGCGACTATGACGCCATCATCATCGGACACAGCCAGTTTGAGAAAATCCCGGTGAGTGTGGAGCGCCAGCGGTATCTTCTGGAACAGCAGCGGAGTGAGGTCCTGAACGGCATCGCGGAGCTGAAAGCCAACCACGGGGAACGCTTCTCCATCAAGCAGATGGAGCGCACAAAAAAGTCCATTGACGCCAAGTTAGCAAAGTTGAACGACCAGAGCCGTAAGGATGATGTGGTCACATTTGAAGAACTGGGCATTGACCGCCTCTTTGTCGATGAAGCCCACTACTACAAAAACCTCGCCGCCTTTTCCAAAATGCGGAATGTGGGCGGCATCAGCCAGACGGAGGCCCAGAAGTCCAGCGACCTCTATATGAAATGCCGCTATCTGGACGAGCTGACCGGGGGCCGGGGCGTTGTGTTCGCCACAGGCACCCCCATCTCCAACACCATGGTGGAGATGTATACCATGCAGAAGTATTTGCAGTACCACACCCTGGAAGAACACGGCCTGCTCAATTTTGACGCCTGGGCGTCTACCTTTGGCGAGACTGTCACCGCCATCGAGCTGGCCCCGGAGGGCACCGGCTACCGGGCCAAGACCCGGTTCTCCCGGTTCTACAACCTCCCAGAACTCATGTCTATGTTCAAAGAAGTGGCGGACATCCAGACGGCGGATATGCTCAACCTCCCCGTCCCCAAGGCCAACTACCACAACATCGTGCTAAAACCCTCGGAACAGCAGAAGGAGATGGTGGCGGCGCTGGGGCAGCGGGCGGAGAAGGTCCGCAATAGGATGGTGGACAGCACCGAGGACAATATGCTGCTTATCACCAACGACGGGCGCAAGCTGGCCCTGGACCAACGGCTCCTCAACCCCTTGCTCCCGGACAGCGACACCAGCAAAATCAACGCCTGTGCTGGGGATGTGTTTGATATATGGCAGCGCACAGCGGACCAACGTTCCGCGCAGATGGTATTCTGCGACCTCTCCACCCCTGGCAAGAACCGGCCCATTGAAATGGTCCCAAACGAGCAGGGCGGCTACGAGATGGCGGAATTTCAGAATGTCTATGATGACCTGCGGAATAAGCTGATTGCCAGGGGCATACCAGCCGAAGAAATAGCCTATATCCACAGCGCCAACACGGAGACACAGAAAAAGGAGTTGTTCGGCAAGGTGCGCTCCGGGCAGGTCCGGGTGCTGATCGGCTCCACCCAGAAGATGGGCGCGGGCACCAATGTCCAGAAGAAACTCGTGGCGCTCCATCATCTGGACTGTCCCTGGCGGCCTAGCGACCTTCAGCAACGGGAGGGCCGGATCATCCGGCAGGGCAACGAGAACAATGAGGTGGACATCTATACCTATGTTACCGAGAACACCTTTGACAGCTATCTCTATCAGCTGGTGGAGGGCAAGCAGAAGTTCATCGGGCAGATCATGACCAGCAAATCCCCGGTCCGGTCCTGCGAGGATATAGATGAAACCGCCCTGTCATACGCGGAAATCAAGGCGCTCTGCACCGGCAATCCCCACATCAAGGAGAAGATGGACCTGGACATTGATGTGCAGCGTCTCCGGCTCCTGAAAGCCAACCACCTCAGCCAGCGGTACGCCCTGGAGGATCAGATCATTAAGACGCTGCCTCAGCAGATTGCCAAGTATGAGCAGTCTATTGAGGGCTATCTTTCCGATATGGACCGGCTGAAGGAGAACACCCACCCCAATGAGGACGGCTTCTCCCCCATGGAGGTGGAGGGGACCGTCTACACCGACAAAAAAGCCGCAGGCAGCGCCATCCTCGCCGCCTGCAAAGCCATGACCAGCCCCGAACCTGTCCCCCTGGGCCAGTACCGGGGCTTTTCTATGGACCTGTCCTTTGCAAGCCTGACCAGGGAGTTCAAGGTCACGCTGAAAGGGGCGCTGTACTACACCACGAACCTCGGCACAGATGTTTTTGGCAACATTCTCCGCCTGGACAATCTGCTGGAAAGCATGGAGGAGCGGATCAGCACCTGCCGGGAACAGTTGGAAAATACCAGGATGCAGCTCGAAAACGCCAAACTGGAGGTGGATAAGCCCTTTCCCCAGGAGGACGAGCTGAAAAGAAAGTCCGCCCGCCTGGATGAATTGAACATCCTGCTGAACATGGACAAGCGGGAGAGCGAGATCGTGGATGGAGATGTAGGGGATGAAGTCACCGCCCCCGCCCGTGGCAGTCCCGACCGCGAACGCTGAAAGAGTGAGAAATGTCTGACCCTCAAAAACATGATACGGGAGCAAGCGGCAGACTTGCCCCCGTACATAGTTTGTTGTATCATTTCCGCGGATGGGTGTCCCACGCCCACCTGTATACGGTATCAAAATTCATGATAGAATGGAGTTGAATGCTATGGCAACCTATCTCACAGGCGACACACATGGGAATTTTCTCCGCGTGGACACCTTTTGCCGCGCAATGGAAACAACAAAATCCGATACCATAATCATCCTTGGTGATGCGGGTTTCAATTATTACCTGAATGACCGCGACACCCGCGCAAAAGAGTATGCCAGCGCCATTCCGGTCAAATTCTTCAGTATCCACGGCAACCATGAGGCCAGGCCCCAGCGCATCCCATCCTATATGGAAGGAGAATACTGCGGCGGGAAAATTCTCTATGAAGAAGCATTTCCGAACATCCTCTTTGCTGTTGACGGCGAGATTTACAATTTCGATGGGTACAAGTGTATCGTGATCGGGGGCGCGTACAGTGTGGATAAGCACTACCGGCTGGCGCACGGGTGGCATTGGTGGCCGGATGAGCAGCCGGACGAGGAGATCAAAGCCGTGGTTGAAGCGCGGCTTGCCGCCTTACACTGGAACATCGACATTGTTTTGAGCCACACCTGCCCCCGCAAATATGAGCCGACCGAAGTATTTCTCTCCGGCCTTGACCAAAGCTCCGTAGACAAGAGTACCGAGGACTGGCTGGATGGCATAGAGGACCGCCTGGACTACAAAAAATGGTACTGCGGCCACTACCATACCCGGAAACAGATCGACAAAATACAATTCATGTTCGAGGACTTTGACACGATGTTTATTCGTTTATAATCATCGTAATTCTATTTTCCTGGGCATAGGGAGCATAAGTGATTGACAGACAATCGGTATGCCGATATAATGGAGAAAAATATTGAAAGGAAGGCACAGGGTATGGACCTGCAAGGGTATCTGAATCAGCGGGGCATAAGTAAATACCGTCTGGCGCAAATCAGCGGCGTCCCCAATACTACCATCGTTGACATCTGCGCCGGAAGGAGCGAGATCGGACGGTGTGCCGCCAAGACTGTCCAGCAACTTGCCAAGGCGCTGGACTGCACCATGGAGGACATCATGGAATTATCCCCGGCCTATGAGAGCGATACCGGACTGCCAACAGATAAGAGTTATCTGGAGTGCGGCCTGCCTGATTTTTTGATGGAATCCATAGCCCAGATGCAGGCGGCCTGGGACCGGCTGGATCGGGGTGAGAAGGACCTGTGCTGGGACTGCGACTACTGCAACTTGCAGACAGACATCAACAACGCGGAGGTCAATCAGGTCATCAGTTCAGAACAGGCGTGGTATCTCCGGGAGAAGTATCTGCGGATGGAAAGGGAGTGACCACATGGGCGTTATTGACTTTACAGGTATGCCAAAACGGAACAAGGCATACGCCGGCGCGAACGGCAAGAAGATCTCCGTCCTCTATGACGGGGAGCAATATATGCTGAAATTTCCCTCTATGGCGAAGAAAAACCCGGACATGAGTTACAGCAACAGTTGTTTTTCTGAATACCTCGGCTGCCAGATATTCGAGATTGCCGGCATCCCCGTACAAAAGACCCTGCTGGGCACATTCACGGTGAATGGCACAGAGAAGATCGTTGTTGCCTGCGGCGACTTTACCCGGCCTGGGCTCGTGCTTCAGGACTTTGCCTCCCTGAAAAACCAGATCATCGACTCAGAGCGCAACGGGTATGGCACCGAACTGTCCGACATCCTCCATACGATTACGGCACAAACGGCCATAGACGCCGCTCAACTGCTGGACCGCTTTTGGGATATGTTCATCGTAGACGCCCTGATTGGGAACTGGGACCGGCACAACGGGAACTGGGGCTTCCTCTACGATGCCGTCAGCGACGCCATAGAACTGGCCCCGGTCTACGATTGTGGGAGTTGCCTCTATCCCCAGGCGGATGACGAGATCATGCGGTCTGTCCTTACCAATCAGGGCGACCGTGACTATCGAATTTATGAGATACCGACCTCCGCGATTACGCTGGAAGGAAAGAAAATTCGGTATTTCGATTTTATTTCCTCACTGCGGGAAGAGGGGTGCAGCCGCGCCCTGCGGAGGATCGTCCCCCGGATTGATATGGGTAAAATCGGGAAGTTGATTTATGACACCCCATTCCTCAGTGATTTGCAACGGCAATTTTATTTGACCATGCTGGCGGAACGGAAAGCAAAGATACTGGATTTCGCTCTGGAAAAATTAGAGCAGGCGAAAGATGGGCTTCTACCAGTGAAACACAAAGCCGGGAAAGACCGGGACGCCCGATAAAGGAATCACATACCTTTTTGGCAAGGCCGTGTCTGCGGCCTTGCCGTTTTACATAGCCGGGAGGTTTTCATCTGGAGATCTCCCGGCTATCACTATTTTATAAGGAGTGATACAGCATGACCAACAAAGAAATGATGCGCCAACTTTATGAACGGATGGCAGCCGAGCAGCAGAAGTATAAGGCATGGCTTCTGGAGCAGCCCCCCAATGTGATCCTGGACAATGCCTGCAAATTCACCGTCCGAGAAGACATTGTGATGGAGTTGGAGGTACTGGAACTGACGGACGCCCAGGCCGCGGCCCTATTGCGGTCCCGGACCCCGCTGGCGGATGTTTACAAGGCATGGCAGCAGGCGGAAACCAACCACATGAACGATGTGCGGGATGTGATCGAGGCCCGCGCAGATACCGTTATACGGGCTGAAAAGGAAAAGGGCCAGCGGGAGGAACGGTAGGATGGGCTATGTCACCCCGGAGCAGATCGCACAGGCTAAGGAATGGGACCTGCTGACCTATCTCCAGCAGTATGACCCGCACCAGCTCGTCCATGTGGGCGGAAGTACCTACTGCACTCGTGAGCATGACAGCTTGAAGATCAGTAACGGAAAATGGAACTGGTTCTCCCGCAAAATCGGCGGGAAAACAGCCCTGGACTATCTCATTAAAGTCCAGGGCTTTTCCTTTACCGAGGCAGTGGAGGCCCTGACGGGACCGAACTTCTCTCCCCCGTCTCCGGCGCCTCAAGCCAGGCCGAAGGAGCAGGAACCCCGGAAGCTGGTCCTTCCCCAAGCCAGCCGGTGCGCCACCCATGTTGTCAGCTATCTTCATGGGCGGGGCATTGACTATGATATGATCGACTACTGCATCCAGACCGGGCGTTTGTATGAAAGTCTGCCCTATCACAATGCTGTATTCGTGGGCCGGGACCGGCAGGGCCAACCCCGCTACGCCGCCCTGCGGGGCATCATAGGGGACTTCAAGGGCGAGGCCCCCGGCAGTGACAAGCGGTATTCCTTCGCCATCGCGGAGGACTCCGCTGCACCCAGCGTCCACCTGTTTGAATCGGCCATCGACCTGTTGAGCTACGCCACCCTACTGAAAATGAAGGGCCGGGACTGGCGGCAGGACGCCATGCTCTCCCTGGGCGGGGTGTTCAAGCAGAAACAAGAGTTTGTCATCCCCATGGCTCTCAGCCAGTACCTTCAGGACCACCCCGGCGTCCACACGCTCTGCCTCCACCTGGACAATGACGAGGTGGGCCGGGACGCGGCAGCAGGCATCATGGCTGGCCTGGGGAACAGATACGAGGTATTGGACAGGCCGCCACCCAGCGGAAAGGATGTAAACGATCTGCTGCTCCAGCGGAGGTTGGGGCAGGCAAAGAGGAAGGAGGAATGGAGCCGGTGAAAGACCATCAGGGCATGAAGATCATCGGGATAGACAATGGCTACGGCAACATCAAGACTGCAAACTGCTGTTTTCCCGCGGGGCTAACCGCCCACGACGCAGAGCCGGTATTCAAAGACGATCTGCTGGTCTATGACGGACGCTACTACCTGATCGGGACAGGCCACAAGGAGTTTAAGGCGGACAAGACCGGGGACGATGACTATTATATCCTCACCCTGGCCGCTATCGCCCGTGAGCTGAATGTATATGGCCTGACGGACGCCACGGTATATCTTGCCGTGGGCCTGCCCCTCACCTGGGTGAGTCGGCAGCGGGCGGACTTCAAAGCCTACCTCATGCGGAACCGGGAACTGGCCTTTACCTTCCGGGGAAAAGCCTACCGGGTGGAGATTGCCGGGGTGGATGTGTTCCCCCAGGGCTTCGCTGCGGTTGCCGGCCAGATCAGGGACTTCCAGGGCGTGAATATGCTCTGTGACATTGGCAATGGCACCATGAACATCATGTTCATCAACGACCGCAAGCCTGTTGTGGACCGGATGTTTACTGAGAAGTATGGCACCCATCAATGTATGCTGGCCGTCCGGGAGAATGTCATGCGGACCCACCATGCTACGGTGGACGAGTCGATCATCAACCGGGTGCTGCGGTTCGGCACAGCGGATATTCGGGAGGACTATCTGACTACCATCCGGGAAACCGCCGCAGAGTATGTGGGCGAGATCTTCCGCATCCTGCGGGAGCGTGAGTACAACCCAGCTCTCATGCGGCTTCATGTGCTGGGCGGCGGAAGCTGCCTGGTCCGCAACTTCGGGGCGTATGACGCCGACCGCGTGACCATCTACGAGGACATCTGCGCCACCGCCAAGGGCTATGAGTTCCTGTGTGAGCAGGCTTTGCACAGGGGTGTGAGCGGATGAAACTCAAACGGTTTTCGCTCCGATTTAACCTTGACCGGGAGAATGACCGCAGGGCGTGGGAAGCCCTGCACCGCATGGACGCCCGATCCATCAATCAGGAGATCATCGCCAGGATCAACGCAAAAGAGCAAACCGATGTGTTGAAAGAGCTGATCCGTCAGACCGTATCTGAAGAATTGGAGCGAACCGCAAAGAACAGCCGTGACCGGCCAGCAGCGCAGGCGGAAGCCAGCGCGGAGGACCTAAACACCGTGTTTGACTTCCTGAACAGTTTTTAGCGGCATCGCTTGTGATGCCGCTTTTTCCCGCCCGTCGAGGGGCATGGCATCACCTATGATGCCGCAAAAATCATAATAGGAGGTTGTCACTCCATGAGTGAAAAGGCCCTTTGTGAAGTCAATATGACCTATGCAACCATGCGAAGTTATTTTCGCGCAGCAGAACGTGCCCGCCAGCATTTGTCCGGCTTCATTGTGTTCTCTCCGGCCAGCTTTAACAAGGAGTATTCCGTGGAAAGCCGTACCTATGCGGTGTCCAGCGACAACAAGGCGTTTCGGCCTAATATGGGCGGATATTCCATCTATGCTTCGTCCCTGGATGGCTCCGATCCCTGTGTCCGCCTGGAACAGTATATGGCATCGGAGTACGGCGGCAAGAACGGCTGGCAAATTGAGCGGTGCTATATGATGTCCGATGAAGTGGAGCGGGCGAAGGCCCTCATGCGAACCGAAAAAGAGCATGAGCGATAACGAAGAGGCCAAGCCCGCACGCTCTCACACGCCGCAGGCGCGGAGGATGGCGGTATTGTCTTAGCAAGCAACGAATTGTGGGGCCACAATTCCGCTTGACAGGGGCTTGCCGCCCCTATGACCCTGCATTGAGAAAGGATGATCGTTTTGAAAAGAACACTTGAAATGAAGGTCCGTTTTACCAAAACGGAACTGGACGCCCTTACCAAGAAGGCCCGCAAGTCCGGCCTGTCCCGCGAGGGTTACTGCCGCCGCGTCCTGAACGGCACGGAGGTGAAGGAGGCCCCGCCCGCCGATGTACCTGTGCTGATCCAGGAGGTGCGGCGCGTGGGGAATAACCTGAATCAGATCATGAAGCGGGCCAACGCCCTCGGCCTGCTGGATGTGCCCCAGCTCCGCAAGGCACTGGAGGATAACCGGGCCGTGGAGAAGCTGATCGCGGACACCTATACCGTGCCTTCCGACTGACATGGCTGTGACCTCCATCTGGCCCATTCATGGGCGCGTGGACAAGGTAATCGACTACGTCCGGAACCCGGAAAAGACCACTGAGGCCGGCTTGCCGGAGCTGGCGTCCCTCCATGCTGTTGAGGATGTGGTGGAGTATGCCGCCGATGAGATGAAGACAGAGCGCCGGTCCTATGTGTCCTGCCTGAACTGCCGGGAGGACACCGCCGCCGCGCAGTTCATGGAAACAAAGCGGCTGTGGGGCAAGCCGGGGGGCCGGGTATGCTACCACGGGTATCAGTCCTTCAAAGCGGATGAGGTCACGGCGGAGACAGCCCATGAAATCGGCGTCAGGTTGGCGGAGGAGCTGTGGGGCGGGCGTTTTGAAGTTGTAGTGGCGACCCACTGCAATACCGGCCACTATCACAACCACTTTGTCATCAACTCCGTGTCCTGGGCTGATGGGAAAAAGTTCTACAACTCTCCCGCCGACTACGCCCGGATGCGGGAGGTATCGGACCGCCTGTGCCGGGAGTACGCCATTTCTGTGATCCAGGACCCAGGCAGGCAGACAAAGAACTACGCCGAATGGCAGGCCGAGCGCAGCGGCAGGCCCACCCACCGGGGGAGCATCCGGGCCGACATTGACCGGGCTATCCGTGCCGCCACCACGGAACGGGAATTCCTGCGGGTGATGGGCGAAATGGGCTATCAGATCAAAGTCCATGGGAGGGACGGAAAGCCCCTGAAATATCCCGCATTGAAGCCACCGGACGCAAAGGGCTATTTCCGTTTCCACAAGCTGGGCGAGGGCTACACGCTGGAGGAGATCAGGGCGCGTATTCTACGCAACATTCACAAACAGCCCCCGTTCCCGGAGCTTGTCCATCACCTGCCCCAGCATTACCGGGTGCGGGGAAAGCCCCAGAAGAACGTCACCGGCCTGCGGGCGCTGTACTTCCGTTACTGCTATGAACTCCACATCATCGTCAAGCAGCCGGCATCCGTCAAGCGGGTGTCTTTTTTATTGCGGGAGGACATCGCCAAGCTGGACCGGCTGGACGCCGAAACCCGCTTTTTGGGGAAACACCACATCGGAACGATGGAGGAGTTGACTACCCACTGGGAAGCGGCATTGGTGGAGGTGGAAGCCCTGACTGCCCAGCGGCAGGAACTCCGAACGGAGCTTCGACGGCGCAGCCGTCAGGGTGACACCATGGCCGCAGGCGAGGTGAAACAGCGGATCAGCGCCCTGTCCGGTAGGATCAGGGCAGTGAGAAAGGATGTGGTCTTATGTGACGGCATCGCCCAGCGTTCCGGGCAGGTCCGTGAGAACCTGGGACGGCTGGTGAAGCAAAAGGAACTGGAACGAAAGGAGCGATCAAACGATGAGTTATTCAGGCGACGCGGCGGAGCAAGTCGTGAGGATGTCGCTGGAAACAGGTGAGGTTGCGGTCAGGCTGGCCGGCTCCGGGGCCAAACAGCTTGCCATTTTGATCTATGCCATCCTGCGTGAGCAGAAAAAGACGGCGGGCAAGGCCCGCCTGACCAATATGCTCCGCAGCGGCAAGGAGCTGAAGGTGTTTGCCGTCAAGGACAGCGACCTTCAGCTCTTTTGCCGGGAGGCAAAAAAGTACGGCGTCCTCTACTGTGTATTGAAGGACCGGGACGCCACGGATGGACTGACCGACATCATGGCGAGGGCGGAGGACGCCGGCAAGATCAACCGCATCATTGAGCGGTTCGGCCTTGCCACCGTAGATATGGCCCAGGTCAAGCAGGAGATCGAACAGAGCCGGGTGGAGCGGCGGATGGACGCCCCGGAAACACCTGCGGCGGAACCGGCAGCCGGGGTGGACACTCCCCAGGAGCCGATGACTGAGCGGGAGATGGATGGATTTCTGGACGCCATGCTTGCCCCGGCCCCGGAACATGGCCCGGTTGTTCCGGAGCGCAACGATCCGGACCGGGACCTGGATGAATTTTTGAAGGCGGCGCGGGGCGCGTCCTCTGCCAGAGAGGAGGGCAGGACCGAAAACCCCACCGTGGGCCGGACCGAGAAATCCCGTCTGTCCGAGCCTACCTCAAAGCCCAAAGAGGCCGCCGAGCCGGGTATCCCTGATCCGCTGGAGCGCCCCCGTCCCTCTGTCCGTCAGGCATTAAAGGAGATACGGACAGAGCAGAAACAGCGGGCGGAGGAGAAAGCCAGAGAGAACGCTGGGCGGCAGAAGCCCCTCCAGCACAGAGCATCCCCAAAAAAGAAAGTCAAAAAGCAAAAGGAGAGATAATGTATGCCGAACTATGATGATCTGTTTACCGGCCAGACCACCCAGCAGGAGGAGAAGCCCTTTGACAAGACGGCTTGGGCGGCGCGAAAGCAGGCGGAGCGTGAGGGCGTCTACGCCATGATCGACAGCTATGTGCAGGATATGGGCAAAGAGGGCGGGCTGTTCCAAGCCTACCTGGATGTGCAGGCTCGGTTTGACCTCTACTCCGTGAGCAACGCCATCCTGATCGCGGCCCAGTGCCCAGAGGCTACCAAACTGGCCGACTTCGACAGTTGGAAGGCCAGCGGCGTGTATGTCCGACATGGAGCCGACGCCATCACCATCCTGGAACCGGGTAAGGAGTACCAGCGGGACGATGGCAGCGTGGGCGTGTCCTACAATGTTCGGAAGGTCTTTGACATTTCCCAGACCAGGGCCGCCCAACGCCCCGCCCCCGCCACGGTCCGGGATGAACGTCTGCTGCTGAAAGCCCTGATGAACAACGCCCCCTGCCGGTTCGCTATCTCCAACGAACTGCCGGAGGGCGTCAATGTGACTTATCATCCCCAGGAGCATACCGTCCATGTCCGCCAGGGGTTGGATGCCCCCACCATCTTCCGGGGGCTGGCCCAGGAGCTTGCCCGCGCCCACATGGACCGTGATGGGATTACCTGTGAAAGCCCCGATTTTACGGCGTACAGCGTGTCTTATATGCTGTGCAAAAGAAATGGCGTATCGGTAGAGGGCTTTTCCTTTGAACGCCTGCCGGAGAGCTATGCCGGGATGGACGCCAGGGCGCTCCGGGCTGAGGCGGGTGTCATGCGGGATGTGGCCGGGAGTATCTCCGCCGATATGAACCGACTCTTTGCCGCCCAGGAAAAGGCGCAGAAGAACCGAGATAACGCCGCGAGATAAGGAGGGCGCTCTATGCTCGATGAGAAGCGTGTAGTCACGCTGAATGACTACGAACAACGGCTTATGGTGCGGGGCCTGACTGACTTCCGCAACGACGCGCTCCGGGACGGCAAACCCACCGAGGATGTGGACGATCTCATTCTCAAAGTTATAGACGCGCCCACAAGACGGGAGAAACGGAGGTCTGACCGTGAGGCAAGATAAGTTCTCCAAAGCCCACCTGATCCTCTACGCCTGCGGCATCATTCCTGTGGTCTGGCTGGCCTTGCTGCTGGCCCCCTATATGGGCGGCGGACTGGCGGGACTGGTGCGGTACGGCGGGGCCGCGCTGGACCATCCGTTTCACATTGTATGGTGTGAGGGCAGTTTGAAAACTGTCCTCATTTTTCTGTTGTGCTACGCTCTGGGGATTGGCGTCTACCTCTCCACCGACCGCAACTACCGCAGGCGGGAGGAACACGGCTCCGCCAGATGGGGCGATCCAAAAGGAATCAACAGGAAATATGCGGACAAGGAGCTGACCGCGAACAAAATTCTCACACAAAATGTCGCCATTGGGCTGGATGGCCGCAGACACCGGCGCAATCTGAATGTCCTGGTGGTGGGAGGCAGCGGCGCGGGCAAGACCAGGTTCTACGCCAAACCCAACATTATGAACGCCAACACCAGCCTGATCGTACTGGACTGCAAAGGTGAGATCTTGCGTGACACCGGGGGACTGCTTGAAGCAAACGGCTACGACATCAAGGTGCTTGACCTCAACAACATGGAGAAAAGCCACTGCTACAACCCTTTTGCCTATCTCCGCAGCGACAACGACATTCAGCGGCTTGTGACCAACCTGTTCAAGAACACCACGCCCAAAGGCGCACAGTCACAGGACCCCTTCTGGGATCAGGCGGCGCAGATGCTCTTGCTGGCGCTGGTGTTCTATCTCCACTACGAAGCCCCGCCCGAAGAACGGAACTTCTCCATGGTCATGGAAATGATCCGGGCTGGCGAGGTCCGGGAGGATGATGACACCTACCAATCCCCGTTGGATGAACTCTTTGACCGCCTGGAAATGCGGGACCCGGAGCATATCGCCCTGAAATATTACCGCAATTACCGCTCCGGCAGCGGCAAGACCCTGAAGTCCATCCAGATCACGCTGGTGTCCCGGCTGGAGAAGTTCAATCTGGAATCGCTGGCCGGCATGACGCAGACGGACGAGATGGAATTGTGGAGTTTAGGTGAAAAAAAGACGGCCATCTTTGCCGTGATCCCCGACAATGACTCCAGTTTTAACTTCATTGTCGGCCTACTCTACACCCAACTGTTCCAACAGCTCTACTATCAGGCGGATGTGGTACACGGCGGCAGGCTGCCCGTCCATGTGCATTTCGTCATGGACGAGTTCGCCAATGTCGCACTGCCTGATGAGTTTGACAAACTGCTTGCCACCATGCGGAGCCGTGAAATCTCCGTGAGCATCATTATCCAGAACCTCGCCCAGCTCAAGGCCCTTTTTGAAAAGCAGTGGGAGAGCCTTGTGGGAAATTGCGATGAATTTCTGTATATGGGCGG
This sequence comes from uncultured Bacillota bacterium, assembly GCA_947645675.1. Classification (GTDB taxonomy): domain Bacteria; phylum Bacillota; class Clostridia; order Oscillospirales; family Oscillospiraceae; genus Lawsonibacter. The sequence continues at coordinate 34,256 of CANSDP010000018.1, forward strand.
CAACGAGCAATCCACCCATGAGTATGTGTCCAAGCTACTGGGCAAAGAAACCATTGATACGAACACCTACGGCCAGTCCAAAGGAAGGAGCGGCAGCTACTCCACCAACTGGCAGCTCACGGGCCGGGAACTGCTCATGCCGGATGAAGTGCGTATGCTGGATAACCAGTACGCGCTTCTTTTTATTCGCGGAGAGCGGCCCGTGCGGGACCTCAAGTATGACATCCTTAAACATCCCAATATCAAACTCACCACAGACGGCGGGGCGGAACCATACCGGCACGGTGAGGATGTCCACAGCATCGTGTCTATCCGCTTTGACAAGGAGCTGTTGAAGCAGGCAGCGGAAAAGGATGGTCAGGACGCGCCGAAACATCGTTTCATTCTTCTCACGGAGGAGGAGTTGGAACAAAAATTCATTGAACTGGAGGAACAAGAAAATGCTGAACAACAAAAAGGAAAATAAGCGGCTCCCCATGCCCGGTAAGGTAAAAAAGGGCTTTCGCTGCTACTGCACGCTGGTAATGGCCGCGGCCCTGCTGGGCTGCTGCTCCATGACGGCCTTTGCCGCCGATGACCCCCTGGAGGTGGTCAACAATTTGTCGGAGTTCATTTTTGGTTTGATCCGGGCGGTGGGCCTGATCCTGCTGGGCTGGGGCATCGTTCAGGTGGGCCTCTCCCTCCAGAGCCATGACCCCTCCCAGCGGTCCAACGGCTTCCTCACCCTGGCTGGCGGTATTGTTATAACCTTTTCCAAAGAAATTCTGACCCTTATCACCGGCTGATGATGCCAAGTTATCCGAACACAGGGGGCAGGCCCCAAGCCTGCCCCTGAAGGAGGTGCTTTGCGTGTCGGATAATTGGGTCGTGCAAAACCTGGAAAATGCGCTGGAGGTCTGGAACGGCAAGTTGAGTGAGATCTGGCAGCTTATCACCCAATCCCCCCAGGACTTCAAGGGCGGCGCGATCTGGGCCGTGATAGCGGACATTCACGGCGCGCTCCAGGCCATCGGCTACGCCCTGCTGGTGTTGTTCTTTGTGGTGGGCGTGGTCAAGACCTGCGGCAGCTTTGTGGAGGTCAAAAAGCCGGAACACGCGCTGAAGCTGTTTGTCCGCTTTGTTCTGGCAAAGGCCCTGATCACCTATGGCATGGAGCTGATGCTGGCCCTTCTGGACATCATCCAGGGTGTGGTGTCCTCCATTATGAACGCGGCGGGCTTCGGCGCGCCATCGTCCACTGTTTTACCCGCGGAGATCGTGACAGCCGTTGAGGATTGCGGCTTTTTTGAGAGCATCCCCCTATGGGCGGTGACGCTGATCGGCGGGCTTCTTATTTGGGTCCTGTCTTTTGTAATGATCCTGAGCGTCTACGGGCGCTTTTTTAAGATGTATATGTATGCTGCGCTGGCCCCCATCCCCCTGTCTACTTTTGCCGGGGAACCCAGCCAGAATGTGGGCAAGAGCTTTCTCAAAAGCTACGCCGCCGTCTGTCTGGAGGGAGCCGTCATCGTGCTGGCCTGTATCATCTTCTCCGTGTTCGCCAGTTCCCCGCCTGTTGCTGACCCGGACGCTGCGGCGGCCTCGATGGTGTGGAGCTATATTGGCGAAATTACCTTTAATATGCTTATTTTGGTGGGCAGCGTCAAGATGTCCGACCATGTGGTACGGGAAATGATGGGCTTATAGGAGGCACATTGGATGAAACGGTTTTATCTATTCAAAGACGGGGTGCAGAAAGGCCGCATGGAAACACGGGCGGAAGCGTTAGAGATGATCCGCCTGTGGCAGAGCCGCGAAACCCACTCCTTTCTGCGCGCGGAGTTCAGCATCATTGAGGGGGAGGAGGAGATTATCCCCTATCCCTCCCACCAGAAACCGCCCAGGCAGAAAAGGGGCATGGAGCGATAAAGGAGGAAACACCACCGATGAATGACCGATTACACGATGCCCCCGCCTCGCGGCAGCGCATTGAGGAACAGACAGAGCTTGTCGGTAAATGGGAGGACGCCCGGAGAGTACCCGATCAGAAACGGCTCACCTGGTTTTATCCTGACTTCGGCTGCTATGTCCTGAACTACTATGTCACAGCGGAGCAGTTGGACGCCGCCGCAAAAGAGGTGGAGCGTCAAAAGGCCCTAGCCGCTGAACGGCGGCGCAGCCGGAAACAGCATGAACGCCAGGAGCGATGACAGGAGGGAACACATTGGAAGTCAAAATCAACCGCGAGATCCGTAATTACACGGAGAGTATGTTTTTCGGGCTGTCCCTGCGGCAGCTCATTTTTTCTGCCCTGGCGGTTGCAGTGGCCGTGGGGCTGTACTTTCTGATGAGGCCCTATGCCGGTACGGAAACCGTGTCCTGGGTATGCGTTCTGGGCGCGGCCCCCTTTGCCGCCCTGGGCTTTTTCACCTACCACGGCATGGCGGCGGAGCAATTCATCTGGGCGTGGCTGCGCTCGGAGGTCCTGGAACCCAGAGAGCTGCGCTTTGAAGCGTCCACCCTCTACTACGATCTCTTGAAGCCCAGCATAGACAAGTGGGAAAAGGAGGAATACAAGCGCCATGATTAGAAATATCAAGACCATCATGCGGCAGGACCGGGAGCCGTACCGTATCCCCCGCAGGGTGCAGGATGTGATCCCCATTCAATGCGTCTGGCCGGACGGCATTTTTAAGGTAGGCATCAAGTTCTCCAAGACCTACCGCTTCACCGATATCAATTATAAGGTAGCCAGCCGAAACGATAAGGAAACCATGTTCCTGGCCTACTCGGAACTGCTGAACAGCCTGGATTGCGCCGCCACCACCAAGCTCACCATCTGCAACCGCCGTCAAAGCCAAGCGGACTTTGAGCAGTCTGTCCTCATGCCCATGCGGGAGGACGGACTGGACAAGTACCGCAGGGAGTACAATCAAATGCTCATGGACAAGGCAACCGGGGCCAATGGCATCACTCAGGAGAAGTATGTCACCATCACAGTCTACAAGCGGGATATTGAGGACGCCCGCGCCTATTTCACCCGGATCGGGGCCGACCTGACTGCCCGCTTCGCCGCCCTTGGCTCCAAGTGTGTGGAGCTGGACGCCACGGACCGGCTCCGTATTCTCCACGATTTCTACCGGGCCGGGGACGAGGGCAATTTTCATTTTGATATGGCGGATATGGCCCGGAAGGGCCACGACTTCAGGGACTACATCTGCCCGGACGGGATTGAGAAGCACAGTGACTATCTGAAGCTGGGCGACCGCTATTGCCGGGTGCTGTTCCTGAAGGACTATGCCAACTATATCCAGGACGAGATCGTGACGAACCTGACCGACCTGGACCGCAATATGATGTTGTCCATCGACATCCTCAATGTGCCCACGGACGAGGCTGTGCGGGAGGTGGAGAACCGTCTGCTGGGGGTAGAGACGAATATCACGAACTGGCAGCGCCGGCAAAATCAGAACAACAACTTCTCCGCCATCGTCCCCTACGATATGGAATTACAGCGCAGGGAGAGCAAGGAGTTTTTGGCCGACCTGACCACCCGCGACCAGCGGATGATGCAGGCTGTTCTCACCCTTGTCATCACCGCCGACACCAAGCAGCAGCTTGACACCGACACGGAGAAGATACGCTCCCTGTCCGGGCGGTGCCAGTTGGCGGTGCTGAAA
>CANSDP010000019.1 GCA_947645675.1 uncultured Bacillota bacterium
TTCTGCGGAAATTGGAAGCGGCGCTGGATTTATCGTTTGTGCATGAAGAGACGGCCCACATGTACAGCCGGAGGTATGGCCGTCCGCGTCGTGCCCCAGTCCGCCCATGACCGCACGAAAGCTGAACTGAAGCGGGATGCATTCACCTATGATGAACAGCGGGACGTATACTTGTGCCCTAACGGGAAAGAACTGCGGCGCAAGCGGCTGTATCGAAGCGGCAGCGGGCTGTTCTGGGAATACTGGGCGGAAAAGAAAGACTGCGGCTGCTGTCCTTTGCGGCAGATCTGGTGTGAGGGTACTTTTGCCGCACAGATTCTCTCCGCAGATCCAATCTATCCATCCATCCCGACCCCGGCGGGAAACCTGATGGAAGGATAGATGGATCAGTATAGCTGAAATCAGTTTGATTTGATTTAATATCACTTGGTGCGGCTTTTCCGCAGTCAAGACTGCGACTTCTCCGCAGTCTTGACCGCTGAAAAGCCGCGGTCTGGGCGAAGGCTCCGGCGGTGGGGGCGGGATGGTACGGGTGGTAAAGCGTTTGACATAGATTTTCGTGGGACGGCCCTGTCCCTGCCGGACACGCTCAATCAGGCCAAAACCGTTTTTTCCGTTGTCCAGCTCCACCAGCATCCTGGTGGCCTTGTCGTGGCCGCAGTTCAGGTCCTCCTGTATCTCGTCCAGGGTGTAGTAAATATAGACACGCCCCTGTTCGCCGTACCAGCCATTCTTGGCGGACAGGCTCATGCAGTCTAGCAGGAGGCCATACAACAGTTTGGCGTCCGTAGACAGGCGCTTGAACCGCTCCCCGGTGACAAGCTGGCGGGGAATGCGGTAAAACGAAAATTGACTGCTCTTGTCGCCGTAGTAATAATCAAAATCTATGTTACTCATATTGGTTTGACCTCCAGACAATAAAAAAAGGCGTCCCTGTTGGAACGCCTTAATGGGGGGAGAGTGGATGAATGGCGCTCATTGGATATATCAATCTGAAAAGCGATAGAAAACAAAAAAGCTCGTCTTGACTTTCATCAAAACGAGCTTTTTCCGGTTCGAGCTTTTTCCGGTTCCCGATGGTGGAGATAAGCGGGATCGAACCGCTGACCTCTTGAATGCCATTCAAGCGCTCTCCCAGCTGAGCTATACCCCCATCTAATTGGCTGAGCTGTTTTGTTTGTCTCGCTCAGTGCAAGGCATATTCTAGCAGAAAGCCCATCGCTTGTCAACAGTATTTTTGAAATTTTTTTGATTCGTCTATTTTGGAGCAGAAACGGATTTTTGCCGAAAAATTTTTTGAGTGATATCACAAAAAATGCTCTTCCGTTTTTGGAGGACTTCTGCTATAATATCGTCCAGACCGGTCTTACCCTTCGCAGGGCCTCACAGGTGGGGGTCGGGAAAAACGCCGGTTTAGAGGAGAGAAGACATGTCAAAGCAGGATAACATCCTTATCATTGATGATAGTCCGGTTCAGGCTAAGATGCTGAAGTCCATTTTAGAGGACGACTATACCATAACCTTGGCCAACACCGCCGAGGCCGGACTGGAATGTGCCCGAAACGGGAGCTTCTGCCTGGTGCTCCTGGATGTGGTCATGCCTGGGATGGACGGCTTCGGCCTTTTGAAGCGGCTCCAGGAGGAGGTCGTCACCCAGCACACGCCAGTAATCCTCATCACCAGCCTGAGCGACGTGGAGCACGAGGAGCGGGGCCTCACCCTGGGCGCGGTGGACTACATTACAAAGCCCTATCATCCCCCCATCGTCAGGGCCCGCATTCACACCCAGGTAAAGCTGTACCGCTATCAGCAGCAAATCGAGCTGCGGGCCATGCTGGACCCCATGACGGGCATCTCCAACCGCCGCAGCTATGACGCGTGCTGCCATCAGAAGTGGCAGGACGCCATCCGGCTAGGCCTGCCCCTGTCCCTCTGCATGATGGATATTGACAAGTTCAAGGTGTACAATGATACCTTTGGCCACCCGGCCGGAGACAAGGTGATCTGCTCGGTGGCGCAGACGGCCCATCACTACCTCCGGCGGAGCACCGATTTCCTCGCCCGCTACGGCGGTGAGGAATTTGTCGCCATCTCCATCGGCAGTGAGACGGCGGAGGTCTTTGAACAGTTCAAGCGGCTCCGCCAGGCCGTGGAGGACCTGCACATCCCCCATAACCCGGAGGCCAGCCCCTGGGTTACGGTAAGCATCGGCGGAATCACGGTGCAGCCCAAGCAGGGCGATGTATACGATACTTATTTAAAAGTGGCCGACGCCATGCTGTACGATGCCAAACGCCTGGGACGCAACCGGGTGATCTGGTCCAACGGAAAATTAGAGCAGCTGAAAGAGAAATAACGATGTGGAAGGGGCAATACCATGGGATTGATGGATTTATTCAAGAAACCAAGTAAGCAGCAAAGGCTGGAAGAGGAGCAGGAGCGGGCCAAAACCGAGGATCTGGACCTCTACCCCGGTATGCGGGTGGAGGTGACCACTGACGACGGCCGGCTGTTCCTGGCCGCTGAGCTGATGGAGCTGCGGGGCAACATGGCCAAGCTGAAGCCCTTTATCGACGGCAGCCTTCTGAGCCGGTCGGACCAGGCCATCCCGGTCACCATCCGGGGCAAGAGCAGCAAGGACAACAGCGCCGTCGTGGTGGAGGCCACTGTGCGCTGCGGCCCCAACGACATCTGGCTTGCGGAGCACCTGGAGCTGGTGAAGCGGGTGGACAACCGGGCCTCCTTCCGAATTGAAGTGGACCTGGAGGCCGAGGTAGCCCCTGTGGACCAGCCGATTGGGGAGAAGGAGCCCTGCCGGGTCATCAACATCAGTACGGGCGGCGCCAAGGTCAGCATGGGCACCCGCCGCAATGTGGGCGACAAGTTCCTCATGTGGGTTAACCTGCCTCCCAACACCACCCTGTCCGGTCTGGTCTGCCAGATTGTCCGCGTTGACGAGCGCCGGTATGACTACTTTGAGTACGGATGCCGTTTCCTGGGCCTGGACCCAGAGGACGAAAATCTTGTCCTGCGCTCCATCTTCGACGCGCAGAATTTTCAATAAGCCAACGCCCGCCAGTGCTCTGGCGGGCGTTCCTATCCATTGACGAATCCGGACGGGCGCGCTATAATAGCGCTGTGAGTATAGATAGATTATACAACTTAACGTAAACTTCATGCTAAGGTCTTTTCGGGGGGATTTTTATGTTTTACACCATTGGGGAGATGGCTCAGAGGCTGAACGTGGCCCCGTCTACCCTGCGCTATTACGATAAGGAGGGGCTGCTCCCCTTTGTGGAGCGGTCCAGCGGGGGCATCCGCATGTTCAAGGACGAGGACATGGAGTGGCTGCAAATGCTGGGATACCTGAAAAAAGCGGGGATGCCTCTGAGGGAGATCAAGTCCTTCATGGACTGGTCCCGCCAGGGGGACGCCACCATCGGCCAGCGGCTGGACCTGATCGAGAAACAGCGCCAGTCGGTGCTGGACCAGCAGAGGCAGCTGGAGGACACCCTGCTCATGCTGGACTACAAGCGTTGGTACTATCAGACCGCCCAGGAGGCGGGCACCTGCGCCGTTCACGACACCATGGCCCTGGAGCAGGTGCCGGAGCGGTTCCGGGCGCTTGCGGCGGAGTGGAAAACGGAGGTCTGATATGGAGGTCTATATTGCCGACGCCTTTACGAACTGTCCCTTTTCCGGCAATCAAGCGGGAGTGGTCCTGCTGGGACAGGCAGATTTTTCTCGGGACACCCTGATGCGGGCGCTGGCCGGAGAGTTGAAGCACTCGGAAACCGCTTTTGTTCGTCGGACAGGGGAGCGCTCTTTCCATGTTCGCTTTTTCACCCCGGTGGATGAGGTCGATCTGTGCGGACACGCTGCCGTCGCCGCCTTCACCGTTCTGCGGGAGGCCGGGGGAATAGAGACGGGGGCGTATACCCTGCAAGCCAGGGCCGGAAACCTGGAGATCCGGCTGGAGGAGGATGCCGTCTGGATGGACATGGCGCGGTCACAGGAGGGCCGTCGGTTCGATGAGGCGGAACAGTCCCGGCTGTACGCGGCCTTTGGGCTGGAAAGAGAGGACCGCCGCGAAGGGCTGGAGGCCCAGGCGGTGAGTACCGGGCTGATGGACATTCTCCTGCCGGTGAAGGACCAGCCCGCCCTGGGCCGGGCGGTGCTTAATAGGGAGGAGGTTTGCCGCCTCTCCCGGGAGTTTGGCGTGACAGGGGTGCATATGTTCTGCCTGGAGGGAGAAAAGGGCATCACCGCCCGGTGCCGGAATTTCGCGCCGCTGTACGGAATTGCTGAGGAGGCCGCCACCGGGACCTCCAGCGGGGCGCTGACCTATTATCTGTATCGCCGAGGCTTGGTTGTGCCGGGAGAGGAGAACCGCTTTATTCAGGGAGAGGCGATGGGGAAACCGTCAGAAATTTTAAGCCGTCTGGAGGATACACAGGAGGCAGTCAGGATTCAGATCGGCGGGCAGGCGGTGCTGACCATGGTATGCAGGCTGCTTGCGATCTGATCGGAAGGATTGGACGTATCCAAAGAAGAATGATGTAGTACGATCAAATGACTGAAATAGGAGAAAGCCTATGAGCGAATTATTTGAAAAATCCATGTCCACTCTGGAGCTGCCCCGGGTGCTGGAGCTGTTGTCCCAGTGCGCCGTCACTGACGAGGGCCGGGAGCGGGCCCGGGCGCTGCGTCCCATGGACGATATAGACGATGTAAAACGTGCCCAGGCGGAGACCACCGCGGCGGTGAAGCTTCTGGTCCTCCAGGGGACCCCTGGCTTCGCGGGGATCAAACCGGTGGCCGCCAGTCTCCAGCGGGCGGACATGGGGGGCAGCCTGAACACCCGGGAGTTATTGGAGATCGCCGCCGTTCTGAGAGCGGCCCGCACCGCCTCCGACTATGGGGCGGGAGAGGAAAAGACCCCCATCTCCCACCTGTTCCATGCCCTGACCACCAACCGCTTTTTGGAGGACACCATTACCAACTCCATCGTGGGGGAGGACGAGCTGGCCGACTCCGCCAGCCCGGAGCTGGCCTCCATCCGGCGGCATATGCGGGCCACCGAGTCCAAGGTGCGGGACATTCTGCAAAAGCTGATCTCCTCCAACCAGTCCAAATACTTGCAGGAGTCCATCATTACCATCCGCTCCGACCGGTACGTGGTGCCGGTAAAGTCGGAGCACAAGAACGCCATCCCCGGCCTGGTTCACGACGTGTCCTCCTCCGGCTCCACCTTCTTCATCGAGCCTATGGGGGTGGTCAAGGCCAACAACGAGCTGCGGGAGCTGCTGGCCAAGGAGAAAAAGGAGATCGAGCGCATCCTGGCGGAGCTGTCCGCCCAGTGCGCCGCCCACAAGGTGGACATTTCGGAGGACTACCAGCTCCTCATCTGGCTGGACGCCATTTTCGCCCGGGCAAAGCTGTCTTTGAAGCTGGAGTGTACCGAGCCCAAGCTGTCCGACAAGTACCTCCACCTGCGGGGAGCACGACACCCCCTCCTGGATGTGAAAAAGGCGGTGGCAAACGACCTGGAGCTGGGGGAGCGGTTCGACACCCTGGTGATCACCGGCCCCAACACCGGCGGCAAGACGGTCACCCTGAAAACCCTGGGCCTCATTACCCTGATGGCCCAGTGCGGCCTGCACATCCCGGCGAAGGACGACTCCACCGTTCGTGTGTTCTCCCGGGTGCTGGCCGACATCGGGGACGAGCAGTCCATCGCCCAATCTCTGTCCACCTTCTCCTCCCACATGACCAACATCGTGGGCATCCTGGGCGAGGCAGACGGCGACACCCTCATCCTCTTTGACGAGCTGGGGGCGGGCACCGACCCGGTAGAGGGGGCCGCTCTGGCGGCGGCAATTATCGAGTCCGCCCGGGGCATCGGGGCCCAGGTGGCAGCGACCACCCACTACGCCGAGCTCAAAGTCTACGCCATGACCACCCCCGGGGTGGAGAACGCCTCCTGTGAGTTCAACGTGGAGACCCTGGCCCCCACCTACCGGCTGGTGCTGGGTATTCCTGGAAAATCCAACGCCTTCGCCATCTCCCGGCGGCTGGGCCTGCCCGAGTATATCATCGAAAAGGCCGCCGCCCGGCTGGACGCGGAGAATGTCCGGTTTGAGGACGTGCTCACCCGGCTGGACCAGCAGCGGCAGGAGATGGAGAAGGAGCGGGCGGAGGCCCGGCGGCTCAAGCTGGACATGGAGCAGAGCGCGGAGAAGGCCCGGGAGTACCGGGAGAAGCTGGAGGCGGAGCGGGCGAAGGTGGTGGAGAAGGCCAACGCTGAGGCCCGGGCCATCATCGAGGAGGCCAGGGCGGCCAGCGACCTGGCGATTTCTGAGCTGAAGGAGCTGAAAAAGCGGCAGGACCTGGACTGGCAGACGGTGAACGACGGACGGGCGGAGGCCCGGCGGCTCCTCAACGAGGCGGAGCGGAGCATCGGCGGGCCCGCCCCGGAGGTGGAGGCCCCGCCCCCCACCCGGCCCGCTGAGAAGGGGGACACGGTGGAGTTGGTGTCCATGGGCACGAGGGCCACGGTGCTCTCCGTCAACAAGGACGGGGTCCTCCAGCTCCAGGCGGGGATTTTGAAAATTTCCGCCAAGCAGGAGGAGGTCCGGGTGGTGGAGGGTGAGACCCAGGCCCAGAAGGACGCCCGGAAAATCATCTCCCGGGCGGAGCGCACCATCCGTACCGCCGCCGTCCCCTCTCAGGTGGACCTGCGGGGGATGATGACGGACGAGGCCCTCATCGTGCTGGAGCGCTTTTTAGACACCGCCATGATGGGCAAGCTGGAGACGGTCACCATCGTCCACGGCAAGGGCACCGGCGCGGTCCGCGCCGCCGTGCGGACCTACCTCAAGCGCAGCCGCTACGTCAAGTCCTTCCGCCCCGGCCGCTACGGCGAGGGGGAGGACGGCGTTACCGTGGCGGAGCTGAAATAGCAAAAAAGCGCCCTGTTTCGAGGTGCAGAGAAGGTTTTGAGGTTTGGACGATTTTTTTACAAAAAATCCTTGCAATCCCAGGAAAATTCAGGTAGAATAACTGCGGAACCTCAACCAGCGGCGGGCGCATTCCGCGCCCGCTTTGTCTGCTGGAATACAGAAAGGAAGGAATCCGCATGAAAAAACGACTTTGGATCAATCTACTGGTCATTTGTCTACTGATGGGATTAATGCCAACTGCATCTGCGGCATCCAGCTGGATGTCGGAGTGCAAGCCTTATCAGTATACCGAGGTGACGGAATATCTCCCTACAAACGGCAAATCCTTTACGATTGGCGGACAAAACTTTTACGAAGGTTACGTTTTCTACCTTTGGAATGCCGCTAGAACTTCTCAGGTGCTCTATAATTTGAAGGGTGAATACAGCAGCTTTACCTTTTATGTGGGGCATGTGGATGGAACGAAACAGTATAGCGCCCAACTGGAAATCTATCTGGATGGAACGATTTCAGAAACTGTTTCGCTGTCACCCAATGACATTGACAAAAAAGTTACGGTCAACACAGACGGCGTATCTAGCCTGAAAATTAAAATGACCTCAAACGAGGCGTTAAATCATTATGACATTACCTACGGCGTATACAACGGAACCTTTACTCGAAACGGAACTACTGCTGCCGCCATCTCCGACTCCAATATGGTAGGTAACTGTGAGCCCTATGAATTTTCCGGGGACGGCAAAAACAAGGTTATCCGTAGCAGCGAAAAGCAGGAAATATTTATGGGCGGTGACTCCTATACGGACTGTCTACAGTTCTATCTCTGGAATCCTTCCCAGAAGCCTCAGGCAAAGTTCAATTTTGGCGGAAAATATGAGTCCATCTCCTTCTTGGCCGGTCATATTGACAACACGAGCCGCTACCCGGTCACATTTGAATTTACTGCCGATAATAAGGTTGTAAAAAAGCTTGATCTAAATCCGGATGATTTGCCCGTTCCCGTCACTCTCTCCCTTTCCGGTGTGAAACAGATGATTATCTCCGTAACCAGTTCCCAGCCCTTCAATACATATGACTATTATTACGGGTTAGGTGCGATTCAACTGAAAGGAGATGCTTCCAGCAACATAGATCCTGACCCTGAGCCTACACCTGATCCTAAGCCTGATCCCACTCCCACGCCCGACCCGGAGCCCACGCCCGACCCCAAGCCGGACACCGGCGTGAAGGTCACCGGCGTCAAGGTATCCAAGACCGCCCTGACGATGGAGCCGGGGCAGAGCGAGACGCTCACCGCCACGATCTCCCCCGCCTCCGCCAAGAACCGCGCCGTGACCTGGACCAGCAACAACCCCGCTGCGGTCTCGGTGGACGCCAAGGGCCGCGTGACCGCTCAGGCCTCCGGCGCGGCGGAGGTGACCGTCAAAACCAGCGACGGCGGCTTTACGGCGGTGTGCCGGATTATCGTAAAGGGCGATACCCAGCCCGCCCCGGCGGAGGTCCACTTCCCCCGGGTCAACGTCTACAGCCAGGGGCAGTTCACCGACGTGCCCGCCGGCCAGTGGTACACTGACAGCGTGAAGCAGGCCTTTGAGCTGGGCCTGATGGTGGGCGAAAGCGACAGCACCTTCAAGCCCCAGGATAATGTGACCGTCGCCCAGGCCATCACCATGGCCGCCCGGGTCCACAGCATCTACACCACCGGCGCGGAGAGCTTCCAGCCCAGCGGAATCTGGTATCAGGTCTATCTGGACTACGCTTTCCAAAACGGCATCATCAGCTACGCATATTACAACAGCGACGTGACCCAAACGGCCACCCGCGCCCAGTTCGCCGAGATCTTCGCCAACGCCCTCCCGGCGGAGGCCCTCTCCCCCATCAACAAGGTGACCGAGGGCGCGATCCCAGACGTGCCCGCCAGCGCCTTCTATGCCAGCCACGTCTATAAGCTCTACCGCGCCGGCATCCTCAGCGGCAGCGACGTGAACGGCACCTTCTCCCCCGACAGCTACATCACCCGCCAGGAGGCCGCGGCCATCGTCTCCCGCATGGCCGAGTCCAGCAGCCGCGTCAAATTCACCCTCTGACCCAACGAAAAACAGCCGGACCTCACAGAGTCCGGCTGTTTCTATGCTCCCGGCGGCGTCCCAGCCAGAGGTCGGCCCCGATCAGGGCTGCGCACCAGGCCAGCAGCAGCGCCAGAATCAAAACGGCGCAGTTTTGGAAAAAGTCCTGAGGCAGAAGGAGGATGATGGGGTCGGTCCGCCAGTCGAAAATCCAGTTGTCCTTTCCCGGGAAAAAAATGCTGTGAAAGACGGCAAAGGCCCGGTCGAAGTCCAGCGCCGCCAGACCGCCCACCGCCAGAAAGACCGCGCCCAACCCCGCCGCCGCCCAGAAGCCCGGGCCCCGGCCTAGAAAAGGGTGTGGACGCACCCGCTTTATCTTGCAGACGGCCAGTGCCGCCGCCAGCAGAGCCAGCGTCCCCGCCAGCACCCGCAGGTCCAGGAGGAACAGTCCCCTCACATCGGCGAAGTGGTCCGCCCCCGACTGGGAGAAAGCCAGCGCCCCAGCGGAGAAGTCCGCCCGGCGGCCCAGGCAGAAGTCCATCATCTCGTCGTAGGCCCTCACAATCTCCCCCCGGCTCAGGCCGTAATCCTCCAGCCCCATGGGGCCGATGTGGGCGTAGTAGAAGCTCCGGCACAACAGCGGGACGGCGACGGAGCCCGTCAGTACCGCCAGGGCGGTCAGAACAGACAGCGCGGCGGACAGGAGCCTGCTTGTTTTCATGGGATCATCCTCCGTAATCAATGTGGGCCCTCGGCACATGGAAACGTGCAGCTTTTCCCCAAATTTCCTCAAAGTCAGAGGACATAGAAGGGAGTGAATGGATTGTTCATATTTTACGCAAAAAACTTCCGACCGTCCATCCGAAGGAGCCCATCACCAGCGGTCCAGACAATACCTACCGGGTCCAGTTTGAGTGTTCCCCGGATTGGGACGGGCTGTCCCGGACGGCCTTTCTGGACAGGCGGCCCAAGCAGCGAGCTGCTCGCCGCCGAGGACGACGTATCCCAGATGCTCAACGACGTTTTCACCCATTAGCCCGCGGGAGGGGGCCGGATTCCGGCCCCCTCCTTTTCTGTCTCTAAAGCGACCGCGCCAGCGCCTCGGCCTGCTCGCAGGCCCCGGCCAGGGGGCTGGCGGGGTCGCCCAGGTCCATCCCATCGGCGGCGATACAGCTGTAGGCAGGGATGCCGAAGAACCGGGCCATGGCCTCCAGATAACGGCTGCCCTGCTCCAGAGGGGACCCTCCGTAGACAGCCCCCCGTGTGGTGAGAAAAACCATGCGGGAGGCCTTACAGCTCCCATGCAGGCCCTCCTCGTCACAGGCAAAGGTGATGCCCTCCACGCAGACATTCTCGATGTAAATTTTCAGTATCGCCGGGAAGCTCAGGTCCCAGAAGGGGGCGGCGAACACCACCAGGTCCGCCTGGGCCAGCTGGCGGGCATAGCGGAAGCGGGGGTGGTCCAGCTCTCCCCTGGCAAGCAGCTCCTCCCGGGCCTGGAAAAAGACTCCGGTCAGGGGGCGCAGGCCCTCCGCCTCCGGGTCCAGCACGGTAACATGAAACCGGGCCGGGTCCAGGGCGTTCACAAAGGCCTGAGCCAGCCGGCGGGTCCGTGAGCTCTCCCGGCGGATACAGCAGTCGATCAGCAGAACCTCTTTCAACGCGATAACCTCCCAGATCCGCCGTGGAATCACGCCCCGGCGGGTCTCCTTTTATTTTCCGTGGCGCAGGGCGGCAGTGAGGGTGTTTTCCATCAGCACCGCCCGTGTAACCGGGCCTACGCCGCCGGGAACGGGGGTTATGTAAGACGCCTTCTCCCGGACGGCCTCATAGTCCACGTCGCCGCACAGCCGGCCCTGGCCGTCCCGGTTGACGGCTACGTCGATGACCACCGCCCCCTCCTTCACCATGTCCGCCGCGATCAGGCCGGGGTGCCCGGCGGCGGAGATGAGGATGTCCGCCCGGCGGCACTCGGCGGCCAGGTCGGGCGTCTTGGTGTGGCAGACGGTGACGGTGCAGTCCCGGCGCAGGAGCAGCATGGCCTGGGGCTTGCCCACGATGTTGGACCGGCCCACCATGGTACAGTTTTTATAGGCCGGGTCCACGCCGTACTCCGCCAGAAGCCGCATCACCCCCGCTGGGGTGCAGGGCCAGAAGCAGTCCACCCCCAGGGTCAGGTCCCCCACGTTGGAGGGGTGAACGCAGTCCACATCCTTGTCCGGTCGGATGGCCAGCTGAATTTCCCGGTCGTCCAGGTGCTCGGGCAGGGGAAACTGGATCAATATGCCGTCAATGCCCTCCCGGTCGTTTAGAAAATGGATCACATCCAAAAGCTCCCCCTGGGGCACATCCTCGGGCAGGCGGTAAGTCTCATAATAGATGCCGCATTGCTGGCAGTCCTTCCGTTTGCCCGCCTCATAGACCTGGGCGGCGGGATTTTCTCCCACCAGCACCATAGCCATACCCGGCTTGCGCCCCATTTGCTCCACCCGGAGCCGCACCTGCTCTCTGATTTTCGCCGCAAGGGATTTTCCGTCCATGACAATCGCCGCCATGGCTCACGCCTCCTTCTCTTCCGGCCGCTCCGCCTTACGGGCCAGCCGGTCCACAAAAAGCTCCCGCCCGCTTCCTCCGCACCGCCACAGCGCCCAGGCCAGCACCGCCCCGGCGGTCACACAGGTGACCGCCGCCAGCAGCTGAGACACCCGAATAGGGGCGCCGAAGAGCTCCCAGCCAAAGAGGTACAGGCTGTCGGTGCGCAGGCCTTCGATCCAGGTCCGGCCCAGGCCGTACCAGAGGAAGTAAAACAGGAAGCACTGGCCGTCAAATTTCCGCCTCTTTCCAATGAAATAGACCATGATAAGGCCCATAAAATTCCAGGCGGACTCATAGAAAAAGGTGGGATGTACCCCCAGTCCTCCATTCAAAATAGACTCATAGGCCAGCTCTGACTCCAAAAGGCCCTTCGCCCACAGCTCGTCGGCGATGGACCGGGAGCACATCCGCCAGGGCAGATCGGTGACCACGCCGTAGGCCTCCACATTCATAAAGTTGCCCCACCGGCCGATGAGCTGGCCGATGAACAGGCCGTGGACCCCCAGGTCGGCAAAGGCAAAAAAGCTGACGCCCTTCACCTTGCAGAAGATCAACAGCACGATGACGGACGAGATAATGGCCCCATAGATGGCCAGACCGCCGTCGCCGTAGTCAAAAATGCGTCCCCAGTTCAGCGAGCCGTCCCCCTGACGGTACAGGTCCAGGTTGAACACCACATAGTACACCCGGATGGCCACCAGAGCGGCGGGGACGGCAAAGAGCATCATGTCGATCACATTGTCCTCGGTGATACCGAAGCGCTTGCCCCAGCGGATACACAGGTACACCGCCAAAATCAGCCCGCAGGTGATGATGACCCCGTACCAATAGACGGGCCGGTCCAGAACCGGGATGGTAAACGCCACCCGGTTCAGGGTAAACTCCAGCCCCAGGCCAGGGAAGGATACCGTCTTAATCATGTCTCCTCCTTGGCCCGGACGACAGACAGGGCGGTGCGCTCCCCGGTGACCCAGTCAACGATGAGCGCCTCTACCTCTTTTTGGGTGATGGAGTCAAA
Organism: uncultured Bacillota bacterium; assembly: GCA_947645675.1. Classification (GTDB taxonomy): domain Bacteria; phylum Bacillota; class Clostridia; order Oscillospirales; family Oscillospiraceae; genus Lawsonibacter. The sequence goes on from CANSDP010000019.1 coordinate 12,642, forward strand.
AATCTCGGCGAAGCGCAGGAAGTCATACCCGGCAAAGAAAGCCTGGGCCTGGCCTACGCACAGGTTTTCAAAGGAGTTCAGACCCCGCACCCGGTTGCCGTAGACTCCCTTTTTCACCCGCTCCCACAGGGCGGGGTCCACCCCTTCCCGGCCGATGCGGGCGGCCTCAGCCGCCACCGCCGCGCAGACGGCCTCCGGGGCTTTGGACTCGCCGTCCGCAGCCAAAAAGGCACAGCCGAAGCTGCTCTCATAGCTGTAGCCAAATTCCTGGTTGATGAGCCCCTCCCGGTACAGTTTGGCGTACAGGGGGGTGGAGCTGCCCAGCAGCACCTCCAGGGCCAGCCCGCCCACCAGCTCCTGGCGCAGGCGGTCCTCCCCGTTCACTGGGGCGTCCCCCTTCCAGCCCAGCTGGAAGATGGGGGCGGATACCTCCATCCGCTCCTCGATATAGCTCTGGGCCACCCGGGGCCGTTCTTTCTCTCCATAGTCCTTGGCGGCAATGGGTCCCGCCTCCTTGGGGAGAATTTCCCGGGCAACATCACAGATGTGCTCCGGGTCCACCGGGCCAGCCACGCACAGCACCATGTTGGCCGGGTCATAGAAGGCCTTATGGCAGGCGTACAGGGTCTCCGGGGTGATTTCGGCGATGGACTCTACACTCCCCGCCACGCTCACCCGAATGGGGTGGTGCTGAAACAGGGCCTTCATCAGGTTCATATAGCATTTCCAATGGGGGTCGTCCTCGATCATGCCGATCTCCTGGCCGATGATGCCCCGCTCCTTGTCCACGCTCTCCTGGGTAAACCAGGGCACCGACACAAAGGAGAGCAGAATACGCAGATTTTCCTCAAATTTCTCGGTGGAGTCGAAGTAGTAGCCGGTGATATCGTTGCTGGTAAAGGCGTTGGGGCTGGCCCCGTTGGCGGCCAGGTCCTGGAGGGCGTTGCCCTCCTCCGTGTCGAACATCTTGTGCTCCAGATAGTGGGCCACCCCGGCGGGGGTGTCGTGCCACTGGCCATTCAGGCAAAAGCGCATGTCCATGCCGCCGTAATTGGTGGCGAAGAAGGCATAGCCCTTCTGAAACTCGGGCTTGGGAAAGACGAACACATTCAGGCCGTTCTCCAGTTTTTTATGGAGCATGACCTCCCCCACCTGGGCAAATTCCAATCTTTTCATTCCTCAGACCTCCTTACCTTTCAGGAAGTAGACCGTATCCAGCTCCAGACACCGGGCGGCCTGGGCCACCTCCTCCCGGGTGACCCGCTCCAGACTGGCCGCCAGCTCCTCCGGGCCGTACTCCAGCCCCGCCGCCGCCTGACCCAGCCAGAACTCCTCCTGACGGCCCTGGTCGTCCAGGGTAGCGTGACACATTCCGATGAGGGTGCGGCGGGAGCCCTCCAGCTCCCAATCCTCGATTTCGCCCCGGCGCACCGCTTCCAGCTGGGCCAGAATCTCGTCCTTGGCGGTCTGGTATTTGCCAAACTCGATACCAGAGGATACCAGGACCAGACCCTTCATCCTCTCCAGGGTGGCGCTGGCGTAGTAGCACAGAGACAGCTTCTCCCGCACGTTCATAAACAGCTTGGACAGGGTGGTGCCGCCGTAGACGGCTACCGCCAGATAGAGGGCGGGGAAGCTCTTCTCCCAGCAGGTCTGGCCCCCGGTGCGGAAGCCCAGGGACAGCTTGCCCTGGGTCACGTCCATGGCCTCCTCCACCAAAATGGGCTCCGGCCCGGCGGTCACCCGCACCTCGCAGTCCGGGTCGATCCGGTCCTCGCTGACCGGCAGAGCGGACAGAGCGGCCTTCAGCGCCTCCTCCACCCGCTCCGGGGCGGCGGAACCGCAGTAGTAGACCTCCACCTGGGCCTCCCGCAGGAGCCTCTGATACCGCTCCCACAGCCCCTCCGGGGTGAGGGCGGAGACGCTCTCCTCGTCCCCCAGCTTGTCCACACCGAACAGCTCATATCTGCACATCTCCTGGGTCAGCCGCTGGGTGGCATAGGTCCGCTTGTCGTTGATCTGAGCCCGGATGCGGTCGATGAGATTGGCCTTCTCCCCGGCGGTGTAGTCGGGACAGAAATGTCCGTCCCGGGTATAGGGCTTGAGGAGCAGTTCTCCCAACAGGGCGGCGGCGGGCTCCAGGATTTTCTCCCCCTTCAGTGCGTAGGCGTCGTCCAGAAAGCTGGCCGCGAAGCCCACGCACTGGGTCTCCCCCTTCTTGCGGACCACCGGCTCAATGGCCCCGCCGTAGAGCTCGTCCAGGGCGGCGGACAGGGATTCCATATCCGGGTGGACCGCCGTCCCCCGGCGGAGCACCGAGGGGATCAGCGCGTTGGCCCCGGCGGTCCCACGGTCCAGGGGGGCCATCAGGGTGAGGGACAGATAGGAGCTCTTAAACTTGTTGGTATGCACTGTTCGCAGCCATACCCCGGGAAAAAGCTCCCGGCGCGTAACTTGAGACATATCTTTGGTTCCTTTCTTTGAAAGAAATTTTTCGTACAGCTGGTTCATCATACCACACCTTACATCCAAAAGTAAAGTTGCTGGGAAAATTTTACCGACCCGCCTCCGCACGTAGGGCGCGACGGCCCCGGCGCGCCGTTCTTCGGGGCGGCATTCTGTTCCTTGGGGACGGCGGGCCGTTCTCCAGGACAGTGTCCCGTTCCCCGGGGGACGGCGGGCCGGGTCGTCCCGCCCTGCAAGGTCTCCTAGGCCTAAACCGTAATCTCCAGCCTGTGCGTCCCCTTGAGCTCCGCCAGAGGGACGCCCTCCCGGACCGGCTTGCCGTCCAGTTTGGCGGAGTAGGACCCGGCGCGTTTGACGCAAATTGTCAGCTCGCCCTTTGGCAGTCTCCAAACCGCCTCATAGCCCGGCCAGTCCGGGGGGAGGTTAGGCTCAACCGCGAGCTTACCTTCCAGGACCCGCAGGCCCAGCAGCTCCTGAACGGCGGCCTGCCAATACCAGCCGGCGGCTCCGGTGTACCAGGACCAGCCCGCCCGGCCCACCCGGCCGGGGGCGTAGGACACGTCGGCGGCAATCACATAGGGCTCCGCCCGGTAGATATCCGTCTCATGGCCCTCCGGCAGGAGGGCCTTTAAAACTGACCAGCCGTCACCGGGCCGGTCCAGGCGGAAGCAGGCCATAGCCAGCCACACGGAGGCGTGGGTGTACTGCCCGCCGTTCTCCCGCACTCCGGCGGGATAGCCCTTAATATAGCCCGGGTCCTTGTCCCCGGCGCTGTCAAAGGCCGGGTCGAAGAGACGCACCACCCCGGCCTCCCGGTCAAAGAGCCGGTCCAGGGCGGCGGAGACGGCCTTGTCCGCCCGTTTCCGGTCGGTCCCCGCCGGGAAGAGGGCAAAGGACTGGGCAATGGAGTCGATCTGGCACTGTCCGCTCTCCGCCGAGCCCAGAGGCGCGCCGTCCTTGTAATAGCCCCGGCGGTACCAGCCGCCGTCCCAGGCGCTCTGAGCGGCCTCGATGAGGGCGTCCGCCCGGCGGAGCAGGTCGTCGGCCCGGGCCCCCTCGTCCATCCGGCGGCACAGAGCGGCAAAGTCCTGCAAGACCGCCGCCAGGAACCAGGTCAGCCAAACTGACTCCCCCTCCACCTTGTCCATGCCGTCGTTCCAGTCGCCGCTTCCCATTCCGGCCAGACCGTGGGGACCCGTCCCCCGGCTCAGGGCGCACTGGATGGCCGCGAGGCCGTGGCGGTAGAGGGATTCCCGGACCTCGCTCACCCCGGGGACCTCATACCGGTCCTTCTCCCCCGGCTCCAGGGGCCTGGCGGCGAGATAAGGGACCTCCTCCTCCAGCAGGGCCCAGTCCCCGGTGACGGCGCAGTACCGGCACAGCACCCAGGGCAGCCACAGCAGGTCGTCGGAGATGCGGGTGCGCACCCCGGCCCCCTGGGGCGGGTGCCACCAGTGCTGCACGTCCCCCTCCTCAAACTGCCGGGACGCCGCCAGCAGCAGCTGCTCTCTCGTCCGCCGGGGCCAGACGTACACCAGGGCGGCGGCGTCCTGGAGCTGGTCCCGGAAGCCGAAGGCCCCGCCGTTCTGATATTGGCTGGTCCGGGCCATCATCCGGCAGGCGATTACCTGATAGAGGCACCAGCCGCCGAGATACCGGTCCAGCGCCCCGTCCGGGGTCTTGACGGTGAGGGCGGACACCCGCTCCCGCCACCAGGACAGGGTCTCCTCCGGCGGGAAGTCCTCCCGGAGGAACCGGGAGCTGGGCTTGCCGCCCCTCTCCCTGGTCACCAGGCAGACCCTTTGCCCATCGGCCAGGGCGGCGGAGATGGGCTCCCCCTCCCCCAGGCGGTAGGTCAGCCGTCCAGCCCCGCCGGTGAGGGTGAACCGCAAAACCCGCCTGTTTTCCTCCAGGGGAACGAACCCCTCGACGGTCAGTCTGGCTCCGGGCAGCTCCTTCTCCCACCGGGCAAACCCGGGGCCGTAGGTGACGGTACAGGCCAGCCCGTCTCCGGCGGCAAAGGCGGAGTACGCCCCCCCGTCCAGGCTCACCGTGATGGCCTCCTGCCCGCCCACGGTCAGGGGGTCGTTGGCCCAGGGGGTCAGTTTGCCCTCCCGGGCGTTGCCCCCGGACCAGAGCAGGCCCGCCCCTGTCTCGTCGGTGAGCCAGCCAAATTCCGGATTGCACAGCACCTGGCTCCATCCCACCGGGGGCAGACAGCTGCCGCAGCGGATGACGACGGTATCCCCGACCATCTCCCAGGGGGCCGGCTCAGGGGCGAGCGCCACTGGGGGCGGCGGGGCCATTTCCTCTGTGGCCTCCCGCTTCTCCAGCGGTAAAACGGCCCTTGCCCAGGCCAGCACCGCCGGGGCGGCGTCGGGACCGGCCAGGTGGACGCCCCCCCTGGCCCCCAGGGCGGACTCCGCCCCCAGCTTTTTCAGCTCCTCTGTGATCCCAGAGCGGAGGGGACGGCGGTAGTCGCCCCCCTCCTCCAGGAGAAGCACCAAATCAAAGGGGTAGCCCGCCCGGGTAAGCAGCTGGTGCCAGCGGCACCACAGGACGGCTTCCTCCGTTTCCCCGGCCACAGTTCCGGCGGCGATGGGCAGATCGCCGGAGATGCCATAGGGCCACAGGGTATTTTGGGGCGGGCGGTCTGCCTTCTCCTCTGCCGCGGCTAGCCGGGAGAGCAGTTCAAAGGCGGACAGGGCGTCCCGCTCGCTGAGAGCCAGCTTTTGGACTGGCGGAGCCAGGGAGGCCGGCCCCCCGTCCCTGCCGGACAGGATGCGCCGCGCCCCCTCCCGGGCCGCCTCTGGGGCGTCCCCCAGAGCCAGAGCCAGGGAAAAGCTCTTTTTCTCCCCCGCCGCCAGGGTAATGGGGATCCGAAGCATCAGACAGGGGTCAGAGCCCATACCAGCCGTTAATGGTCCTGGCCTCCGGCTGGGCAGGGCCCGCAGCCCGCCCCGGCCCAGGGCGGCGGAGCGGTCCAGGCTGGCGGAGACCCCGTCCCCCGTCCAGAGGACGGCCAGATACGGCCCCTCCTCCTCCCCCCGGGGTCGGCGGTGGAACAGAGCTCCGTCCCCCTCCAGGGAGCACTCCAGAAACAGCCGGGAGAAGGCTGGGTGGGCGTCGAAGTCCCGCTGGGGACAGAGAACAGGCTCCAGATAAAACAGAAGCTCCCCCTCCAGCCTCCTCTTGCTCCGCAGCTCCACCCGGCGCAGCTCCCCGTTTTCCCGCCGGGGGACGGACAGTGATATTTGTGCGGACAGGCCGTCCCGCTCCATATGCCAAACCGCTCCGCCGCTGTCAAAAGCCCAGCGGTATTGATTCCCCTCCTGATAGAGGGGGGCGGGGGTCAGGCCCGTCAGGCCGCCAGGACCGTTGAAGAAAACGGACACCCCGGCGGGGGCGTAATAGTCCCCAAGCCGGGCCAGAGTAATCGGCAGCTCCCCCACCCGGGATAGAGTAAGGCCGTTGTCGCAGACCAGCAGACTGTAGCTGCCGTTGGACAGCAGGCGGCATTGGGGGAACCGCCGCCCGAAGTCCGTCCCCTCCTGGGCCAGGGCGGGACCGGGGGCAGGCCGGAGCCGCGCGGGAAAATCCCGCTCCTCCTGCTTCATGATAGGGGCCCCCACCGGCACCCGCTCCTGGAGCAGCTCCCGGTAGGCGGACATATCGCAGTCCCTCATAAAGCGCTTCTGCATCACGTTGTCCCGGAGGACGTTGTCGATGGCCAGCAGGCTCATCCCCAGGTGGTGGGACATATAGGAGCGGACCACCTCCCGGTCCTCCTCCCCGGTGAGGCGGGCGGGGGTGTAGTCCACCGCCTCATAGAGGCCGTAGCGGCCCTCCAGCCCCATGTCCCGCAGGCGGCGCAGGTTGCGCAGGGCGCTCCGGGGGGCCAGTAGCAGCGCCAGGAAGGAGGAGTAGGGGGACACCACCAGCTCGGTGTCCAGCCCCCGCTTCAGCCCCAGGGCCTGGACCCCGTGGGCCTTGTACTGGTAGTTCATGCCGGGGTCGAAGGCGTAGAAGCCCGACTCGGAGATGCCCCAGGGCTTTTTTGTCTTATATCCCCGGCGCTTCTGGGCGTAGATGCAGAAGGACAGGGTCTCATAGAGGAAGGAGTTGGGCTCGCAGGGCAGAAGGAGGTTGGGCATGAAATATTCAAACATTGTGCCCGTCCAGGAGGCCATGCCGCAGTAGTCATTGTCCCCCAGCAGCATCCGGCCCAGCCGCCGCCAGTGGCGGGCGGGGACCTCCCCCCGGGCCACGCTGATAAAGCTGGTCTGCCGGGCCTCGCTGGCCATCAGGTCATAGAAGCCATCGGTGAGCTTATCCCGCTCCACCTCATAGCCGATGGAGAACAGCCGCCGCTCCGGGTCGAAGAGAGGGGCGCAGTCCATCGCGTCGGACAGGGACTCGGCCCGGCGGGCCAGCACGTCCTCTCCCCACTGATACAGCCCCTCCCGCAGGGCGATGAGGCAGCCCCGCAGGTTGCCGCTGTCCACGGTGGACACATACCGGGGGCGAAGAGGCTGTGCCGTCGAGGTGTCGTACCAGTTATAGAGGTGACCCCTCCACTTGTCCAGCCCCTCCACCGTGTCCAGGATATGGCTGATCAGCTCCACCGCCCGCTTCCGGGGGGTCAGGTCCAGGTCGGCCGCCGCCATTGCCGACAGCAGAGCCATACCGATGTTGGTGGGGGAGGTCCTCCGGGCCAGCACGGGACCGGGCTGCTCCTGCCAGTTGTCCGGGGGGAGGAAACGGTCCTCCTCCCGGAGGAAGGTGTCAAAATACCGCCAGATGAGGGTGGCCTGGTGGAGGAGAAAGGCCCGGTCGGCGGGAGGCAGGGCGCGGCCCCGCCTGGAGGGCCGGCTCACCGCCCAGGCCAGCACAGGGGCCAGCAGCCAGACCAGCCCTACCGCCCTGCCAAACCTGAGCTGGGCGAACAGGAGCACAAAAATGCCCACCGCCGCTGAGAACCAGGCCTTTTTGTAGTAGAAGGGGACGCTTCCCTTCCCTTTCTCCGTCTGGGCGGCGGTGACCCAGGCCAGAAGGTTTTTGTGGGAAATGGTCATCCGCCACAGGGCGGAGGAGATGGCCGTCAATGAGATATAGGCCTGATAGGGCAGGAAAATCAGCTGGACGGCGGTCTGCAAAATGGCCCCGGCCAGCCCGGCGATGACGGTGGAGTGATACCGCCGCCGCTTGCCGGAGCGGCGGACGGCCAGCTCCGCCCCGGACAGCAGCAGGTTGGACGCCGCCGCCACCACGGCAACCCCTCCGGCCCAGGCGAACACCCGCCCGGAGAAGCACATGCCCAGCACCAGGGTCAAAAGGGTAAAGATCGGGGATAGAGACCGGCGAAGATTGTCCAAAATCTTCCACTTGGCCAGGGGAGGCAGGGGGTTGTCCTCCCGGCCTCCCCAGCTGCCGGGAGCCCGCTTCCCCAGCCAGGGCAGCAGCTGCCAGTCCCCCCGAATCCAACGGTGGAGCCGGGCAAAGTAGCCGTAGACCTGCCAGGGGCAGCCGTCGGTGAGCTCCACCTCCCCCAGCAGGCCCGCCCGGAGGTAGCTGCCCTCCAGCAGGTCGTGGGATAAAATGGCGTTTTCGGGAAACCGGCCGTCCAGACAGGTATAGAAGGCGTCCACCGAAAACACCCCCTTGCCGGTGTAGGTGCCCTGATCAAAGAGGTCGTGGTACACGTCGCTGGCGGTGGAGCCGTAGGGGTCCACGCCACCCAGCCCGCCGAAAATTTTGGCGAAAAAGGACTTGTTGGCCGCCTCCAGCTCCACCGCCACCCTGGGCTGGAAGAGAGCATGCCCAGCGGTGACGATCTTCCGTTTCGGGTCGATCACCGGCTGGTTCAACGGATGGAGCATGGCCCCGGTCAGCTCCCGGGCGGTCCCAACGTTCAGGCTGGTGTCTGAGTCCAGGGTGATGACATATTTCACCTGGCGCAGCCAGCTCCTTTCCCCCGCTTTCACCTCCAAGCCGGACGCTTTCCCCTTCAGAAGGCGGACCAGCTCGGTGAGAGCCCCCCGCTTCCGCTCCCAGCCCATATAGCGCTCGTCCCGCTTGCTGAACTTAGGGGGGCGGAAAAACAGGTAAAAGCCGCCGCCGTACTTCTCGTTCAGGCTGTCGATGGCCCGGCGGGCGCTGTCCATCCAGGCGGTCCCCTCCTCCCCCATGGGGATACCGCTGTCGGGCAAATCGGCCAGGACGCCCAGTCTCAGCTCCGGCCCCGCGTCCCGGTTGGCCAAGCGATAGCGCTCCAGCAGGGCGGCTAATTTGGGCCCGCTGTCCTCCCCGGTGAGGAGGGACACCACCACGCACAGGGTCCGGCCCTCCTGGGGGATACCGCCCTCCAGCTCCATTCTGGGCACCGGGCGGGGAGGCACCAGCCGGACCAGGAGGAAGTCCAGCACATTTTTTACAATGTCTGACAGGGGCAGAATCAGCAGCACCGCGGCCAGGGGGGTTCCCGCCGCCCGCCACAGGGCCAGGGAGGCCAGCAGGGACAGCCCCAGCACCACGACCCCGTAGCTCACCCCGGAGCGGGACCGTTCCCCTTTCCCCAGAGGCTCCCGGTAGAGGTACCAGCCCACATGACGGCGGGGGCCCTCCCCCTTCTGGGCCAGCTCCAGGGCCCGGCGGGCGGCCTGCCCCTCCTCCAGACGGTATTTTTTCGCCAGCCGGCACACCCTCTGCCGGTAGCGGCGGCGGGTGTCCTCATCCATGTGGGGATAGTGGCCCGAGGGGTCCCGGTTCAGCACCCGCTCCACCCGGCTGGCACCCTCCAGCAGGGCGGTCCACTCCGTCCCCGACAGGACACGCAGGGCGTTGAACACCGCCCCCATCTCCTCCGCCGGGACCTTGTCCCCCTTGAGGGCGTCCACATCGCCGCACAGTCCGGCCAGCCGCTCCACCAGCGCCCCCGCCAGGGCGGGGGCAAACAGGGACAGCTCCCGCTCCGTCAGCGGGCAGACCGATTGAAAGCCCTCCAGATAGAGGGCCAGCCGCCCCTGGTCCAGGCCGGGCACCGCCCACAGGGCGCTCTGAGCACAGCGCTGGAGGAGGGCGGTTCCCCCTGCCGTCCCCCGGAGGGGCTTTCCGCCCTTCAGAGCCTCCCGGGCTCGCTCCCCCTCCCGGACGGCCAGGTAGTGGTTGTCCAGCAGCCACTCCGCCGCCCCCGGCAGCGCGGTCTGTCCGCCGCTCCAAAGGTTCAGCGCCTCCTGAGTCCGGCGCACTGTCCGCAGGCCGGCCCGCACCCTCCGGGACAGGGCGCGGCAGGAGACCGCCCCCTCCAGCCGGGCCTCTCGGGCTGCGTTGGCGGCGTATTGCTTCAAATGGGCGTCATCCATGGGGACGTGGGGGGTGTTGGACATGAGAATACCTCCATTCGTGCCTCCAGTTTTCCCCCGCCCCTGGCGTAATATACCAAAAGAGCCCGCCGAGCCGGCAAGGATTTTGACTTGACAAACGGCGCAAAATATGGTAGAGTTCGGAATGTAAAGTTTATCGGCTTTACATTTTGAAAAAAAGGAGGTCGCGCTCCATGAAAAGTCAGGCCTATCGGATGACCATGCTCTTCGATTTTTATGGCGACGTGCTGACAGACCGGCAGAAGGAGTTCTACGACCTCTATTACAACGAGGACCTGTCTCTGGGCGAGATCGCCGAAAATTACGGCATCACCCGCCAGGGCGTCCGGGATGTGATCGTCCGGGCGGAAAACATCCTCACCGGCCTGGAGGACAAGACCGGCCTGATTAAGCGGTTTCACACCATGCGCGCCCAGCTGGAGACGCTGCACAGCGCCGCCGTCCGGATGGCAGCGCTGTCCGCCCGGCAGGATAATGAGGAGCTGGAGGGCCTCGCCCTCCAAATCCGGGACACCGCCGCGGCCCTGTTGAAGGAGTAAGCTTATGGCATTTGAAGGACTTTCTGAAAAGCTCTCCGCCGCCTTTAAAAAGCTGAGGGGCAAGGGCCGTCTGTCCGAGGCCGACGTGAAGGAGGCCATGCGGGAAATTCGCCTGGCCCTGCTGGAGGCCGACGTCAGCTTTAAGGTGGTCAAGCAGTTTGTGGCCCAGGTCACCGAAAAGGCTGTCGGTGCCGACGTGCTGGAGGCCCTCTCCCCCGCCCAGCAGATTATCAAAATTGTTAACCAGGAGCTCACCGAGCTGATGGGCGGGTCGGCCTCCAAGCTGGAGATTTCCTCCAAGCCCCCCACAGTGGTGATGATGGTGGGCCTTCAGGGCGCGGGCAAAACCACCAACGGCGCCAAGCTGGCCGGACTGATGAAGCGCCAGAACGGCAAGCGGCCCCTTCTGGCCGCCTGCGACATCTACCGCCCCGCCGCCATCCAGCAGCTGGAGGTGGTGGGCAGTCAGCTGGACATCCCCGTCTTTCAGATGGGCCAGACCAACCCGGTGGACATCGCGAAGGCCGCCGTGGAGCACGCCAAAAAGCACGGCAACGACCTGGTGTTTCTGGACACCGCCGGCCGGCTCCATGTGGACGAGGAGCTGATGGACGAGCTTCGCGGCATCAAGGCCGCCGTGGAGCCCACCGAAATCCTGCTTGTAGTAGACGCCATGATCGGCCAGGACGCGGTGAACGCCGCCAAGGCCTTTGACGACGCTTTGGACATCAACGGCGTGGTACTCACCAAGCTGGACGGCGACGCCCGAGGCGGCGCTGCCCTGTCCATCAAGGCGGTCACCGGCAAGCCCATCAAATTTGTGGGCGTGGGGGAAAAGCTGGACCAGATCGAGGTCTTTCACCCCGAGCGCATGGCCAGCCGTATTCTGGGCATGGGCGACATGCTCTCCCTTATCGAAAAGGCGGAGCAGAGCTTCGACCAGAAAAAGGCCCTGGAGCTTCAGGAGAAGCTGAGAAAGAATAAATTCACCCTGGGCGACTTCTATGAGCAGATGAAGCAGCTGAAAAACATGGGTTCTCTCACTGAGATCGCCGGGATGCTCCCCGGCGTCAAGGCCAGCGACCTGGAGGGGGCCACCATGGACGAAAAGCTCCTTCAGCGGATGGAGGCCATCATCCTGTCCATGACCCCCGCCGAGCGGGAGGATGTGAAGCTTCTGAACTCCAGCCGGAAAAAGCGCATCGCCGCCGGCTCCGGCACCCAGGTGGTGGACGTTAACCGCCTGCTCAAGCAGTTCGAAATGGTCCAGGCTATGACCCGCCAGTTCTCCGGCGGCAAAATGCCCAAGAATATGCGCAAGATGATGGGCAAAAAGGGCCGGGGAATGCCGGGGATGCCGTTTTGATTCTTCGGCTTTGCTGCGCAGGGGAGGCCTGTGGCCGCCCGCAGGAGCTGGACCGGTATCACCCGGGCGGCCGCAGGCCGCCCCTACAGGATCGGGTAAAGCACAGAATCTGTGTTTTCCATATAATTAACAAATTCATTTGGAGGTGAAGATACATGGTTAAAATCAGACTGCGCCGCATGGGCGCGAAGAAGGCTCCCTTCTATCGTATCGTGGTCGCTGATTCCCGCTATCCTCGGGATGGCCGCTTCATTGAGGAGATCGGCTTCTACAACCCCACCGTCGACCCCAGCGAGCTGAAGGTGGACGTTGACCGGGCTCAGGCCTGGATCAAGACCGGCGCTCAGCCCACCGAGACCGTCCGCGACCTGCTGAAAAAAGCCGGCGCCCTGTAAGGCTGGAGGTCATTCATGAAAGAGCTTCTCACCTACGTGGCCCAGAACCTGGTGGAGCACCCGGAGCAGGTGTCTGTCACTGAGGTCGAGGGCGACGGCGAGACCGTTTTGCAGCTCCGGGTCGCCCCGGAGGACATGGGCAAGGTGATCGGCCGTCAGGGCCGTATCGCCAAGGAGATCCGCATTTTGATGCGCTCCGCCGCCCAGCGGGCCGGCAAGCGGATTAATGTGGAGATCGTTGACTAAACCAAGGGCGCAGGGGCTTCCCTGCGTCCTTCTTTTCAAACCGGAGGACTTATGACCTGGTCAAAAGCACAGTTGGCGGAGATGAAATACTACTGCACCAGCACCCGCTGCCGGACCTCCTTCCCTTGCTACCCGTTCAGCTGGCAGATCGAGACGATCCTGGAGATTTTTTTCTTTTATTCCATTAAAAAATTTCAAATCGAGGATATCAAAGAATTTTATAAGACACTCCGGATTTCAAAGCCCCGTTCGGATGGACTGCGAAATCCGTCGCCCAGGCAGATCGCCCAGGCGCTCGGCCGGATGAAAAATGTCCGGCTCATAGAAGGGGACCGCTATCAAATCACAGATGCGAATATCACTTTTTACGCGGACGAACTGGAATATGGGTATGAGAAAGGGTTTGTCCAGTATTTTATGGAGGAACACACATGCTGAAGCAATATTTAGAGGTGGGCAAGGTCACCAACGTCCACGGCCTAATGGGCGAGGTGAAGGTTCAGCCCTGGGCGGACTCGCCGGAGTTTCTTTGCCAGTTCAAAACCCTGTACGTGGACGAGGCCCGCTTCCCCATGACGGTGCAGCGGGCCCGGGTCCACAAGAACATGGTTATTATTAAGTTTGAGGGCCCCACCGACGTGCCCAGCGCCCTGTCCCTGCGCAACGCCATTTTGTATATCGACCGGGCCGACGCCAAGCTGCCCGAGGGGGCCTTCTTTCTGGCCGACATTTACGGCCTGGAGGCGAGGGACGCCGCCAGCGGCGAGGTGCTGGGCAAGATCGCCGACGTGCTCACCCTGCCCGCCAACAATGTCTATGTGATCAAGGGCGGCAAACGGGAGCTGATGATTCCCGCCGTGCCCCAGTTTATCGCCGAGACCAATATTGAGGGCGGCTTCATCCGGGTGAATCTGATGGAGGGGCTGTAATGAAGCAGGAATGGAAGACCCCTCTGCGCTTTGGCGCGGTCTTGTTTGGGCTCTACCTGGCCGTCCACTACTGGAGCCGCCTGTCCGCCCTGGCCCTGACGGCCCTGGGGGCGGGCTTCCCTCTGGCGCTGGGCGCGGTCATCGCCTACGCCGTCAACATCCTTATGAGCATGTATGAGGGGTGGTACTTCCCCAAGTCGAAGAACAGCCTTGTGCTTCAGAGCCGCCGCCCGGTGTGTCTGCTTCTGGCCTACGCCAGCCTGATCGCCCTGGTGGTCCTGATCGTCCGCATGATCCTGCCCGAGCTGATTCAAAGCTTCACCCTGATCCTTCAGGAGCTGACCCCCCTGCTCCGTCAGCTGAGCGTCAAGCTGAATGATCTGAGTCCCGATCAGCTGGCAGCGCTGTCCAGCCTCTTCGCCGCTGACGGGACCGTCAACTGGCAGGAGCTGGCCACAAAGGTGGTAAACCTTCTCCTGGCCGGGCTGGGAGGCGTGATGGGCTCTCTGATGTCCCTTGTTTCCGCCACCGTGTCCACTGCCTTCACTGCCGTCGTCAGCGTCATTTTCTCCATCTATCTGCTCATGGGCAAGGAAAATCTGTCCCGTCAAAGCGCCAGAGTAATGAAAACCTATTTGAACCCCCGCTGGTACAGCCGCCTGCTCTACTTTTTAAACACCCTGCACAACTGCTTCCGCCGCTTTGTGGTGGGCCAGTGTACTGAGGCGGTCATTTTGGGGCTGCTGTGTATGGTGGGAATGCTCCTCTTCCAATTCCCCTACGCCTCTATGGTGGGGACGCTGATCGGCTTCACAGCCCTGATTCCGGTGGCCGGCGCCTACATCGGCGCGGGGGTAGGGGCTTTCCTAATCTTCACTGTCTCCCCCATCAAGGCGCTGCTGTTCCTGGTTTTCATCTCCGTCCTCCAACAGCTGGAGGGGAACCTGATCTATCCCAAGGTGGTGGGCTCCTCCATCGGACTGCCTGGCATCTGGGTGCTGGCCGCCGTCACCATCGGCGGAGGTGTACTGGGCATTGGCGGAATGCTGATCGCCGTCCCTCTGGCGGCTGCCTTTTATCAAATCCTACGTGACGATGTGGCCCGTCGGAACGCATAAAAAACCGGCGCGGGATTTCCTCCCGTGCCGGTACTTTTATACCTTAAGCTTGAATTTCCTGGTCTGAGCCTCCATCATCTGCACCTGGCTGAACAGCTCGGAGCTAACCGCGGCGGACTCCTCGCTGCTGGCGGAATTGCTCTGGACCACGGCGGAGATCTGACCGATGCCCTCGGTGACCTGGGCAATGGACTCGGCATCCTCCTTCACCGCCTGGGTGATGGTGCCGATGGCCTCGTTGGACTCCACCACCAGCTCCAGGGTCCGCTTCAGAGTGGCGGAAACCTCATCCACGATCTGGCTGCCCCGCTCGGTGGCCTGGACAGAGTTCTCAATCAGGCCTTTGGTGGCCTTGGCGGCCTCGTCAGACTTGGAGGCCAGATTACGCACCTCGTCGGCTACCACGGCGAAGCCCTTTCCGGCGGAGCCCGCCCGGGCGGCCTCCACAGCGGCGTTCAGGGCCAGAATATTGGTCTGGAAGGCAATGTTCTCAATGGTAGCGATGATCTTTTCAATCTGCACAGAGGCCTCGGTGATGTCCCCCATGGCGGCGATCATCTGCTCCATCTGCTTGCCGCTGATGCTTACCTGCTCGCCGGTCCGATGGGCGTTGTCCTGGGCCAGGGCGGCGGTCTTCACGTTCTCAGAGGCATTTTTGGACAGGTTGTCCAGGGTGGCGTACAGCTCCTCAACGGCGCTGGCCTGCTCGGTGGCGCCCTGAGCCAGGTTCTGAGCGCCGCTGGACAGATGCTCAGCGTTGCCGGATACCCGCTCTTGCGCCTGACAGATACTGTTGATGGTGGCGGACAGGTTGCTGGTCAGCACGTCGATGGACTCCTCAATGGAACGGAACTCCCCAATGAAGGGGCTGGCGGTGCGTACGTTGAAGTTGCCCTGGGCCAGCTGCTCCATAATCCGGTTCAGGTCCCAGATATAGCTCCGGATCAGCCCCATCGCCTTCTCCAGGGTGGTGGCCAGGTCGCCCAGCTCATCATCGGAGGTATAGCTCAGCTCCAGGTCCAGCCGACCATCGTGGAGGGGCTCCACCTGCTTGGTGATGTACAGGATGGGCTTGAGCACCTTTTTCAGCACATACATCACCAGGCTGACCAGGCAGACCAGGGCCAGCACCAGACAGACCGCGGTAATCAGCTGCATCCACATAATGGTGGAGTACATTCTGCTGTTGCTGTCGTCGCTCAGTTCGGTTCCACGCTCCAGCACCTTGTCCAGCTTGGCCACCAGGGCGGTCAGGTCGGCCTGAATCGTGCTCTGATAGTAATTCTGCGCCTGGGCGGGGTTGGAGTCCATCATGCTCTTCACCTCGCCCACCGACTGGTGCAGCGCCTTGTGCATGGGCTTGATCTCATCCCGCAGGGCCAGCAGCTCCGGGTCGTCCGTGCCGACCTCGCCATAGATCCACTGACCCAGCACGCACTGGGTATCATCTGTGCCGGGGAATTCTCCGCCGGCATACAGCGCTTTGCTCAGGTTGCCGGACCATTTGTAGTGCGCGGTCTCGGCGGACTGAATCTGCGACAGCAAAGCACTCGTCTGCATATTGTCTTCCTGCATACCTTTGATCCGAAGCAGATTGAAGGTCGTTACTCCACTGAACAGGAGTATCGATATCAGTGCCGCGATCACCCGGATGAAAACCACTTGTTTGATACTTTTTCGCATAGCCAACATCCTCACTTCTTCCCAAATTTAAGCGCTCGGCAGAGCATAGTATAGCATAGACGGAGGGGCAAAATCAACACCTTTCTTTCATCTCGTGAAAAAACTCCGGCGGAGCAAAAAATAGTTTGTCAAAGGCTCAGTTTTCTGGTAAAATAGAGAAAACAGACGTGACTAACTTTAGAATTTTTGTGTGATTCCGAAGGCGGAGCGAAAGGAGCGCGGAATGGAGTTAAAAAAATCAATTTTTTCCCGGCTGTTCGGTTCTAAGGCAGAGGACGCCCCGGCGGAAGAGGAGGAGCCCCTCCTCCCTGATCTCCCCCCGGAGCCCCCGGCCGCGGGGCCCACGCCCCGCCATGAGCTGATTCTTCCCGAGGACCATGCCATCTTCAAGCTGTGGGTCCTCCGGCGGGACGGCGCGGGCTGGCTGTCCAAACCGGAGCTGTGCCTGGAGGGGGAAAACGACCCCATTATGCCCGACGACGAGGGCAGAAAGGAGCTCCTCCGGTTACAGACGGTCATCAATGCCTCGGCAAGCGCCCGCTATGACAAGGCCCGCACCAGAACGCAGGACGGCATGGACATTCCTCCCTCCGACCTGGACGCCGAGGTGGTGATCTTCCTGTCCAGAGACGGCCTGACCGCCTGGCTCCTGGCCTACCCCCCGGTGGGTCTGGGCAACGATCTGAACATAGGCATTCTGAAAAGCTCCCTGGACAGCTTTCATGTGACCCACGGCGTAGACCAGGAGCTGCTGCACGCCCTGCCCAAGGACCCTGACCGGTATTTTCACCTCTTTGTCATCGCCCGGGGCACCCCCATGATCCCCGGCCTCCACGGACGGGTGGTGGACCTCTTCCCCCGGGTGGAGGAGCGGAAGCTGACAGTGGACGAAAACAACCGGGTGGACTTCACCGAGCTGAACTTTATTCATAATGTGGAGCAGGGCGGCGTCATCTGCCAGATTTTCCCCGCCACCGAGGGCACCCCGGGCATCACCGTTCAGGACCAGCCCATCCCCATCCGGCCCGGCAAGCCGGTGGTCATCCCCCAGGGCCGCAACACCGAGGTGTCGGAGGACGGTCAGGCCCTGGTGGCCTCCATCGCCGGCCATGTGGAGTTCAGCGGCCGGGGCTTTCAGGTCAAGCCCGTGCTGGACATCCCCGGCAACGTGGACTTCTCAGTGGGCGACATCAGCTTTCTGGGAGATGTCTGCGTCCATGGGGACATCTGCAGCGGCTTCACCGTCCGGGCCACGGGCAGCATCACTGTGGGCGGCGTGGTGGAGGCCTGCATTGTGGAGGCCGGCCGGGATCTGGTGGTGGCCCAGGGCATCCAGGGGGACAGCCAGGCCATCATCCGGGCCCAGCGGAACGTCTTTGCCAAATATTTGGAAAACAGCTGTGTCTACGCCAAGGAAAATATCGAGGCCGAGTGCATCATCAACTGCAACGTCTACTGCGACGGCTCCGTGCAGATTCGCGCGGGGCGGGGCAGCATCATCGGCGGGCAGACCCGGTCCGCCCGGGAGATCAACGCCAACATTGTGGGCTCCCGAGTGGGCAACCGGACTGACGTCATGCTGGGCGGCCAGCCCTGCGAGGACTACGACGTGGACACCCTAACCCGGGAGATCAAGGAGCTGGAGCAGACCCTGACCCAGACCGAGCGTCAGCCCGACAGCCCCGCCAAAAATGGCCGTATCGGCAAGCTTCGTATGCAGATTCTGGTGACCAAGAGCAAGCTGGACCAGAGCCGTAAGGAGCGGGACCAAATAGCCCAGGAAGCCCAGGCGCTCTCCGAGGGGGAGGAGGCTCCTCCTCCCCGCCGAATGCGCTGCACCACCGTCCACCCCGGCGTGGTGCTGAACATCGACGGCGTAACCTATCACTTCCGGGACCAGGTGTCCCCCTGCTCCGCTACTCTGTCAGACGGCGAGATCCGCCTGATCTGACCGGGCGTCCCTCCGGGCGGCCTCCGCCGCCCGCTCCATCATCTGTAAATTGCCCTGGAGCCGCTCATTGCCCGGCTCCAGGGCAATCGCTTTTTGTACCTCCTCCAGGGCCTCCAAGTAGGCCCCGGTCTGATAGTAGGCGATGGACCGCAGGTCGTGGGGCAGGCTGCCCCATGCGGAGGCCTCGCAGATATAACTCCGGGGCCGGACGGTAATGGCCAGGGCGCAGGCAGTGAAATAGAGCACCCCCTCCCATTCCTCCATCGCGTAGAGCATGAGAGCCAGATCCACATAGGGCTCCCGCAGGTGAGGGGCCTCGGTGATGGCCCGGAGATACCAGTCCCGGGCCTGGGCCGGCTCCCCCTTTCTCCAGTAGGATTTCGCGATGTACCGCATAGAGGCCGCCCGCTCGTCCCGCCAGAGGGCGGTGGGCATGGCCAGGTGGCCCTTCAGGGTCTTGATGCAGTCGTCCCACCGGCCCCGGTACATATACTCCCGGCCCAGATAGTGGACGTTCCGGTCATCCCCTGGCTCCTCCTGGACGGACAGCTCCAGCAGGGGCAGATACTGCCCCCGGGACTTTTTCGGGTCGGGGTGGTGGTCCAGCTGGACCCCCTCGGCGCTGACCATGGGGCCAGGGCTGCCCTCTCCCGTCCATTTGAGCACCTCATGGACCGGGTGGACCCACTGATAGCCCCGGCGGGCGTGAATTTTCTCATACCAGAATACCACCCCCTCCGAGCCGTCGGCGTTGAAGGACCAGGTGTACCGGTAGGTGGCCTGCCCCGCGCCGGGGACCCAGGCCTTCTCCAGCGCCTCCCGCCAGCCGGGGTGGAACACCTCGTCCAGATCGGTACAGACGCAGATGTCGGCGTCCTCCGGAACCAGCTCCAGGGACCGGTTCCGCGCGGTGTCGAACCGCCAGGGGGAAATTTCCTCCACCGTCACCTGAGCCCCCCGGGCCCTGAGCTTCTCGACCGTGCCGTCGCTGGAGCCGGTGTCCAGCACCACCACCTGGTCCGCCTCCGACATGGAGTCCATCCAGCGGTCGGCGAACGCCGCCTCGTTCTTGCAGATGGCGTAGACGCATACCTTATATGTTCTCATAGGGGCCTCCTTTCAAAAGGCCGGCGCTCCCATCGCAGAAGCGCCGGCTGTTTTTGCTGGAGCGGAAATCAGGTGGCAATGACGCCTGCGGTCCTCAGAGAGGCCAGCAGCTCATTGATTTTGTCCACGAGCTCCGGAGTTCCAGCGCCTGGGTCCTCATCCGCCACCGCGGGGCCGGGGGTAATGGCCGGACCGGCAGGGCCAGTGGGACCGGTGGGACCTGCGGCGCCAGCAGGGCCGGCAGGGCCAGCGGGGCCAGTGGGACCCGCAGCGCCGGCGGCGCCCGTCGCCCCCGCGGCGCCGGCAGGGCCGGCGGGGCCGGTGGGACCTTCAGCGCCAGCGGCGCCCGTCGCTCCCGTGGCGCCGGCAGGACCAGCGGGGCCGGTGGGACCGGTGGGCGCGGTCATTTATCCGCAACCCTCCGGGCAGGCGGGAGCGGCAAAGTCAAATTCGATCTCGATATGCCCCCGCCCGTGGACATAAATCCCCCGGACCAGCTCCACCAGAAGCCCCCGGGACAGCCGGTCCACGTTTCCGCCCGCCAGAAAAGCGGTCAGCTCCGGGCCGCCGCCCTCCAAGGCGGCGGCCTTCTCCTCGTCCCGAATACGGTCCACCGCCGCCCGGAGCTGTCCGGCCCGCGCCTCACACCGGGCCTTGACCCGGCGGTACCGCTCCCCGTCGATCTCGCCCCCTCTCCAGTCCACATAGAGGCTGTCCAGCACAGCCGTCACCCGCTCCAGCTCCCGGGTCCGCTCCGCCAGCAGGGCATTCAGGCGCTCTGACCGGCCTCCGGGGGCGCGGGCTACCTCGCCGGCGGCCTCGGGCAGGCCCTCCGCCAGGGCCAGCTGCCCCTGAATGGCGGACAGCACCGCCTTCTCCAGCACATCCAGCCGGATGCTGTGCTTGGCGCACCGGTCCCGGGACTTCTCCTGATAGGTCCGGCACTGGTAGTACACATGCCCCTTCGCCGTGTGCCGGGCCATCCCCTTCCCGCACCCGGCGCAGCGGACCAGTCCGGAGAACAGATAGACCTCCCCTCTCCCCGGCGGGGCCCGGGTGTCCCGCTGGTGCAGGCGCTGAGCCGCCTCAAAGACCGGCCTGTCCAGAATGGCCGGGACGGCGTCCTCCACCACAAACCATTCCTCCTCCGGCACGGCAATCCGCTTGTGGACCTTATAGCTCACCACCCGCTGTCTTCCCTGGCGCATAACCCCGATGTACAGAGGGTTTTGGAGCATTCGGGCCACGGTGGACGGCGACCACAGGCCGTCGTTATTCCCGCATTGGGGATTCTCATAGTGAAGGCCCTTAGCCCGCTTATAGGCGGCGGGGTTGGGGATGCCATAGCCGTTCAGCCGCCTGGCGATCCCCGCCTTACTCATCCCCTCCGTGACAAACCAGCGGAACACGTCCCGGACCACCTGAGCGGCCTCCTCGTCCACGATCAGGGCGTTTTTGTCCGCCGGGTCCTTGGCGTAGCCGTAGGGGGCAAAGGCTCCGATGAACTCCCCCCGCTCCCGCTTGTGCCGGAAGGTCCGGCGCACATCGGCGGAGGTCTTGTAGGCATACTGCTCGTTCAGAAAGCCGGTGATGCTCACCTCCAGGCTGTGGACCACCTCCGGGTCCAGAAGGGTGTCGATCCTGGGCTGGTACAGGGAAATGAAGCGGGTGTGGTACAGCGGGATGAATTCCTCCAAAAACCGCCCCTGATTGGCGCTGTTCCGAAAGGCTCTGGACAGATTTTTAACCACCACGCAGTTGATCCGCCCCGACCTGATGTCCCCCACCATCCGCTGAAAATCCCGCCGCTCCAGGTCCGTCGTCCCGCTGGTCCCGTCGTCTATGTAAGTATCCACCACCTGGCAGAGGCCGTCGGGGAAAAAGCCAGGGATCTCGTCGTTTAAGATCCTGTCTTGATTGACCACCGACTCTGAGACCTCGTTCCCGTCATCCCGGGACAGGCGGATGTACTTCCCGATCCTCCAGACCGTCCGGGCGGGACTGGGAACCTCCCCCCTCCTGATCCGCGGCATACCGAAGCACCTCCTTCCCAGGCCGAAGCCGTCCGGCCTTCAGCCCCAGAAAATAGGCCTTGAGCTTCTCCTCCAGCGGCAGTCCGTTGGGCTGGAAGGAGAGATCGACCCGAACCCCTTCCGCCGCAACGGAGTACAGCGGCTCGGGCACAGGATGTTCACGATCCATGCGAAGCACCTCCCCTCGATTTGTACGCGCCCCGCCCCGGCGATAGCACCGGCCGAATGATTTTTCTAGTATTCTTTTCATTTTCCTCTTGTATTTTTTCGCTGAATCCTGTAAACTGTACTGGTCAGATTGCACAGTTTTTGAGGCGGGAACCCCGGCCTCCTCTTGACAAACAGCTGTGTACTGACTGTGAAAGGAGAGCATCATGAAAAAAGCGATGAATCAATCTACACTGACCACTATCCTCAATGTAGCCTCTATCTGTGCGTTACTCCTGCTCCTCATCCTAATTTTTATCAATAATGGCTTGAGCACCCGGCTGGCTGCCTCCAATGAACAGCGCTTTTCCCTTACATACAACGCCAACCGGTTTATGAATGGCTCCGCTTATCTGACAAATGAGGTCCGAGCCTTCGCCGCTACCGGCCTTCAGGAGCACTATGACAACTATTGGAACGAGGTCAACACCCTGAAAAACCGAGACCAGGGCGTGGCCGCCATGCAGGAGATCGGCATCACCTCCGAGGAACAGGGTATGATCGACAGTATGTACGCCCTGTCCAACCAGCTGGTTCCTCTGGAAGAAAATGCTATGGAACAGGTCCAGAACGGCCAGCAGAGCGCCGCTATTGACTATGTATACGGCAATGAATATAACGCGTCCCTCACCCAGATCAACGCTCTGAAGGAGCAGTTCCTGGAGCACCTGGACCAGCGCGCCCTCGCGGAGGTCCAATCTCTGGGCTGGACCAGCACCATGATCCGAGTGCTGATGGTGGTAACCCTCCTGATCGTGGGGGTGCTCCAGGCGTTCAGCATGCGGGTGATCCGCAAACGCATTCTCACCCCTGTCATCGCCGTGCGGGACCAGATGGGAGAAATTTCCCAGGGCAACCTCTCCGCCGACTTCCCCTGGCAGTCTGACACCTCTGAGATCGGCATGCTGGTCCACTCCATCCATGAGACCAAGGGCGAGTTGAAAAAATACATTTCCGACATCGACGAGAAGCTGGCTCACATGGCCCGGGGCAACATGAATCTGACCATCGACGGCACCTATCGGGGCGAGTTCCTGCCCATCCAGAATGCCATGCGTCAGATTCTGGACTCCCTGAACGACGCCCTGAGCCACATCAACCAGACCGCCCAGGATGTGTCCGAGGAGTCCAAGCGGGTAGCCGCGGGCGCGCAGACCCTGTCCAACGGCGCGGTCCAGCAGGCCTCCACCGTGGAGGAGCTCTCCGCCGGTATTCAGGACATCTCTGGTCAGGTGGCCCGTACCTCCGAGGATGCGGCCGAGGCCCGGAAATACTCCGTTGAGGCCAGCGAGCAGCTCAAGGTGTGCAGCAGCAAGATGAGCGCCCTGACCACCGCCATCGCGGATATCTCCGCCTCCTCCAGCCAGATCAGCGGCATCACCAAGACTATTGAGGACATCTCCTTCCAGACCAATATCCTGGCACTGAACGCCTCCGTGGAGGCCGCCCGGGCCGGAGCCGCCGGCAAAGGCTTCGCCGTGGTGGCCGACGAGGTCCAGCGGCTGGCCAGCAAGAGCGCCGAGTCCGCCAAAAACATCACCGAGCTCATTGCCGCCTCTGTGCAGCTTGTCCAGTATGGCACCTCTCTGTCCAAGGAGACCACCGACGCCCTGTCCCATGTGGTGGACAGCGCCCAGCACTCCGAGGAGCTGGTGGGCTATATCGCCCAATCCGCTCAGGCCCAGTCCCTGTCCCTCAAGCAGCTCACCGAGGGCATGGAGCTGATCTCCGGCGTCATTCAGACCAACGCCGCCACCTCTGAGGAGTCCGCCTCCTCTGCCGACGAGCTCCGCCGTCAGGCTGAGAAGCTCACCGCCTCTGTCCAGCGCTTCCAGCTCCGCCGGTAAGGTTGCGCAAAAATAGCCGGACCGGTCGGTCCGGCGGGGCCGGCAGGACCCTGCGCGCCAGTGGCTCCAGTGGCACCCGTCGCGCCAACAGGGCCGGTGGGACCAGCGGGACCCTGCGCGCCGGTGGCTCCAGTGGCACCCGCCGCACCGGCAGGGCCGGTGGGACCAGCGGGACCAGCGGGACCGGCGGGACCCTGCGCGCCAGTGGCTCCAGTGGCACCCGCCGCACCAGCAGGGCCGGTGGGACCAGCGGGACCGGCAGGACCCTGCGCGCCAGTGGCTCCGGCAACACCCGTCGCGCCAACAGGGCCGGTGGGGCCTACGGGACCCTGCGCGCCGGTGGCTCCAGTGGCACCCGCCGCACCGGCAGGGCCGGTGGGACCAGCGGGACCGGCGGGACCCTGCGCGCCAGTGGCTCCAGTGGCACCCGTCGCGCCAACAGGGCCGGTGGGGCCTACGGGACCCTGCGCGCCGGTAGCTCCGGCAGCACCCGTCGCGCCGGCAGGGCCAGTAGGACCAGCGGGACCGGCAGGACCCTGTGCGCCGGTGGCTCCGGTAGCGCCCGTCGCGCCTGCGGGACCGGGAATGCCCTGGGGGCCAGTAGGTCCGGTGGGACCGGCGGGACCGGGATAGCCCTGAGGACCGGTCGGACCGGCAGGGCCGGTGGGCCCTACCCCTGGATAGGGCGGGAAGGGACCGGGAGGACAGGGCGGGACCGGCTGCAGGGCCGGCGGGCAGCAGCTGGAATCGCAGTCACAGCCGCAGTCACAGCCCGTTCCGCATCCGCAGCCGGTATCACAGCCGGTTCCGCACCCACAGCCGGTACTACAGCCAGTGTTGCAGCCGCAGCCGGTATTGCAGCCGCAGCTGCTCCCGGTCAGATGGGCCACAACGCCGTCCCGACTGCACTGCTCCCAATCAGAAGCAAAGTATCGTTTCATAACGTGCTCCTTTGACTTGAAGTAATATGTGGCTATGCCACACCCCATACTATGACCGCCGCCCCATTTGGTGCGGCGGTCAAGTTAAAACGGGTCCCGCTCATTGATTTTTTTAGGAGGTACCCCCATTGAATTCCATTGAAATCCCCACCCTGCTCTTTTGGGAAAACGGCAACAGCTGGTACGGAAGCCTTGGAAACGCCCGATTTTTTCTCAAGCCGGAGACCCTAGAGGGTCAGGGCAGCCAGCTGTCAGCCCAGCTCTGGCGGGGCCCTTTGGCCATGGACCAGAGCGAGATCCTCGCCACCGCCGCCTTCCCCGTCAGCGAGGAAGGGCTGGCTCAGGCCGCCGCCTGGCTGGAGGGACAGGCGGCGCAGCTGAACGCATAACAAAAGCGCGCCGTGAGCCATCTGGCAACACGGCGCGTTTTTCAGAGAAGAAAAAAGGGATGCCGCACAGATGTACGGCACCCTTTTGTTGGAGCGAGTGACGAGGCTCGAACTCGCTACCTCCACCTTGGCAAGGTGGCGCT
>CANSDP010000020.1 GCA_947645675.1 uncultured Bacillota bacterium
GGCTCTGGCCTCCGTTATGCTCATGGGCATGATGGTCGTCGGCTCCAGCGCCGCGGGCTTCCCCGATGTGTCCAACAAGGACAACACCGAGGCCATTTCTGTCCTGAACGCTGTGGGCGTGATGCTCGGCGACGAGGACACCGGCAATTTCCGTCCCGAGGACAACGTCACCCGGAACGAGATGGCCGTCATTCTGGCCAAGCTGATTCTGGGCAGCGACGCTGACAAGTATGTCGGCACCTGCCCCTTCACCGACGTGCCCACCTGGGCGCAGAAGTACGTGGCCGCCTGCTACGACAACAAGATCGTCGCCGGCCGCACCGAGAGCATCTACGACGGCAGCGCCGTTGTGACCGCTCAGGAGGCCGCCGCCATGGTCCTGCGCGTGCTGGGCTATGAGAAGTTGGAGAGCACCGGCACCAACTGGGCCCAGCCCGTGGTGGCCAAGGCCAACGAGATTCGCCTGTTCAAGGATGTGGGCTCCAGCGCCACCGCTCCTCTGAACCGCAACCAGGTGGCTCAGCTGAGCCTGAACGCCCTGAAGGCCGACGTGGTTGTCTCCGATGTGGAGAAGGACATTGTTGTTGAGGGCGTTGTCACCATCCCCGGCAAGGTCATCTACAACAAGGTGGAGATCTCCGGCGAGGGCGCCAACAACTACGCTGGCGCCGGCGATGCCGGTCTGGGCTATCAGCAGCTGTGCGAGAAGCTGTACGGCACCGACCTGAAGCTGACCGACGGCGCCCCCGACGCCATGGGCCGTCCCGGCATCCAGTGGAGCTATAAGAACGACTCCATCGGCACCTACGCCAGCGAGGCTGACCGGGTGATCGTGGTCGATAAGGCCCAGACCCTGGCCAAGGAGCTGGAGGACGCCAACAAGAATTGGAAGATGTCCTGGGGCGAAGATGAGACCACCGATGTCAGGCTCAACGGCGGCAAGTATGCCGGCGGCGTGCAGGTGGGCGACGTTGTTGAGGTCTATATGGACAGCGACACCGCCAACGCTGTGGGCACCGTGGCCATCACCCGCTACTCCATGGACGAGGTCACCGGCGCCATCGCCACTAAGGGCTCCGGCGATGACCTCCAGATCCGCATCCCCGGCTTCATCGGCTACACCGACGCCGACAAGGTGAACGGCGACTACGACGCCCTGGAGAAGGACGACATCATCTACTACTACAAGGACAACGACGACGTCTACACCTTCTTTAAGGCTGAGTCCTTCGAGGGCACCCCCACCGGCGCCCGCGGCAGCAACCCCCGGAAGCTGGTCATTGACGGCGACCAGTACACCGAGAACGCCCTCTATACCTTCAATGAAGATTACAACGCTGAGTACACCTTCTACACCGATGCCAACGGCTACCTGATCGCCGCCAAGGAGATCGAGGAGACCTCCAGCGACTACGTGGTCATCCAGGAGATCAAGTACGCCCAGGGCACCGGCGGCATCACCGGCTCCGCCGCCGTTGAGGCCCGTCTGGTCCGGATGGACGGCACTGTGGAGGTCATTGAAGTCGCTTCCGTCAAGATCGGCAGCACCCTGTACAGTGAGGCTGAACAGTCCAACAAGCTGGTCACTGCCGCTCAGGGCACTACTCCTGCGGCTGTCAACACCACTGTTTCCGCCAAGGCCAACAAGGCTTTCTTCACCTACAGCATCAACTCCGACGACGAGTATGAGCTGACCGAGGTCACCAGCTCCGACGAGGATATCTCCCACGCCGACACTCTCGGCAACGGCAACAACATTGAGCAGGGCAAGGCCAGCATCGCCAGCGTGACCAACGTGGCCCTGAACCGGAACACCGTGTTTGTGGTCGCCACCGAGAACGGCGGCAAGGAGTTCAAGGTCTACACCGGCATCAACGAGGTGCCCGACATCACCCTTGACAGTACAAACGGCAACGGCGCTTACGTGGCCGAGGGCGGCGTCGCCACCCACGTCTATGTCAACGCCTACGCCTCCAGCAGCGTCTCCGGCGATTACGTCTTTATCATTGACGCCGACAAGACCGGCACCGGCTCCTACAAGGACGGCAACGCCACCAAGTACTACAACACCTACAAGGCCGTTGTGGGCGGCGAGTACAAGGAGGTCGAGGTTGTCGCCACAAATAAAAGCGGTGCTTTGGGCCCCGATGTGAACTCTCTGGCCGTGGGCCTGTTCACCCCCACCTATGACAGCAACGACCGTATCACCAAGCTGGCCGCGAAGAGCGAGGACGTGGCCGCCATCGGCTACAAGCTGGACGCTGGCACCCTGCTCGCCGGCAGCAAAGCTTACACCTGCGCTGACGACGCTCTGGTCTTCATCATGGACGAGGACGGCAATGTCACCGAGGGCGCGGCCGCTGATCTTGACGAGGACGCGAACGACAACATCTACGTGGTCAAGACCAACACCACCGACAGCATCGTGGACTTCCTGGTCATCGTGGAGAACCCCGGCGAGACCACCGAGGAGGCCGCTGAGGAGGCCGTTGCGGATATCGTGGGCAGTATCGAGTGGAATGTCCAGGGTGAACACCAGGGCGATGAGGACGCACCCTATGAGCCCACCGGCACCTTCGCGGTTGACGGCAACACCATCACCGCCAGCGGCTACGACACCACGAACATGACGCAGGGCCTGAACGACACCCCGCGCTTCCTGGCCGCTCTGTACAAGGACGGCACCGGCGTGACCGAGATCAAGTATAACGGGACCACCTATACATGGAATTCCGACAAGGGGCCCGCCAGCAAGTGGTACAATGGCGACAGCTCCCTGGTCGGTGCTATCGTGACCGATATGCAGAAGAAGCTGGGTGTCACGACTGACGAGGACGGCGCATGGGTCGTGCCCAATACCGGCATTGAGGCTCAGGACGTTGTGATTAAGCTGACCATGAACGGTGTGGCCTATGACTACATCATCAAGGTCCCCGAGTTCCCCGCTACTCCCCAGCAGGGCGGCGGCGACGGAAACTAAATCATCCGTAAACCGTTCGTAGATTATCTGCGAAAAACGCGAGGCCCCCGGATTTCCGGGGGCCTTGCCCTGTTCATTTCAGGGCGATGTAGTAATAGACGGTTTTTTCCGTGTTGGTGGAATAACTGCGAGTGAATGTGCTGGTGTGCTCATACCAGTGGTGAAGACCCACACCACCCGTTTTGACCTCCAGGCAGGTGTATCCCCCCGCCACCACTGGCAGGCCAGGCAGGGCCAGCCCGCCATGGCAGGTGTTGCTGCCGTTGGAGCTGTCAAAGACGGCTCCGTAGCTGGTAATAATAAACACCGCCTTGGGCGTGAATCCCAGATTCAGAAAGCGCTCCGCCCTCCCGTCGCCGGTGTAACTGCCTGTAATAATCGCTGGAATCTGCGGCGGCAGCCCCGCCACCGTCTGCGTCAGAGCACTTAGAGCGCTCTGCTCCGCCTTCCCCGCCAGCGCCGCGTCGATCTTGGCGTTGTCGGCGTTGAAATCGGTCCGCTGGATTTTGTCGTCAGCCTCCCATTGGTTCAGATTGTAGTTGGTTGTGCGATTCATGATGTTACCTCCATTTTTCAAGATGTGTGGGGGCGCGCCCCTCTACCCCTGGAGGAACTCCCCGAAAAATTGCACGTTTGCATACATTTAATGGAAGCTGGGCCCCATTGCACCTATTTTTGGCATGAAAAAGCGGCGTTCTGACGAACGCTGCCCGTTATCCTTATATACCAATCATCGCGCCGGCCCGGCGCAGGCGGGGGAGGGCGTAGGCAAAGAATCCGGCGTAGGCCTGACAGTAGTAGCTGCGTCCTTCCAGGCCGGGCACGCGGTCCCGGCGGCAGCCGTTGCGGCACAGGGGATACCACTGACACCCCTTACACCGCTCCGGTACGTGCCGGGACTCCTCGATGAAGCTAATTTCCTCCCTGGTCCGGTCCAGCTCGTCCCAGGTGTGCTCCAGAACGTTCCCCAGGCGGTACTGGTCCAGGCCGTAGAAGTCGCAGGGATAGACGGAGCCGTCCGCCTCCACCAGGTATTGCAGGGAGCAGCACCCCCGCATGGAGCACTGCTCCGGGGCGTGCCCCCGGAGCATCCACACCAGATTGTCAAAATACCGGACCGACCAGTACCGGCCCCGCTCCAGCTCCCGGAACCAGAGGTCGAAGAGGTTTTTCAAAAATTCCTCATACTCCTTGGGGGACAGGGAGTAGCTCTCCCCGCCCCGCTCCGCCTCCAGCGGGTCCAGGCAGGGGATGTATTGCTGGAATCGAAATCCGCCCTTGCACAGGGCCGCGAATACGCTTTGAACGTGCTTGGCCAGGTACCCGGTCACCACGGTGAGGACGTTGTATTCCACCCCCGCCCGGTCCAGGAGCCGGGCGGCCCGCAGGACCTGGTCGTAGGTCCCCTTTCCCGCCCCGTCCCGGCGGAAGCGGTCGTGACAGGCCCGGTTCCCATCCAGGGACAGGCCCACCAGAAAGCGGTGCTCCTGGAAAAACCGGCACCAAGCCTCGTCCAGCAGCGTCCCGTTGGTCTGGATGGCATACCGCGCCGTCAGCCCGCGGGGGAAGGTATTTTGCGCGTGGGATACAAAGTCTCTGTAAAACTCCAGCCCCGCCAGGGTGGGCTCTCCTCCCTGAAACAAAAATGTAACCGAGCCCTCCGCCGCCCCCGCCGCCTTGCCGATGAGGGTATGGCTCACCTCCTTTGACATCAGCCCGTAGTTGGGCACCGCCCGGACGCTGGCCTCGTCAGCATAAAAGCAGTAGGAACAGCGCAGGTTACAGCCGCTGGAGGCCGGCTTTAATAAAATACTCAAAGGGGGCATTCCTTCTCCTCCTCGCCTGTGTCTTGTTGAGACTATTATCCCCCCTTTTTTCCGATGTGTCAATATAATATGGTATGCAGGGCAGGGGTTCGCCCTTTCTCCCTTGTCAAACGGGTCCCGGTGTGATAAAATGTCATAAATACCCGCCGGAGGGCAGATATTGAGAGAGGGGAGCGGATCGTTATGCGGTCTGAGCTGCATTTGTTCGAGACAAATCCGATCATTGCCGCGGTCAAGGACGAGCGGCAGCTGGAAAGAACCTTTGCCCTGGAGAATGACATCCTGTTTTTCCTGTTTGGAAACATCTGCACCATCGGCACGCTGGTCCGGAGGGCGAAGGAGGCGGGCAAGCTGGCCTTTGTCCATCTGGACCTCACCCAGGGGCTGTCCAGCAAGGACGTGGCCGCCGACTTTGTGAAGGAATACGCCCGGGCCGACGGCGTAATCAGTACCCGCCCCGCCCTGCTCTGCCGTGCCAAGACCCTGGGGCTCATCACCGTGCTGCGGGTCTTTCTGGTGGACTCCCTGTCCCTGGACAACCTGAACAAGCAGATCGCCGCCTGCGACCCTGATTTAATCGAGATCATGCCCGGCGTGATGCCCAAGGTAATCCGTCAGGTCTGCCAGACCGTCCGCCGCCCGGTCATCACCGGGGGAATGATCTCCGACAAGGAGGACGTGATCGCCGCCCTCTCCGCCGGGGCGCTGTGCGTGTCCACCTCCTGCGAGGAGCTTTGGCAGGACGTATAACAAAACAAAAATTTTAAAAATAGGAAAATTTTATATTGCATTTTTCACAAAGCTGTGTTATACTTTTTTCACTGACAGAGTTGTGAGATTTGAGTGTGACGACTCCCAGGAAAACTGGGTATCGTTGCGCTCTTTTTTTGCGCGCAACGTCCCGGAAAGAATGAAAGGAGAACAACTTATGGAGACAAGACCTTATGTAGCATGGGACCTGATGAACGCGTTTATGATCGACGTGTTCAAAGCCTATGGTGTGCCCGAAGAGGACGCGAAAATCTGTTCCGACGTTCTGCTGGAGTCGGACCGCCGGGGCATTGAGAGCCACGGCTGCAACCGCTTTAAGCCCATTTACATCGACCGCATCGTCAATGGCACCCTGCTTCCCAAAACGGAGATCGAGATTCTGAAGGACACCCCCACCACCGTGGTGATGGACGCCCACAACGGCATGGGCATGGTGGCCAGCTATCGGATGATGGAGATGCTCATCGAGAAGGCCAAGAAGTACGGCATGGCCGGCGGCGCGATCTGCAACTCCACCCACTACGGCATCGCGGGCTACTGGACCACCATGGCGGAGAAGGCCGGCATGATCGGCATCAGCGGCACCAACGCCCGCCCCTCTGTGGCCCCCACCTTCGGCGTGGAGCCCATGATGGGCACCAACCCCTTCACCTTCACCATCCCCACCGATGAGGAGTTCCCCTTCAACTTTGACTGCGCCACCTCCATCGTCCAGAACGGCAAGATCGAGTTCTATGAGCGCAGCGGCAAGCCCACCCCCGCCGGCCTGGTGGTCACCGACAGCGGCGACACCATGACCGACTCCGGCCAGATTCTGAAGGACATGCGGGCCGGCAAGTGCGCCCTGCTGCCCATCGGCGGCCTGGGCGAGGCCACCGGCGGCTATAAGGGCTACGGCTTCAACACCATCGTGGAGATTTTCTCCGCCGCTCTGGCCGGCGGCCCCTTCATGAAGGCGCTGAGCGGCAAGGACGCCGACGGCAACAACACCATGTACCGTCTGGGCCACTTCTTCTTCGTCATCAACCCCGAGTTCTTCATGGGTCTGGACACCTTCAAGGAGACCTCCGGCGGCATCTGCCGGGGCCTGCGGAACTCCCGGAAGGCCCCCGGTGCCGAGCGCATCTACACCGCCGGCGAGAAGGAGTATCTGGCCTGGCAGGACCGTAAGGACAAGGGCGTGCCTGTGGGCGAGTCCATCCAGAAGGAAATGATCGCCCTGCGGGATCAGCTGAATCTGCCCTATCACTTCCCCTTCGAGGACTAATAAGATCTAAGCGCCCCCGCCCGGCGGGCGGGGGGCGCGGGTCCTTACTATGTGCGCCCCGTCCCGAGGACGGGTAAACGATCCTATTACCTATTATAAATGGAGGAATATAAAATGGATTACGCGAAGGAATCTCTCCGTCTCCACGGCGAATGGAAGGGCAAGATCGAGGTTGTGGCCACCGTGCCCGCCAACGACAAGGAGTCCCTCTCCCTGGCCTACACCCCCGGCGTGGCCCAGCCCTGCCTGGCCATCCAGGAGGACCCCGACAAGAGCTATGAGCTGACCCGGCGGCACAACCTCTGCGCCGTCATCACCGACGGCTCCGCCGTTCTGGGCCTGGGCGACATCGGCCCCGAGGCCGGTATGCCCGTGATGGAGGGCAAGTGCGTCCTGTTCAAGTCCTTCGGCGGGGTGGACGCTTTCCCTCTGTGCGTCAAAACCCACGACGTGGACGAGTTCGTCAACGCGGTGTATCTCATGTCCGGCTCCTTCGGCGGCATCAACCTGGAGGACATCGCCGCCCCCCGGTGCTTTGAGATCGAGCGGAAGCTGAAGGAGAAGTGCGACATTCCCATCTTCCACGACGACCAGCACGGCACCGCCATTATCACCCTGGCCGGTCTGACCAACGCCCTGAAGGTGGTCGGCAAAAAGAAGGAGGAGGTCAAGGTGGTCACCTCCGGCGCCGGCGCGGCGGCTATCTCCATCGTGAAGCTTCTGCTGTCCGCCGGGTTCAAGAACGTCACCATGTGCGACCGGAAGGGCGCGATCTACGCCGGGCGGGAGGGCCTGAACTGGATCAAGGAGGAGATGGCCCAGGTCACCAACCTGGAGAAGAAGGCCGGCTCCCTGGCCGACGCCCTGGTGGGCGCTGACGTGTTCATCGGCGTGTCCGCCCCCGGCACCGTCACCACCGAGATGGTCAAGTCCATGAACAAGGACGCCATCGTCTTTGCCTGCGCCAACCCCACCCCGGAGATCTTCCCTGACGAAGCCAAGGCCGGCGGCGCTCGGGTGGTCTCCACCGGCCGCAGCGACTTCCCCAACCAGATCAACAACGTTCTGGCCTTCCCCGGCGTGTTCCGCGGCACCTTCGACGTCCGCGCCAGCGACATCAACGAGGAGATGAAGATGGCCGCCGCCGAGGCCCTGGCCAGCCTGATCTCTGACGAGGAGCTGAACGAGGAGTACATCATTCCCCAGGCTTTCGACGAGCGGGTAGGTCCCGCTGTTGCCAAGGCCGTGGCCGAGGCCGCCCGGAAGTCCGGCGTGGCCCGCATCTGATACGCTCCGCCGGAGGATGAGGAAATGATCGACTTTCGGAAAAAAAGGCTGTTCCTGCTGGACATGGACGGCACCATTTATCTGGGCGACCAGCTCTTTGACGGCACCACGGACTTTCTGAACCAGGTGCGGGCCCAGGGGGGGAAGTACCTCTTTGTGACCAACAACTCCTCCCGCAGCGTGTCCGCCTATGTGGACCGGCTCAACGGCATGGGCATACCCTCCTCCGCCGGCGATTTTCTCACCTCCGTGGACGCCCTCATCTGGTATCTGCGGGGAAAGTATGACAACGCGCTGATCTATGCCTTCGGGACCCGGACCTTCCGCCAGCAGCTGGCGGAGGCCGGCTTCCGGGTCACCGACAGGCTGGAGGACGGCATTTCCCTGCTGGTGTGCGGCTTCGACACGGAGCTGACCTTCCAGAAGCTGGAGGACGCCTGCATCCTTCTGGGCCGGGAGGTGGACTTCGTGGCCACCAACCCGGACTGGGTGTGCCCCACCTCCTACGGCTCGGTGCCCGACTGCGGCTCAGTGTGCGAGATGCTGTTCCGGGCCACCGGCCGGCGTCCCAAATTCATCGGCAAGCCGGAGCCCGAGATGGCTCTGCTGTCCATGGA
The DNA here is from genome assembly GCA_947645675.1 of uncultured Bacillota bacterium. GTDB lineage: Bacteria > Bacillota > Clostridia > Oscillospirales > Oscillospiraceae > Lawsonibacter. The sequence goes on from CANSDP010000020.1 coordinate 8,749, forward strand.
GAAGTACGGCTATACCCCGGAGCAGACCGTCCTAATCGGCGACCGGGTCTATACCGACATCGCCTGCGGCGTCAACGCAGGTATCGACACCGCTTTCGTCCTGTCCGGCGAGGGCGTGCCCGAGGACCAGGAGCGTTTCGGCGTTCAGGCCACCGGAGTCTACCCGAATATTCGGGAAATCTGGAGAAGTATGGTCTGATTTGCCTTTTTTCGGGATAGGTCTCCTCCTTTTATCGAGGACGCATAAAAAACCTGTCAAGAACCGCAAAGTTTTTGTTGAAAAGATCCGGTATCTGTGTTATGCTACTAGACAGCATACGTTGTCTCCCCCCCTTTGGGCGGGATTACTCTGTGTGTTCCCCGAGCCGCCTGCGCGGACCGGGAAATAAATTTAAAAAATAGGAGAGATTGTGATGAAAAAGGCTTTAGCAATGATTTTGTCCTTGGCAATGGCCCTGTCCCTGGCCGCGTGCGGCGGCGGTGGCGGCGGCGGGACCTCCACCCCCGCTCCCGGCGGCAGCTCCACCCCCAGCGCCGGTACCAGCACCCCCGGCGGCGACGACGACTACTATCTGGAGCTCCGCTTCTCCAACGTGTTCCAGCCCACCGAGTGGAACTACAAGGCCAGTGAGAAGCTGGCTCAGATGATTACCGAGAAGACCGACGGCCACATCAAAGTTACTTATTACGGCCAGAACGAGCTGGACTGCTACGCTGACTCCGTGTCCCAGGCCGTCAACGGCGCCAACTGGATGGGCCTTGAGGAGCCCTCCCTGTTCGCCGACTACGTGGGCGACGCCGCTATGGTTATCGCCCCCATGCTGTACAGCTCCACCGCTGAGTACAACTACGTGATGGATTCCGACTTCGTGGCCGACCTGTGCGACCGCCTGGCCGCGGAGAACATCCACATTCTGGACACCCACTACTCCTTCGGCTTCCGCAGCGTCGTCACCAACCTGGACGTGACCAAGCCCGAGGACCTGAACGGCCACATCCTCCGCGCCACCTCCTCCGCTCTGTTCACCAAGACCCTGGAGGCCCTGGGCGCTACCCCCAACGCGATGAGCTTTACCGAGTGCCTCCAGGCCATCCAGGGCGGCGTTGTTGAGGGCTTCGAGGGCTCCACCTCCACTCTGGCCGGCGCCGGCAACCCCTATGAGCTGGTGAAGAAGGTCGCCTTGACCAACCACCTGATCGCCACCCGCTGGCTGTTCATGCCCGAGAACGTGTGGCAGGAGATCCCCGAGAAGTATCAGAAGATCATTGAGGAGTGCGCCTACGAGTGCGGCATGTGGGAGCAGACCAGCTGTGACGAGGACGAGGAGGTCCAGAAGAAGATGCTGGCCGAGAACGGCGTCACCTGGAACGAGGTCGATCTGGACGCCTTCAAGAAGGCCTGCGAGCCCGTTATCGACTGGATCATCGAGGAGTACGACTCCAGCCGCGAGGCCTATGACCAGCTGTCCGCTCTGGTCGCCGAGTACCGCGCCCAGAACGCCTGAGCAGATTCTCCTGCGGCGTAACCGCCGCGGGTATTCCGGTCCGGCTGTCAGCATCCTGACAGCCGGACCTGGAAGCTGACGGATGTTTGAAAATTCTTATTTTGAGGTGAACTATGGCTCACAAAAAAATAACTGTTGCATCCGTACTGAAAAACCTGGACGCGATCATCACCTGTGTTACGCTTTCCGTCTGCGTGATCTTGGTCAATGTCAACGTCATTCTCCGGTATGTTATCAAACAGCCCATCCCAGGCTGTGAGGAGATCGTGACCGGTTTCTTCGTATGGACTGTATTCATCGGCTGCGCCTACGCCCACCGGATGCACGCCCACTTGGGCGTAGACATCCTGGTGAACATTATGCCGGGAAAAATGAAGAAGGTCGTGGAAAACGTCGTCTTTTTCCTGGAACTGGCCATTCTGATCCTGGTGACCTACATCAGCGCTCAGTATGTCTATCACCTGATGTTCAACCTCTCCGGCGCATGGAAGCCCGCGCTGACGGATGTACTCCGCTTCCCCGTGTGGTATATCGCCATCGCGGTGCCCATCGGCTTCGGCCTGTGCACCATCTTCTCTATCATTGAGCTGCTGACCAACAAGCTGCATCTCTTCAAGGGCAGCTCCGATCAGAGCGGCCACACCCCTGAGCAGGGAGGTGGCGCGGTATGATGACTCTGTCCCCCATGGACCTGATCCCCGTGGTCATGCTCTTCCTGCTGTACTTTATGGGAATGCCCATCGTGTACTCCCTGTTCGGCGCCACCTTCTTCTTTTTTCTGGTGCTGGACGCCTCCTCCCCCGCGTGGCTCATCATGCAGAAGGTCATGAAGTCCACTCAGTCCTTCTCCATGCTGGCCATCCCCTTCTTCGTCATGTCCGGCTCCGTCATGAACTACGGCGGCATCAGTGACAAGATGATGGATTTCGCTGAAGTGCTAACGGGCCACATGAAGGGCGGCCTGGCCCAGGTAAACGTGGTGCTGTCCATGCTGATGGGCGGCTGCTCCGGCTCGGCCAACGCCGACTGCGCCATGCAGTCCAAGATGCTGGTGCCCGAGATGGAGAAGCGCGGCTATTCCAAGGCTTTCTCCGCCGCCATCACCGCCGCCTCCTCGGCGGCCACCCCCGTCATCCCCCCTGGAGTCAACCTGATCGTCTACTGCCTGATCGCTCAGGTCTCCCTGGGCCGGGTGTTCGCCGCCGGCTATGTGCCCGGCATCCTGATGTCCGCCGCCATGATGGTCACCGTGGCGATCATCGCCAACAAGCGCGGCTATGAGCGCTCCCGTCCCCGCCGGGCCACCCTGGGCGAGATCGGCAAGCAGTTCATGACCTCCTTCTGGGGCGTGTTCTTCCCCATCGGCATCATTCTGGGTATCCGTTTCTCCCTGTTCACCCCCTCTGAGGGCGGCGCTGTGGCCGTGCTGTACTGCTTCATCATCGGCACCTTCGTCTATAAGCGCCTCAAGCTCAAGGAGCACCTGATCCCCATTCTGCTGGACAGTATCGCCGGTACCTCCAGCGTGGTCCTAATCATGGTGGCCGCCAACACCTTTGGCAACTACATGAGCTGGATCAACCTGCCCAAGATCGTCGCCAGCGGTATGCTGAGCCTGACGCAGAACAAGTATGTGTTCCTGCTGCTGTGCAACCTGATTCTGCTGATTATGGGTATGTTCCTGGAGGGCGGCGCGGCCCTGATGATTATCACGCCGCTGCTGCTGCCCGTCTCCCGTCAGCTGGGCATCAACGACTATCACTTTGGTATGGTTGCTATCGTCAATATTATGATTGGCGGCATCACCCCGCCCTTCGGCTCTATGATGTTTACGACCTGCGGCATTACAGGCTGTAAGATCACGGACTTCCTAAAAGAGGTCTGGCCATTCATCCTATCGCTGGTGGCGGTCCTGCTGCTGCTGACCTTCGTGCCCGATCTGGTCACCTGCGTACCCGACCTGATTTATGGCCCGGAGCTGAAATAACCTTCCCGTCAAATGAACAAAATCTGAGAGGTCGAACACGGCCTCTCAGATTTTTATAAAGCACCCCAGTTAGGAGAGGGATATGACCTATTACGATATAACGATGCGGCATACGGAAAAAACCTTCGAGTCGCTGTCTCATATGCAGTACGACCTGTTCTGCAAAAGCAACCTGGTGGGCCGGAATATTCTGGGGACGGCCATCGTTCTACTGGGCATCCTGGAGCAGGAAAACTGGTGGGCCATTCTGCTGGTGGCCTACGGCTGCTACCTATTCACCAGCAAATACAGCTCCGCCAACCACACCGCCCATAAGCTGGCAAAGCAGATTACCGAGTCCGGGATGGACTTTCCCGCCTCCCGCTTCCTCTTCAAGGACCACGGCATGGAGATCCGGCCCCTGGAGGAGAAGGAGAAGGCGGGGGACGTTCTGCTCTACGGCGATGTGTGCCGGCTGGGGGAGGATATGTACTATTTCTACCTCTTCCGGGACCAGTACGGCGGCTACATGGTCCCAAAGGAGCAGCTGGCCGATGAGACATCCAAATTTCGAGGCTTTTTGGAGGAAAAAACCAGATTGACCTTCCGCAGCCGCTCCGCGCCCGTTCTGCGGCTGGCCCGCCGTCTCAGCCGCTCCAAAAGCTAGGCGCGGGAAAGGAGAAGCGTTATGATCGACGCCTTTGACTATCTGCGTGAATTCAATATCGCGGCTGTGACGCTGCGTCTGGTACTGGCTATGCTCTTTGGCGGAATGCTGGGACTGGAGCGGGCCAGAAAGCGGCGGGCCGCCGGCTTTCGCACCTATATGATCGTCTGTATCGGGGCCACGCTCGCCATCCTCCTCAGCCAGTATGAGGCGGCGATGCTGGCCGGCCCCTGGAAGGACGTGGCCGACTATGTGGGCATCCACTCGGACGTGTCCCGGTTTGGCGCCCAGGTCATCAATGGCATCGGCTTTTTGGGCACGGGCACCATCATCGTCACCGGGCGGCAGGAGGTCAAGGGCCTGACCACCGCCGCCGGACTGTGGGCCTCGGCCTGCATGGGCCTGGCCATTGGGGCCGGGTTCTATGAGTGCGTCATTTTGGCCGTCCTGCTGATTACCTTCTGCGTTCGTCTGCTGCCCATCTTCGAGGGCTTCCTTGTGGAGCGGGCCCAGAATATCAACATCTATGTGGAGTTCGCCTCCCTGGATGATGTGGGCGCAATCATCAGCCGGATCAAGGAGCAGGGGGCCCAAATCTTCGAGGTGGACATCAACCACGGAGAGGAAAACCGTTCGCTGAAGCCCAGCGCGGTATTCTCCATCCGCCTGAACCAGCGCTGCCTCCATGAGGAGGTGCTGACCGCCATCTCCGATCTGGAGCATATCACCATGATCGACGAGGTGTAGCGGCCACAACATCATGAGGCTTTATGCCGTGGGGAGAGGGATACTATGATACCGATTTTTGACGGCTTGAGGGATATTTCCTTCCTGTCTGTGGGTGTCCGGCTGTTTCTGACCGTGATCTGCGGCGGACTGGTTGGGATCGAGCGTGCCTATAAGCGCCGCCCTGCGGGGATGCGCACCCATATTCTGATCTGTCTGGGGGCGGCGATGACCACGCTGACCAGCCAGTACCTGTACATGGTGATGCACTACTACACCGATATGGCCCGTCTGGGCGCTCAGGTGGTGGCCGGCGTGGGCTTCATCGGCGCGGGCACCATCATCGTCACCCGCCGCCAGCGGGTCAAGGGCCTGACCACCGCCGCCGGACTGTGGGGGGTAGCCATCATCGGCCTGACGCTGGGGGGCGGCTTCTACGAGGGCGGCCTGCTGGCTACGGGCATGATTCTGGTAGCCGAGCTGGTATTCGCCAAGTGGGAGTACCGCCTGCTGGACAGCGCTCCGGAGATCAACCTGTACATGGAGTATCGGGGCCGGGTCTGCCTGGAGACCGTCCTCAAATTTTACCGCGAGTTCAACCTAAAGCTGCTGAACATGGAGATCACCCGCCATGCGGACAGCGACAGCTCCACCTCCTGCGCCATTTTCACCCTGCGCCTGAACAAAAAATGCAGCGCCGAGTGGGTCGTGGCACAGCTCCACGGCGTCAAGGGAATCAATATCGTGGAGGAAATGTAAGCGTGAAGGTATTTCCGGACCCAGCCCGTCTGGGAGGGGCGGAGCGGAGCGGGGCAGTCTGATGCTTGCGGCATGTCCTCCGCGCCCCGGCGGTAATCCGTCACAAAATCCAATTAAGAGAGGGCAAGGTTTTACACCTCGCCCTTTTTATATTTAAAATAAAATTAAAGCTTGACTTTAATAATGTTAAAGGTTATAATACAAAACAGAAGGGAGGTGGATATGAGCATGGAGCTGCTGCCTGAGTGGATGACCGGGCTGGAGGAAGAGGACGTGGCCTTTATCAAGCGGTTCATACTGGCCTCCGGGTCGCTGAAGGAGGTGGCCGGCCAGTACGGCGTGACCTACCCCACCGTGCGCCTGCGGCTTGACCGGCTGATTCAAAAGATCAGGCTCAGCGAGACCGCCGCCGCCGACCCCTACATTGCCACCATCAAACGGCTGGCGATGAACGAGAAGCTGGACCTGGAGACCGCCAAGGTCCTGATCGCGGAGTACAAGAAGACGAAAAGGGAGGAATTGTAATGTCTGGTGTTGGTCTTGTGATCGGCGTGGTTGGCCTGATTTTTTATCTGTTCGCCATACTTCTGCCCGTCGCCCTGCTGGTGGCTCTCCAGGTGTGGCTGTGCAGGAAAAATGTGAGGCTGGGGCTGATTTTGCCGGGAATTTCCCTGGCCGTGTCCCTGCTGCTGACCACGTTGATTGCCATCAATCTGATCGGAGCCGGGCCCAGAAATCTGATTGCGATGGCCGTGATTTTCCTGGTCGCCAACATCCCGACCGTGGTGTTTGGCGGGATCTGGCTCCATTTCAAGGGCCGTCAAGACACGATGGACGATCTGAAACGGATGAAAATTGAAGATCTGGAGTAAAAGGACACGCCTCCCGGCTGGGAGGCGTGTCCTTTTATTGCCTTTCGTGCTGGAGGGTGTGGGCCTTGATTTTCTCAAAGCTCTCGTCGCTCAGGTCGTGCTCCATTTTGCAGGCGTCGGCGGCGGCGGCCTCCTCGCTGACGCCCAGGGACACCAGGAAGCGGGTAAGCAGCTTGTGCCGGCCATAGATGCGCTGAGCGATCTCCTCGCCGGGGGGGAGCAGGATGATATAGCCGTCCCCGTCCATCTCGATGTAGCCGTTTTCCCGAAAGCGCTTCATGGCTACGCTGACGCTGGGCTTGGTCACCTCCAGGTGGTGAACGACGTCGATGGAGCGCACCATACCCTGGCGTTCCCGCAGAATCAAGATGGCCTCCAGATAGTCCTCGGCGGATTCATGGATATTCATAGGGGGCGCTCAGCCCTTCAAGGTCTCGGCCCAGGCGGCGTATTTGGCCACCTTGGCGTCGCAGGCCTCCCGGCTCTCGCCGTTGGCCAGGATGTAGACCTTCACCTTGGGCTCAGTGCCGGAGGGACGGACGATCAGGCTGGTGCCGTCGGCCATCTCATAGCGCAGCACGTTGGAGCCGGACAGTTCCATCTCGGAGCGCTTGCCGCACTCCACGCAGACCACGCTGCCGTCCTTGTAGTCCTTCTGCTCCTTGACAGCCACGCCGGCAATCTCCACAGGGGGCTTCTCCCGGAGGTTCGCCATCAGCTCGGCCATCTTTTTCAGGCCGTCCAGGCCGGGCATGACCAGGTTCAGGGTCTTTTCACCATAGAAGCCGTACTTCTCATAAAGGGCCATCAGGGCGTCGTACAGGGTCATGCCCTGGCCGGCGTACCAGGCGGCCATCTCGGTCAGCGCCACGGCGGCGGTGACGGCGTCCTTGTCCCGGACGTAGGAGCCCAGCATATAGCCGTAGCTCTCCTCATAGGACATAATCACGCTGCCCTCGCCGGAGCTTTCAAGCTGGTCCTTCTTCTGGGCCAGGAACTTAAAGCCGGTGAAGGTGTCGAAGCACTTGAGGCCGTTGACCTCGGCCACCTTCCGGGCCATCTCGGTGGTGACGATGGTTTTCAGGGCCACGGGGTTGGCAGGCAGTTTGCCGGTGCGCTTCATAGCGCCGATGAGGTAGTCCAGCAGCAGTACGCCGGTCTGGTTGCCGGTGAGCACCTTGAACTCCCCGTCTCCGGTGTTGACCATGATGCCCACCCGGTCGGCGTCTGGGTCGGAGCCCAGGATGAAGTCGGCCCCCTCCTTCTTGGCGATGTCCACCGCCAGATAGAAGCCCTCGGGGTTCTCCGGGTTGGGGGAGACCACCGTGGGGAAATTGCCGTCAATGACCATCTGCTCGGGGACGCAGATGACGTGCTTCATGCCCAGGCGCTTCAGGGCCTCGGGAATCATCCGGTAGCCGGTGCCGTGGAAGGGGGTGTACACCATCTTGAAGGTGCCGGCCACCTTCTCCACCGCCGCCTTGTCGTTCACCTGGGCCATCACGTTGGACAGAAACTTCTCATCGGTCTCCTGACCCATGATGACAATCTTTCCCTCGGCCACGGCCTGGTCGTAGCCGGCCTTTTTGACGCAGGAGAACACGTCCAGCTCCCGCATCTTCCTGGCCACCTCATCGGCGTGCTTGGGGGGCAGCTGAGCGCCGTCCTCCCAGTAGACCTTGTAGCCGTTGTACTCCTTGGGGTTGTGGCTGGCGGTGACGTTGATGCCGGCGATGCAGCCGTACTCCCGGATGGCGAAGGACAGCTCGGGAGTGGGGCGCAGGGCCTCAAACAGCCGGACGTGGATGCCGTTGCCGGCCATGACGCAGGCGGCCTCCCGGGCGAAGGCGTCGGAGTTGTTGCGGCAGTCGAAGCAGATGGCAACCCCCCGGGCCGCCGCCTCGGGGCCCTCAGCCAGAATTACCTCGGCAAAGGACTGGGTGGCGTGACGAATGACATGGACATTCATCCGGTAGAGTCCGGTTCCCATGGTTCCCCGGAGGCCGGCGGTGCCGAACTCCAGCTGGGAGAAAAAGCGGGACTCAATCTCTTTGTCGTCGTTTTGGATGGCCTCCAGCTCGGCCTTCTCGGCCTGAGACAGGGCGGGACTGGCCAGCCAGGCCTGGTAAGTATCGCGATAGGACATATTGACATACCTCCAGTGGCAAAATTTATACATCTGCCATTGTACCACATGGGAGACAGGATTGCCAGTGTTTTTTGTGAGAAATTACAGCCAAACCGGGGAGCAATTCCGCAGCCGAGCCATATCCTCGGGCAGGGGAATGGAAAATTCCAGCTTTTTCCTGGTGATGGGGTGGAGGAGGGACAGGAATCCGGAATGGAGGGCGGGCCGGGGGATGAGGGCCCGCTCCTCCGTGCCATAGAGAAAGTCCCCGGTAAGGGGGTGGCCGGTGCTGGCCATATGGACCCGGATCTGATGGGTCCGGCCCGTCTCCAGCTCCAGGGACACCAGGGCCCGCCCGCCCCAGACCTCCAGCACCTGATACCGGGTCCGGGCGGCCTTGCCGTCGGGCCGGACCATCTGCTCCATGAGGGAGCCCGGCCTGGGCCCCAGAGGGGCGTCCACCACCCCGCGCTCCGGCTCCGGGACGCCCTCGCACACCGCCAGATAGACCCGGCGGAAATCCGGGGTGTGGAGCTGGTTTTTCAGCACCTCCTGGGCGTGGGGGTGCTTGGCGGCGGCGATCAGGCCGCTGGTCCCCCGGTCCAGCCGGTGTACGGGGTGAAAATCGGCGGTCTCGCCCTCCAGATCGTAATGATGGAGAAGAAAATTACCCAGCGTATCAGAGAAGTGCCCCGGCCCCGGGTGGACGGACACCCCCGGGGCCTTGTTCAGGACGATCAGGTCGGCATCCTCATAGACGATGTCCAGCGGCCCCGGCGCAGGGACAACCCCGCTGCGCCGCTCCGGGTCGTCCAGCCGGACAGAGAGCACCTGCCCCGCCGCCGGGCGAAAGTCGGTGTGGACCCGGACCCCGTCCGCCAAAATGCCGTCCTCCAGCCACTTTACCCGGCGGATTACCGTCCCCGACAGTCCCAGCCGCTTCCGGAGCAGGGTGTCCACCTTGATCCCCGCCAGTTCCGGGGTAATCGCCAGCTCCAGCCGCCGCATGGTCACATCCTCTTATTCCAGCGGTGGATGTTTATCATGTAGAAGGTGCAGTGCAGGACGATCACCACCGAAATCGCCACGCCCCACAACCCGCCTACGAAAATCTGGATGACCATAAACACCGCCCACAGCATGTACAGCGTCCAGTACCAGGAGGACATGGCCGCCTTCTCCCGGATGGCCACGTTCCGTTCATCGTGTTCGCTCCGCTCATACTCCTTTTGCTGCTCCGGGGACATCCGGATGCGGCTCAGCGCGATTCCAACCGCCCCGAAGCCCAAAAGGACCCCGCCCAGCGTAAACAGAACAAGGCTGAGCTGCTCCTTGATCCGCTCCCCCAGCAGGAACGTGGCCAGAATCAGAACCCAGGCCGCCGCAAACATCACATAGGGGGCCGCTTTTTTACAAAATACTTTCATACCAAACACCTCACAGTTTTAATATTCCCGGTTGAGCCACCAGCGGATGACAAAGGCGAGCAAGTTTCGTCCGATTAAAACCCAGAGCAGTATATTCGCAGTCTCATACTCCTTCAGGAACAGAACAAGTACGGCGTACAGTCCCAGCAAAATTCCGCTCTCCGCTTGGTGGCAGTACCAGATGGATTTCTCCAGAATCATTTGGTTGCGCTCGTCCCGCTGTTCACGCCGGATATCCTCTTTGCCGTGCTTCCTCTCGTGATACCAACTTACAAGAATAACAAGAAGCAGAGCTAGAATCAAAAAAGGGTCCAGAGCGCGCCGCTGAGACGGGGAAATAAAGGGGGCGGCGTTGAGTATCCCCAGGACCAGCAAGGTAATACAGTTCAGTCCCTGGTCCAACAAGGTGTGTTTTCGATAGATCATGGTGTGTTCCCCTCCTCCTCAAACAAAAATACTTCCTCAATGGTCATCCCGAAATATTTGGCGATCTTGTGGGCCAGGAGCAGGGAGGCGTTGTACCGGCCGCTCTCCAGGGAGATGATGGTCTGCCGGGTAACGTCCACCCCGTCGGCCAGCTCCGCCTGAGAGATGCGCCGCTCCTTGCGCAGCTCAGCAATTCGATTGGTCACCGGACCACCTCCCCCCCCAAGATGTAAAGCGAGCTTTACTATTTGAAGTATAGCACACTTTACTTTTTGTGTCAAGCGAGCTTTACATATTTCCGAAAAAATTTTTGACCGGCGGTGCACCCCCATGTCTACCGCCGGTCTACCAAAAAGTCCTGTCGAACCCTTGCGCCGCAAGGGTTCGCGGGGACTGGAATATTTTAGGATGTCTACCAAATGTCTACCAGTTTCACTTTTTGACAGGTTTGGAGGCCTGTTTTTCGTGATTTCCTCCGGTTTTCGCAACTTTTAGGACCTACGTCAGGGGTGTGACACCCCGGTGAGGGGAGGAAAAAGTAGAAAAACCTCGAAAATTTCGGTAAAAATAGAGAACTTTGTTACGGAAATGTTAAAACTTTGCGTTCTACCAAGACCGTCGCGAAGCCCTGTTTTTACGGAAAACGGCCCCTCTCATGGCCGAAAAAATTAACAAGGAGGAAACACTATGAGAAACCTGAAACGGGCTCTCAGCCTGGCTCTGGCCTCCGTTATGCTGGTTGGCATGATGGTTGTCGGCTCCAGCGCCGCGAGCTTCCCCGATGTTGACAGCAATGACAACATCGAGGCCATTGACGTTCTCGAGACTGTCGAAGTAATGATCGGCAACGAGAACGGCGACTTTGAGCCTGACAAGAACGTCACCCGCGCGGAGATGGCGGTTGTCATGGCCAAGCTGCTGAACCTGGACTACAAGTACTATGAGACCACCTGCCCCTTCAACGACGTGCCCGACTGGGCCAAGGGCTGGGTGGGCGCCTGCGCCGCCAACGGCATCGTGTCCGGCCGGGGCGAGGGCGTGTACGACCCCAACGCCACCGTGACCGCCGTTGAGGCCGCTTCTATGATGATGCGGGCTCTGGGCTACTTCCAGAACAGCGAAGATTACAAGGGCGGCTTTGAGGCCAGCACTGTGGCTCAGGCCAGCCGGATCAGCCTCTTCTCCGGTATCGACGGCAACGCCCGCGACCCCATGAACCGCAACCAGGTGGCTCAGCTGGCGCTGAACACCCTGGAGGCCAACATGGTGGAGTTCACCGGCGACATGGGCTTTGAGTTCAATGGCGTCAACGTGGGCTACCGCTCCGAGTACACCTACCGCACCGGCACCGAGGCCAAGTACCGCGCCATCAGCTCTCTGGGCACCACCACCGACGGGACTACCAACCAGTCCTATGTCCAGCTGGGCGAGCAGCTGTACAACGGTAACCTGAAGAAGGCCGGCGACACGGACGCCTTCGGGGCTCCCGCCACCCGCTGGTCCTACAAGAACACCGAGATCGGCAAGTACGCCAATGAGGCCGACCTGACCTACACCAGCGAGGTCAAGATCAAGGACATCTACAAGGACCTGGGCCTGAGCCAGTCTCCCAGCACCACCTATAAAGAGGACGGCAAAAATAAGCTCACCGCCAACGACGGCAAGACTACTCTGAGCAACCTCACCGACAAGACCTCTAGCGGCGGAATCGGAGACGCCAAGATTGGCGCAAAGGGCTCCGTGACCAATGTGTACTACACTGAGGGCATTGACAGTCAGGGTAACACTACTAGAAGTGCTGTCGTCGTTATCACCAACTACTACCTGGCCAAGGCCGACGCGGATTACGACGCCGACGACAAGGAAGTTGACCTGACCATCTACAGCGACGAGAACAGCAGCCTCACTGTGAAGGACGAGGATGTCTCCGTCTCCGACGTGAATAAGGGCGATTACCTGGTTGTCACCATCGCTGACGACAAGGTCATGACCGCTGTGCCCGCTGAGACCGTGGCCGAGGTGGAGATCTCCTCCGCCCGGGACAAGGACTATGTGGTCGCCGACAAGAAGTATGAGTACAACGGCGTGTCCAAGTCCTCCGGCGCGGCCCTGGGCAACGACTACATCGTTGACAGCAGCGAGTACAGCCTCAAGGACGGCACTTACAACCTGTATCTTGACCCCAACGGCTTTGTCCTGGGCGTCGAGGCGGTTGCTGAGAACGCCGACGTGAGCGATTACCTCATCATCACCGCCGCGCCTGAGAAGGTCGGCTATGATCTCATCGCCAAGGCCATGTTCACCGACGGCACTGAGGAGACCATCACCATCTCCAAGGTGGGCGATAAGAGCAAGGACCTGGAGGAGGGTGATGTGAGCATCCACAAGTTCTACACCTTCAAGGAGAAAAAGAACGGCAGCTATGAGCTGACTGTGGTCCCGACCAGCGCTAGTGGCAAGGCCGCCAGCCCCACAAACAACGGTACCGGCGTGAACGGCGGTGTCAGCAACAAGGCCACTCCGATCACCGATGTGGAAGCAGCCGGCACCAACAGCACCGTCTTCATCGCTGACGGCAAGGTATTCGTCGGCGCGAAGAACGCCCCTGAGGTTGCTACTACCAACAAAGGCATCTTCTACGTGCTGGACAAGGACAGTCGCCTGCTGATCGTCTGGACCGCCGAGAAGGGCAAGGTTCAGACCTCCAGCGACGACATGGTGTACATCCTGAACGCAGAAGTGAATGGCGTGGAGAAGGCCGAAAAGGACGGCGACACCTACTATCTGTACAAGGCCTTCTATCAGGGCGAGTTTGTTGACGACTTCGCCGTCAACAACAACGATATTGAGGTGCGCGGCCTGTACGAGATCGACAGCTACACCGACGGCCGTGCCGACCTGTCCAAGGCGGGCCTGGTCGCCAAGAAGGCCAACAGCGACGACACCTATGAGTACGGCAAGGGTATCACCAGTATCTCCTGCAAGGACGATACCCTGACTGTGGACGGCGCCCTCACCGGTATCTACAGACTGGCTGATGATGCGGTGGTCTACACTGTTGACGGTGAGACCGTGAAGAAGGTCGACGCCAACAACCTGAGCACTGCCACGACTATCACCAAGAACAAGTTCGACACCATCACCATCGTGCGTGAGAAGAACGACGCCGACGCCGACGTGATCGTTGTCTACCTGAGCAAGGCCAGTGAGTCTCCCAACAAATTCGTGAACCCGGGCGAGACGGTTACGGACCCCAGCGCGAGTGACATGAAGGATGCTCTTGAGAACGACACAGACGCCACCTTTAAGGGTGACATCCCCGCTGGTACCTTCGGAGGCACAACCACTCCCGAGACCCTTCCCGATGTGACCTTTGAAAACGCTGTTGTTAAGAATAATACCCTTATCAATGGTGCAGTGATCGTTGAGGGAACAGTGAAGATTCCCGATGGCGGATCTCTGGAAACTCTTGAAGTAACCGTTAAAAGCGGCGCTACACTTGAGCAGGAGAACGACGGTGAACTGAAGGTTATGGTTATGCGCTTCGAGAAGGGGGCGAAGTGGAAGGTCGGTGATAGTACCTTCGAGGCTACGAAGGCCTTTACCTTCGACGCTCCCAGCTACACTGTCAGCGGTGCAGAAATCCAGAAGCTGACTATTGATGAAAGCGGGAATATGACATGGACCGCTGGTGACCACGGGAGCTGCGACTTCCACGGTCTTGCCGAAATGATGTTCTTCGCTTTCAAGCAGGGCCTGCTGAAATAAGAGCTGGAGATCGAGAAGAACATAAACGGGAAATATCTCTGAAAACTATAGCCCCCGGGCGAAAGCCCGGGGGTCCCTTTACGCTTTATACGGCCAGAAACGCGGCATAATGGTACACCTTTTTGGAGTCGTTCATCTGCCGGGAAGCATAGTCTCCATACCATGAGACAGTGTTGCCGCTCCAGGTGGTATAGATCATCTCACTGGTGCCGTTTTGCAGCACATAGCCATGGGAGCCTCCGCCAGCCATGACCAGTGTGTTGTATTCAGACACCAGCACCAGCACCGGCGGATGACTGAAGGTCAGCGAGTTGGGGCGGGATTGGCCGCACTGACCATCTCCGATGTACTGTCCAGTTACGATCTGGCAGTTTCCCCTCTGCGCCAGCACAGCGTTGACCGCCGCAATCCCCGCCGCCCGAGCGTCAGCCTCCGCCTTGATCGCCGCGTCAATCTTCACGTTGTCCTCGTTAAAATCGGTCCTCTGTACCCGGTCCGTTTCCTCCCATTGGCAGAGCTTGTAGTTGGTTGTGCGATTCATCATGTTACCTCCAATTTTTTATGTAGGGGCGGCCCGTGGCCGGCCGTTCCAGGCACGAATCCTTGCGGGGGCGGATATCATCCGCCCCTACGGAGACCAGCGCCCCTCCAACCCTGGCGGGAATCCTTGAAAAATTGCACGTTTGCATACATTTAATGGAAGTCAGGCCTCATTGCGCCCATTTTTAGCATAAAAAGAGCCCGCCGGACGGCGGGCTTTTCAGGCTTTTGGCTTAACCTCAGGCAGGGCGGTGTCCCAGTCCTTTTGGAACTCGGTCATCATGGCCCAGTAGCGCTTGGGCATGTTGGTCATGCGGCATTTGGGGTTGTAGCGGCCCTCGATAGCGATGGTGTTGTAGAAGGTCCGCCAGAGCTTCCGACAGGCCAGCTCCTCGGCGCCGGCGGGACCGGGGGAGAAGTCCTCCACCGGGAGAATGGCCCAGCCGTTGGGCCCGGGCTGATGGAAGAGGGCCTCATGGTGGGTTCGGTCGTGGAGGGCGAAGCGTTCCTGGGGGTAGCGCCCGCAGAAATGGGCCTGGAGGAGGGGCAGGACCCGGTTTTTGGGCTCGATCTCCCCCACCAGAACGCCGTCCAGGTCGGAGAACCGGGTGAAGCCCTTGTACATGTGTGCCTCATGCTCCAGGTGCCACACGGCCTTCCGGACCCGGTCCACCGTGGGGTCGGTGAGATTTTGCCCCACCCGCGCCCCCTGGGCGTACCCCAGCCGCAGAAACCGCCACAGCCACAGCTCCTTGTCGGGCAGACAGGTGAGGAAGGTCCGCACCGCCAGCCGCCGCCCCTCCCCGCCGAATTTGGCGAAGGACCGGTATACCCGCCGGGCGTGCTCCTCGTCGGTCACCACCGTCCGCAGGGGGTAGAGGGAGCAGCACAGGTCCTCCGGCCCATGAAACTCCACCGGCTCCTCCCGGTTGACATAACAATCAAACACGCAGGACAGAAAACCGAAATAGGTGCCGTCATATTGACAGGAAATTTGAGTCCAGGACATGTGGGCGCCTCCTTCCGCAGGGACGCGTCCCTACACGGCAGAATCAAACAGCGACAGCTGTTCTGGCATGGGCTCGGCCAGAGCGGGGGCCTCCAGGGCCACCATGCGGCGGAGCAGGCCGTCCTCGCTGACCCGCAGCCCCTCCATCATCCGCCCGGAACAGGTGAGGAAGTACTGGGCCCGCTTGAGGACCACCCCCAGCCGCTTCAGCCCCTCGAAGGTGAGGGGCCCCACCCGCCTGGCTCTCAGGATGCGCCGCGCCGACCGCACCCCCAGGCCGGGGACCCGGAGCAGGGCTTCATAGTCGGCCCGGTTGACCTCCACGGGAAAGAACTCCAGGTGGCGCAGGGCCCAGCAGCATTTGGGGTCCATCCGGGGGTCCAGGTCGGGCTGGGCCTCGTCCAGAAGTTCCTCCGCCCGGAAGTGGTAATACCGCAGCAGCCAGTCGGCCTGATACAGCCGGTGCTCCCGGAGGAGGGGCGGCTTGAAGCCCTCCGCCACCGGCAGCAGGGGGCTGGAGGAGACGGGCATATAGGCGGAGTAAAACACCCGCTTCAGCTGGTAGCGGTCGTACAGGGCCTGGGTGAGGGTGAGGATGTGCCTGTCAGTCTCCGGGGTGGCCCCCACGATCATCTGGGTGGACTGCCCCGCCGGGGCGAACCGGGGCGCGTGGCGGTAGACGGCGATCTCCCGCTTGGACTCTGAGATGCCATCTCTGATCTGGCCCATGGGGGTGAGGATGGCCTCCTTTTTCTTGTCCGGGGCCAGCAGGGCCAGGCTGGGGGAGGAGGGCAGCTCGATGTTCACGCTCATCCGGTCGGCCAGCAGGCCCAGCCGGCGGGTGAGCAGGGGGTCGGCCCCCGGGATGGCCTTGGCGTGAATATAGCCGCCAAACCGGTGCTTCTCCCGGAGAATTCGCAGCGTGCGGACCATCAGCTCAGTGGTGTAGTCCGGGCTTTGGATGACGGCGGAGGAGAGAAACAGTCCTTCTATATAATTTCTCCGGTAAAAGCTGATGGTCAGCTCGCACAGCTCCTCCGGGGTAAAGGCCGCCCGGGGCACGTCGTTGGACCGGCGGTTGACGCAGTACTGGCAGTCGTAGACGCATATGTTGGTCTGGAGCACCTTGAGCAGGGTCACGCACCGCCCGTCCGCCGAGAAGGAGTGACAGCATCCGGCCACTATGGTGCTGCCGATGGTCCCCGGCCTGCCCGAGCGGTCCAGCCCGCTGGAGGTACAGGCGGCGTCATACTTGGCGGCGTCGGCCAAAATGTTCAGCTTGTCCAGCAGCTCCACGGCGCTCCCTCCCAGACGAAAATATGTTCTATAGAACTATAGTACCATTATACCCCGATCCCGCCCTTTGTCAAGAGGAAAATAACGGCCCGATGAAACCATCGAGCCGTAAAAAATTATGATAAGAGGACTGTCTGCGTGGCGATTTTTTCCCGGAAGGCCCGGTCGTGCTCCACAAAGAGGAGGGTGGGCCGGTATTGGAGAATCAGCTCCTCCAGCTGCATCCGGGAAAACAGGTCGATATAGTTCAGCGGCTCGTCCCAGAGGTACAGATGGGCGCTCTGGCACAGGCTGGCCGCCAGCAGGATTTTCTTCTTCTGTCCGGCGCTGTACCCGGCCATGTCCCGCTGAAAGAGTTCCCGGGGGAAGCCCAGCTTCCGGAGGATGGTGAGGAATCGCGTCAGGTCCGCCCCCTGCCCCTCCGCCCAGCCTGCGGGGAGTCCCCGCAGGTGGTCCGCCTTTTGGGGGACATAGGAGATGGTCAGTCCCGAGGCCCGGAACAGCGTCCCGACGTGGGGGACCTCCTCCCCCAGGGCAAGCCGCAGCAGGCTGGTCTTGCCCGAGCCGTTGCCCCCCTCCAGACACAGCCGGTCCCCCTGCTCCAGGGTGAAGCTGATGGGACGGCCGGTCAGACCAGGATAGGAGACCGCCAGGTCCCGCCCCTCCAGCAGCCGCTGGCTGTGGTAGGCCAGCGGCGTCAGCTTGAGGCTGTCCGCCCGCTCAATGTCCTTGAGCAGGCCCTCCTTCTCCTGAATGGCCCGCTGCTGCCGGTCCTCAATGCTCTTGGCCCGCCGCATCATCTTGGCGGACTTGTGGCCGATGAAGCCCCGGTCCGGCCTCAGACCGGAGTTTTTTGTGGCGTATTTGGTTTTTTCGATATTGTCCGACCAGCCGGAGGTCCGCTTGGCCGCCTGTTCCAGCCGCTTAATCTCCCCTCTCAGCTTCTCGTTCCGGGCCAACTCCCCCCGGTCCCGGTCCTCCTTGTCCTTAAACCAGCTGGTGAAGGACCCCCGTACCAGCTCCGGGCCGGTGGGGTTCAGGGCCAGGATGTGGTCCACGCAGCCGTCCAGAAAGGCCCGGTCGTGGGACACCAGCAGAAAGCCCCGGTCCAGACCCCGCAGATAGTCCGACACCAGCGCCCGTCCCGGGCCGTCCAGGTGGTTGGTGGGCTCGTCGACCATGGGGTAGGCCCCCTCGTCCAAAAAGAGGGCGGCCAGCAGAGCCCGGGTCTGCTCCCCGCCGCTGAGGGTGGAAAAGGGCCGGTCCAGAATTTCCTCCTCCAGCCCCAGCTTGGACAGCTCCCAGACAAGCCGCCACTCCTCCTCCGGCGGTACGCCCTCCAGCAGGATGTCCATGGTCCGCCAGTCCGGCTCCTCCACCGGCCTGGGCCACCGCAGACAGGGCTGGTTCAGCGCCACAGTTCCCCGCCCCTCCAGCTCCCCCGCCAGCAGCCGGAGCAGAGTGGTCTTCCCCCGCCCGTTCCGGCCCACCAGACCCAGCTTCCAGTTGGTGTCAAGCTGCAAATTCAGGTCCTCAAAGACCGGCGTGTGGTCCCCGTCATAGGTGAAATACAGATTTTGAATGGTAATTTGGGACATATTGTCCCACCTCCTGTCACGCGAAACGCCGCAAGAGGATATCGTTCCTCTCGCGGCGTACAGGGGCGGACAGCAGTCCACAGCGATGAGCCGAGAGGGAAGCGCGCCTTCCTCTTGCCAGCCCATGACAGAACGAGCCGCCTTCGCGGCCTTCGCAGTCTATTCTGTCACGGAATCAGCAAGTGGTCTTGCGCATCTTCCCGCCTCCCATCTCTTTTCTTGGGGACAGCATAGCATACCCGCCCGCCTTTGTCAAGCGGCCCGGCTCCGGGACGCGGAGACAAGTTGAAATATTTCGAAAAAATACTCTTTACATTTTAAAAAAATCTGATATAATGGAGAGGCCGTTGAGCGGGGAACCGCCCCGGCATCCCCAAAATACGCATTACTTGGGCCTGTAGCTCAGCTGGGAGAGCGCACGGTTCGCATCCGTGAGGTTCGAGGGTTCGATCCCCTTCAGGTCCACCACCGCACCGGAGCAAAGAAAGCTTTGCTCCGGTGCCTTGATAAATCACAAAGCAAAGACAGGGAACAGTACCGCTCGGCGGGTTTTAGAGAGAGGATGGCCGGTGAAAATCCTCCGAAGCTGGGTTGGGAAGGCGCTCTGGAGCGTGGACAGGAAATGGTCCGCCGGCCCCCGCCGTTACCGGGTTAGAGTGTCCCCAACGGGGAAATTCAGGTGGAACCACGGACAGTTTTGTTCGCCCTGAGCCGAAGAGGCTCGGGGCGTTTTTTGTTCAAAGGGGGTGTTTGAATGACAGAACAGCACAAGGAACAGGCCATTCAGGTGGTAAAGAACATCTGCCATGTCCTCCATGAGAAGCGGTATGAGGATCTGCCCTCCTGCGTGGACAAGATGGAGTGGGACGACACCGAGGTAATCAGGGAGTGCATCCAGGGCACGCTGGAGATGAACGACTTCGATGTGTTCGACGAGTACGGCGTCCCCTGCAATTTCAAGCCGCAGTATGAGTACCACCATGAGGTGATGTTCTTCGAGTATAAGGACGGCAGCGGCTTCGCCGTGGACTATGAGCTGACCTCCGGCGGGGAGTTGGTTTATCTGACGTTGCAGCTTGAGTTCTTGTATGAAAACGGCGGCTTGAAATCTATTTTCCACACCATTGACCCCCAGTAGGGGCGGATATTATCCGCCCGCGGCATACGCAAAGCCCTCCGAAAAAACGCGGGCGGCTAATAGCCGCCCCTACAAATCAGATTATCAAAATTAAGGAGAATATAATATGAAAAACAGCGAAAAGACCATGGAAAAAATCGTGGCCCTGTGCAAGGGCCGGGGCTTCATCTTCGCCGGCAGCGAGATCTACGGCGGCCTGGCCAACACCTGGGACTACGGCCCGCTGGGCGTGGAGCTGAAAAACAACGTCAAGAAGGCCTGGTGGAAGAAGTTCGTCCAGGAGAATCCCTACAACGTGGGGCTGGACGCCGCCATTTTGATGAACCCCCAGGTGTGGGTTGCCTCCGGCCACGTGGGCGGCTTCTCCGACCCGCTGATGGACTGCAAGGAGTGCAAGGAGCGCTTCCGGGCCGACAAGGTGATCGAAGACTGGTGCCAGGAGAACAGCTTTGACCTGGGCCACAGCGTGGACGCCATGAGCCAGGCCGAGATGAAGGCCTTCATCGACGAGCATCAGATCGTCTGCCCCTCCTGCGGCAAGTTCAACTGGACCGACATCCGTCAGTTCAACCTGATGTTCAAGACCTTCCAGGGGGTCACCGAGGACGCCAAGAACGCCGTCTACCTCCGCCCCGAGACCGCCCAGGGCATCTTTACCAACTTCGTCAACGTCCAGCGCTCCACCCGGCGCAAGCTGCCCTTCGGCGTGTGCCAGATCGGCAAGTCCTTCCGCAACGAGATCACCCCGGGCAACTTCATCTTCCGCACCCGGGAGTTTGAGCAGATGGAGCTGGAGTTCTTCTGCCAGCCGGGCACCGAGCTGGAGTGGTTCAAGTACTGGAAGGACTTCTGCCACCAGTGGCTCCTGGGCCTGGGCATCAAGGAGGAGAACCTGCGGCTCCGGGACCACGACCCCGAGGAGCTGAGCCACTACTCCAACGCCACCACCGACTTCGAGTTCGCCTTCCCCTTCACCGACTGGGGCGAGCTGTGGGGGGTTGCCAGCCGGACCAGCTTCGACCTCACCGCCCATCAGAACACCTCCGGCAAGGACCTGACCTATTACGACCAGGAGAAAAACGAACACTATATCCCCTACGTTATCGAGCCCTCCCTGGGCGTGGAGCGGATGCTGCTGGCATTCCTGTGCAACGCCTACGACGAGGAGGTGGTGGACGCCGAGAAGAACGACGTGCGCACCGTCCTCCATCTCCACCCCGCCCTGGCCCCCTTCAAGTGCGCCGTGCTGCCCCTCAGCAAGAAGCTGGGTGACAAGGCCCGGGAGATTCAGGCCGAGCTGTCCAAATACTTTATGGTGGACTACGACGACGCCGGCTCCATCGGCAAGCGCTACCGCCGTCAGGACGAGATCGGCACTCCCTACTGCATCACGGTGGACTTCCAGACCGTGGGCTCCGACACCGACGAGGCCGACCACGCCGTCACCATCCGGGACCGGGACACCATGGACCAGGTCCGGGTGCCCATCAGTGAGCTGAAGAGCTGGCTGGAGAAGAAGCTGGCCTATTAAGCAAGCTTGCATCAAACAGCCCCGCCTATGCTAATAGGCGGGGCTGTTTGTCATTATAATTTGCTGAAGCCAACGCTGTCTATTTCCTGGCGGGGCCGACGGAGCGGCCCAGATAGATCTCCGGGGCCAGGACGTAGGTATAATTGATGTCGTCGCAGTCCCGGTTACGGATCATTCGAATCAGGCGGGAGGCCACCTCCCGGCCGATCCGGAAGCCCTGGTGGACCGAACAGGTGACCCCCTCGGCCTCCCAATCCTCGTTGGAGTAGTCGAAGCACACCAACGAGCAGTCCTCCGGCACCCGCCGCCCCTGTTCCTCCAGCACCTGCCGCACCATCCGATAGATCATATAGTTGCAGCAGACCACGGCGGTACACTGGGGCAGGCGCTTGAGGAAGCGGTCGATGGAGCGGACAAAGCGGGGGTCGTGGGCCTCGTTGGAGACGCACCACTTGGTATAGTCGTCCTGATACTCCACCCCGTTTTTCTGGAGGGTGGCCGCCATCCCCTGAAACTTTTCGATGCTCTGGTAGTTGTCCGAGACAAAGATCCCCGCGATATTCCGGTGCCCCTGCTGGATCAGCAGGCCGATGAGCTCCTCGGCGCACCGCAGGTCGTTGACCACCACCCGGGGGCATTTCAGATTGCGGTAGTAGTTGTTGTAAAATATCACAGGGATGCGCTTCTGATAGATTTTTTGATAGCAGTCCAGGTTGGGGTTGAGGAGGCTGGCCTTCACGCCGTCCACGATAAAGCCCTGAAAGCCCTGGTTGATAACGGTTTGGAGGCAGTGGCGCTCGTTGGAAAATTTGTTGTCTGTGAGGAAGGTCCGCAGGTCCACCTGATCGGGGGGCAGGATGCTGCGGATGCCCTCCATCAGGCTGGAGTTGGCGTTGCCGTCCTGGCCCTGGAGGATGAGGCCGATTTTCAGCTTTCCGCCGCTGCCCCCCAGCTCCCAGGACAGGGCGGCCTCCTTGTTGATGTAGGTGCCGCTGCCCTTCACCCGATGGAGCAGGCCCTCCTGAGTCAGCCGCTCCAGAGCCCGGCGCACCGTCTCCCGGCTGACAGCCAGCTTCCGGCTCAGGGTGTTTTCCGAGGGGATCTTTGTGCTGCTGGAAAACTTGTTTTCCTCGATATAGGCCCGCACCCAGAGATAGACCATCTCAGACTTTCCGTCCAGCTCCTTCATAGCGCCCTCCCTGACGCCGCCGCGGCGCCCCTTAGCCGGTAATAAGGGGCCGGGTCCCCTCCGCCCGCTGGATCCAGTCCAGCAGCCGCTCCCGCAGCTCCTCCTTCACCTGGACATAGGCGGGGTCGGCCACCACGTTGTTCAGCTGGTGGGGGTCCTTCTCCATGTCATAGAGGAAGTCGTCGGCGTACACGTCCGCCGCCGCCGCCTCGCCGCCGTTTACGCCGGGGGCGTAGACGGAGTAGGTATACCGGGCCGTGCGGATACACCGGCCTACCCGGCTCTCGGAGATCTGCGCGAAAACCTCATTGGGTCTATTATCGTCCTTTTTCTCCAGCACGTCAAGGAGGTTTTCCCCGATCATGGCGTCCCCCACGTCCACCCCGGCCAGGGCCAGGATGGTCTTGGGCAGGCTGGCGGTGCTCACCAGCTCCTCCACGGCGATTCCCCCCTTGAAGGGCCCGCCGGCAATGACCAAGGGCACATGGAGGGCCGCGTCATGACAGGAGCGCTTGTAGTCGTCGTAGCCGTTGAGGTGGGAGTCCCGGTTGCGGGTGAGGAAGTGGGAGCCGTGGTCGGAGGCGAAGATGATGACCGTGTTCTCATACAGTCCCTTCTCCTTCAGCCTGGCTACCAGACGGCCCAGGTTCTCGTCCAGACTGGCGCACTGGCCCAGGTAGTCGGGATACTCCTCTGCCGCGTTGCCCCCCAGAGCCTTCAGGTCCTCGGGCAGGACAAAGTCCTTGAACCGCTCCTTGGAGCCCTCCGGCCCCTCATAGTGCTTGCGGTCGTTCTGGTGGTGGGGCTCGATCTGAGAGATGGTCATGAAGAAGGGCTTTTTCCCGTCGTACTGGTCGAAGAAGTCCAGAGCCATGTCGTTGATGCAGTCGGCCCGGTAGCCCTTAAAGTCCACCCGCTGGTCGTTTTCGTCAAAGACAAAGCCGTCGTAGCCGTGGGAGGTGAACTCCAGCACATCGGCGGCGCGCCAGAAGCCGGTGTAGCCCCCCCGCAGCTGGCGGGGAATGGCGGTGACGGTGTGGTCAATCCTGGGGGGCTTCTCCAGCTCCCCGTCGCTGGCCAGGTGCCACTTGCCGATGTAGGCGGTCTCATAGCCCGCCTCCTCGATATAGCTGCCCAGGGTTTTTACCCCGGCGGGCAGCATGATGTTGTTGCGGAAGCAGCCCGTTTCGGTGGGCCACTTGCCCGTCTGGAACAGGGCCCGGCAGGGGCCGCACACCGGCTGGGGGGAGAAGGCGTTGTCAAACTTGACCCCCTCCCGGGCCAGCCGGTCCAGACTTGGCGTGATGTCCAGGGGCTGGCCGAAGCAGCCGCAGGTGTCCCAGCGCTGCTGGTCGGTAAAATAGAAAATAATGTTGTTGGGCATTTGTCAGTCCTCCTTCTGTGTGGCGGCTTTCCGTTCCTTCACCTTGCCCCGGACAATGGTGCCCACCGCCGCCACGATGAGGACCAGGAAGATGATGCAGTAGACGCTGCTGAAAAAGATGCTGGGATTGCCGTTGGAGATGAGCAGGGCCCGGCGGAAGTTGGTCTCGGTCATGCTGCCCAGCACCAGGCCAAGCAGGATGGGCACCGGAGGCAGCTCCAGCTTGCGCAGAACCCAGGACAGGATGCCGAAAATCAGGGCCACGCCCACATCGAAGTAATTCCCGTTGACAGAGTAGGCCCCCGCAAAGCAGAAAATGACGATAATGGGGGTGAGGATTTCCTGGGGAATAGATACCACCTTGGCAAAGAGGGTAGTGAGGAACTTGCCCTGGAGGCACATAAAGATATTCACCAGAATCAGGCCCAGCATAATGGCGTACATAATGTCCCCCTGGGTGGTGAACAGGCTCAGGCCGGGGTTCAGGCCGTTGATCATCAGAGCGGAGAGCATAATGGCCACCGTGCCGTCCCCGGGGATGCCCAGGGTGAGCAGGGGGATCAGGGTGGCGCCGGTGACGGCGTTGTTGGCCGACTCGGCGGCGGCGACGCCCTCCACGGAGCCGTGGCCGAACTCCTCCGGGTGCTTGGACATATTCTTGGCGGTGTTGTAGCTGAACCAGGAGGCCTCTGACGCCCCGGTACCCGGAATGATGCCCACCAGCACGCCGATGATAGAGGAGAGCAGCACAGGCCGGGCCATGCGCTTATACTCCGCCTTGGTGATGACTCCGTCGTCCTTGATCTGGGTGGCGTCCAGGTTGAGCCGGTCCAGCCGCCGCTCCGCCTTGGCCATGATCTCCACCAGGGCGAACAGGCCGATGAGGCAGATGGCCAGGTCCAGCCCCAGGTAGAGGCGGGAGATACCGAAGGTAAAGCGGTCGTAGCTGGTCATGGGGTCGGAGCCCACGCAGGAGATGAGCAGGCCCAGACAGGCGGAGATGAGACCCTTGATCATGCTCTTGCCCGACACGCCGGCGATGATGGTCAGGCCGAAGACGCAGACCATAAAGTACTCCGCCGTGCCCAGCTGGGCGGCGATTTTCGCCACCTGGGGACCCAGGAACAGCAGCATCAGGGCGGAGAAAATCCCGCCGAAGGTGGAGGCGTACAGGGCGATTTTCAGCGCCGCCTTGGTACGGCCCCGCTCTGAGAGGGGGTGTCCGTCCAGCATGGTGGCCGCGGCGTGGGGAGTGCCGGGGGTGTTGATGAGGATGGCGGACACGCTGCCGCCGTAACCGCCGGCGCAGTAGATGCCCAGCAGGAACATCATGCCGGGGATGGCGGACATGGAGTAGGTGACGGGCAGGAAGAGGATGACGCACAGGATGACGCTCAAACCGGGGATGGCCGCGAATACCGAGCCGATGAACACGCCGATATTGATCCACAGGATGTTTTCCAGCGTAAACAGCAGGCCGGTGGCCGGAATGATATGCTGAAGCATAAGCCGTCCCCCTCCTTAAAAGTCCACGCCCAGGGCGAAGCGGAAGGCGGCCCAGATAGCCACCGCCAGCACCAGGGTAATGACGTAGTAGGACCTCTTCCGGCACCGGAAGTAGAGCAGAAAGCCCAGACAGCAGAAGACCGCGCCCACCACAAACAGGCCGGTGAGCTTGCTGAGCAGATAGGTGACCACCAGGATGCCCAGGATCACCAGAGCCTTGATCTCCACCTGAATGTTGATCACCTTCCAGTTCAGGGGCTGCTTTGTGGCCAGCTTATACAGCTCCTTGCCGATGAGCATGGCACAGCACAGCAGCATTACCACCGTCAGGAGCGTGGGGAAGGCCCGTCCGTTCACCACGTCCTTCTCGGAAATTGCCACCTGGTCCGGCATGACCAGCAAAACGCCGAGGCCCACAAGGAAAAATACAACGCCGGTCACCAGATCGACTGGGATACGAATCTCTTTCTCATGCAGCTTCCGGCCCCAGGAATCCATGCGGCCGTTAAACTGCTCCACCCATTTGCTCATGGGGGACCTCCTTTCTGGACTTCAAAATAAAGCAGGGGATGGGCGGGGGCTGATCCCGATCCCATCCCCTGCATGACATACGCAGCGTTCGGATTAGCCGGCAACGATATCCTTATACTCGTTGACGATATTCTTCACGTTTTCCACATGGGCCTCCACGTCCTCCACGGACATGGTGTCCACCTCCAGAAGCATGGTGTTGTGGAGCCAGTCGGCGACCTCCTGGTCGGCCAGGATCTTGCCGTAGAGCTCCTTCAGCTCCTTCACCTTGTCCTCGTCGGTGCCGGCCCGGGCCATGACGAAGCAGCGGTTGCGGAAGTAGGGGTAGCCATGCTGGCCCACGCCCTCAACACCGGCGAAGGGGCCGTTGGCAACGTCGTTCTCGTCGAAGGCGCAGACCACGGTGACGCCCTTCTGCTGATAGGTCTCCAGAATCTGGGACTGGTGGGAGACGGCGAACTGGGTCTCGCCCCGGGCCACGGCCTGGGCGGCCTCAGCGGCGGACTGATAGGGGGTGAGCTTCAGTTTGTCGCCCGCGCCCATGGAGCCGAACAGGGCGGCGGCCAGGAAGGCCTCGGAGCTGGTGGCGCCGTTGACGGCCACGCTGATCTCGTTGCCCGCCTCCACATAGGCCTTCAGGTCGGCGATGTTATTGATGTTCAGCTTGGCGTCGGCGGACAGGACAAAGATGGAGGAGTACAGGTTCTCCACAAAGACAAAGTCCTCATAGCTGAACTGCATCTTGCTGGGGTCCAGGATGGTGGTAATGGACAGAAGGCCCTCGCCCACAAACACCAACTCGGTGTCGTTGGCCTTGGTGTCGGCCACCCAGGTGTTCACGGTGGCGGCGTCGCCCTTGATGGCCTCGGCCACCAGGGTGATGGTGTCGGAATAGCTGGTGGACTTGGTGGCGGCCTGCTGGCTCACCATAGCGGCCACGCCGGAGGGAGCCCAGGGGCAGGTGACCTTCCAGGTGGC
>CANSDP010000021.1 GCA_947645675.1 uncultured Bacillota bacterium
ACCTCGGCGCAGGAGGTGGCGATATACTTGGCGGCGGAGGCGAAGCCGGGGCAGTGGTCGGTGCCGAACAGGTCGTTGTCGATGGTCTTGGGCACGCCCATGATGCGGCACTCATAGCCAACCTTCTGCATATACTTGGAAATCTTGTTGCAGGTGTCCATGGAGTCGTTGCCGCCGTTGTAGAAGAAGTAGCGCACGTCGTACTTTTTAAAGATCTCCAGGATGCGCTTGTAGTCGGTGTCGTCGGCGTCGGGGTCGGCGATCTTGTAGCGGCAGGAGCCCAGCTCGGAGGAGGGGGTGTTGAGCAGCAGCTCCAGCTCCTTGGCGTCCTCCTGGCCCATGTCGTACAGCTTGTCGTTGAGCACGCCCTTGATGCCGTGGGCCGCGCCGTAGACGGCGGTGATGTCGGGACAGTCCAGAGCGGTGCGGATGACGCCGTAGGCGCTGGCGTTGATGACGGAAGTGGGGCCGCCGGACTGACCAATAATCAGGGCGCCCTTCAAAGTGTTGCTCATGTTGATTACCTCCAAATTCAATTATCCTTTGCGGATGGGCGATTTTCAGAAACAGGGACATTATAGCAAAAAACCGTGCGGTTGTAAACGGGAAGAATAGCCGACCTTGCCTTGCATTTTGGCTCTGATAATGGTAAAATCAGAGTAGAAACAGGAGATAAGCCGCTTTGGGGATATGCTCTCCCGCAAATCGACGAACAGGCGCTGTTGGAAGGGATAAATGATATGAAGAGGAAATCTATCATTCTCATCATTTTGGTCCTCGCTGTGACTGCGGGAATCACGGGTGTCTATTGGCTGGCCCGGCCCACCGTATTGGGTAATATGAGCAGCAGGTATTCCGAGCAGGTCACAACAGCTTCCGACATCTCCTTCACGGGAGAAGCGGGCAGCAGGATTAAATTTGTTTTCAAATCGGATGTTTTGAGCGGAAATTTGGATGTGACGCTGTACGATGCGGCTGGCAAAGCCGTATATACCTTGGATAACGCGAAAGAGCTGGCGGCCTATTATACGCTGGAACGTTCCGGCACATATACGCTGGCCGCCAGCTGCAATCAGTTTGTCGGAGCGTATAAGGTCATTGTGTATTTAGACAAAATCAATACGCCAACAGTTTCCAGCTAACGGAGGGGACTTCATCCTTTTTTGACGAAACCCCCGTTGACCGCTGTTCAAAAATCCCACAAAACCAGAGCCTACAGAGTTTACATTTACCGCCTAATCTGCTATAATACATTTAGCGGTTCAAATGGACCGAGCGGGCTGAAAGGAGCGTGCTATTATGTCGGATAAAGAATTGATGGGCGTCATGATCGACCAGTATGGTATGTTACAGCGCATTAAAAAGGCAAATGGGGACCAAGTAAACAGCGAGCTTGACTATGAGTTAAAGTTAATTGTCGCCAAGCTGTCATCGTGGGGCGTGAATGTTGAGGATATCACGCTGAACTGACGCTGGATTTCTTCACAAATCCCACAAAAGCAGGGCCTGTCCGGCGGGAGTTTTTTCCCGCTGGTATGTTGCAATCTGGGGAAAATGTGGTAAAATAGAGGGGACTTAATTATAAGGAGGTTATTCCCATGCCCCTTGTTACTTCTACCGAAATGTTCAAAAAGGCCTATAACGGCGGTTACGCCATCGGCGCCTTCAATGTCAACAACATGGAGATCGTCCAGGGCATCACCGAGGCCTGCCGCGAGGAGAAGGCCCCTGTGATTCTCCAGGTCTCCAAGGGCGCCCGGGCCTACGCCAACCACACCTATCTGGTGAAGCTGGTGGAGTCCGCCGTCATCGAGTGCCCCGAGATCCCCATCGTGCTCCATCTGGACCACGGCGACAGCTTTGAGACCTGCAAGTCCTGCATCGACGGCGGCTTCACCTCCGTCATGATCGACCTGTCCTCCAAGTCCTTCGCCGAGAACATCGAGGGCACCAAGAAGGTCGTCGAGTACGCCCACGACCACGGCGTGGTGGTCGAGGCCGAGCTGGGCGCTCTGGCCGGCGTGGAGGACGAGGTCAACGTCTCCGCCGAGGAGTCCCACTACACCCGCCCCGAGGAGGTGGAGGAGTTCGTCGCCAAGACCGGCTGCGACTCTCTGGCCATCGCCATCGGCACCAGCCACGGCGCTTACAAGTTCACCGCCGCCCAGTGCACCCGCAACGAGAAGGGTGAGCTGGTCCCGCCCCCCCTGCGCTTCGACATCCTGGAGGAGGTCGTCAAGCGTCTGCCCGGCTTCCCCATCGTGCTCCACGGCTCCTCCAGCGTGCCCCAGGAGTATGTGAAGATGGTCAACGCCAACGGCGGCAAGATGCCCGACGCTGTGGGCATTCCCGAGGAGCAGCTGCGCAAGGCCGCTGAGAGCGCCGTGTGCAAGATCAACATCGACTCCGACCTGCGCCTGGCCATGACCGGCACCATCCGCCAGTTCTTCAACGAGCACCCCGACAAGTTCGACCCCCGCGAGTATCTGAAGCCCGCTCGGGCCAACATCAAGGAGCTGGTCCGCCACAAGCTGGTGAACGTTCTGGGCTGCAACGGCAAGGCCTAAAATCCGTTTTCCAAAGGGAGCGCTTCGGCGCTCCTTTTTTTCGCACCGAAAAAGAGAGGACAGGGCAGGGGAGAGGGGTTATACTTTTAAATAAGGAGTTGAAATTGATGGATTGGCTGGAAAACTGGAACAAGGCATTGGACGAGCTGGAGCGAAGCCTGAACGGGGAAATCAGGCTGGAGGAGCTGGGGCGGCTGGCTGGCTGTTCGCCCTATCACTTTCAGCGGATGTTTTCCTACCTGGCGGGCGTGCCCTTGAAGGAGTATGTCCGCCGGCGGCGCATGACCCGGGCGGCGGCGGACCTGCGGGCAGGGGAGAAGGTGCTGGAGGTTGCCCTGCGCTATGGCTACGACTCGCCCACGGCGTTCAACCGCGCCTTTCAGGGGATTCACGGCGTAGCCCCGTCCCTTGCGAAGCAAGACGGGGTAAAGCTAAAGGCCTTTCCACGTATCCGCTTCAAATTTGTCCTCAAGGGAGATGTGGAAATGGAATATCAGATCGTACGAAAGGACGCCTTCCGGATTGTAGGGTTCCATACGCCCCTGACCATGGACGTGGAGGAGAGCTTTCAGGCGGTGCCCAGATTCTGGGGAGAGGTCGGGCCGAGAATCGGGGAGCTGATCCCCCTGATGAGCCCTGAAATGCCCGGAGTGTTAGGCGTAAGTACTTGTCATCATGAGGCGGAAAACAGCTACTATATCGCGGTGGCCTCTAACGCTCCAGTCCCGGAGGGGCTGTCCGAATGGACCGTCCCAGCCGCCACCTGGGCGGTATTTACCGGCCAGGGACAGGCGCCCATGGCCATCCAGGAGCTGCAAAAGCGGATTGTCTCCGAGTGGCTGCCTGATTCAGGCTATGAGTGGGCTCAGGCCCCGGACGTGGAGGTCTATCTGAACGGCCCGGACGCGGCGGAGGCTCAGTTTCAGGTCTGGCTGCCAGTTCAGCGGTCGAAAATTCAATAGCGGCGGCGGAGCCGGAGAACATCTGATGTTCTCCGGTTTTTCCACTTGCCCAACACAGGAAAACGTGATAGGATATGGAAAGACGATTCAGAGAGGAGGGAAGCCGAGGGTCAAAAAGACGCACGGTCCAAGGTCAACAAAATAAAAATTTTGTTGACCTGAGTGGAGGCTGAAGCCCCCAAAACCGGGTCACCTGACCTCCGGTACCCATATGGACTACCGCACCGAAGCGCCGCCGGTCCTGCGGGATTTCCTGGTCTATCATGAGACCATTCAAGGACATTCCCGCCGTACGGTGGATGAATATTACTTGGACCTGCGGAATTTTTTCCGCTTTCTCAAGCAGAACAAGCACTTGGTCTCACCGGATGTGCCCATGGACAACATCTCCATCGACGACGCGGACCTGGCTCTGGTCCGGGACGTGACGCTGACAGACATCTATTCCTACATGAACTACCTGTCCCGGGACCGCGGTCTGAACAACACGTCCCGTGCCCGCAAGGTTGCCACCATCCGGTCCTTTTATAAGTACCTGACCAACAAGGCCAAGCTGCTGGAGACCAACCCGGTCCAGGACCTGGACTCGCCCCGTCTAAAGAAATCCTTGCCAAAATACCTGAATTTAGAGGAAAGCATGGACCTTTTGGACAGTGTGGACGGGAAAAACGCGGTCCGGGACTACTGTATCCTTACGCTGTTCCTCAACTGCGGCCTGCGTATCTCCGAGCTGGTAGGTTTAAATAAGACGGATGTTCGAGGAGATCAGCTTCGGGTACTGGGTAAGGGCAACAAGGAGCGCATGCTGTACCTCAACGACGCCTGCCAGAGGGCGCTGGAGGACTGGCTCACCCAACGGGACGTCATAGCTCCGGCGGATCAGAACGCCCTGTTCGTCACCCTCCAGAACCGCCGGCGCATCTCCACAGCGGCGGTCCACAAGCTGGTAAAGAAGCACCTGTCCGCCGCCGGACTGGACAGCACGCAGTACTCCTCCCACAAGCTGCGCCACACCGCCGCCACCCTGATGCTGCAAAACGGCGTGGATGTGCGCACCCTCCAGGAGGTGCTGGGCCATGACCACCTGAACACCACCCAGATCTACACCCATGTGGACAACGAGGACCTGCGCACCGCCGCCAGAGCCAATCCGTTGGGGCGGGTAAAACAGCGAAAAAAGCCTAAAAACGAGGAAAATACTGACAATGAAAGCTGAAATATTGAACTTCAAATGTGTCGGCCTAAGCGACGGCGGCAAATTCCCCATCGAATACACAGGGCGCGGACAGGATATTTCTCCCGAATTTATCCTGGAAAATCTGTCCCCGGAGGCCAAAACACTGGCTGTTGTATTGGAGGATTTGTCCCACCCCATCAAAGACTTTACCCATTGGGTGATCTGGAATATCCCCGCGGCGGATCGAATTGGGCCGGCTATCCCGGCGGGCCGGACGGTCCCCTCTCTGGGGGGCGCGAAGCAGGGACTGGGCTATGGACTTCACCGGTATGCGGGCCCCAAGCCGCCCAGGGGAAAAACCCATGTGTACCGTTTTACGCTCTATAGCCTTTCCCAAAGACTTGATTTGAGCAGCTATGCTGGTAAAAGGACTTTTTTCCGCAAGGCGGATCGGCTGATCCTACAGGCGGGAAGCATCACCGGAGCGTTTGAATGACCTGAATCAAGATGAGAGAGGTGTCAACATGTACATATTTTATTTTGCACTTGTGATGCTGGCCCCGGCGGCTATGGTGATTGTGGGGCTGATGTGGAAAATCTCCCCTCCCCCCTACCAGGCCAAGGGCCTGGCCTACAGCACGGAGCTGACCCGAAAGGACCCGGAGGCCTGGACCGCCGCTCACCGCCACTGCGTCAGGCTGTGGACCCGCACCGGGCTTGTCAGCGGCGGGGCCAGCGCCCTTTTGATGGTCCTCTTTCAGGAGAGCTATTCCGCTTTCTGGATGTGGCTCATCGCGGGTCAGATGGCGCTGTTCTGTGTGTCGGTGTTGATGATCGATCTGTTGCTGAAAAATACGTTTTCTGACGATAACAACGAAAATAGAAGTGACTAAATTGAAAATAACTATAATACACGGACAGAGCCACCAGGGCTCCACCTGTCATGCCGCAAGACTGCTGGCAGATAAATTGAACGGTGAAGTGGAGGAATTCTTTTTACCAAGAGATTTTGGCGCATTTTGTACTGGCTGCAACACCTGCTTTAAGCAGTCAGAGTTGAATTGTCCCCATTATGAAAGGCTGGCCCCTATCACACGGTCGATGGATAACTCCGATTTAATCATTTTAACCAGCCCGGTCTATGTCTACCATGTGACCGGCGCGATGAAGGCCTTTCTGGACCACTACGGATGGCGTTGGATGGTACACCGCCCAGAAGAAAAAATGTTCCAAAAACAGGCAGTCTGTATCTCCACCGCCGCCGGAGCCGGCATGAAAAGTACCAATCGGGATATGGCGCACAGCACCTTCTTTTGGGGCGTCGCCAGAACATACCGGTTTGGCGTCGCTGTGATGGAGACCTCATGGGAGAAGGTCAGCGCAAAGAAGAAAGCGGCGATTGACAAAAAACTTGCGCGGCTGGCTCAGAAAATAGTGAAAAACCAGGGATATGTCAAGCCGTCCTTTCAAACAAAGGCGTTCTTTGCGCTGATGCGTCAATTCAACAAACGCGGCTGGAATGAGGTAGACATGGCCTACTGGAAGGAAAAGGGCTGGACAGAGAAAAAACGCCCGTGGAAATCATAAAACGGACGCCGCAGGTGAAAAAATCCTTGCGGCGCCCGTTAATTTCTACGGGTGTTTTATAACAGGCGTTTTCCCTTTACATCTTAATCAGCTCATACGCCCGAGTGCCCAGGCCGATTTTCTCGGCGTGCTCCAGGCAGCTGCGCCACTCCGACTCCGGCGTAGAGTTGGTAAAGTGGTCGTGGTGGTCGTGGAACTCCGGGTCGGCCAGGTGGCGGGCCAGCTGACTACCGGGCATGGGCTCGGCGGCGAGGCAGGCGTCCACACAGGCCTGGTCCAGGGCCAGAGGGTCGGTGGAGGCGAACATACCCAGGTTGGGCAGGATGGGCACGTCGTTCTCCCCGTGGCAGTCGCAGTTGGGGGACACATCCACGATCAGGGAGATATGGAACTGGGGCCGGCCGGAGACCACCGCCTTGGTGTACTCCGCCATGCGGCAGTTGAGGGCTGCCTGAGCGTTGTCGTTGGTGAAGTAGATGGCGTCGAAGTTGCAGGCCCCCAGACAGCGGCCGCAGCCCACGCAGTGGGCCTCGTCCACGCGCATCTTCCGGGTCTGCTGGTCAAAGACCAGGCCGCTGTTGGCGCACTCCTTCTGGCAGCGCATACATCCCCGGCAGGCCTCGGCGTTAATCTTGGGCTTTCCGCTGGCGTGCTGCTCCTTCTTCCCAGCCCGGGAGCCACAGCCCATGCCGATGTTCTTGATGGCCCCGCCGAAGCCGGTCATCTCATGGCCCTTGAAGTGGGTCAGGCTGATGAACACGTCGGCGTCCATGACGGCCCGGCCGATTTTGGCCTTGTCCACATACTCGCCGCCCTCCACAGGGACCTCCACGTCGTCGGTGCCCTTCAGGCCGTCGCCGATGAGGATGGGACAGCCCGCCGTAAGGGGTGTAAAGCCATTTTCCCATGCACACTCCAGGTGCTCCAGAGCGTTTTTCCGGCTTCCGGGGTACATGGTGTTGCAGTCGGTGAGGAAGGGCTTGCCCCCCAGCTCCTTGACCACGTCCACCACCGCTCGGGCGTAGTTGGGCCGCAGATAGCTGACGTTGCCCAGCTCGCCGAAGTGCATCTTGATGGCTACGAATTTACCGTCCAGCTCCAGGTCCTGGATGCCCGCCCTCTTGATGAGCTTTTTCAGCTTGGTGGGCAGGCTGTCGCCGAAGGCCTCGGTGTGGAAATCGGTAAAGTAAACCTTTGCTTTTTCCATAGTTGAATCTCCTTCTATGTAAATGTGTAAGAACTATATCATATAAAGTATACTTTAAGTCAAGAGAAAAATCAGGTTTTTGTCCGCTTGGATTCCACGATTCCCGGAATGATGGAGCACAGAGAGCCTGCCACGATCAGGACAATGCCCATAAGCATATTGCCGGAGAGGCTCTCCCCGTGGACCGCCCAGCCCAGGATGGGCGATAGGGCGGGCTTGAAGAAGTAGACCAGGGACACCACGCTGGCCGGCTGGTGCTCCATAGCCAGGAAGTAGGCGCAGAAGCCGACGCCCGCCACCCCCACCGACACAAAGAGCACGTAGGGCAGGTTTTGCAGGGTGTACCCCGCGAAAACGGGGACGTTGGCAAAGCTGTCCAGTCCCGCGCCCTGAAAGGCCTGGGCCACCGCGGGGATGTGGGAGAGGAGGATGAAGGCCAGCACAATCAGGCTCCCGAAGAGAAAGCTGAAGCAGGTGACCACCGCCCCGCCGAACTGAGCCACCTTTTTCTTGCCCATCACCCCGTACATGGAGAACAGCAGGGTGGACAGCAGGGCCAGAGCCACCCCGGTCATATTCAGGCGGGTGTTCCAGGGGTTGATAATGACGATGGTGCCCAGAATTTCCAGGACGAGGGCGGCGATGTGACGGGCCTTTATGGGCTCCTTCAGGAGGAAAAAGGCCAAAAACGCCACAAATACTGGGTTGCAGCTGAACATCAGCGCCGATACCGAGGAGCCGGTATAGCTCACCGCTATCTGGAGGATGGGCATACACAGAGCGATGCCGATGAGGCCCAGCAGGGCGAAGTAGGCCACGCTCCCCCGGTCCAGCCGCTGGCCCCGTTTTTTCAGACCGCGCAGGGCCACCGGAAGGAGGAACACAAAGCCGATGGAAAACCGGCACAGGGTCAGCTGGATGGGGTTGATCTGCCCGGCGATGAATTTCAGCACCACCTCGAAGGAGGTAAACATGACCACCGCCACGGCGATATAGAGATACCCCTTTTTCATTGGGAGCATCCCCCCTTCTCTCTTATTTCAAAAGCTCCAGAAATTCATCCTCGGTGAGGACGGGAACCCCCAGCTCCTGGGCCTTGCGCAGCTTGGAGCCCGCCGCCTCCCCGGCCACCACATAGGTGGTCTTTTTGGAGACGGAGCCGGACGCCTTGCCCCCCCGGGCCTCAATCATCTCGCTGGCCTCGTCCCGGGTGAACTTCTCCAGCGCCCCGGTGAGGACAAAGGTCATGCCGGCAAACCGCTGGTCGCTCCCCTGCTCCGCCGCCGTCATGTTGACCCCGGCCTCCCTCAGCCGGTCGATGAGGTGCCGGCTCTGGGGGCTTGCCATCCAGTCCAGGACGCTCTGGGCGGTGATCTCCCCGATGTCGTCCACGGCGGTGAGCTCCTCCAGGGTGGCGTTTTGCAGATTTTCCAGCGTCTGGAATCGGGCGGCCAGAATTTTGCCCGCTTTCTGCCCCACCTGACGGATGCCGAAGGCGTAAATCAGCCGGGACAGGTCCTGTTCCTTGGACTTCTCCAGGGCCGCCAGCAGCTTCTTGGCGGAGCGCTTGCCCATCCGGTCCAGCTTGGCCACGTCCTCTTCCTTTAAAAAGTACAGATCCCCCGGCGTTTTCACCAGCTCAGCCCCAACCAGGTTCTCTACCACGGCAATGCCCAGACCCTCGATATCCATAGCGTCCCGGCTGGCGAAGTGGGCCAGGTTGCGCAGCAGCTGAGCGGGGCACTCCGCCCCGGTGCAGCGGGTGTGAGCTCCGTCCTCATCCCGTTCCACCGGGGCTCCGCAGACGGGGCAGGCCTTGGGCAGGTGGTAGGGCTGGGTCCCCTCGGGACGCTTCTCCCCTACCACCGACAGCACTTCGGGGATGATCTCCCCCGCCTTGCGCACCAGGACGGTGTCCCCAATGCGGATGTCCTTTTCGGTGATAAAGTCCTGGTTGTGGAGAGTGGCGTTGGTGACGGTGGTGCCCGCCAGCCGGACGGGGGTGAGGACCGCCTTGGGGGTGAGCACCCCCGTCCGCCCCACCTGGACCACGATGTCCAGCACTTGGGCGGGCTTAACCTCCGGGGGGTACTTATAGGCGGCGGCCCACCGGGGGAACTTGGCGGTAGAACCTAGAATCTCACGGTCTGACAAGCTGTTTAGCTTTATAACAGCTCCGTCAATATCAAAGGGGAAAGCCTCTCGCCCGTCCCCAATCTCGCCGATTCGCCCGGTGACCTGGGCGACCTGAGAACAGCTGTAATGTGGAATTACTTTAAAGCCCTTTTCCCCCAAATAATTCAGCGTCTCCAGGTGGGTGGAGAAGTTCTCCCCCTCCGCCCATTGGATATTGAACACCGCGATGTCCAGCCTGCGGGAGGCGGCTACCTTGGGGTCCAGCTGCCGCAGGGAGCCGGCGGCGGCGTTCCGGGGGTTGGCGAAGAGGGCCTCTCCCCTGCACTCGCGCTCCTCGTTCAGGGCGTGGAACACCTTCTTGGGCATATACACCTCCCCCCGGACGATGAGCCGGGGCGGAGCGCCAGGAATTTTCAGGGGGATGGACCGGACGGTGCGCAGGTTCTCGGTGACGTCCTCCCCCACCTGGCCGTCCCCCCGGGTGGCGCCCCGGACAAAGAGGCCGTCCTCATACTCCAGCGCCACCGACAGCCCGTCCACCTTGGGCTCCACCACATACTCCGGGTTGGGGACCACCCCCCGCACCCGCTGGTCGAAGGCCTCCAGCTCGGTGAAGTCGAACACGTCCTGGAGGGACTCCAGTGGGACCTGGTGCCGGACCTGGGTGAAGGACTCCAGAGCCTGTCCCCCCACCCGCTGGGTGGGCGAGTCAGGCGTGACCGCCTCCGGGTGGGCCGTCTCCAGCTCCTCCAGGCGGCGGAGCTTGTGATCATAGTCATAGTCGGACATGGTGGGCTTGTCCAGCACGTAGTACTCATAGCCCGCCTGGGTCAGTTCCCGGCGGAGCGCCTGAATTTCTTCTAAATCATCCACAATAATACCCTCCTCTGGGTTGACATTGGAATTTTTCGGTGAAGCTTGGGGCAATCGCCCGTAATAGCCAGTAAA
Organism: uncultured Bacillota bacterium; assembly: GCA_947645675.1. Lineage (GTDB taxonomy): Bacteria > Bacillota > Clostridia > Oscillospirales > Oscillospiraceae > Lawsonibacter. The sequence continues at coordinate 10,585 of CANSDP010000021.1, forward strand.
TCCAGAAGCCCGTCAGAGCTCCGGCGGTGTTCAAGATCACATCGTCGATATCGGTGCTGCGGCCGATGAAAAACTGGATAAACTCGATGGACGCCGAGGTGCAGAAGCCCGCCAGCAGGGACTTCCACCACCGCCACCTCCGCCATAGCAGAGCCGGGAAAAAGCCCAGGGGCATAAACATGATAATGTTGCCCAGCAGCATAAACAGCAGCCAGTAGCTTCGCCGGTTCAGTGCCCGGGATATCTCCTCAAAGGGCGTAAGCATGCTGGACAGGTGCGCAAACTGCGACGCGGTTTCCTCCCAGCCGGGATAAAAGTCGGCTAACCGCCAGCCGCTGACGCCCCACCCCCAATTCCAATAGTCCCGGCGGAAGACCCAGTCAAACACATAGGCCCAGAGGTTGGCGGGAAACAGGGTCAGCGCCGCCAACCCGGCACAAAACATCACAAACAGGGCCAGCGCGGTCTCCCGGCGGGCGGAGCTGACCAGATTCATCCCGCCGAGCCGCCTTTTTCGTACCGGCCGGAGGAGGAAAAAGACAGCCAGCGCAGCGGCTCCCAATGGGACCATCTGCCTTACATAACCTAAAATATCCAGTATCACGTCATTTCTCCTGTCTTTTGTCTAGGTCCGGTCCAGCTGTAAGTATGTGTCGGGCACCTTGCCCACAATCACCGTCTCAGCCACGCACAGCCGGGTGTTTACAGTGACCTCCACCGCCCCTCCGGGGAGCAGCAGCTTTATGGGGACATCCACCTCCAACCAGATGCGGTGGAGGGTCTGATTCACCCCGGCGGCGGTGAGCTGGCTGTCAAACTCCGCCCGGACCGTCCCCACGGCGATGGCCCGGGTTTTGAGGGCGGGGCCCTTGGCCCACAGGGGCTCCAGGTCGAAGAGGCTCCCCAGGGGGACCTGGATGGCGGACACGTCCACCCCTTCCAGCGCCTCCAGAATGGCGGCGGTGAGCTCCGACCGGAGCAGGTTCATTTTTGCCATGTCGGTGGTCAGGGCGGTGATGGCCCCTCCCTCGTCCCGCTGGATGGTGACAAAGTCGGCGTAGCTCACATGCCGCTCGGCCAGACCGGCGGTGACGGCGTTCTCCACCACGGCGGTCATGGTGTTCTGGGCCTGAGCGGCGGCGATTTCCGCCACCACCGGGCGCAGCCTGTTCTCCAGCAGGGCGATCATCGACCCGGCCACCACCAGAGCCACCGACAGGGTGATAAGGACCGGCGGTATCCTCAGCGCCGGCCCGGGGCCCGTCCAAACCGGACGGAGGCGTCTCATTGGCCTGCGCATACTCCGGACAAGCTCCCGCCTCCAGGGCCCCATACCCTCACCCCCTATAAGGGTAGGATATTCTAAAGCGGGCTTGGCCTATTCCTTAATCGCGACTGCAATTCCTAACAAAATATACCGCCAGATATTTTTCATATTTGTTCCTCCGCAAATGCAAGCTGATCGGTTCTAATCCGAGGGACCCAGCAGCTCCTGAACAGCCAGCAGGACGCCCAGCTTGCCGGATTCGAAGGTCAGCCCGCCCTGGAGGTAGACGGTGTAGGGCTCCCGCATGGGGGCGTCGGCGGACAGCTCGATGGACGCGCCCTGAATGAAAGCCCCCGCCGCCATGATGACCTGACAGTCGTAGCCGGGCATGTCCCAGGGCTCCGGGGTGACGTAGGAATCCACCGGCGCGCCGAACTGGATGCCCTTGCAGAATTTTTTCAGGGCCTCCGGCTCCCGCATGTGGATCATCTGAATGATGTCGTGCCGGACCGCCGAGGAGTGGGGCTGGGTCTCATAGCCCAGCAGCTCCATCACCCTGGCGGCAAATACAGCGGTTTTCACCGCCTGGGCCACCGTGTGGGGGGCCAGGAACAGCCCCTGATAGAGCAGGCGGTTCTGCCCCAGGGTACACCCGCATTCCCCTCCGATGCCGGGGACGGTGAGCCGCATAGCGGCCCCCTCCACCAGGTCCCGCCGTCCGGCGATGTAGCCCCCGGTGGGGGCCAGCCCGCCGCCGGGATTTTTGATGAGAGACCCCACCACCAGGTCCGCCCCCACATGGGTGGGCTCCATGGTCTCCACAAACTCGCCGTAGCAGTTGTCCACCAGGATGGCGGCGCTGGGGTTGGCCTCCTTGATAATCCGGCACATCTCCCCGATCTCCGCCACCGACAGGGAATCCCGGGTGGAGTAGCCCTTGGAGCGCTGAATGAGCACCGCCTTTACCCGGGGGTCCGAGGCGGCTTTCCTGATCCCCTCCAGGTCGGGCTTGTTGTCACGGAGCTCCACCTGCCGGTACTCCACCCCGTAGTCCTTCAGGGAGCCGGGGCCCTTGTTCACCGCCCCCACGACCCCCAACAGGGTGTCGTAGGGCGCGCCCACGGCGGAGAGCAGCACGTCTCCCGCCTTCAGCGCCCCAAACAGGGCGCAGGCGATGGCGTGGGTGCCGTTGACGAACTGAATGCGCACCAGTGCGGCCTCCGTTCCGAAGAGGTCGGCGTAAATTTCGTCCAATTTATCCCGACCCAGGTCGTCGTAGCCGTAGCCGGTTGTGCCGGCAAAATAGCCGTCTGCCACCCGGTGCTCCTGAAAGGCGGACAGTACCCGGGCGGTATTCTCCTGGGCGATGGCGTCGATACGGGCAAATTCCTCAGTCAGCTGGCCCTGGGCCTGAGCGCCCAGGGCCTTGACGCGGTTGTTTATCTGCATATTTATTCAATCCTATCCACTTTGTTCGATTTGTGCCTGCGGGGGTGGATGATACCCGCCCCCGCAAGCAGATTATAGGGCGTTCACCAGCCGCTTAAACACCTTGCCCCGCTCCATAAAGTTCTTGAACTGATCGAAGGCGGCGCAGGCCGGAGAGAGCACCACAACATCCCCCTCCCGGGCGGTGTCCCGGGCGGCGGTCACGGCGGAGGCCAGGTCCGCCGTCTCCAGAACGCGCAGGCCGCTCCCGGCGAAGCCCTCCGCCTCCTCCACCGCCCGCTTGATGGCGGGAGCGGTGTCGCCGGTGAGAATGAGGACCTTGACCTTCTCCACCATAGCCATGCCCAGCTGGGTGAAGGGCACTCCCTTATCATAGCCTCCGGCGATAATGATGAGCTTCTGGTCGAAGGAATCCAGGCAGGCCATGGTCCGGGTGGGGCTGGTGCCGATAGAGTCGTTGTAGTATTTCACCCCGTCCAGCTCCCGCACCAGCTCAATGCGGTGCTCCACCCCGGTGAACCGCTGGGCCACCGCCCGGACGCACTTGTCCGGGACGATGCCGTCCACCGCCGCGATGGCGGCCATATAGTTTTCGATGTTGTGGACGCCGGGGATTTGGATGCTGTCCAGAGGCAGAACCTCCCGGCTGCCCATGGGATTGGTCAGCCAGATGGCGTTGTCCCGGAGGTAGACCCCCTCCTCCAGCCGCTGCTTGCGGCTGAACAGCATGGCCTGCCCCACCGCCGCCTTGGCCAGGGAGCGGGTGATGTCGTTGTCATAGTTGAACACTACCCGGTCCTTGGGGCTCTGGTGACAGAAAATGTTCAGCTTGGCGGAGGTATACTCCTCCATTGTGTGGTGGTAGTCCAGGTGGTTGGGGGACAGATTGGTGAACACCGCCACATGGGGACTGCGGTCCATGCTCATGAGCTGGAAGGAGGACAGCTCCACCACGGCCACGTCCTCGGGGACCATGCCGTCCACGTCGGGCAGGAGGGGCTTCCCGATGTTGCCGCCCAGGTAGACATTGAGCCCCGCCTCCTTTAAAAACTCGCTGATGAGGGTGGTGGTGGTGGTTTTTCCGTCACTGCCGGTGACGCCGATGATTCTGCATGGACAAAGCTGGAAGAACAGCTCCATCTCAGAGGTGAGGATACTTCCCCGCTCCACCGCCTGCTTCAGCTCCGGGGTGTTGGGGCTGAGGCCCGGGGTGCGGAAGATCAGGTCGAACTTGTGGATCTTTTCCAAATAGTCCGGGCCCAGCTTCAGCCTGGCCCCCAGGCTTTCCAGCTCAGAGGCCTGCTCCTCCACCCGCTCCCGGGGGGACTTGTCGCAGACGGTGACCTTCAATTCGGCCCGCAGGAGCATACGGATCAGCGGGGTGTTGCTCACACCCATGCCGATGACGGCGATGGACCGGCCCCGCAGGGTCTCAAAATATTCCGATGTGGTGGACATAGAATGTCCTCCTTCCATTGATTTTTCCAATAAATCATATTACCATATTTCCCCGGATAATTCAACAAAAACCCGGCCCTTGGAGTGCTCCACCGGCCGGGTTTTTTCAGGCCCTGGGGTGGGCCTTTTTATAGACATCCTTGATCTTCTGATTGATGAGCCGGGAGTAGATCTGAGTGGAGGAGATATCTGCGTGACCCAGCATCTCCTGGATGGACCGCAGGTCAGCCCCGTTTTCCAGCAGATGGGCGGCGAAGGAGTGGCGCAGGGTGTGTGGCGTGATGTCTTTCTGAATACCCGCCTTCTCCTGATAAAATTTAATCAGCTTCCAGAAGCCCTGGCGGCTCATGCGCTCTCCATTCATGTTGACAAAGAGGGCGGTCTCGTCCGCCGAGTCCACCAGTTGGGGCCGGACCTCGGTTATGTACTCGCTCAGGGCCCGGACGGCCGCCGGGTACAGGGGGATGACCCGTTCCTTGCCCTTGCTGAAGCACCGCAGCACCCCGCCGGGAAGGTTCAGATCGTCCACATCCAGCTCAATGAGCTCGCTGACCCGGATGCCGGTGGCGTACAGCAGCTCCAGCATGGCGCGGTCCCGGTAGCCCTTCAGGTCGGTGCACTCGGGCTGCTCCAGAAGCAGCTCCACCTCTTTTCCGGTGAGCACCTGGGGCAGCTTTCGCTCCACCTTGGCCGGGGACACCCCCTTGGCCGGGTTCTGGTCCACATAGCCCTTGCTGATCAGGCAGGTGTAGAGGGACTTGATGGAGGCCACCGAACGGGTGACGGTGGCGGGGGACTTGCCCCGCTTCACCAGGGAGTTGGCATAGTCCTCCACATCGCTGGTCACCACCTGGGCCAGCTCGATCCCCCGGCCCTCCATCACCTCTGCGAACTGGTGGACGTCCCGCAGATAGGAGCTGACCGTGTTGGACGAGGCCCGTTTTTCAATTTTCAGAAAATCCTCATAGACCGACAGCAATTCAGACACTTCCAAAACTCCTAATTTTTCCTTACAGCACGACGCGGGACGCTGCCCGCAGCAGCACCGGGACCACCCAGTATTCCAGCAGTCCCGCGGACAGGCCCAGCCCCAGGCTCCCTCCGGCCCGTACCCACAGGGATCTGTCCAGCAGAGGCGGGCCTCCCCGCTCCTCCCCCAGCGACCGGCGCAGCAGCTTCTGGGCGGTGAGCAGGCCGGGTGTTCCCGTCAAGAACAGGGCCGGGGCCCACAGCAGGGCGGGCAGTCCAAACAGAGCGAAGGCAGGAATCAGTCCCCTGCCCCCAAAGACCCGGACAAAGCAGGCGGCGGAGAAGGAGAACAAAAAGCCCCGTACTCCGAAGAGTACCGGAAGTCCCACCGTCCCCAGCGCCGTCAGGCCCAGCACCACGGCGGCCAGCTGATACTTCATCTGTCCCCAGAGGGACGCCCAAAGGTCATGGGGCGCTCCAGCGCCTCCGGCCAGCTCCAGGTAGCCGGACAGATATCCGCTCAGCTCTTCGGCCCCCTCCCCGTCCGACAGTGCGGCGAAGAGACAGCCCGCCCCGCCTCCCAGCAGGAAGAGGGTCCCCAGGATGGCCAGCGCCGCCCGCTGCTCCGACGGCAAGTCCCATTTTTTTCGCAGCCTCACTCCCACAAAGCCTCACCTCGCTATCAGCTTATGAGGCGGGAGGGAGAAATAGACGCGGCCCTCGGGCCCGCGTTCAGGGTAACTCTACTATAGCTCGAACCGGCATTTTTCGCAAGGGGTTTTTCCGATTTTCTCCGTTTTTGCTAATTCCGTTAATTTTTTATGTAAACGGAATTATGTTAACCGAGTAACCACAATAACACCAGAGCCCTGATGTGGACTCTAGTATTGCTAAATATTGTGATAATTTCCCTGAAATATACTAGATATTGACAAAGAGGAGCGTGTCTCAGTGATTACAAAGATTACAATCTGTATTATTACATTCTGTATTCCCTTGCATGACTATACCGGAGGCGATAGAATTGAGGGCGATGGCGCATTCCAGACGCTTACGTTCCATGGCGCAGGCCACCTCATTCGCGCATGTTATGTCTCCATTGGCAAGCAAATTGGAGGCGGAGCACCCCCCGCTGCAATAAAATCTGGCCCAGCACTCCCGGCAGGCGGGACGGGTGTAGACATTCTGTTGGGCAAATTGACCAGAGATTTCCATATTGAAGCCGCCGCTGTGGACATTGCCCATACGAAACTCCTCTTTCCCCACAAACTGGTGGCAGGGGTAGATGTCCCCGTCGGGGGTGATGGCCACGTACTCGCACCCGGCCCCGCAGCCCCGCAGCCGCTTGATGACGCAGGGGCCCTGGGACAGGTCCACATTGAAGTGGAAGAAGTTGATGTCCTTCCGATCCTTCAGCAGGCCGGCCAGCCTTTCATACTCCTCCTCTACCCTGTCCAGGTCCTCCGCGCGGATGGCGTAGGGGTCCTCGGGAGGGCCGCTGCACGGCTCCACCGACACATGGCGGAAGCCCAAGTCGCCCATGTGGAGGATATCCTGGGCAAAGTCCAGACTATCCCGGGTGAAGGTGCCCCGGACGTAGTAGTCCTTGGTCCCCCGCTGGGCCACCAGCTTTTGGAATTTGGGGACGATCACGTCGTAGCTCCCCTTCCCGTTGACGGTGGGCCGCATCCTGTCGTTGACCGACTGCCTGCCGTCCAGGGAGAGCACCACGTTGGACATCTCCCGGTTGATATAGTCGATGGTCTCATCGTCCAGCAGGACGCCGTTGGTGGTGATGGTGAATCGGAATACCTTGTCGTGCTTCTTCTCCAGGGAGCGGGCGTACTCCACCGTCCCCTTCACCACGTCCATGGACATCAGAGGTTCGCCGCCGAAGAAGTCCACCTCGATGTTCCGCCGGCTTCCCGACTTGGCCACCACCCAGTCGATAGCCTTTTTCGCGGTGTCCAGATCCATGGTCATCCGGTGGCCGGTGCCGAAATCGCCGGTGGAGGCGAAGCAGTATTTGCACCGCAGGTTGCAGTCGTGGGACACATGGAGGCACAGGGCTTTCACCACCGCCGCCTTGGGCAGGGCCATGGCGGCCTCCGGGTCGATGTACTCGTCGGTGGTGAAGAGCAGTCCGGCCTCCTGGAGCTCTCTCAGCTCCTGCCAGCCCTCCTCCAGCTCGGCCCGGTCGTATTGAGACAGCCTGTCCGCCAGCTCAGAGGGAAACTCCTCCCCCAGGGGCCCCTCCCCTGCCCCGCTGAGCAGGTCGTAGGTCAGCTTGTCCAGCACGTGGACCGCGCCGCTGTTCACATCCGCCGCCAGGTACTGCCCCAGGGCGGTAAAGGTATGTACAGTTGTCATGTTTTTTCCTCCCGTTTAAATTTCTCTCCAGTTCAGCTCACACTGTCCGGTCGCGTTTTGAAATTCCCAGCGCAAATAATATCTGCTGCTCTTCTCCAATTTGATCGTGCCTGTGGGGGATTGCCTGTTCAGCTTCAGAAGCGGGCGCTTGTCTCTGTCCAGTAGAGACACCTCCACTTCTCCCTTTGACAACTGGGCTTCAAAGCAAAACTGATAGGCCTGTCCCCGATGAAAGTGGACCATATGCCGGACCCAGCCGGTGCAGGAGTCCAGCTTTGCCCGGTCGGCTTCCCGCCCGGGCCGAAACACGAACAGGATGGCGGCAATACGTTTTGTGACCGCCAGCCCCTGGCGGTAGAGCAGATACAGCACTCCGCCCCAAATGACTACCCAGAAATACGGTAGCATTGGTCAACGCATCCCTCCTCATAATAAGAAAGCAAAATCTCAAAAAAGGACCTGGTCTGCGCTTCGTCATTCCAATGGGGGAAAGCGTCCGCATAACAGAGCGACCAGAAGGGTTCCATATTTTGGAGATTGCCGGGAAGGCTCTCCCACAGTGAGTACATTTTGCTTCCAAATCGACGGAGGTCCGTGTAGCGGGTATAGTAGTCCCTGAGCTTTTCCATCAAAACCCGTCCAAAGGTCTCCGGGTGCAGGCCAATATAGCCGTAGTCCGCCCGCGTTCGGATGTAGATGGCCGCTTCTTGAATGTCAGTCTCGCACTCCAGGTCCAGCAGCGTCCTGTCGTCCGGACGCTCCAAAAACAGGGCGTCCAGCCGCTCCTGGTACTCCTCCTCTGTGACGATATCCTCATAAAGCAGGATGGCGTACGCCAGCAGTTCCTCCAAGGTAGTTCACCTCATTGTTTTATTTTGGTCACTACCGGCGGACAGTGTGAGATGATTTCGATAATATGGTTTTGTGTGTAAACGCCGTATTGTTTCCATTCGCCAGGAAAAAAAGTGCCGTCATCGAGTTGAAAAACGCCCGCTATTTCCTCCAAATGGTCCAGATATTTTGATTTTTCCACAATAGCCAGGTATCCGCCGGAGCTGATTTCCTCCGGGCCGCCAGCCGCGTAGGATTCACTCGTCACCCGATAGGTGATGTAATTTTCAAAATAAATTTCAAACAGGGCCGTTTTGTCCGGTTCAATCGGGCAACACTTTGCCAGGATATCGTCCAAAATTCCGTTACTCCTATCACCGTTCGCTCTCACACCGGCTTCCCCAACTGTCGCTGGAGCAATTATGATCCGAAGCTCATTGTCCGGGCCATCAGACAGGGACACTAAAAAGGGGGCGTGATCTCCAAGTTGTTGTCTAAGAGAAGCAAAAGAGTATTCCATTCTCTGGTCTCCTATTCGCGGACACAGCAAAAAGGCAGGCGCGAACGCGCCCGCCCTTTCAGGCTTTGTGATTTACTTGTTCTCGCACTTCTGGTTGGCGACGGTGCAGGAAGTCTTGCAGGCGGACTGGCAAGAGGTCTGGCACTCGCCGCAGCCGCCGTGGGCGGCGCTCTGCTTCAGGGTGGCCCCGTTCAAGGTCTGAATGTGTTTCATTGGTATCTCCTCCTGTTTGGTTGCTTACAGCAGATTCTGCCATAGTGACAGTCATTATAACATAGGCTCCGAGAGATTTCAATCATCTTCTGCGTTTTTTCTTGGGTTTTCTCGCCAGCAGTCCGGGGATGGCCCCGCCGCACAGGCAGGCGCACAGGATACCCGCCCCACCGTTGGCGATGGAGGCCCCGTCAAAGGCGATGAATCCCGCCGTCAGCAGCAGGAGGAACAGCACCGCTCCCACGCCCAGGCCAACCGGCAGCGAGTGCCGTCCCACCCGGCGGACGGCGAAGCAGCCGCCCGTCAGGGCGCCCAGCACGCAGGACGCCAGCACCGCGCCGTACATCGCCCCCACCGGCATCACGCCGGCGGAGACCAGAACCGCCCAGGCCAGCAGGGCCAGAATGGCCGTCACTCCGGCCAGCGCGCCGCCGATCAGGATATCACACATGGCGTTGAGCCATTGACTGCCCAGCTCCTCCGGCCGCCGCTCTTTTTTCTTCATAAAAATACCCTCCCCCACGGTTTGGTAAAACCTATGCGGGGAGGGCAAAAGACATGCCTGTTAGTTTTAAGCGTTGGGCTGGGTGGGAGCCACGTTCTTGCTGGAAACAGCCCACTTGGTGAACTCGATACGCACCCGGTCGGCGCTGGTCTCAATCACAATGGTGCTCTCGTCCACCTTGCAGATGGTGCCCACAATACCGCCGATGGTGGTGATGACATCGCCCACCTTCAGGGAGTCCCGCAGATTCTGTGCCTCCTTCTTCCGCTTGTTCTCCGGGCGGATCATAAAGAAGTACAGCATAGCAAACATCAGGACTAGCATGAGAATCATATCAAGACCCATAAATTTTCCTCCAAAGTTTAAAATCACTCAGTCAACAGAATCTCTATTTGACACAGTGAAAAATATTATAGCGGATATTTGTCCGGTTGACAAGCCCTTTTGTCAAATTTTCACTGAGATTGATTTTGTAGGGTGGGACGACTCGGCCCGCCGCCCTGAAAATCTGCGGACCTGGCGCGCTCTATGGGGCTGGCCGGTCCAAAATACCGGAGTACCGCGCCCGGAAATCTTCAAAGGTGCCACCGTCGAGAGCCTCCCGGATGCGGGCCATCAGCTTGTTGTAGAAGTGCAGATTGTGGAGCACCGCCAGCCGCATAGCCAGCATCTCCCCCGCCGTCAGCAGGTGGCGCAGGTAGGCTCGGGAGAAGGACCGGCAGGCGGGACAATCACAGCTCGGGTCAATGGGCCGCCCGTCCAGCTTGTACTTCTCATTTTTGATATTGATGGTTCCGTTCCAAGTGTACAGCTTGCCGTGGCGGGCGTTCCGGGCGGGCATCACGCAGTCGAAGAAGTCTACCCCTCGGGCTACCCCCTCGATGATATTGGAGGGCGTCCCCACTCCCATGAGGTACCGGGGTTTTTCCCGGGGCATGTGGGGCTCCACCGCGTCGATGATGTCGTACATCACCTGGGTGGGCTCCCCCACCGCCAGCCCGCCGATGGCGTAGCCGTCGCAGTTCAGCTTGGCGATCTCCTCCATGTGCCAGACCCGCAGATCGGCGTAGGTCCCCCCCTGGTTGATGCCGAAGAGCTGCTGCTGAGGGGTGACCGTCTCTGACAAGGCATTCAGCCTGTCATGCTCTGCCACACAGCGCTCCAGCCACCGGGCGGTCCGCTCGCAGGAGGCCTTTACATACTCATAGGGGGACGGGTTCTCCACGCACTCGTCAAAGGCCATAGCAATGTCGCTGCCCAGGTTGGACTGAATCCGCATGGACTCCTCCGGGCCCATAAAGATACGCCGGCCGTCGATGTGGGAGGCGAAGGTGACCCCCTCCTCGGTGATCTTCCGCAGACCGGACAGGGAAAAAACCTGAAAGCCCCCGCTGTCGGTGAGCATGGGGCCGTCCCAGTCCATAAATTTGTGTAGCCCGCCCATCTGGCGGACGGCGGCGTCCCCGGGACGCAGATGGAGGTGGTAGGTGTTGGACAGCTCCACCTGACAGCCGATCTCCTTCAGGTCGTGGGCGGACACCGCCCCCTTGATGGCCCCCTGGGTGCCCACGTTCATGAACACCGGGGTCTGGACCACCCCATGGGCGCAGGTGAACACCCCACGCCGGGCTCTTCCCTCTTGTTTTAAAATCTCAAACACGCAAAAACTCCTTCTAAATATTTTTTCGCAAATAGACCATATCAGTGAGCAAAACTCCGCCCTCAAAAATCGGCGATCATCATGGCGTCCCCGAAGGAAAAGAAGCGGTAACGCTCCCGCACCGCTGTCTCATAGGCGGACAGGACATGCTCCCTGCCCGCCAGGGCGGACACCAGCATGATGAGGGTGGACTGGGGCAGGTGGAAATTGGTAATGAGGGCGTCCAGCACCTTGAAGCGGTAGCCCGGGTAGATGAAAATATTCGTCCACCCGGAGCGCTCCGACATGGTCCCGTCCTCCGCCGCGAAGCTCTCAATGGTGCGGCAGGAGGTGGTGCCCACACAGATGACCCGTCCCCCGTCCGCCTTAGTCTGGTTGATGATATCGGCGGTCTCCTGACTGATCTGACAGAATTCGGAGTGCATCTCATGGTCCGTAATCTCCTCCGCCTTGACGGGTCGGAAGGTGCCTAGTCCCACATGGAGTGTAATGTAGCAGACCTTTACACCAATTTCCTGTACCTGCGCCAGCAGCTCCGGGGTAAAGTGGAGCCCGGCGGTGGGGGCGGCGGCGGAGCCCATCACCTTAGAGTAGACGGTCTGATACCGCTCCTGGTCCTCCAGCTCCGCCTTGATATAGGGCGGCAGGGGCATTTTGCCCAGCTGCTCCAGAATCTCCAGGAAAATGCCCTGGTAGTGGAACCGAACCGCCCGCTTACCGTCCTCCAGCTCGGTTTCCACGGTGGCGGTGAGCTGTCCATCTCCAAATATCACCCGAGCCCCCGGCTTCAGCTTCCGTCCGGGGCGGACCAGGCACTCCCACAGGTTGTCTCCCCTATCGACAAGGAGAAGTACTTCACAGACCCCGCCGGTGGGGCGGCGGCCGATGAGCCGGGCGGGCAGTACCCGGGAGTCGTTGAGCACCAGGCAGTCTCCAGGCCGCAGAAATTGGGGCAGATCATAGAACCGGTGGTGACCCACCGCCCCGGTGCGCTTGTCCAGGGTGAGCAGCCGGGAGGCGTCCCGCCGCTCCAGGGGCGTCTGGGCGATCAGCTCCTCCGGGAGCTGGAAATCAAAATCAGAGGTTTTCAAAAAACGATCATCCTTTTCAATATTGCTGGACCTGGACGCCGGGAAGGTAAAATTTTACAATCTCTTCGTATGTAAAGCCCCGGTTTGCCATGGCGTAGGCGCCGAACTGGCTCATGCCAAGCTGATGGCCCCAGCCGCCGCCGGTGAAGGTGTAGCTGCTCCCGGACACGGTGACCGTCCCGTTTCCGGGCTGAGGGGCGGTGCTTCCACCCTGGTTTCCGCCGCCGGTGGAGGGGGGCAGCTTGGAGATAGAGCCGCCGCCGGTGATGATGTAGGGGGCCCCGTCAATGGGACTCACCGTGCCTGAGCCGGAGATCACATACATCCCGTCTGTACTGCCGGGGACCTGCACGCCGTTGATGTACAGCCCCCCGCCGCTGGGGGGCGTGACGGGGCCGGCAGACCCGCCGTCCCCCACTCCGTTGACGGTAAAGCGGATGGAATCCACGCCGAAGCGGCTGCGGATGTCGCTGGCCTTGACGGTATTGCTCTGGCCGTTGGCCCAGTGGACCACCGCCTGAATGACGTTGCCCTTGTCGGAGTAGGTCAGTGTCAGGTGGTCCACAGAGGTGCCCGTGCCCAGGCCGTAGCCCTGGAGCTTCTGGGTCAGTTGGGCGGTGGTGTAGCGCACCGTCCAGGAGGAGTGGGAGTTGATGCTGTTGGTGTCGGCCTCATAGGGGTCCACCACTCCCCGGAGATAGGGGTGCTCGGTGGAGGTGTTGGTCCCCCAGACGTTGTTGGCGTCCTCACTGGCCCCGCCGAAGCTGGAGGAGTAGACAGTCTCGGCCAGCTTCCCGTTATAGCGGATGACCATACCGGCGGTCTCGCTCACCGCCCGCATGCTGACCTCGCTGGGGCCGTTGTCGGCTCCGCTGCCCATGCCGTGGTAGGCCTGGCAGGAGGCGGTGCCGCAGATATCAAAGCCGTAGCTGTCATGCTTGCCCAGATTTTTCAGCACATAGGTCCGGGCAAAGACCGCCTGGGTTTTCAGCGCCTCCAGGGGCCAGTTCCGGCCCATCTCAAAGCAGACCACGCCGTTGACATAGTCCTCCAGGGGCAGGACGTTGACGACGGTGATATTTCCGCCGCCGCGCCGGTGGTACTGAAAGCCCCCCCGGTACTTATAGTTCTGGAACCATGTGCGGGTCTCCCCCACTCCGGTGACATCGGGCTGAATGGCCAGCCTGCCCGACTCGCCGCAGTCGTACTGAAACAGAATCTGGCTGGTGCCCGTCTTTACCACGCTCATGCCGTAGGAGCTTGTCCACACCACGCTTCCGCCGGAGACGCTTTTCAGTGCCGCTGACGCCGCCTCCGCTGAGGCGTAGGAGCCCGCCCGAACCTGATAGGCCCCGTCGATCCAGGCCACGAAGCCGCCGCTGTACCGGGCCGCCTCCGCCGACGCCTGAGCGAAGCTGCCAAACGTCCCCGGTACCCGGATGTGGTAGCAGCCCACCAGGGTGCCGCTGGTGATGGAGGAGGAATAGGTCTTCTTCCCGTTCACCGTGCCGTAGTAGAGGTTCTGGGTCTTGAGTACCGACACCTGAATGGTTTTGTCATCCGTGCGGGCCAGCTCCACGAAGTTCAGCCCGCTGTCGTAATAGCCAAAGCGGTAGCCGAAGCCGTATCCGGCGCTGTTGTTGTTCTCCAGATGGGCGGCCTCCAGCTCTCCTGTGGGGACGTGCTTGCTGGAGGAGGCCAGCCCCACCCGAATCATAATCTGCCCGTTCTGGTTGGTGGTGGCCGCCCTGGCGGGCGGCAGGACCAGGCAGAAGGCCAGAAGGACGGCAGCGAGCGGTGTCAATCTTTTTCCCATAACGTTCTCCATTTCTTTTCTTAATTCTCTTGACAATACGTCGGGAAGCATGGTAGGATAAATTCCAACGCGGAGGACTGCGGCTTTGCGAAATACTCTCCCCGACATTATAGTACAAAATCAGCCGCTTGAAAAGCCGCTGATTTATTTTTTTCAATTCCAACTTTTTCGGGGGGAAAATTCATCAATATTTGTGCCGGGACATAGAATGCTCTGCACCGATTTGGAGGTTATGAAAATGGAAAAATATAAGGTAGGCATCATCGGCGCCACCGGTATGGTGGGTCAGCGCTTCGTTACGCTTATGGAGAACCACCCCTGGTTCCAGCTCACCGCCCTGGCGGCCAGCGCCCGTTCCGCCGGAAAGCCCTATGAACAGGCCGTCTCCGGCCGCTGGGCTATGAGGTCCCCCATCCCCGAAGAGGCCAAGGCTTTGGTGGTCATGGACGCCCAGGCAGATGTGGACAAGATCGCCGCCATGGTGGACTTCGTTTTCTGCGCTGTGGATATGAAGAAGGAGGAGATCCGCGCCCTGGAGGAGCGGTACGCCAAGGCCGAGTGCCCGGTGGTGTCCAACAACTCCGCCAACCGCTGGACCGACGACGTGCCCATGGTGGTGCCTGAGCTCAATCCCCAGCACATTGAGGTCATCCCCGCCCAGCGCCAGCGCCTGGGCACCAAGCGGGGCTTCATCGCCGTCAAGTCCAACTGCTCCATCCAGAGCTACACCCCCCTCCTCACTCCCCTGATGCAGGCGGGCTATGAGGTGGACAGCGTGCTGGCCTGCACCTATCAGGCCATCTCCGGTGCGGGCAAGACCTTCGAGCGCTGGCCCGAGATGGTGGATAACCTTATCCCCTACATCGGCGGCGAGGAGGAGAAGAGCGAGCAGGAGCCCCTGAAGGTGTGGGGCCATATCGAGGGCGGCAAGATCGTCAAGGCCGCCGGCCCCGCCATCACCACCCAGTGCCTGCGGGTGCCCGTGTCCGACGGCCACACCGCCGCTGTGTTCGTCCGCTTCAAGGAGGGCAAAAAGCCCACCGAGGAGCAGATCAAGGAGATCTGGAAAAGCTTCAAGGGCCGGGCCCAGGAGCTGGACCTCCCCTCTGCCCCCAAGCAGTTCATCCACTACTTCGAGGAGCCTGACCGTCCCCAGGCCAAGACCGACCGGGAGCTGGAGGGCGGCATGGCCATCTCCGCCGGACGCCTCCGCCCCGACAGCCAGTACGACTACAAGTTCGTGGGCCTGTCCCACAACACCCTCCGGGGCGCCGCCGGCGGCGCTGTCTTACTGGCCGAACTGCTGTGCGCCGAGGGGTATATCGACCACAAATGATTGGCAGGGTGGAATATATCCATCTGTAGGGACGCATCATAATGTGTCCGCCGCGGCATCAAGCAAAACGAATCTGGACGCATCATGATGCGTCCCTACATTATCATTCCAGAAAGGATGCTTAATATTATGAGAACTCCAGTCTTCACCGGCTCCTGTCCCGCCCTGGTCACCCCCTTTGACGAACACGGCACCATCAACTACGACGCTTTCGACAAGCTGATCGACGCCCAGATCGAGGCGGGCGTGGACGCTGTCTGCGTCTGCGGCACCACCGGCGAATCGGCCACCATGTCCATCCGGGAGCACATCGCCGCTGTGGAGTTCTGCGTCAAGCGGGTGGACCACCGGGTAAAGGTGATTGCCGGAGCGGGTTCCAACGACACCTCCGCCGCCGTCTACCTGTCCCAGCACGCCCAGGACTCGGGCGCCGACGCCCTGCTCCACGTCACCCCCTACTACAACAAGGCCAGTCAGACCGGCCTCATCAAGCACTATGAGTACATCGCCGACCGCACCGAGCTGCCCATTATCCTGTACAATGTCCCCAGCCGCACCGGGGTGTCTTTCACCGCCGACACCTATAAGATTTTGTCGGAAAACCCCAAAATCAACGGCGTGAAGGAGGCCAGCGGCAACTTCTCCCTCCTGGCCCACACCCGCTGCCTCTGCCCCGACGACTTCTACATCTGGTCGGGCAACGACGACCAGGTGGTGCCCATGATGGCCCT
Source organism: uncultured Bacillota bacterium (assembly GCA_947645675.1). GTDB lineage: Bacteria > Bacillota > Clostridia > Oscillospirales > Oscillospiraceae > Lawsonibacter. Next base: position 26,801 of record CANSDP010000021.1, read on the forward strand.
GGGGGCCAAGGGTGTCATCTCGGTGGCCTCCAACATTATCCCGGAGGTTATGGTGAAAATGAGCCACCTGTGTCTGGAAAATGACTTCGCCGCCGCCTCTCAGCTCCAGATCAAGTACATGGACCTGCTGGACGCCCTGTTCTGCGAGGTCAACCCCATTCCCATCAAGGCGGCTATGAACCTGATGGGCTTGGAGGCCGGCCCCCTGCGCCTGCCCCTGTGCGATATTTCCGACAAAAACCTGGCCGTCCTCCGCGCCTCTATGGAGCGCATGGGATTGCTGTAAGGAGCCGATTTTATGCGAAAGATAATCATTTCCGGCTGCAACGGCCATATGGGCCGGGTGGTAGCGGAGCTGTGTGAGGCCGACCCCAGTCTGGAAATTGCCGCCGGCTTCGACGTGCTGGGGACTGCTGATAGGGACTTTCCCGTCTACACCTCCCCCGCCCAGTTTGCCGGCCAGGCCGACGCGGTGATCGACTTCTCCTCCCCCGCCGCTCTGGACGGACTGCTGGAGTTCGCCAGAACCCGGCATATCCCCCTGGTGCTGGCTACCACTGGTTACTCCCCGGAGCAGGTGGCTCAGGTGGGTGCCGCCGCCTGTGACGTGCCCATCTTCCGCTCCGCCAACATGTCCCTGGGCATCAATGTGCTGCTGGAGCTGGTGAAGAAGGCCGCTTCTGTCCTGGGGGACAGCTACGATATCGAGATCGTGGAGCGCCACCACCGCCGGAAGGTAGACGCCCCCTCGGGCACCGCCCTGATGATCGCTGACGCTGCGGCCCAGTCCTGCGGCCATGAGACGGAATACGTCTATGAGCGCCACACCACCCGCCATCCCCGGGACAAGAAGGAGATCGGCATCTCCGCCGTCCGGGGCGGCACCATCGTGGGAGAGCATGAGATCATCTTCGCTGGCCACGACGAGATTATGGAGATCAAGCACACAGCCCTCTCCCGGGAAATTTTCGCCCAGGGAGCGGTGGAAGCCGCCAAGTTTATCGCCGGTGTGGAAAAGCCGGGACTGTATGACATGAGTTATTTAGTTAAATGAGTGAAAACGCCTCTGTTTCACGAAGCAGAGGCGTTTTTCTCATAAAATGTCGTTTAAGGATCTAAACTCTACGGAGCGTCGATTGCTTTTTCCTCAAAGACCTGCTACCCTGTTTTCAGGAGGTGGAACACATGGACCAGACCAAAACCGGCGGGCTCATCCGGGCCCTGCGCACCCAAAAGGGGCTGACTCAGAAGGCACTGGCCGAGGCGGTAGGCGTGGGCGACAAGGCGGTCAGTAAATGGGAGCGGGGTCTGGGGTGCCCTGACGTGTCCCTCCTCCCGGAATTATCAAGGGTTTTGGGCGTCGGGCTGGAGGCCCTGCTCTCCGGAGCGCTGGACGCCAACGACCAGGAAAGAGGCAATATGAAAAAGCTGAAATGTTATGTCTGTCCCGACTGCGGCAACCTCATCACCGCCGCCGCTGAGGCGGACCTGTCCTGCTGCGGCAGGACGCTGCTCCCGCTGGAGCCCCAAAAGCCGGAGGAACCGCTGTCGGTGGAGAAGATCGACGGCAGCTGGTTCATCTCCTCCCCCCACCCCATGACCAAGGAGCACTACGTCTCCTTCGTGGCCCTGCTCACCGGAGACACCCTGTTTCTCCGCCGCCTCTACCCCGAATGGGACCTGCAAACCCGCATCCCCGCGTTCAGTCATGGAATTTTGCTGTGGCACTGCACCAAACATGGGCTGTTCCGGCAAATCATCTAAGGAGTGATACACCATGTCCGACCAATTCATCCGCACCCGCCTGCTGGTAGGGGACGAGCCGCTGGAGCGGCTGAAAAACGCCAAGGTCGCCGTTTTTGGCGTGGGGGGCGTAGGGGGCTGCGCCGTTGAGGCGCTGGCACGGTCAGGCGTAGGCACTTTACACCTCTACGACGACGACACCGTCTCAGAGAGCAACCTGAACCGTCAGCTCGCCGCCCTGCACTCCACTCTGGGGCAGCCCAAGGCGGAGGTGATGGCCCGGCGAGCGCGGGATATCAACCCATACTGTCAGGTGGAGGCCTTTCGGATGTTTTACCTCCCCCAGAACGCGGACAAGGTAGATCTGTCCCAATATGACTATGTGGTGGACTGTATCGACACCGTGACCGCTAAGCTGGAACTAGTGACAAGGTGTATCACTTTACAGGTTAAAATCATCTCCGCCATGGGCACAGGGAACAAATTTGACCCCTCTGCCTTTGTGGTCACTGACATCTCCAAAACCCAGGGCTGCCCCCTGGCCCGGACCATGCGCAAGGAGCTGCGCAAGCGGGGCGTCCACCATCTCAAGGTGGTCTACTCCACCGAGCTGCCCACCTCTCCCCTGCGCCCCGCGGATTTCGAGCCGCCTGAGACCTCCGATACCCGTCCCGGCTCCACTGCCCGCCGGGACACCCCAGGATCTATGCCCTTTGTCCCTGCCGCAGCCGGACTTCTGCTCGCCTCGGCGGTGGTCCGGGAGCTGGGGGGATTTTAACGAAGAAAAGAGTGCCAGTCGCTGTGACTGGCACTCTTTTTGTATGATTTCCTCCGTTTTGGAGATACTACCCCCGTTTTAAAGAGGAGGAATAGTATGAGCCTCATTACTTGCACCGACCCCTGCGTGTACCAGAAGGACGGCTGCTGTTCTCTGTCCCGGGCGGCCTCCAGCGGGGAACCGGGACGGTCCAAATGCGTCAATTTCGTGCCCATCCAGCCCTCAGAGCAGAGCAGCCATCGCCTCCCGGATGTTGGACACCTGGATGAGCTCTAGCCCGTCGGGGGCGGCGAGCTTCCCCTGGGTGCGCTTTGGAATCATGCACTTTGTAAAGCCTAACCGCTTTACTTCTGAGAGCCGCTGGCCCAGGGCGCTGGCCGCCCGGAGCTCCCCGGTAAGGCCCACCTCTCCAATGGCCGCTAGGTCGTAGGGCAGCGGCTTGTCCCGGAAGCTGGAGACCAGGGCCAGAATGGCGGCCAGGTCGGCGGCGGGCTCCTCCAGATACAGCCCGCCGATGACGTTGAGATAGGCGTCACAGCCGCCCACCATCAGACCGCCCCGCTTCTCCAGAACGGCCAGCAGCAGCATAGACCGGCTGTAGTCGAAGCCGTTGCTCACTCGGCGGGGGTTGCCCAGGCTGGATGGCACTACCAGGGCCTGAATTTCCGCCAGTACCGGACGGGCTCCCTCCATCACACAGGTGACGCAGGTGCCGGGGGCGTTGGCGGGCCGTCCGGCCAACATGGCCTCCGAGGGATTGGGCACCTCTGCCAGCCCCCCATCCTCCATCTCAAAGACACCAATCTCGTTGGTGGCTCCGAAACGGTTTTTCGCCGCGCGGAGAATGCGGTAGGCCATGTGCCGCTCTCCCTCGAAGTAGAGCACACAGTCCACCATGTGCTCCAGCACCTTGGGCCCAGCGATGGAGCCCTCCTTATTCACGTGACCGATAACAAAAACGGTGATATTCTCCCCCTTGGCCAGCTGCATCAGTGTCAAGGTACATTCCTTTACCTGGCTTACGCTTCCCGGTGCTGAGGTCACATCCCCGTGGTACAGGGTCTGGATGGAGTCCACAATGAGCACATCGGGCTGGAGCTGGTGGACGGCATCCACCAGGTTCTCCAGATTGGTCTCCGCCAGCAGGTAGAGCTCCTCCCCCCTCACCTTCAGCCGTTCCGCCCGCAGCTTGATCTGCCGCTCGGACTCCTCGCCAGAAACATACAGCACCTTGGCGAAGCGGCACAGGTTATCGCAGATTTGCAGCATCAGGGTGGATTTGCCGATGCCCGGCGCGCCGCCCACCAGCACCAGAGAGCCCTTCACTGCGCCGCCTCCCAGCACCCGGTCCAGCTCCCCCATTCCAGTGGCAAAGCGCAGCTCATCGGTGGTCTCAATCTCCTTCATGGGCCGGGGACGGTTGATGGCCACTCCCGTCACGGAGCCGCCCTTCACCGGCGCGGACCGCTTGGCGGGCTTCTCCGCCGGCTGCTCCACAATGGTGTTCCAGGCCCTGCACGCCGGGCACTGGCCCGCCCACTTGGGCAGCTCGTTGCCGCAGTCGGTGCAATAAAATAGGGTCTTTGCTTTCATGCCCTGTTCTCCTTTGTCTTTATGTAAAATTGTGGCCGTTTGCCCGAGCAACTGGGATTTGTCAAGATACATCAAGACAGTATTCTACCACAGTCCCATCGTCCATGGAGAGGATCAGCCAGTTATTATCCATAAAATCAACGCCTAAGTAATAAACAAGTGTGGAATCCGGCGGGAAATATTTTCTGCTGATTTTGAACGACGTCTGCTCGCAGCTATCTTCTTCTCCTAATATCTGAATAACATCCCATTTGCTCATACCGATGAGTTGATATTTGTCCAGCATATCATTCACAATTTTGTAACGGTTTTCCACATTTGTATCCCATTTTAGTTTTGAAAATGTATGTTGGTACTTAAACACACAAAATGCGGTTACTGCACTCAGGAACAGACAGGTGAAAACAGCAAAAATAATTTCATTACTTCTTTTCGCTCGCAAGGCTACTTTACGAAACTCCTCTTCTGTATTCATAGGATGCTCCTTCCACGCTAAATTCCGATTTATGGTTCTGATTTTATCACAGAACCATCCCGGATTCAAGGGGCAGTCATCCAGGCGGCGGCGATGACGGCGGACAGCTTGCGCTGGTAGTCCTCATCCCGGAGGAGGGCCTCTTCCCCTGGGTTTGTGAGGAAGCCGCACTCAATGAGGATGGCGGGACAGGTGACGTGGTTCATGATATAGACTGTGTCTGGAATTTGCTTTACAGCCCGCTCGTTGTCCGGCTGGAGGGCGGTTTTAATGCTGTTTTGAAAATGCTCCGCCAGCTTCTGAGAGCCCTCCGTGGGGGCGTAAAACACATGGGTCCCGTGGTAGCGGCTGCCGGGGTAGGTGTTCTGGTGGATGCTGAGAAGGGTACCGCCCTCTATCTCCTCCACCATGGCCACCCGGTTTTTCAGGTCGGACCGCTTCTTCTCCCGCAGGGTGCCGGCCTCGCTGTCGTGGAGGGAAATGTCCTCCTCGCGCAGGACAACGGGGGCCACACCGTACAGGCCCAGCACGTCCCGCAGCTTGAGCACAATAGCCAGGTTGATCTGGCTCTCGGGAACGCCAGTGATGGATACCGCGCCGCCGTCCTCCCCTCCATGGCCCGCATCCAAGATCAGCGCGCGGCCCCGGCCAAGAGCTACCGGCTCCATAGCCGGCTGCATCAGCTCATTCAGCTGGGCCAGCGTGGCCGCCATCATCATTAAAATCAGCGCGGTAAGGCCAATTAAGATCAGCCCCTTCTTCATTTTGACCACCTCCCCCCTATCCTATGGACACAGCCAGTCCCGTATGCGTGACCCGCCGCCGGAGCGGCGCATAGAATGACTTGAGGGGAGCTTGCATCCCCTGCCATTGAATAAAGGAGGGAATTTCCCTTGTTGATCGAAAGCAATACCGCCCGGTCCGCCGACCAGACCGGCTGTCCAGATAGCGGCGGCACCCTGCCGTCCTGTGCGGGGCTGGCCGTGCCCTATGTCCCCTTTCAGCAGAATAATCCGCAAAAGTACTCCCAGTCCGAGGCGCTGAGCAACGGCACGCTCTTCCCCGGCCTGAACCTGCCCTTCCGACTTGCGGTAGAGGGCTCCACCCTGCCCAACACCCCCATGGCTGAGCTCCAGGCTCTGGAGTTTGTGGTGCTGGAGCTGGGCATCTATTTGGATACCCACAAGGACGACGCCGAAGCCTTTAAGCTGTTTCAGCAGTTCTCCGCTATGGAAAAGGCGGCCAAGGCGGCTTATGAGTCGAAATACGGCCCCATCACCAAGGAGACCGCCGCCACCTGCGGCAGCTACCGGTGGCTGTCCGACCCGTGGCCCTGGAATTATGCGCAGAATGAGGTGAAATAAGATGTTCCACTATGAAAAAAAGCTGCAATTCCCAGTGAAGATCGCCACCCCAAACCCGAAGCTGGCTTCCTTTATTATCAGTCAGTATGGTGGTCCGGATGGCGAATTAGGCGCCTCCATGCGCTACCTATCCCAGCGCTACTCCATGCCCTACCCGGAGGCCAAAGGGTTGCTCACTGATATCGGGACAGAGGAACTGGGCCACATGGAAATGGTGGCGGCCATTGTCCATCAGCTGACCCGAAATCTCACTGACGAGGAGGTTCGGGCCAACCCTGCCTTCGCCCCCTACTTCGTGGACCACACCACCGGCGTCTACCCCACCGCCGCTTCCGGCTTTCCTTGGAGCGCCGGCTCTATCCAGTCCACCGGCGACCCCATCGCCGACCTGACTGAGGACTTGGCGGCGGATGGGGCGATGGCGTAAGCGCAACAAGACCGGAAAGCCTTGAAAACACTGGATTGTTGGTAGGATAAGCCTTTTCCGGCGGCGATGGTGTAAAGACAACCTGTTAAAATTTTCGATGGGACAAGCTGTTTCCAATCCAATTTTTGGGAGAAAATGTCAACGCCGATATGAAATTGTAAGAAAACGCCGAAGAAATTTTGTAGTTTT
>CANSDP010000022.1 GCA_947645675.1 uncultured Bacillota bacterium
CCGTCTACGCCCTGAAATCCGGCGTGGAAAACCTGAGCAAGAACAACCGCTGGCCCGACAGAGACGGCGGGGAGGCTCCCGCAGAGGGGGAGCCGGAAGATAGAGAGGAGGAGATCTATGACTGCTGAAAAGATTTTGGCGATCGCCCGGGGGGAGATTGGAAACAAGGAATCCCCGGCCAACTCCAACCGGGTGAAGTACAACACGGCTTACTATGGCAAGGAGGTCTCCGGGAGCAATTACGCCTGGTGCGCCGCCTTTGTCTGGTGGGTGTTCTGGAAGGCCGGGGCCTCGGCGCTGTTTTACGGCGGGAAGAAAACGGCCTACTGCCCCACGCTGAAAAATTATCACAAGGGACAGGCCGTCAAGGGGGATTACAGGCCCGGGGATGTGATCTTTTTCAATTTTAACGGTGGGAGCAACGCCGCCCATGTGGGCATCTGTGAGAGCTGGGACGGGGCGTACATCACCACCATCGACGGCAACACCGCCCCCACCAATGAGGCTAACGGCGGGGCCGTCATGCGGCGGAGACGGGCCAAAAAGTACATTGTCGGAGCTTACCGGCCCGGCTATCAGGGGCAGGTCAAGCCGGATGCACCGGGCTCTGGTGTGACGGAGGAGCGGAAAGCCGCCGGCGCTGCCAAGGCGCTGGACAAGAGCTTGGCCGGGACCTACGTCGTCACGGCGGGAAACGGGCTCCATATCCGCAGCGGAGCCGGAGCGGGGAAGGCCAGCATGGCCGTCCTGCCCAAGGGGACCAGAGTGAGGAATTATGGCTACTACACCGAGGTGAGCGGTGTGGCGTGGCTGTACGTGCAGGCCACCCATCGGGGCGTCCGGTACACCGGGTTCTGCTCCGGGCAGTATTTGAGCAAGGTTTAAGGAGGAAAAATCATGGAAGCTATTATTCAGAACATCCCCGCAGTCATCTCTGTCATCCTGCCCCTGGTGCTGATGCTCATGGTCGTGACGAACATCATCGTGGAGGTGCTGAAAAAGCTGACTTGGGAGAGGCTGCCCACCAACATCCTGGTGTTTGTGGTGGCGATGGCCGTCACGCTGCTGGCATTCCTCGCGGCGTGCCAGATTATGGGCGTCCGCATCCTCTGGTACATGGTGGCCGGGGCCGTGGTTCTGGGCATTTTCGTGGCCTACGCGGCTATGTTTGGGTTTGATAAGCTGAGGCAGACTATGGAGCAGTTGGAGCAGATTAGGAAGAAGTAAGTATGCCGCCTTGTGGGACTGACCCGCAGGGCGGCTCTTTTTTTGCGGCAAATTCCCAGGCGTTTGGGATTTTGCTGTTCGGTTTTCAAGGTGCCTGTATGTAAACGGGGCGGCGATTGACTCCCCCGGTGCCGATGGGGTATACCCATGAGCGCCCGCCCTGATCGGGCGGCTGGGCTTGCACCAGCGGCGGCGGATGCCGTCGGCCTTGCGGGTTTCTTGTAATGCTCCATACCTGCATCTTTTTCGGATTCATGTACGTTAGCGGGTGGCTGCTGTCGGCCTTGCTGTGTGCCCTCCTATGGCCTTTTGTAGCCCTTGCACTGCTTCGAGCCGCAAAGGGCGGCAAATTCAATTCTCTGCCCTTTCGGCGCGTTTTTGTAGTTGACCGGGCATTCCTTGTTTTTGCATTCGTTACAACAATATTTCATGCTCGTTATCCTTTCCAGCCTGCCAGTCTCGCTGGTCAAACGCTTTCAGCTAATCAGCCCATGGAGACGACCGCAGGAAACGATGTCCCGGATGATGGCCTCCGTAAGTTCAACCTTCTCCTTCCCGTCCATAATGGATGCTATCATCCGGGCCCTGCTTGCGAAGTTAGCCATTTCCATTTTCAGACCGATGTAGGCTTGGTGCTCATCCATGGCTCCGGCCGCCACACGCAGGGCATCGGCAATGTCCTCGTTCTTACGAGCTGTACTACCATACCGATTCATGCCAGTTTCTTGGTAGTTCTGGAAAGCGGTATCGGCCTTGGCCTGAAAGCTGGCGGCCAGCTTCTCCAGTTCTTCTCTTTTCATAGATTACTCCTCCGTGGTAAGCCTGATGAAGTTTCTGGCATACTCGCAGATTCTTGTGGGGTGAATGCCATCGTCGATGTAGGCGTCTTCAACACCGTGCGCTGTTCTGTTTGTCCAGAGGTCTAAAACTGCCACGGCCCAATCAAACCTCCAGTTGTCCAGCCGATGATGGCGCCGATACAGCGTTGCTGCAACGCACACCGCCACAGGAACGCGGCCATAGACTTTTAAGGCTTCATCGAATTTCCCGTTCATTACGTCCGGGCTGGACATCATCTTGGAGGCATCGCGCACTTTTCTGATGAATGCGAACTTTGCCTCCCGGCTCCCATCGCCGTTTGCCTGCTTCTTAATTTCGTTGGCAAGCGTCCTGTCGAGTTTCACTTGTGACTCCTTTCCGCCTTCGTAGCCTCCGGGGCGGGCTGTGTGTGTTAGTCCCAGAAGGGGCGAATCTGGCCGTTCCAGGCTTCCCACTGCCACTGGCCACGCCCGACGTTGAAACGAATGTAGTGGTAATCCGTGGCGCAGTAGATGGGGCGGCGGTCGATTTTCTTCCCGGTCCGGCGGAGCTGGCTGTGCCGGTTGATTTCGTACTCATCGACCTCATGCAGGATGGTGATCTTGCTGCGTTCAAAGCCGAACTCGTCGCAGATCCAATCCAGGGCCTCGTCATCGCTCATGTAGTGCGCTGCGCCGCTGGGGATGCTCTCGGCCAGGTCGGTGTATTGAGCCTGGGTGATGTTGTGGGTGTCTTCGTAGGGTTTCCACTCCTGCTCCCGCTCCAGCTCCTTCTTGAGGCGCTCAATCTCGGTATCGCGGCGGGTGAGCTCGGCGGCCTGGCTGCGCTCCTGCTTGATGGTGTCCATGTTGACCTCACGCTGGATGCGCTCGGCGATCCCGTCAACGTTCTTCTTGTAGGCTTTGCAAAAGGCGTCCTTGTCGCCGTCGAATTCCATGTAGGCCCGCTCAATGGCCGCATACTGCACCAGTGTGGGGTAGAAGCCGGTGCGCTTCTCAAATTCCTCGATCATCATAATCGATGCCCTCCTTGATTTTTTTGCCTTACTCTGTTATCATGGAGGCGGGCCGGGGTAAGGCTCCCGGCACCGCCCGTTTGGGTTTGGGTAGCGGTTCTCTTGGTAGGGGCCCCGCTACCCTTTTTTATTTGGCTTCGTCAAGCACTGCCTTGACCGCTTCCCGGAGTTCCTCAAGCGTCTTGCACTTGTCAATCAGCTCAAGCACCATCCGCAGGATATACTCCGTGTTGGTTGCCATCTCGTCCACTTCCTCACTTCCTTTCTTAAGGGGCTGGCCGCCCCTGCCTTACAAATACTATTATAAAGGTTTTTCTTAAAATGTCAAGTATTTTCTTAAATAAAATCGAAAAAATTTAAAATTTTTCTTGACGTGATAAAGATTATCCTTTATGATAGGGGGTGCGGAGGTGATTTCATGGATATTCCGACAAAGATCAAGATGGCGGAAGTATATGCCAAAATCAGCGAAACAGAGCTTTCGCGTAAAATAGGCACGTCGCCGCAGGCATTTAACCAGCGGATGAAGACGGGTAAGTTCTCATCACTGGAGCTGGTTAAGATTGCGGAGGCACTTGGTGCCGAGTTTGAGTGCAAATTCCGTTTCCCGGACGGAACCGAGATTTGAGGAGGCCAACGATGAGCTATTTTTCCACCCCGGACAGCTATAAAAGGGTGTACCTTTCCTTTGACCCCATGCACCGCCTTATGCAGGAGAGGAATATCACTGACCTGCAGTTGGCCCAGAAGGTGGGCGTGAAGGTGGACGTGATCCGGAACACCTACAAGTACTTGGACGCCGTGACGCTTTCCCAGGTTCGGAGCATCTGCGAGGCCCTCGACTGCGGCCCCGGAGATCTGATGACCGCCGGGAAGGTTGAGTGCATCCCTGCCAAAAAAGAAGACCCGGACGCCAGGTGAGCGTCCGGGGAGGGGAGAGCAGGGGCATATTCTTTTAAGAGCGGGGATGCCGTGCCGGGCCTCCCCGCTTTTCTGTCCATGTACAGCCCCCCGCGCCCATCCAGGCCCGCCAAGCCCGATGGACAGTGAAATCCTAATCAAGCCGCTCTCCTTATGGCCGGAGTATAGCACGGACGTTTTGCCGATTCTGCTGGAAAAAGGGGGCTGCTCTTAACCTCAGTTTTAACCTCAAACTACGGTTTTAACCTCAATTTAACCTCAACTTTTCTTGTTCCGCTTACCTCCGTTTTGTCAGATTTCGCTACATGGAAAAACCCCGGAACCGTTGCGGCTCCGGGGTTTTGCAGGAATATCAACGCTTGCTGAACTGGGGGGCGCGGCGGGCGGCCTTGAGGCCGTACTTCTTGCGCTCCTTCATACGAGGGTCGCGGGTCAGGAAACCGGCGGCCTTGAGGGCGGGACGGTTCTCCTCGCTGGCCAGCAGCAGGGCGCGGGCGATGCCGTGCCGGATGGCGCCGGCCTGACCGGTGACGCCGCCGCCGGTGACGGTGGCCACAATGTCAACCTTGCCCACCTGGTTGGTGGTGACCAGGGGCTGACGGACGATCAGCTTCAGGGTCTCCAGGCCAAAATAGTCGTCGATGTCACGGCCATTGATGGTGATAGCGCCGGTGCCGTTCTCAAACAGATGGACGCGGGCCACGGAGGACTTCCGCCGGCCGGTGCCATAGAAATAGGGCTTTTTGCTCTTATACATGTTCAAAATCCTCCTTACTCAGCGTCCCAGAGCTCGGGCTTCTGGGCGGCGTGGTTGTGCTCGCCGGCGCGGTAGATGTGCAGACGGGTCAGGGCCTCCCGGGAGAGGGTGTTCTTGGGCATCATGCCCTTGACGGCCAGCTGCATCGCCAGCTCAGGCTTGGTCTGCATCAGGGTGCGGTACTTGGTCTCCTTCAGACCGCCCACCCAGCCGGAGTGGGTACGGTAGTACTTCTGGTCCAGCTTTTTGCCGGTGAGCACCGCCTTCTCGGCGTTGATGATGATGACGAAGTCGCCGCAGTCGGCGTTGGGAGTGAACTCGGGCTTGCGCTTGCCCCGCAGCAGATCGGCGGCGATGACAGCGGTCTTGCCCATGGGCTTGCCGGCGGCGTCGATGACGTACCACTTGCGCTCGATGCTGCCCTTTTTGGCCATGAACGTGGACATAGGTAAAACCTCCAATTTCCTTTACATTTATCTGAAAAATGCTCTGTTACAAACATTTTGCTCCATGTGACGTACAAGCGGAGCGTGTTGTATTATAGTACGGGGACGGCGGGGTGTCAACGGGTTTTGGAATAAATTTTTATAAAATCTTTTATATCTTAAATTTTCTTCTGATATCTCCTGTTTTCTCCCGATATCTCGCGTTTGATTTTTGATTTTAACTTGCGGAGGCGCGGATATTTATGGTAAAATAGGCCTATTGCGTAAGGAGGATGTCCCATGAACAAGATTCTCTCCCTCACACGCCGGTGTGTAGAGGACTACAATATGATAAGTCCCGGCGACCGGGTGGCGGTGGGGGTGTCGGGGGGAAAGGACTCTCTGATGCTGCTGATGGCCCTGGCGAAGCTGCGGGAGTTTTACCCCATTCCCTTTACGGTGGAGGCCTTTACCCTGGACATGGGCCACGCCGATGGCATTGAGCCGTTGGACTTTTCCCCCATTGAGGGCCTGTGCCGGGAGCTGGAGGTGCCCTATACCATTTTGACCAGCGAGATCCAGCACATCATCTTCGATTTGCGGAAGGAGAAAAATCCGTGCTCCATGTGCGCCAAGATGCGCCGGGGGGCGCTGCACGCCGCCTTGGGGGAGCGGGGCATCTCGAAAATCGCTTTGGGCCACCACTACGACGACGCGGTGGAGACCTTTTTTATGTCCCTGATCTTCGAGGGCCGGCTCTCCTGTTTTCAGCCGGTCACCTGGCTGGACCGGACGGGCATCACCCAGATTCGCCCCCTGCTGTACTGCGGGGAGAGTCTGATCCGGAACACCGCCCGGCGGCTGGAGCTGCCTGTGGTGGAAAACCGCTGCCCCGCCGACGGGAACACCAAGCGGCAGGAGATCAAGGAGCTTGTCTATGAGCTCCAGGGCCGGTATCCGGGGCTGAAGGCCCGGGCCTTTGGAGCGATGCAGCGGCTGCCCCTGCCTGAGTGGGGGCCGGTGGAGCACCGCCGCCGTCCGCTGCCAGAGGAACTGGAGGAGTGAGCTTAAATGAGTGGAAAGAGACAACAAAAGAAGCAGGGCTCCAGCTGGGGGCTGACCTTCCTGTTTATCATGCTGTTCCTGGCAACGGCCTATGTGCTGTACGGCAGGCTGGAGCAGGACGGGCCGCCGCCAGAGGGGGAGGGCCTGGAGGTCCACTTTATCGACGTGGGGCAGGCGGACGCCGCCCTGGTGATCTGCGACGGGCACTATATGCTCATTGACGGCGGCAACGCCGAGGACTCCGACCTGGTGTACGCCTATCTGGAGCGGCATGGCGCCAAGCGCCTGGACTATATGGTGGCCAGCCACGCCCATGAGGACCACATCGGCGGGCTGTCCGGCGCGCTGAACTACGCCGCGGTGGATGTGGCGCTGTGTCCGGTGACCGAGTACAGCTCCAAGGTGTTCCAAAATATGGTGCGGTATCTGGGTGAACAGGGAAAGACCTTGACAGTCCCTGAACCGGGCGACAAATTCACCTTGGGGAGCGCCCGGGTGGAGATTTTGGGACCAGTGCGGGAGTATGACGATACCAATGATACCTCTATTGTACTGCGTATTGACTATGGGAAAACCTCCTTCCTGTTTACCGGAGACATGGAGACAGGGGCGGAACGTGACCTGATTGAGTCTGGGGCAAATCTGAACGCTACAGTCCTTAAGGCGGGCCACCACGGCAGCGATACCTCCAGCGGCTACCAGTTCCTTCGGGAGGTCATGCCTCAGGACGTGGTAATCTCAGTAGGGGAGGGGAACAGCTACGGCCACCCCTCTGATGAGGTGCTCAGCCGCTATCGGGACTTGGGGGCGGAGGTCTACCGCACCGATATGCAGGGTCATGTGATCGCCCGCAGCGACGGGAATACAGTCACCTTCACCACAGAGAAGGAGGCGGACACCGCGACGAACCCGACAGGCAATCCTACTTTACAGACGTACATAGGCAACAGCGGGACCAAAAAGTTCCACCTGCCCGACTGCGCCTCGGCCAAGAGCATCCAGGAGGGGAAGCGGGTGGAGTTTTACGACCGCCTCCAGGCAGTGCTGGAGGGATATGAGCCCTGCGGGCGGTGCAAGCCCTGACCTGGTAAGAAAAAATTTCATGTCCGGGTTGAGTATCAGCGGGAGATGTGTTAGAATACTTTATTACTGATAAAATAGCCATAAAGGGGATTCATTGTATGAGAATTTTAGTGTTGGCGGGCGGATTGAGCCCGGAACGGAACGTGTCCCTGTCCTCCGGCGCCATGGTGTGCGAGGCGCTGCGGAAGCGGGGGCACCAGGTTGCGCTGATGGATTTGTTTTTCGGACTGGACGGAGCCGCCTCTGGAAGGGCGCTGTACGCCGCCCCTGTGCCCGACTCCTTCAAGCGGGTGGCCCGGGAGGCCCCTGACCTGGAGGAGGTCAAGGCCCGTCGTGGCGGGGATAGCAGGTCCGCCATCGGGCCCGGCGTGTTTGAGACCTGCGCCGAGGCCGACGTGGTCTATCTGGCCCTCCACGGCGCCTGCGGCGAGGATGGCCGCATCCAGGCCGCTCTGGACCTGCTGGGAGTGCCCTACACCGGCTCGGGCTGTCTGGGTTCGGCCCTGGCTATGGATAAGGACCTGACCAAGCAGCTGGTGGCCGGGAAGGTGAAAACCCCCCAGTGGGAGACGGTCACCGTCACCGAGGACATCATTGAGGAGCTGATGGGCCGCGTTAAGCCGCCTGTGGTGGTGAAGCCCATTTCCAGCGGTTCCTCCATTGGGGTTTACATCGCCAAAAACAAGGCGGAGCTGAAGCAGGCCCTGGAGGAGAGCGCCAAGCTGGGGGGGCGGACTGTCATTGAGCAGTACATCCAGGGCCGGGAAATTCAGGTGGCGGTGCTGGACGGCAAGGCTCTGCCCTCCATTGAGATCATCCCCAAGAGCGGATTTTATGATTATGCCAACAAATACCAGCCCGGCGCGGCCAGCGAGGTCTGTCCCGCCCGCATCCCGGCGGAGTGGGAGAAGGCGGTGGGCAGCGCCGCGCTGACAGTCTTTCGGACGCTGGGCCTGTCGGTCTACGCGAGGGCGGACTTCATCGTTACCAGCGACGGAACGCCCTACTTCCTGGAGATCAACACGCTGCCTGGCATGACCCCCACCAGTCTGGTGCCCCAGGAGGCGGCGGCGGCGGGGATCAACTATGGAAACCTGTGCGATACCATTATCCAAAAATCCCTGGAGGCTCGCAAGGAGGGACTGTAAATGGAAAGCATCACACTGGCTCAGCTGCTGGAGGCGGTGGGGGGGGCCCTGCTGGGGGACTTTGACGACCTGTCCGCGCCCATCCTCCGGGTGGACACCGACAGCCGGTCCATCCACCCCGGCTCCCTGTTCATCCCCCTCACCGGAGCGCGGTTCGACGGACACGCCTATATCGACTCCGCCCTGAAGGGCGGGGCCGCCGGCTGTCTCACCGCCCGGGAGCGGGAGGACCTTTTGCCGGATAAGTTCTACGTTAAGGTAGCCGACACCCAGCGAGCCCTCCGGGATCTGGCCTCATGGTACCGGGGCCGGTTTGACATCCCCTTTGTGGGGGTGACGGGCAGTGTGGGCAAGACCACCGCCAAGGATATGCTGGCGGCGGTTTTGGGCATGAAGTATAAGGTACTCAAAACCGAGGGCAACCGCAACAATACCATCGGTCTGCCCCTGACTCTGCTGGAGCTGACCCGGGAGCATGAGATCGCCGTGCTGGAGATGGGGATGGACCGGCCGGGGGAGATTGACTACTTGGCCGGCGCGGTCCGGCCTGACGTGGGGGTCATCACCAACATCGGAGACGCCCATATTGAGAATCTGGGCAGCCGGGAGAACATTCTAAAGGCCAAGTGTGAGATGCTGCCCCACATCCAACCCGGCGGCGCGGTGATCCTCAACGGGGACGACGCCCTGCTCAGCACCCTCCGGGGGAACACTCCCGTCCCGGCCATCTTCTGCGGCCAGGGGGAGGGATGCGCCTGCCGGGCCCAGGTCACCGGCGGCGACGGCGTCAGCCACATCCACTGCCGCCTCATCACCCAGGGCATGGACCGGGAGGTCAAGGTTCCCGCTCTGGGGGAGCACATGATCTATCCCGCCCTGATCGCCGCCGCGGTGGGGGAGCGGTTCGGCCTCACCCCCGACCAGATTGAAAAGGGCATCGGCCAGTTTGTGCCCACCCGGATGCGGATGAACATCCTCCATCGCGGGGAGGGCATCACCATTCTGGACGACACCTATAACGCCAATCCCCAGTCCATGCGGGCGGCGGTGAGTGTGCTGGCCGACAGCCCGGGCAGCCGCAAGGTTGCCATTCTGGGCGACATGCTGGAGCTGGGGCCCTTCGCGCCCGCCCTTCACACCGGCGTAGGGGAGTACCTGGGCGAGGCCCAGGTGGACTGTCTGGTGGCTGTGGGCCAGCTGGCGGAGCACATCGCCCAGGGCGCCCGGGACACCGGCGTTCCACAAGTGATTCAGTGTCAGGACCGGGAGGAGGCCAAAGCCGCTCTGCCCCAGGTCCTTTGCCCCAACTGTACCATCCTGGTCAAGGCCTCCCGGGGCATGAAGCTGGAGGAGCTCACCGCCCAGCTGCTGGAGCTGACGGCGGAGGGGTAGGCCCCAAGCCTCCCTCTTAGAGGGAGGTGGCACGGCGAAGCCGTGACGGAGGGAGTCCTCGGCAGAGCTTGCGGATGCTAGGGAAGACTCCCTCAGTCTGGCCTGCGGCCAGCCAGCTCCCTCGGGGAGGGAGCCTTTTGAGGTGTCCTGGATTGGAGGGAAATCGGTATGTCGCTTCCTTACAAGGATGTGTTAATTCCGAAGGCAAAGGAATTGCGTAAAAATGCAACAAAGCAGGAAAATCACCTTTGGTACGACTATTTGCGCACATACCCAATCCGCTTTCAAAGACAAAAGGCGATATCAGGTTTTATTGCTGATTTTTACTGTCATCAGGCCAAACTTGTAATTGAACTGGACGGCTCCCAACACTATACTCAGGATGGCCGGCTTTACGATGAGGAGAGGAGTATGGTCTTTGCCAAATTTGGTATACAGGTGCTCCGATTTTCAAATGCGGAAATTGACAGGCAGTTTCCAGAAGTTTGTGAAGTGATTCACAGGGAAACGCAAAAAAGAATGCTATAGAAGTATTTAGCGTTAATTGTGAACCAGCCCAGCCAGTTTCCGGTCAAAGGGCGGGTGGAGGACGCCCCGCTCGGTGATGACGGCGGTGAGCAGGTCGTGGGGGGTCACGTCGAAGGCGGGATTCCAGGTCTGTACGCCGAGGGGGCCGGTCTGGACCCCGGCGAAGCAGGCCACCTCCTGGCCGTCCCGCTGTTCCACTGGAATATGGGAGCCGTCGGGGATGCTCAGGTCGATGGTGGAGGAGGGCAGGGCGGTGTAAAAGGGGATGCCGTGGTGTTTGGCCAGGACGGCCAGGGAGTAGGTGCCGATCTTGTTGGCAAAATCCCCGTTGGCGGCCATACGGTCGCAGCCCACCACCACCATGTCGATCTTGCCCTGGGCCATGAGACAGCCGGCCATATCGTCACAGATCAGAGTGACGGGGATCTGGTCCTTTACCAGTTCGCAGGCGGTGAGCCGGGCCCCCTGGAGCAGGGGGCGGGTCTCGTCGGCGTAGACCATGGACACCTTCCCCTGGGCGTGGGCCGCGCGGATGACCCCCAGGGCCGTCCCGTAGCCCCCGGTTGCCAGGGCTCCGGCGTTGCAGTGGGTGAGGACGCGGGCCCCCTCCGGGACCAGCTCCGCCCCCGCCTTGCCCATGGCCTCGTTCATCTGGATGTCCTCCCGGTGGATGGCCCGGGCCTCCTCCTCCAGGCGGGGCAGGTCGGGACCGGCGGTCTGCCAGCACCGCTCCATCCGGTCCAGGGCCCAGAACAGGTTCACCGCCGTGGGCCGGCTGGCGGCAAGGACCGCCTTGGCCTGGGACATGGCGACAGGGAAATCTCCTTTACAGACATTCTCCTGAGCGGCCAGCACCATAGCATAGGCCGCCGTGATCCCGATGGCGGGCGCGCCCCGGACCACCATGCTTCGGATGGCCCGGGCGACGGCCCGGTACTCGGTGTACCGCAGCCAGCGTTCCTCGGCGGGCAGACGGGTCTGGTCCAGGAGATAGAGCGCGTTGTTTTCCCAGCGGATGGCTTCCATAAAAAGACCTCATTTCTAAGTTTGAATGAGATATTTTACCACGAAACACCCCCTGTTTACAAGCCTGCGAAAGAAGGTATCTCCGTGATGTACCAGCGTGAACCCTTCGCCGCCCACCTGGACACTCTGGTGAAGGAACTGAAAAAACAGGCCTTTTGGAAGACCGCCCTCTTTGGGGTGGTCCTCTTGGAGCGCCAGTGGCCGGTGTATGAGCGGCTGTCCATAGGGCGGGAGTGGGGCGCCGCCAGGGAGGTCCGTAAGGTGCTGGACCGCCTCTGGAAGGGGGTCCCCACCGGAATGCGCATTGGGGATAACTTCTGGCTGCTACTGGAGGACAGCCCGGTGGAGCCCGTCTCCCAGCCCTGGGACCGGGTGGCGGCGCTGACGGTCAGCGGCGGCCTGCGGCTGATGGAGATTTTCCGGGAGAAGGACAAAAAAGCGGCAGGGGAGCTGGCCGAAGGAAACCTGATGTTCCTGGCCCAGGCCCTGTCCGCCCGCGGGGAGGAGGGCAATTTTACCCACCCCCTGTTCCAGGCGGAACTGGACTTCCAGACCGCCCTGTGCGATCGGCTGTGCGGGGTGCCCAACAGCGAAAAAGTGGCGTTTGTCAATGCCTGTAAGGGAGAAACGGTTGACAGCATTATGGGGGAGCTGTGGTTCCCTGATTACCCGGATTACAAGCCTTTGAAACGAAAGAAAAAGCAGGAAACGGTCTTGCGCTACACCTCCAAGCAGTATGACGCCCTTCTGGAGGAGAAGGGGCGATGCTGGTGGGATCGCCGTCAGCTGGACATTCAAGAGCGCGAGCGGCTGCTGGAGAAGCGTGTCTGGCCTGATTGGGCGGACGGAACACCGGGGCGGGCAATGACCGCCACCGATGTGGTGTACACCTATGATGTCTTGCAGTGGGAGTACAGCGCAGGGGCGAAGGAGTGCCTGCTGTCCAACGGCGACGGAGTGCGGGCCAAAGCCCTCTACGGCCTGGCCGCTCAAAGCTGTGAGGCCCTTCTGAGCCTCATTGACAGGGGGTGGCCCACCGAGAAGCGGGGGACCGATGGCTTTGGCCGGGACCTTCTCTTTCCGGCTCAGTGCGCCTATCTGGCGGGGGATATCCCCCTGGCATTGAAGCTGCTCCAGCGGAGTTGGACCACCGAATACCAGGGGCCAAACTGCCAGATGCTCTGCGAGCCCCAAACTGGCTGGCTGGACCGGGAGGAGATTCGCGTTTTTTATGCGCTCCTGCAAGGGCGCGACGCCGAAGCTCTGACACTTTTGAACGCCTCCGGGGAGCGCTGGGCGGAGCCCTACCGTCTGCTGTTGGCAGAGGACGGGGGCGGTTTATACAAATTCATTGTAAAACAAATCCGTGCCCTGCGCGGACACTACGAGTATCAGGCCTACCGCCCTACCGTGGCCTTTTTCAGTCTTGTGCTGTTGAAGCTGGCGCGGAAGAAGGGCGTAGCGGTGGAGGTCCCCCAGGTGGTGGAGCTGCCGCCGGCCCTGCTGGACGACGCTCCGGCGGACACAAAAAAATGGTCCCTGGCCGGGCAGACGCTTTTAAAAGAGGCGCTGGGTCCCGACGGGGACAAGCTTCTGGCAACATTGAAGCTGCGGGAACGATTTCAAAATAGAGGATAAACTATGATCGACATATCAGTATCCGGCCTTGTGAAGGAGTTCGAGGTCGGCAAAAAAATATTGGACGGACTCACCTTTCAGGTGGACGCCGGGGAGCGGGTCGGGCTGCTGGGTCCCAACGGCTGCGGAAAGACCACCTTCCTGCGTATTCTGACAGGTGAGGTCCATCCCGACGAGGGGGACATCGTGGTGGCCCCCAACAAACGGATGGGGCTGATCTCTCAGATTCCCGTCTACCCGGCGGGCTACACCGTGGAGGATGTGCTGGACACCGCCTTTGCGCCCCTCCGGCAGATGGAGGAGGAGATGGGAGCTCTGTCTCAGCGGATGGCTGAGGGGGAAAGCGATCCTGCTTTACTGTCCAGATACGACAAGCTGTCTGCCGCCTTTCAGGCCGGGGGCGGCTATGAGACTGACACCAATAAAAATAAGGTGTGCAGCGGCCTGTCCATTCCCCAGGAAATGCGGGAGCGGCCCTTCGACAAGCTGTCCGGCGGAGAGAAAACCCGGGTCAATCTGGCCCGGCTCATCCTGGAGGACACCGACATCCTCCTTCTGGACGAGCCCACCAACCACCTGGACCTGCGTGCCACCGAGTGGCTGGAGGAGTATCTGGAACGGTTCAAGGGCACCGTCCTGGCCGTCTCCCACGACCGCTACTTTCTGGACAAGGTAGTCCGGCGGGTGGTGGAGATTCAGGAGGGAAAAGCGGAGTTTTACTCCGGAAATTACAGCTTCTATGCCGTGGAAAAGGAGCGGCGGTATGAGGAAAAGCTGCGCCAGTATGAGAAGGAGCAGGCCAAAATCCAACAGCTGGAGAAGGCGGCGGAGCAGCTGCGTATCTGGGCCTACTCGGGCAACGACAAAATTTTTAAGCGGGCCCAGTCCATGGAGAAGCGCATTGAGCGCATCCGCCAGACGGACAAGCCCAAAAAGGACCGGAAGATGGCCGTCCGCTTCGGGGAACGGGAGTTCCGGGGGGACGAGGTGTTGTCCATCAAGGGCCTGGAAAAGTCCTTCAGGGAGCGGAAGCTGTTCGCGGACGTGAATCTGGAGGTGGAGGGGGGCGAGCGCATCGCCCTGCTGGGGGACAACGGCACCGGCAAGTCCACCCTCATCAGGATCATCATGGGCGAGGAGGAGCCGGATGGGGGAAAGATTAGAAAGGGACCTACTGTAAAGGTAGGATACCTGCCGCAGATCATCCACTTCGACCATCCGGAGCGCACCCTGGTGGACACCATGCTCTACGACCTGGACTGCACCGCTCAGATCGCCCGGAACCGGCTGGCCTCCTTCAAATTCCGGGGGGAGGACGTGTTCAAGCCGGTGTCCGCCCTGTCCGGCGGGGAGCAGTCCCGACTGCGGCTGTGCATGCTCATGGACAGCAAAATTAACCTTCTTATCCTGGATGAGCCTACCAACCACCTGGATATCCAGAGCCGGGAGTGGATCGAGGAGGCGGTGGAGGAGTATGAGGGCAATCTGCTTTTCGTCTCCCACGACCGCTACTTTATCGACCGCTTCGCCACCCGCGTCTGGATGCTGGAGGACGGCAAAATCACCGATTTCAAGGGCACCTATCAGGAATATCTGTCTGCCAAGGAGCGGGGAAAGCTGGCCGATCCCGGCGCGCCGTCGATGAAAAACGCGCCGCCGGAGAAAAAGGAAAAGCCCAAGCGCCCCGGCGGCACCAAAAACCTGGAAAAAGAGGTCAACGCCGCCGAGCGTGCGGTGGCCTCCGCCGAGGAGAAGATGTACGACCTGGAGCTGGCCATTCAGGAGGCCGCGGCGGACTATTTGAAGCTCCAGGAGCTCTACCAGCAGCGGGAGGCCCTGGAGGACGAGCTGGCCCACCTCTACGCGAGGTGGGAAAAATTGGCAGCTGATTTGGAGGAGGCGCGGGGATGAGCGACGGAAGGTCTAAAATCGATCTGGCAAGCTACAAGGGAAAACGGCTGAACCCCATTGTGAAGGTGCTCCTGTCCCTGGTTCTCCTTGGGGCGCTGGTATTCGGGGCCCTGCTGGGCCAAGTACTCAGCGGCGCCCACGACGACGTCAGCGGAAGTCCCCAGGTGATGATTATTCTGGGCTGTCAGCTCCACGACTGGGGCCCGTCCATTATGCTCCAGGACCGGCTGGACAAGGCGCTGGAGTATCTGGAGGATCACCCGGACATGACAGTGGTGGTGTCCGGCGGGCAGGGGGAGAACGAGCCCGCCACCGAGGCCCAGGGCATGGCCGACTACCTGGCGGACCACGGCTTTGCCCGGGAAAACATCATTTTAGAGACCCAATCCCACAACACCTTTCAGAACATGACGTACAGCGCCAAGCACTTGAAGGAGGCGGGGGTGGACCTTGAGGAGGGCGTGCTCATCGTGTCCAACGGCTTCCACCTCACACGGGCCAGAATGCTGGCCGGACGGGCGGGGTTTGAAAATATCTCTACCCTGGCCGCGCCCTCCAGCCATGTGCCCTCGCGCCTGAAAATGTACATCCGGGAGCCTTTGGCCCTGGTAAAATCCTTTTTATTAGACAGGTGATCCCATGCTTGAGAAACTCAACGCCATTGAGGCAAAATATTCACAGATCGAGGCCCGGCTGGGGGCGTCGGAGACGTATAACGACCCGGAGCTGGTGGCCAAGCTGAACAAGGAGCAGTCGGAGCTCCAGCCGCTGGTGGACGTCTTTCGGACCTACCGGCGGACGCTGGAGGCCAAGGCCCAGGCGGAGGAGATGATGTCCGACCCGGAGCTGAAGGAGCTGGCCCAGGAGGAGCTCCACGCGGCCCTGGAGGAACTGCCCCGGCTGGAGCGGGAGCTGCAAATTCTTCTGCTGCCCCGGGACCCAAACGATAGCAAAAACGTCATCGTGGAGATCCGGGCCGGCGTGGGCGGGGAGGAGGCGGCGCTGTTCGCCCACTCCCTGTTCCGAATGTATTCCATGTACGCCGAGTCCAGGGGCTGGCGGGCGGAGGTAGACTCCTCCAGCGAAACGGAGCTGGGCGGTGTAAAGGAGATAGTCTTTACAGTAGAGGGGGACGGGGCCTGGTCCCGGTTCAAGTTCGAGAGCGGCGTCCACCGGGTCCAGCGGGTGCCGGAGACCGAGTCCGGCGGGCGGGTCCACACCTCCACCGTGACGGTGGCCGTCCTGCCCGAAATGGAGACGGCGGACGTCCGCCTTGACCCGGCGGACATCGAGATGCAGGTTTTCCGCTCCTCCGGGGCTGGGGGCCAGCACGTCAACAAAACCTCCTCCGCCGTCCGGCTCATCCACAAGCCCACCGGCACGGTGGTGGAGTGCCAGCAGGAGCGCAGCCAGTTCCAGAACCGGGATAAGGCCATGCGGCTCCTGGCCTCCCGGCTGTATGAGACGGAGCAGGAGAAAATTTTGGGCGAATACACCGCCCAGCGGCGCAGTCAGGTGGGCTCCGGTATGCGCAATGAGCGCATCCGAACCTACAACTTTCCCCAGGGCCGGGTCACCGATCACCGGATCGGCCTGACGCTGTATAAAATAGACCAGGTGATGGACGGCGCCCTGGATGAGATCATTGACGCCCTGGCCGCCGATCATCAGGCGGAGCTGCTGAAGGAGCAAAACTAATTGATAAGGAGAAACGACCATGGAAATGTATATCCACTATCATTCCCTCCCCGAGGGAAAGACCCTGACCGACGTGGTGGGGGAGCTGAACGAGGTGCTGGAGGACTTGGGCTCCGTCTGCGGCGGCGAGGCCGGGCGGATCGACCTGGACCTGGAGGACGAGCGGGCCAACCCCAAGCACGCCCAGGTAGCGGTGAAGGCCTACCTCCAGCGGGCGGAATTTCCCCGGGATACCACCGTGGAAATCGGCTGTATGGAGATCGGGGTGTATGAATAATTCGCGCGGGGGGTGACCACTGGTCACGCCCCGCAAAGGGAGCTCTATGTATGTATAAAAACGTCATTTTTGACCTGGACGGCACCCTCCTGAACACGTTGGAGGACCTGGCCGCCGCCGTTAACTGGGTGTGCGCCCAACACGGCTGGCCCGCCCACGGGGTGGAGGAGTATAAATATTTTGTGGGCAACGGCGCGCCCAAGCTTCTGGAGCGGGTGGTCCCGCCGGAGATTGAGATCACCGAGGAGCTGCGGCGGGTGACGCTGGAGGAGTTTACAGAGCGATACAACGCCCACAAGGAGGACAAGACGACGGCCTACCCCGGGATGCCCGAGGCGGTCCGTCAGCTGCGGGAGGCGGGGCTGACCCTGGCTGTCCTGTCCAACAAGCCCCACGACGCGGCCTTTCCGGTGGTGGAGCGGTACTACCCCGGGATATTCCACGCCGTCCAGGGGGCGCTGCCCGGCGTGCCCGTCAAGCCCGACCCAACCCTGCTGCGCCGGCTGATGGGGGAGCTGGGGGCGGCGGAGAAGGACACCCTTTTCGTGGGGGACAGCAGTGTGGACATCCGCACCGCAAAAAATGGGGGCCTCACCAGCTGCGGCGTGCTGTGGGGCTTCCGGACCCGGCGGGAGCTGGAGGAGGAGGGGGCGGACTTCATCGCGGAGACCGCCCGGGAACTGGTGGAGTTGATACTGGCATGAACACGCAGCTTCTTGGACCAAACGAAATTGAAAAAGCGGCTGCTATTCTCCGGTCAGGCGGCCTGGTGGGAATCCCCACCGAGACGGTGTACGGCCTGGGGGCCAACGGGCTGAACCCCCTGGCGGTTCAGAACATCTTCCAGGCCAAGGGCCGGCCCCAGGACAACCCGCTGATTCTGCATATCCCGGACGCCCTCTGGCTGGAGGACTACTGTCAGGAGATCCCCCCGTTGGCCTGGCGGCTGGCGGAGCGGTTCTGGCCTGGACCGCTGACCATGATCCTGCGGCGGAAGCCGGTGGTGCCCGACGCGGTGACCGCCGGACTGGATACGGTGGGGATGCGGTGTCCCGCCCACGCCATGTGCCGGGCCATCATCCGGGCGGCGGGGACCCCCATTGCCGCGCCCTCGGGGAACACCTCGGGAAAGCCCAGCCCCACCACCGCGCAGCACATGCTGGACGACATGGAGGGAAAAATCGACGCTGTTTTGGATGGCGGAAGCTGCCAGGTGGGGGTGGAATCCACCATTGTGGACCTGACCTGCCAGCCGCCCCGGCTCCTGCGTCCCGGCGGCGTCCCCCTGGAGGAGCTGCGGGACGTGCTGAAGGAGATCGAGCTGGACCCGGCTGTCACCCGTCCCATGAAGGAGGGGGAGACGCCTCGGGCTCCCGGCATGAAATACCGCCACTACGCCCCCAAAGCGCCGGTCACCGTGGTCAAGGGGGAGCCGGCCCGCAGCGCGCAGTATATCCTGGACCACATCTCCGACAGCTACTGGGAGGGCGTAATCTGCTTCAACGAGTTTTCCCACTGGTTTGAAAATCATCCGGTGGAGGCGCTGGGGGGAGCGCTGGACAGCTTTGAGCACGCCCGCCGGCTCTTCCGCGCCCTGCGGGCCATGGACGGCAGCGGAGTGAAGCACATTTGGGCCCAGTGCCCCGGCACCGGCGGCATGGGTCTGGCCGTGGTCAACCGTCTGGACAAGGCGGCGGGCTTCCACATTGTGGAGGTGTAGGTTATGACTGTGTTAGGCATCACCGGCCCCACCGGAGCGGGAAAGACCACCCTGCTCCGGGAGGTGGAAAGCCTGGGGGGCGGAGTCATCGACTGCGACGAGGTGTACCATCAGCTCCTGGAAGGGGATTCCGCCTTACAGGAGACTCTGGAGAAGGAGTTCGGCCCTCTCCGAGAGGGGGCGGGCCCCATCGACCGGAAGCGCCTGGGGGCCATCGTCTTTGGGGACGCCGGGAAGCTGGAGGTCCTCAACGCCATCGCCTGGAGGGCGGTGGTGGAGCACACCCAGGAGCTGATCCAGGCCCAACGGGCCCAAGGGCAGACCCTGGCCGCGGTGGACGCCGTCGCCCTGCTGGAGTGCCCGCTGAGAGAGTTATGTCACCTGACGGTGGCCGTCCTGGCCCCGCCCGAGATACGGGTGAAGCGCGTCATGGCCCGGGAGGGCATATCTCAGGACTATGCCTGGGCTCGGGTCAGGGCGCAGCGGCCGGACGAGTATTTTTCCCAAAATTGTGACTATACTTTGGTCAATGACTGTCCCAGCGCGGAGGAGTTTTCCCGAAAGGCCAGGGAATTTCTGCAAGAGATTCTGTAGGTGCGGCCTGTGGCCGACCGCGAGGGTCACATCGAATCAAGACGGGCGGCCACAGGCCACCCCTACAAAAAAGGAGGAATTTTTATGAGCGATGAACTGAAGGAACAGAGCAGGGGAGAACAGCTGCGTAAGGCGCTGCTCTACGACAAGAAAAACGGCTACGACCGGCTGGTCTCCGGCGAGCTGGAGGCTATGGAGGCCTACTGTACCGGCTACAAGCAGTTCCTGGACGCGGGCAAGACCGAGCGGGAGTGCGTGGACCGGACCATTGCCCTGGCGGAGAACGCCGGATTCCGGCCCTACGTCCGGGGGACCGCCCTGAAAGCCGGGGACAAGGTATACCGGGTCAACCGGGGTAAAGCGATTACACTTGCCATTATTGGCAGAAAGCCCCTGTCGGAGGGGGCCAACATCGGCGCGGCCCACATCGACTCCCCCCGGCTGGATTTGAAGCAGAACCCCCTCTATGAGGCGGAGGAGCTGGCCTTTTTGAAAACCCACTACTACGGCGGTCTGCGGAAGTATCAGTGGGTGACCATCCCCCTCGAGCTCCACGGAGTTGTGGCCCTCAAGAGCGGCCAGACCGTCCGGGTGTCCATCGGAAACGGGGAGGGCGACCCCCTGTTCACCATCGACGATCTGCTGCCCCACCTGGGGGTGGAGCAGTCCAAGAAGCCGCTGGGGGAGGCCATCCCGGCTGAGAGCCTGAACATCCTGGTGGGCAGCCGTCCCCTGGCGGACGACGAGGGCAAGGACCGGGTGAAGCTGGCCGTCCTGGAGCTTCTGAATCGGAAGTACGGCATTACCGAGGAGGATTTCATCTCCGCCGAGCTGTCCGCCGTCCCCGCGTTCAACGCCAGCGACATCGGCTTTGACCGCTCCCTCATCGGGGCCTACGGCCACGACGACCGGGTGTGCGCCTACGCCTGTCTGGCCGCTATCCTCCAACTGTCCGCCCCCGAGTACACCGCCGTGTGTATGCTGGCCGACAAGGAGGAGATCGGCTCCGAGGGGGTCACCGGCATGAAGTCCGCCGCCTTTGATACCTTTATGACCGACCTGTGCGAGGCCCAGAACGTCCCCCTGCGGGCCTGCTATGAGAAGTCCTTCTGCCTGTCCGCCGATGTGACCGCCGCCTATGATCCAAACTTTGCCGATGTGTATGAGAAGCGCAACAGCGCCTTTGTCAACTACGGCATGGGCCTGTGCAAGTACACCGGGGCCCGGGGCAAGTCCGGGGCCTCCGACGCCTCCGCCGAGGTGGTGGCCCGGGTGCGCCGGGTGCTGGACAGCGCTAACGTGGTCTGGCAGATGGCCGAGCTGGGCAAGGTGGATGCCGGAGGCGGCGGCACCGTGGCCGCCTATATGGCTGAGCGGGACATCGACACCCTGGACGCCGGCGTCCCTGTCCTGTCCATGCACGCCCCCTTCGAGACGGTGGGCAAGCTGGACTGCTATATGACCTTCAAGGGAATGAAGGCGGTATTTGAGGCGCTGTAAAGAGAAAAGGCCTGCCAGCTGGCAGGCCTTTTTCCCTTTCATTAAGCGTTTGAAATTGGTCTTGAGATGTAAAGCATAAGTCCTTCCGCCCCGCTGGAATAGGCCAGACTGAGGCCGGTTTCTTCCTTTAAATAGACATTTGCGATAGAGACAGAGCCGGGGGATGGCTCCTCCTCAAGCTCGGAAATGGGGGAGAAGCCGACATCCTCTATCGCCTGCAGGTATGTTTTGCAGTCCTCCAGGGGAATGTCAGACAGCTCCAGGCTGAAAAAACCATAATTTGAGGAGGTACCTTGGGAATAGCGGACAAGGGTCCCTGTTACCGGCTGAGGAATACTCCGCGTGAATTCGTTATTGGGCCACTGGTCGGATTCGGTCCAGATCAGCTCGGCGTCTAATTCGAAAACCGGCTTTTCAGCGGGGCTGCAGGCGGTCAAAGAAAACAAGGCAAAACAGAGCAGAACCGCAAAAATATGTTTGGAATGAAAAGTCATAGGATAACTCCTTTCGATATCACTTCAATTTCTTCTCCAGCCGCCAGACCTTGACAGCCAGGACGACGCAAACGGTGAGCAGGAGTAGGGGGACGCCCAGGGAGAAAAAGGTTTCCAGAGGGTTGAGCGTGCGGGTGGCAGTTATGATGGCGGTGGGGCCGTCAGCTCCGCCGATGATCCCGTAGTCCGTCGGAAAAAGAGCCTCGTAGAGCTCCACCCATACCTGGCCGAAAAAGGTGGTAAACAGCCACAGCAGACTCAGAGCTCCGCCGCCAGTGAGGAACCACCGGAACAGCCGAAGATACCGCCGGGCGGTGGTTTTCTCTGACTGACCCATGGCCTGGGACACCGCCGCATCCGCCTCGGCCACGGTGAGGGTGTCTGCCTCCTGCCGTCTCCCCTGCATCAGTTCCACCAGGGACACCCCCAGTTCCCGGGCCAGCGGCTCCAGCAGCTTCAGGTCGGGGAAGCCCTTGCCTGTTTCCCACTTGCTTACCGCCTTGTCGGTGACGTTCAGCCGGTCGGCCAGCTCCTTCTGGGTCAGGCCCCGCTCCTTCCGCAGCTGAGTAATAAAGGCCGCAAATCGTTCGGTGTCCATGCAGTTCGCCCCTTTCTTTGCCACAAGTCTAGCGCAAAGGCGAAAAAAATGCAACCTACGAAAAGTAGAGCGGCTTTTTGTGGGTAAAACCTCCCTTTTTGCGCAGACTATAGCAGAAAAAGGAGGGGTTATTCCATGGACGAAGAACAGGAGCAGATCACCGAAAATCCAATCGAGGACTTTGGGTCGTCAATCATCCGCACAGACCGGGGGACGGTCTATGTGCTGACCATCGTGGGGCAAATCGAGGGGCACCAACTTCTGCCCCCCACCAGCAAGAGCACCAAATACGAGCACGTCCTGCCCCTGCTGGCTACCATCGAGGGGAGTGAGCAGATCGACGGACTGCTCATCCTGCTGAACAATGGCGGGGGAGACGTGGAGGCCGGGCTGGCCATCTCAGAGGTGATCGCCTCCATGTCCAAGCCCACCGTCTCCCTGGTGCTGGGGGGGAGCCACTCCATCGGCGTGCCCCTGGCGGTGTCGGCGCGGAAGTCCTTCATCGCCCCGTCGGCGGCTATGACCATTCACCCAGTCCGGCTGAACGGCCTGGTCATCGGTGTGCCCCAGACCTTCTACTACTTCGAGCGTATTCAGGAGCGCATTTTGCAGTTCGTCACCGCCAACAGCCGTGTGAAGCGGGAGGCCTTTACAAAGCTGATGCTCCAAACGGGCGAGCTGGCCGCTGACGTGGGCAGCGTCATCTACGGCGAGGAGGCGGTGGAGCAGGGCCTCATCGACCGGATCGGCGGCCTGTCCGACGCCCTGGAGTGCCTGTATGGGATGATCGAGGAGAAAAAACGCTGAAAAGGCGGGGGAAACCCCGCCTTTTTACTTGACACTACGCCAGAATAAAAACACTGGAATTTTCCTCCGGTCTGTGTTAATATAATATTTACTGATTTTATGGGCTTTTTGCCCCTTTGGGAGGTACATTATCTTGTCCTACTTCATGTCCGCCGTCCTGGGCTTTGTTCAGGGCGTGGCCGAATTTCTGCCCATCTCCAGCTCGGGCCACCTGACTCTGTTTCAGCATTTTTTCGGAATGCCCGAACCAGACCAGTTGTTTAACGTTCTGCTCCACTTCGCCACCCTGCTGTCGGTGTGCGTGGTCTACTGGCAGGACATCTGGGAGATGATTTTGGAGTTTTTCAGCTTTTTCATCGACCTGTTCTCCCGCAGGACCTACCGGGGCAACCCGCCGGAGGCTAGGCGGATGGTGCTGCTGATTATTGTGGGCACCCTGCCCCTGTTTCTGGTACTGCCCATTCAGGACAAGGTGGAGGCCCTGGGAAGCAACCCCGTTTTCGTCGCCTGCGCCCTGCTGGTGACGGGCTGCATCCTGTTTCTCTCCGACCAGATGGCAAGGGGGCATAAGACGGTGCGCAGCGCCACCCTTCTGGACGTGCTTCTGGTGGGCATCGCGCAGGGCGCGGCCACGGTGCCCGGGCTGTCCCGCTCCGGCTGCACCATTTCCGCTGGGATGGTCCGGGGCTTTGACCGAAAGTTTGCCGTGCGGTACTCCTTCCTCATGTCCCTGCCCGCCGTGCTGGGGGCCACCCTGCTGAAGGTGCTGGACGTGATGGAGATGGAGGGGGGCTTTCCCAAGGAGAATCTGCCCAAATATCTGCTTGGCATGGGCATCGCCGCGGTGGTGGGTTATTTCTCCATCCAGCTGGTGAAGCTGCTGGCCAGCAAGGGCCGCTTCGGGGCCTTCGCCTTCTACTGCTGGGGGGCGGGAGCGCTGTCGCTGCTGCTGATTTTCATGGACTGGACCTTTGTCCCGGCGGTATAGCCTTGTCTGCAACTGAAAGGAAGTTTACATAATGGCAACACAGAAGAAAACAGGGGGGAGCCGGACCGCGTCCAGCGGAGGACGGCGGGCCGCGCCCTCCTCCAAGGGGAAGAGCTCCTCGAAAGGGCGGCAGGCCCCGCCGCCCAGACAGCCCTACCGCCGGGAGATCGGGGCGGTGGTCTGCCTGCTGCTGGCTATCTTTTCCAGCTTTGGCTACTTCAATATGGAGGCCATCTTCATCGACCTGTTCTGCGGCCTGATAAAGGGCCTGCTGGGCTATGGGTTCTGGCTGATGCCACCCGCTCTGCTGCTGAGCAGCTATATTCTCATGTTCCACAGGGGACGGCCAGTGCGGCTGCGGGTGGTCTGCGCCCTGCTGCTGCCTCTGGTATTCTCCTGCTTCTTCCATGCCCTGCTGGCCCAGCCTCTGGAGTGGAACGGCCAGCTGTGGGGCCTGCTGATGGAGAGCGGAAGGCTGACCCAATCCGGCGGCGGACTGGGCGGCGTGCTGGCCCAGGGGATGATCTCCCTGTTCACCAAGTTCGGCGCGGCCATTGTGGCCCTGCTGGCCGGGCTGCTGATGGGGCTGACCGCTTTCAACCGCACCCTCCGGGACGTGGCCGACTGGATCTTCAGCCGCCCCCGGTATGAGTATGAGCCGGAGCCCGAGCCCGCCCCCCGCCGGGAGCGGGAGAGCGCCCGGAAGTCCGAGCGGAAGCGGGAGCCCCGCTATGAGGAGCGCCCCGCGCCCCCTCCGGCCCCAGCGGGCCGAAACGCCTCCCGTTCCTCCATCGACATCCCCGTGGACGACGGCCCCCTGGCCGGCCGGGAGCCTCCGGCGGCGGAGCGGAAGAAGAAGGGCTTTTTCAACCGTCAGCCCCGGGTTCCCTCCCCCGACCAGCTTCTGCGGCCCCAGGAGACACCGGTACAGGAGGCCGCGCCCCCCGCGTCCCGGCCCGCAGCGGAGCAGGGTATGCGGCACGACCCGGATTTCCCCGCCATCTCCAAGCCGGAGCCCATCTCCCATCCCGGGAGCCTTCCCACAGTGGCGGATACGGTCCGCCCCCGGCGCGCTGAGACCGTCCCCGAGGAGCGGGAGGAGGTATTCCCCGTTCAGGCCGTGGAGACGGCGCCGGAGGAGCGGACGGACGACCTCCGTCCTTACACAGCGCCGCCGGAGGCCCCGCTGCCTCCTCTGCCGCCCACTCCGCCTGTGGTGCGGATTCCCTCCGCTCCGGCGGCTCCCGCGCCGGTGATGGAGAAGGTGACCGCCAAGGAGGCGGCCAGCGAGGCCGCCCAGCTGGAGCAGGAGATTCAGCAGACCATGAGCCAGGAGACGCCGCCCTATCAGTACCCGCCCCTGTCCCTCCTGCGGGAGAACGGGGGAGCGATCGGCGGGGAGGCCCTGGGCGAGCTGAACGCCAACCGCCAGCGGCTGGGGGACACCATTCATTCCTTCGGAATCAACGCCAATATCGTCAACGTGGTTCGAGGGCCCTCGGTTACCCGTTATGAGCTGGCAATGGAGCAGGGGGTCAAGCTGACCAAGCTGACCAACCTGGCTGACGACATCGCCCTGGCCCTGGGGGCCACCGGCGTGCGCATCGCTCCCATTCCAGACAAGATCTCCGTGGTGGGCATTGAGGTGCCCAACAAGGTGGTCTCTCCGGTAAGCATCCATGAGGTCATCGGCTCCACCAACTTTACAGGCAGCAAGTCCAAAACCTCCTTCGCCGTGGGCAAGGACATCAGCGGACAGGCCATCATCGGCGACATCGGCAAGCTGCCCCATCTGCTCATTGCCGGAACCACCGGCTCGGGCAAGTCGGTGTGTACCAACACCATCATTACCTCTCTGCTCTACAAGGCCACCCCGGAGGAGGTCCGCCTCATCATGGTGGACCCCAAAATGGTGGAGCTGGGCATTTACAACGGCATTCCCCATCTGCTCATCCCCGTGGTCACCGACCCCAAGAAGGCCGCCGGGGCCCTCCAGTGGGCGGTCACCGAGATGATGAAGCGCTACCGCGCCTTCTCCGAGGTGGGGGTGCGCAAGCTGGAGGAGTACAACGCCTACGCCGCCCGCACCGAGGGCGTGGACAAGATGCCGGCCATTGTGGTCCTTATCGACGAGCTGGCCGACCTGATGCTGGTGGCCGCCAAGGAGGTGGAGGAATCCATCTGCCGGGTGGCCCAGATGGGCCGCGCCGCCGGGATGCACCTAGTGATTGCTACCCAGCGGCCCTCCGCCGACGTGATCACCGGCCTGATGAAGGCCAATATTCCGTCCAGAATTGCCTTCGCCGTGGCCTCCGCCATGGAGTCCCGGATCATTCTGGACACCCAGGGCGCGGAGAAGCTGGTGGGCAGGGGCGATATGCTCTTTGCCCCTCTGGGCTCCGGCAAGCCCCAACGGGTCCAGGGCTGCTTCATCTCCGACCCGGAGGTGGCCGCTGTGGTGAATTTTGTCAAGCAGAACAGCGGCGCGGCTCAGTATGACAACGCCGTCATGGAGGAGATCGAGCACAACGCCGCTGAGAAGGACAAGGGCTCCAAGGGGGTGGGCGGCTCCGCTCCCGAGGATGTGGACAGCGAGTTTGACGAGCTCATCGACGCCGCCGCCGAGGTGGTGGTGGAGACGGGGCAGGCCTCGGTGTCCATGCTCCAGCGGCGGCTGAAGCTGGGCTACGCCCGGGCCGCCCGATTGGTGGACCAGCTGGAGGAGAAGGGCATTGTGGGCCCCTTCGAGGGCTCCAAGCCCCGGCAGCTGCTTGTCACCAAGGAGCAGTGGCAGGAGATGAAGTACCGCCAGGGCATCACCACCCCCGGCGGCGCGCCTGCGGCTCCTCCCGCTCCGGCACCTGTGGAGGCCGCGCCTCTCGCAGGGGCCGCGCCCCCCTTCGACGTGGAGGAGGCCCTGGACCGGGCGGAGGAGGATACGCTGTAGGGACGCATCATGATGCGTCCGTATCCACAGAGCGGTACAAGACAGGCGGGGCGGACGCTTCGTGAAGCGTCCCTACGAAGGCGACGGGCCGCCGAGGTCGTCGGCCCCTACAAATAAACCATCGGGAGAGAAAAAACACATTATGACCCAACAAAAACGCCAACAGGCGGTCCGCCTTTTCGCGGCGGTACTGGCCCTCACCGCTCTGGCTAACGGCCTGGGGAGCAACATTTTTTCCAACTACTTCAACGAGGTCTTTCACATCGACTCGGTTCAGCGGGGGTTCATCGAGATTCCCCGGGAAAGTCCCGGCATCCTGTGCATGGTGCTGGTGGCGGCGCTGGGCTTTCTGGGCAACATTTGGATGTCTGTTGTGGCCCAGGTGCTGGTGCTGGTGGGGCTGGTCGTCATGGGCTGGATGTCCCCGGATTATGGGACCATGCTGGTCTTTCTGTTCATCCACTCTCTGGGGATGCACCTGTTCATGCCCCTCAACGACGCCATCTCCATGGACCTGGCCGAGAAGGGGAAGGTGGGGGAGACCCTGGGGAAGCTCAAGGGGGTCAATACCCTGTTCTCCATGGCGGCGGCGGTGCTGGTATTCTTCGGCTTCCGGACGGGCTTTTTCAGCTTCCGGAGCGGGACCATCCTGCCCTTTGCCCTGGGCGCGGTGACGACGGCGGCGGCCGTCGTGCTGCTGGTCATGATGGTCCGCGCCATGCCTCGGGGGGAGGGGGTTAAAAACCACAAGCTCCTCTTCCGCAAGCGGTACATGCCCTACTACATGGTCACCCTGGCCTACGGCTGTCAGAAGCGGATTAAGATCGTCTTTGCCCCCTGGGTCATCATCAACCTGCTGGGGCAGGGGGCGGACACCGTGGCCCTGCTTACCATCGTGGTCCACCTGGCGGGGACCTGGCTGGCCCCCGTCATCGGCAGGATGCTGGACAGGCTGGGCGTGAAGAAGATGCTGTTGGTGGAGGCCGTATACATCGCCGTCAGCTTCTTGACAATGGGATGGCTGGCCGGGATGCTAGCGGGGGGGAGCTTCGGCCTGAGAGACCCACTGACCTGGCTGGTATACGGGGCCTATGTGCTGTGCGTCCTCTTTGAGCAGTTCAACATGGTTCACTCCTACATGATGCGCTCCATCGCCCTGGACCCCGGCGAGGTCACCCGGACCCTGTCGGTGGGGCTGAGCGTGGACCATGTGATGGCCATTATCGCCTCCCCCATCATGGGCGTGATCTGGAAAACCTGGGGGGTGCAGTATGTCTTTGCGGCGGCTATGCTGTCGGCCCTGCTCCAGGTGGCGGCAGCGGCCATGACGGAGAAATAAATTATTTCATTTCTATTAAATTTCCTGAAAGGTCTTTACATCCCCGGAGTTTTGGAGTAGACTAGTCACAGATATACAATTTGGGAGGTGCGAATATGGGAGATATGGACTACACCAGAAAATTCAGTTTGGGTGACCAGCGGGACATGGAGATCAAGGCCATCCTGACCACGGTGTATCAGGCCCTGCAGGAGAAAGGCTATAACCCCATCAATCAGATTGTGGGCTATATCCTGTCGGAGGACCCCACCTATATCACCAACCACAACAACGCCCGTGCCCTCATCCGCAAGGCGGACCGGGACGAGCTGCTCCAGACCCTGGTCAGGTACTATCTGACCCACTGAACAGACCAAGGACGGCCCGCCCACCGGCGGGCCGCTTTTCGTAGGAGGGACATATATGAACATCTTAGTCAGCCACTGCTTTTTGGGAGAGCCCTGCCGGTACGACGGCCAGAGCCGCCTGGACCGGCAGATCATCGAGCTGCACCGGGCGGGGCATAACCTGATTCCCGTCTGTCCCGAGGTACTGGGGGGGCTGGAAGTCCCTCGGAGCCCCGCGGAGCTCCAGCCCGACGGCCGGGTGGTCACCGAGGACGGCCAGGATGTCACCGCCGCCTACCGGGCCGGGGCGGAGCGGGCGGTGGAGATCGCCAGGGAGAACGGCTGTACCGTGGCCATTTTGAAGGCCCGGTCCCCCTCCTGCGGCTGTGGGGAGGTCTACGACGGTACCTTTACCCACACCCTCACCCCCGGCTGGGGAGCCGCCGCCAGACTGCTGAACGAGGCGGGGCTGGAGGTTATGGACGAGGAGCATTTGCAGGCCTGGCTGTATCAGGACTGAACGAGGTGCTATTCCCGTCAGCCGCCGCATAATTTGGGGTATGGAGGTGTTGTCCATGCCCCTTTCTTTTGCGTCTTTTCTGGGCCAGATGGTCCAAAATCCTGCCCTTTTTTCCACCGTTCTGCTGATTTTGGCCGTCCTGCTGGTCAACGGCTGGACGGATGCCCCCAACGCCATTGCCGGGGTGGTGGTGACGGGGGCCCTCCCGTTCCGGACCGCCGTGGTGATGGCGGCGGTGTGCAACTTTTTGGGCGTGCTGTGCGTCACGTCGGTGAACGCCTCGGTGGCGGAGACGGTGTACTCCATCGCCTCCTTCGGCGGGGGGACAGGGGAGGCCCTCACCGCCCTGCGCGCCGCTATGACGGCAATCGTCCTGTGGGCGGGGCTGGCCTGGCTCTTCGGCATCCCCACCAGCGAGAGCCACGCCCTGGTGGCCGGCATCTCCGGGGCGGCGGTGGCCCTGGAGGGCTCCTTCTCCTGCATCCGCTGGGACTGCTGGGCCAAGGTGCTGCTGGGGCTGGTTCTGTCCGCTGCCGCCGGGTTCTGGGCGGGACGGGGAGCTCTGAGACGGCTGAAATCTGTAAAGCTATCTGACCGTACACTCCATGGGGCGCAGCTCTCCGGGGCGGCGGTGACCGCCTTTCTCCACGGAGCCCAGGACGGGCAGAAGTTTTTGGGGGTGTTTCTTTTAGGCAGCGCCCTGGCCCAGGGCAGGGAGGACGAGGGGACCTTCCTCATCCCCGTTTGGCTGATGGCTCTGTGCGCCCTCTTCATGGCCCTGGGCACCCTGATGGGCGGGCGCAGGATCATCGACACGGTGGGCCGGGAGATGGTCTCCCCGGGCCCCCGGGAGGGCCTTGCCGCCGACCTTGGGAATATCGCCTGCCTCCTGGGCGCCACCCTGCTTGGCCTGCCCGTCTCCACCACCCACACCCGCACCTGCGCCCTGCTGGGGGCGGGGAGCGCCGGGGGGGCCCGCCCCGACCGGGCGGTGGCCGGGAGAATCGCCCTGGCCTGGGTCCTCACCTTCCCCGGCTGTATGGCTATCGGGTACTGGATGGCAAAATGGTTCCTCCGCGCATAGCCTAGTCTGGAAGCAACCGTACAGGCGCGCACCTGCGAGTGTTCCAGAAAGGATTCATACATCGTGTTACAGGCACTTCTTTGGGCTGCCGGGGGCACGGGCTTCACCGCCCTGATGACCGCCTCCGGGGCCGCTGTAGTCTTTTTGTTCCGCAAGAAAAATTCCAAAACTCTCCACCGGGTCATGCTGGGCTTTGCCGCCGGGGTGATGATCGCGGCCAGCATGTGGTCGCTGCTCATCCCGGCCATTGAGAAGGCGGAGGAGCTGGGGCAGGCGGGCTGGCTCCCCGCCGCCGGAGGCTCGGTACTGGGCATCGGCTTTCTGCTGCTGATGGATTTCCTTCTGCCCCATTTCGGGCCGGAGTCCTTCCACCGGGGGGCCGGACCCAGCCGGACCGCCCTGCTGGTGCTGGCGGTCACCCTGCACAACATCCCGGAGGGAATGGCGGTGGGGGTGTCCTTCGCCCTGGCCGCCCAGAACGGAGATGCCGCCCTCCTCACCGCGTCCACCGCCCTGGCCATCGGGATTGGCATCCAGAACTTCCCCGAGGGAGCGGCCATCTCCCTGCCTCTGTACCAGGAGGGGATGGGGAAGGGGAAGGCCTTCCTCATCGGAGCCGCCTCCGGGCTGGTGGAGCCTGTGTTCGCTCTGCTCACCGTGCTGGTGGCCGGGACGGTCCAGCTGGTCCTGCCCTGGCTGCTGTCCTTCGCCGCCGGAGCCATGCTCTATGTGGTGGTGGAGGAGCTCATCCCCGAGGCCAACCTGTCCCAGGGAGGCCACTCGGGCACCCTGGGGGTCATGGCCGGGTTCCTCGTTATGATGATCCTGGACGTGGCGCTTGGTTAACATAATAGTCCGCCCTGTATCTCAGGGCGGACTGTTTAATGTCCCTCAATGTTGCCAACGAAAGGCGCGCTGTTGTTGATGTACAGGAGATACGTGTGCCTCAGATCGTCCGGTACCTCCATCTCCGACACATAGGGATGGAAATTAGGGTCTTTCTCCCAGAAAGCCACAACTTTCTCCAGCTCCTCTACCCAGCAATACCATTCATTAAGGCCGTAATTCTGGTCTATCAGGCCCTCGATCTCCGGGAGGCTGGCGTCTGTTTTGAAGATAATCGCGGTCAGCATATCCACGTGATTACCGGTCCCCGAGGTATTGCCGGTTTCTGTATAGCTGTCTATGATCTCCACCGAGGAAAGTTCTGTGTTCAGCAGTTTGATCGCGTTTTTGGTCTGATAGGCGCTCGCCGTGTGGTTGACCGCCATCCCCATTACCTCATACAGAACGAACAGCCCCACCAGAATGGCAGGGAGGGCCAACAGTACAATCAAAAGCTCCTTGAACACGCGCCGCATACCGCTCCCCCCCTTACACAGGGGAAATTATAGCACACCGGCGGCCTGAAATCAAACGTCCCGCTTCATCTGCTCCAGAAGCTTGCGAGTGCGCTCTATATCCTCCCGGCCCCGGCGGTTCACCTCCGTCGGGTCTGTCCCACGCGCCTGATTTCTCTGCCTGTTTTGCTGACGGTACTCCCGCTTGTTCAGCCAGGTCAGGGTATCCCGGTAAATTGCCGTTCCCATGAAGCCGCAGGCGATCCGGGCCTCCTGGGACAGCTTGGGGAAACCGTCCATGACCTCCTCCAGCGTCACCGAGGTATCCCGCCAGACCCGGTCCGCGTAGACCATCAGCGCGGAAAATAACAGCCCGCGCTGCTCCATGGGCAGGGCGGATAGAAGCGGATAGTTGTCAAAGTAGAAAATAAAGCCCTTTTTTTCGTTTGTCATCTGAATCATCTCCTTGACCAAGGCGGGGAGAGGGGGTTTTGTTTCTCATCTGTGTACAACTAAGGCCGCTGTTACTGAAACTAAAACTAAAATTGCTTCTGTTATTGTTATTGTGCCGCCGGGTGGGCGGCGGAGGGAGAGAGAAAGCCGCCTTGGAGACTTTCCAGGGCGGCTTACTTCGCGGTTTTCAGTTTTTTGACCAGCTGTTCCACCAGAAGCTTGTCTTCCGGGCTCAGCACGGCCCAGTCGTTGAAGAACTGCTTCTGTTCCGGCGTCAGCTCCACAAGCTCTCCTTCGGCGAAAAACTGGCTCATGGTGATTCCCAACCCGCCGCAGATTGCTTCCAGGGTTGTGATGGACGGGTCGTAATTTCTGTTAAACAGATTTGCGACAGTAGATTGAGGCAGGCCGGATTCTTTTGACAACTTATAGGGCGTCCAGTGACGTTCGTCTATTAACTGTTGGACGCGCTCAAGGGCCCTCAAAGCAATCACCTTCTCTCAACCCTATTTTAATACTCATTTGAGTAATAATATATTGGTGAAAAGGGTTGACCAAACATCTCGTTTGGGTTATAGTATGCTTCAAAGGAGCGATATATATGACTGAACAAGAAAAAATCAGACTTCTGGAGCTAGGGGAGCTGCTTTCAACTCTGGGCGTGGAGTTCCGCATTGCGCAGATCGGGTTGGAGAAGATGGTGGAGGAGCATGGACTCGCCTCCCCGGAGGCCGGGGAGGCGTCGATTCTCTGTGGTGACCTCGCCCTGCGCTTTTCCGAGGCAGAGGAGGAGTTTTTGAAATTGAGGGGCGAACTGTAGGGGCGGATATTTTCCGCCCCTGCGGGGGTAAACCTGACAGGCTATACCACTTTACATCTCCTTGCGTATCTGGCGCAGGGCGTTTTTCTCCAGCCGGGAGACCTGGGCCTGAGAGATGCCGATCTCGGCGGACACCTCCATCTGGGTCTTGCCCTGAAAGAAGCGCATGGAGAGGATTTTCCGCTCCCGGTCGGTGAGGTGGCCCACCGCCTCCTTGAGGGCGATGCGCTCCACCCACATCTCGTCGTTGTTTTTGTTGTCCTTCACCTGGTCCATGACGCACACCGTGTCCCCGCTGTCGGAGTACACCGGCTCATAGAGGGACACCGGCTCCAGGATGGCGTCCAGGGCAAAGACCACGTCCTCCCGCTTGATGCCCAAAATCTTGGCAATCTCGTCCACGCTGGGCTCCTTCTGGTGCTGAGCCATGTAGGCCTCCTTGGCCTGGAGGACCTTGTAAGCCGTGTCCCGCATGGCCCGGGACACCCGCATGGTGCTGTTGTCCCG
>CANSDP010000023.1 GCA_947645675.1 uncultured Bacillota bacterium
CCGTGCAGGTGTCGGAGATCTCCAGCGTCCGGGTGGTGGTGTCCAGGGTGTCGAAGAGGCGGTTGTTGGCGGGAATTTCCGCCCCGGTGAGGTGGTTGAGCAGGGTGGACTTGCCCGCGTTGGTGTAGCCCACGATGGCCACTACCGGCACCTCGTTTTTGATGCGCCGCTCCCGCTGGGTGGCCCGCACCCGGCGGACATCCTTTAATTCACTCTCCAGCTTGGCGATCTTCCGGCGGAGAACCCGGC
This sequence comes from uncultured Bacillota bacterium, assembly GCA_947645675.1. Lineage (GTDB taxonomy): Bacteria > Bacillota > Clostridia > Oscillospirales > Oscillospiraceae > Lawsonibacter. Next base: position 250 of record CANSDP010000023.1, read on the forward strand.
GGTCTGACTCCAGCTGGGTCTCACCGGGGCCTCGGGTACCAATGGCGCCCTCCTGGCGCTCCAGGTGCTTCCACATGCCCAGCAGACGGGGCAGAAGATACTTGTACTGGGCCAGCTCCACCTGGAGCCGGCCCTCTCTCGTTCTGGCCCGCTGGGCGAAGATGTCCAGAATCAGGGCGGACCGGTCCAGCACGCCCACCTTCAGCTCCTCAGCCAGGTTGCGCTGCTGGGAGGGGGACAGGGGGTTATCAAAGATGACCATGCTGGCGTTTGCGGCCTCCACCAGCTGCTTTACCTCACCCACCTTGCCCTCGCCGATGAAGGTCCGGGGGTCGGGGCTGTCCTTGGACTGTGTAACCACCCCCACGCACTGGCCCCCCGCCGTCTCCAGCAGGGCGGCCAGCTCCTCCATAGACTCCTCGTCCGCGTTCTCCTCCCGGTCCAGACTGAACGCGCTCAGCCCCACCAGGACGGCGCGGTTTTCCTTTACTTCCTTTGTGATATTGTCACTCATATTACCTCACGAAAGCTTCCATGATTTCCCCGATATACAGGGTGTGATAATCCTTCTCAGGATACCATTTTGTTTTAATTTCCTGGGACATGCACTCCGGGTCCATGGGCTGGGCAAAACGCTTGCGGCAGACCAGGACCAGCTCGGCCTCCTGGAAGTAGGGCGCACCGCACTCCGCCGTCTGAACTGTAAAGCCGCATTCCTTTACCTTGTCCACCTCCCGGCCACTCTTGGAGCCGCACAGCTGGAGGGCCTTGCGGTGCTCCTCCCCGAAGAAGGACAGGGTAAAGAAGTCCTCCCGGTCCACGAACTCTTTGGTATACCGCTGAGGCCGGATGTAGCAGGTGGCCGACGGAGCCCCCCAGATCACCCCCAGCCCACCCCAGGAGGCGGTCATGGTGTTGCAGTTCTCCCCGGTCCCGGCGGTAATCAGCATCCACTGGTCGCCGATCATGGAAAAGGCATTTTTGTCCAGCTGCTTCGGATCAATTTTACGCATTGTAATTTCCTCCTTGTATGATTACTTTTTGTTAAGGGCACGCACCCCCTGAATTCTATGCAAATCAACCCCATTTTGATACAAAAAGCCGCACCGAATACACGGTGCGGCTTTTGTACACAGGGTTTTACTTGTCGAGACCGAACTTCTTGTTGAAGCGGCTGACACGGCCACCGGTGTCCACCATCTTCTGCTTGCCGGTGTAGAAGGGGTGACACTTGGAGCACACTTCTACTCGGATGTCCTTTCTGGTGGAGCCAGTCTCGATCACGTTGCCGCAGGCGCACCGGATGGTGGTCTGTTCATAGTTGGGGTGGAGGCCTTCCTTCATTTTATCTTCACCTCTTTCTTCCTTGAGGGTATGCTTGTAAACGCAACTGTTATCATAGCACAGCTTTCCAGGAAAAGCAACTATTTTTTATAAAATTGTCAAGAAAAAAAGTTTTGCCTTCCCCCTTGACACCGGCGGCTCGTTGGGTTAAAATAAATCAAACACATGAACAAGTGCTCATATGTAGAAAGGAGTTCCCTATGGAACTGAAATCTGTCCCATGCTGTGAGGAGGCCCTGGTCCACGACGCCGCGGTGGACCGGGTCCGGCAGAACCTCCCCCCAGACGAGCGGCTTTACGACCTGGCCGAGCTGTTCAAAATCTTCGGCGACAGCACCCGGGTGAAGATTTTGTACGCTCTCCTGGAGTCCGAGCTGTGCGTCTGCGACATCGCCAAGCTGATGGAGGTCACCCAAAGCGCCGTATCCCATCAGCTCCGGGTGCTGAAAAACAGCAAGCTGGTCAAATTCCGCCGTGAGGGCAAAACGGTCTACTACTCCCTGGCCGACAGCCACGTGATCCACATTCTGGACCAGGGAATGGAACACATTTGCGAGTAGAGCGCGACAACTTTTAAACTCAGAAAGGATGTATTATTATGAAAAAGACCTTCAAGCTCATCGACCTGGACTGCGCCAACTGCGCCGCCAAAATGGAGACCGCTATCAAAAAGCTGCCTGGCGTCACTGACGCCTCCGTCTCCTTCATGGCCCAGAAAATGACCATTGAGGCGGACGACGTGGACGCCGTGATGAAAGATGTTGTGAAGTGCTGCCGTAAGGTGGAGCCCGACTGCGAAATCGTGCTGTGAGCACCTTTTGGGACCGCTGGGCCTGGTTTTACGACTTGGCGGAGCGGAGCAACCGTACGGTGAACGCCGCAGCGGCGGCCCGGGTGGCCGGGCTTGTCCCCGTGGGGGCTCGGGTGCTGGACTGCGCCGCCGGGACAGGTGAATTTTCCCTGGCGGCGGCGAAACGGGCCGCCTCGGTGCTATGTACCGACCAGTCTCAGCCCATGCTGGACCGTGCCCGGAAAAAGGCGGCAAAGCGGGGGCTGACCAACATCAGCTTCGCCCAGCGGGATGTAACCGCCCTGTCCGACCCGGACGGCAGCTTTGACGCCGTGATTGCCGCCAACGTGCTCCACCTCCTCCCGGAGCCGGAAACGGCGGTGCGGGAGCTGTGGCGGGTCACCGCCCCCGGCGGGCGGCTTATCCTGCCCACCTACCTCCAGGGAAAGGCCGGGACGGCCTACGGGGCTATGATTAAGATTTATCAGGGCGTAGGCTTTCACTATGAGCACGCCTTCACCCCCGAGACTTACCGGACATTTCTGGAGGGGCTGGCCTTGGCCCCGGTGCTCCTGGAGGTCATCCCGGGCGGCGTGCCCGAGGGCATCGGCGTATTGGAAAAACACGCGCTGTAGGGGCGGATATTATCCGCCCGTTTCCAGCAAGGATCCAATTATGACAGGCGGATGATATCCGCCCCTATGAAACGAGGTAATCCCTATGACCCGAAAGCAAAAAAAGATGCTCTGGCGCATCCTGATTTCCTTTGTGTTGTTTACCGCTGCCCTCCTCCTGCCCACCATCTGGCTGTCCGGGCCCATCCCGCTGCTCAGTGTCATTCAGGACCAGGGCGGCTGTGGGGCCTATGCCCTGGCTAAATGGCCGCTGTTTCTGATTCCCTATCTGGTGATCGGCTGGGATGTGCTCTGGAAAGCCGTCCGCAACATCATGAACGGGCAGGTCTTTGACGAGAACTTCCTCATGTGCGTGGCCACCATCGGAGCGCTCATCATCGGCGAATTTCCCGAGGCGGTGGCGGTGATGCTGTTTTATCAGGTGGGCGAGCTGTTCCAGAATGTGGCCGTCTCCCGCTCCCGGCAGTCCATCTCCGAGCTGATGGACATCCGTCCCGACTATGCCAACATCCAGAGGGACGGCCAGCTGGTCCAGGTGGACCCGGAGGAGGTTGCGGTAGGGGACGTGATCGTCATCAAGGCCGGGGAGCGGGTGCCCCTGGACGGGGTAGTTCTGGAGGGGGCTTCCGCTCTGGACACCGCCGCCCTCACCGGCGAATCCCTCCCCCGGGACGTGGCCGCGGGGGACGAGGTAATCTCCGGCTGCGTCAACCTGTCCGGCCTGCTCCATGTGAAGGTAGGGAAACCCTTCGGACAGTCCACCGTGGCCCGTATCCTAGACCTGGTGGAGAACTCCAGCGAGAAAAAGGCCCAGGCGGAGCACTTCATTACCAAATTCGCCCGGTACTACACCCCCATCGTGGTCTTTGCCGCCCTGGCCCTGGCAGTAATCCCCTCCCTGCTGGACGGCCAATGGGGGATTTGGGTGCCCCGGGCGCTGAACTTCCTGGTGGTGTCCTGTCCCTGCGCCCTGGTCATCTCCATCCCCCTCAGCTTCTTCGGGGGCATCGGGGGCGCTTCCAAGCAGGGCATTTTGGTGAAGGGGAGCAACTACCTGGAGGCCCTGGCCCAGGCCGGGGTGGTGGTCTTTGACAAGACAGGCACCCTCACTCAGGGGAAGTTTTCCGTCACCGCCGTCCACCCGGATGGAATGTCCCAGGAGGAGCTGCTGGAGCTGGCCGCCCTGGCGGAGCAGTTCTCCACCCACCCCATCTCCAAGTCCATTGTCGCAGCCTGGGGCGGAACGCCCGACCAAAGCCGGGCCGCTGACGTGGAGGAGATCGCCGGTCACGGCGTCCGGGCGGTGATCGACGGCCGGACCGTGCTGGCGGGCAATGGAAAGCTGATGGCTCGGGAGGGCATCCCCCTCACCCTGGACCACGACCACCCGGGCACCGTCATTCATGTGGCGGTGGAGGGCAGATACGCCGGACATCTGGTCATCGCCGACCAGCCCAAGGCCACCTCCGCCCAGGCCCTGCGGGAGCTGAAGGCGGCGGGGGTGCGGCAGACCGTCATGCTCACCGGCGACGCCCAGGGGGCCGCTCAGGCAGTGGCCAACGAGCTGGGCCTGGACCGGTTCTACTCTCAGCTCCTGCCCGCCGGCAAGGTGGAGCGGGTGGAAAATCTCCTCCAGGAGAAGAGCCCCAAGGAGACGCTGGTCTTTGTGGGGGACGGCATCAACGACGCCCCCGTCCTCTCCCGGGCGGACATCGGGGTGGCTATGGGAGCTCTGGGCTCCGACGCGGCCATCGAGGCGGCGGACATCGTTCTCATGGACGACGATCTGCTCAAGCTCACGGCGGCGGTGCGCATCGCCCGCAAGACTCTGTCCATTGTGCGGCAGAACGTGGTCTTTGCCCTGGGAGTGAAGCTGCTGGTGCTGATCCTCTCCGCTGTAGGTCTTGCCAACATGTGGGCGGCAGTCTTTGCCGACGTGGGGGTGTCCGTGCTGGCAATTCTAAACGCCAGCCGGATGCTGAAAGCGAAATAAAAACCGGAGCCGCTGTGTCTTGTCACACAGCGGCTCCGGTCCTAATTTATTTGGGGTTCGGGTAGGCGTAGACAATGGGCTTGACCTCCGGGGTCAGGGCTTCCAGCGTAAAGCCAGCCGCCTGATAGCCCTCAATGATGTCGGGCAGAGCGGCGACCATATTGGTGTATCGCTTGCTGTCGTGGGCGAGGAGGATAATCCGGTCCGTGGCCCTGATGTCCGACAGGGCGTTCTTGGCCAGCACGGCGGCAGAGGGAGTGCGGCGCACAGCGTCACCGGTCATCCGGTTCCAGTCGTAGTAGACAAAGCCCCTGCGGGTCATCTCGCTGACGATCTCCTGGTAAATCTGTCCGTTGTAGGCGTTGATGCTCCCGCCGGGAAAGCGGAAGATCTGGGGAGCCACTCCGGTAGCCTCCAAAATCTCATCATACATCTGGGCAAAATCGTCCAGATAGGCCTCCACCGAGCTGTACACGGTCTCATAGTCGTGGGTATAGCTGTGGACGCCGATGGTGTGCCCGGCGGCCACGATGTCCCGCATCCACTGTCTGGACTGCTCCGTGCCCTGATTCACCACAAAGAACGTCCCCTTGATGCCGTAGCGCTCCAGGATCTCCAGCACCTCCGGGGTCCGGGCCGAGGGCCCGTCGTCAAAGGTGAGGTAGGCCGTCTTACCCTCAGGCACGCTGTTCCACTCATGGGGCTGGGCGTAGAGCTCCGGGTAGAGGTCCTGATAGGCGGGGCGCTCCGGCTCCGGGAGGACCTCCCCGGGAGAGGGGTCACCGGCAGCGGGTCCGCCGGCGGGGGGCTCCTCCCCGCCCCCTGGGGGAAGCGGTTCGTCGGGAGGCTCCGCCGGCTCAGACTGCCGCAGGAGAAGGAGCTCGTTCCGGACGCGCCCCAGCTCCGCCCCCAGATAGGCGGACAGGCAGGCTCCCGCCAACGCCAAAATCAAAAGGAGCAGAACGGAAAACCGGACGCCCTTCCTCCCCGCGGCCCGCTTGCCGCCGGAGCGCAGAGCGCCCAGTCCAACGCCCTGCGGAGTCTCCTTCGCCTCTTCCCGCTCTGTGCCAATGAACTGTTCCATGCCCCACACCGCTTCCACGATCAGTATTTCTAACTACGATACTACACTTGTCGTAAATTGTAGTCAAGTTACAGTGTGGTTACAAAATTCGACGGTCTTTTCAGCTGGAAAGTCTTGGAATTTCCGCCTGTGAATCACGGCTCTCCGCCCTGGAAATAGTCATACACCGCCTGGGCTGTATTTTTGGGCACCACCTCCCGGAGCTGCTCCAGGGAGGCCCCTTTGATGGCCTTCACGGTCTTAAAGCGCTTCAAGAGCTGCTGCCGCCGCTTTTCCCCCACCCCGGGTATTTTGTCCAGGACGGAGGTCTTGACGTGCCCCGCCTGGAGCTGGCGGTGGTACTCGATGGCAAAGCGGTGGGTCTCCTCCTGAATTTGGCCGATCAGCGCGAACACCGCTGGGATGGACTGAATACCGATCTCCCGGCCGTCTGGGTGGACCAGGGCCCGGGTGCGGTGGCGGTCGTCCTTCACCATGCCGAAGGCGGGGATATTCAGGTTCAGCGCCTCCAGCACCCGCCGGGCCACCCTGACGTGCTCCAGGCCGCCGTCGATGAGGAGGAGGTCGGGCTTGTCGGAAAATTTCTCGTCCCCGTCCAGATACCGGCGAAAGCGGCGGGTGAGCACCTGCTCCATGGAAGCGTAGTCGTCGGGGCCGTCCATGTCCTTGAGCTTGAACCGGCGATAATCCCGTTTCAGGGGTTTACCGTCCACATAGACCACCATGGAGGCCACAATATCGCTGGCCCCAGTGTTGGAGATGTCGTAGGACTCCATCCGTCTGGGGGGCGTCTCCAGGCTGAGCATCTTCCCCAGAGCCTCCAGGAGCTTGTTCCGCCGCTCCTCGTGGGTGGTAGCCCGCTCCACCTCCTCCCGGGCATTCTGATTGGCCAGCTTGATCAGGTCCATCTTGGCCCCCCGCTGGGGGGTAATGAGCTCCACCCGGTATCCCACCTGCTCGGACAGCATCCGGGTGAGGGGCACCTGGTCGGGCAGCTCGCAGGGGATCAAAATCTGCTTGGGGAGCCGGGTGCGGCCCACGTAGTACTCCCGCATCAAGGAGGACAGCACCGCCCCCTCCTCGTCCTCCATGGGGGTCTCCAGCAGGTCAAAGTCCTTGGCGGCCAGCTCGCCGTCCATGAAGTGGAGGACTACGAAGGCGCTCTTGGCCGTCCCCCGGAAGAAGCCGGCCACGTCGGTGTCGGCCAGGGAGCCGGCGATTACCTTCTGCCGCTTGCCCAGCAGCTCAATGGCCCGGAGCCGGTCCCGGAGCTGAGCCGCCCGCTCAAACCGCAGCTCCTCCGCCGCCCGCTCCATCTCCTGGGTCAGGTCCTTCTGCACGTCCTTAAACCGGCCCTCCAGCAGAGACATCGCCTGGACAATGGCCTGGTCGTGCTGCTCCTTCAGCTCGTCTCCCCGGCAATAGCCGTCGCATTTGCCCATATGGAAGTTGAGACAGGGCCGCTCCCTGCCGATGTCTCGGGGGAACTTCTTATTACAGGAGGGCAGGCGCAGGGCGGTTTTCAGGGCGTCAATGATGCCCTGGGTGCTGTGCCGGCCGGCGTAGGGGCCGAAGTACCGGGCCCCGTCCTCCGCCGCCTTGGAGGCCAGAGAGAACCGGGGATAGGCCTCCTTGGACAGGCGAATATAGGGATAGCCCTTTCCGTCCTTGAGGAGGATATTGTACCGGGGCTGGTGCCGCTTGATGAGGGAGCACTCCAGCACCAGGGCTTCAAACTCGCTGTCGGCGATGATGACGTCGAAGTGGTCGATCTGCGAGACCATAGCCCGGGTCTTTTCGGTGTGGGAGGCGGAGTCCTGAAAATACTGGCTCACCCGGTTTTTCAGCGCCTTTGCCTTACCCACATAGATAACGGTGCTCTGGGCGTCCTGCATGATGTAGACGCCTGGCTTCAGCGGGAGGCTGCGGGCCTTCTCTTTTAATTCGTCAAAGGTCATGGTATCCCTCCTACGCCTCCCGCCTGGAGGGAGGCAAAACGTCAAAAAAGGCGCCGCGTTGCGGCGCCTTTCATGATTCTGCTGGTTACTCGGAGAAATCGGAAGAGATCATCTTATACAGAGCCTCTACCGCTTCCTTCTCGTCGGGGCCATCAGCAATCAGCTTGATGGGAGTTCCCTTCACGATGCCAAGAGACAGAACGCCAAGCAGACTCTTTGCGTTGACCTTGCGCTCCTCCTTTTCCACCCAGATGGAGCTTTTGAACTCGTTGGCCTTCTGGATGAAAAATGTAGCGGGTCTGGCATGCAGTCCAACCTGATTGTTCACGACGGCTTCCTGACTATACATATCGCGTACCTCCGCCCTATTCATTAGGATGTGTGCCTAGCATAGCAGATTTATCCCGGTTTCGTCAATGGACATTTGCACAAATATTACCGGAATATTTACCCGCTTTTACGGAATAAATTTCAGTTTTTACTCCGTTTTTTCTTTGTTCCATGTGAAATCAATCGTTTTTTGCGATTATTCACTGTTTTTCCGTACAAAACAACATTTGTTACAAACATGAATCATTTCTGTTAAAATAGAGGAAGAAATCCTTTCCCGGCCTGTGACCTTTCTCCGGTCCGGATCGTTTTTGTAGTGAAAGGAGGCCAGAGGATGAATCAATCCATCAAAATCCGTCACATCGAAGAGGCCTACGACGCCTGGGGCGGGGCGGTCTACCGCTTGGCTATGGTCTACCTGGGCCGTCACGCCGACGCGGAGGACGTGACCCAGGAGGTCTTTGTCCGCCTGCTCAGCCGCGCCCCCGCCTTTTCCGACGGGGAACACGAAAAACGGTGGCTCCTCCGGGTGACCGCCAATCTGTGCCGGGACCAGCTGCGGGGCTTCTGGCGCAGGCGGGTCACCGGGCTGGAGGACACCCTCCCCGCCGCCCCGCCCCAGGAGCGGGAGGCCCTGGCCGCTGTGATGGCCCTGCCGGAGCGGTACAAGCTGCCCATCCACCTCCACTACTATGAGGGCTACTCGGTGGCAGAGGTCGGGGAGATCCTGAAGCTGGGCCAGTCAGCGGTAAAAATGCGGCTGAAACGGGGACGGGAAATGCTGAAGCTGGAATTGGAGGGCTCAATATGAACATCAACCACTACCGCGGGGCGATGGACCGTATCGTCCCCGATGCTGAATTAAAGGAGCGTATTATGAAGCAGACCGAACAGAACCACGCACGCGTCCCGGCCCGCCGGGTCCTCGCCGGAGCTCTGGCCGCCGTCCTGACCGCGGCCTGTCTGGCTACCGCCGCCTTCGCCGCCAGCCCGGAGCTGCGCACGGCGGTGCTGTCCTTCTTCCGCATGGAGGAACATGAACAGGTGCCCAGCGGCAGCGTCAGTCCGGAGGGCCCCAATATCAGCAATGCGGAGATTGGCCAGCTGGTCAAGGCCCAGTATATCAAAATGGACAAGTACTATGGCATGTCCGGAAGCCTGCTCAATGATCTGACCTGGAGTGAGGACCACAGGACACTCCTGGACTATAAATTCTGGACGGTGGAGAACAATGAACTGGTCCCTGTTCAGGTAGACATGCACACCAATCAGATCGATACCGCCTACGACGGCATCCGCTATCAGGGAGAGCTGTACTGGTTTGTCCGGGAGGGACAGCTGTTTCTTTTCCAGGGAAGCCCTCATGGCATTGATACCCGGCCGGAGGACGAGTGGTATGTGGAACAGATCCCCGGCCGCACCGATGCGATCCTACTCAAGCTGGCCCAAGGGCGGCAGATGGATTACAGTGAATACCCCGTTCTCTACCATCTAGGTACCGGAGAGGTTGCGGATATTCTATCGGGCAGCGGTGCGGACCAGCTGGAGTACGCATATGCATGGGATTGGTCGGAGGACATGCGCCGGGTCTTTATCACATGCGGCAACGGAATCAATGGACAGCATACCTGGCTGTGCGATCTGGACTCCAAGACCCTTACCCGGCTGGAGGAGCTGGCCGGCCTGGAGGAGGAGGCTTCCGCCAACTTTATAGACAACGACACGCTGATCCTCACCACTCACACCACATCGGAGGAGGACGATACCTGGCAAACTGTTACCTGCTATGCCTATGACATCTCCTCCGGACAAAAAATCAAAACTTTGGATCAAGCCCACTACTACCAGTGGTGGGAGGAGAAGCCCTATGGCGCTCAGCTATTCGGCAAAAGATGTGTCTATATCACCGAGACGGGACAGGTCCAGATCGTCGATCTGAAAACCGGGGTGCAGACCACCGTAGAGGGCTTTACCTTCCAAAAGGGCGATGAGTTTTCCATCAGCCCCTCCGGAAACAAACTGCTGTACTTTTCCATGGACCCCGAAATGGAAGGTTTGGGCATTGCCCAGCTGGGTGTGGTGGACCTGGAGAAGGGCGCCTTTATCGCGTTCGACCGGGAGGGCTATCAGAACCTCCATGAGGAGGGCATCGGCTGGGACGATGACAACACTGTGAGCATCAGCGCCCGCACCCCCGATGGTAAGACCCGTTATCTGCTCCTGTATCAGTTCTGATGGGGCTCCTCCCTCACCCGAAGCAGCTCCTGCTCCATCTCCGCCGTCTCCATCCGGGGCTGGAGGCGGCGGAGGTAGGACAGGCACCAGACGCAGTGCTCCTCCTCCCCCTCCGGCCACAGGGCCTCCAGGGCGGGACAGCGGTTCCCCTTTATCAGCTCGCGTATCTTCCAGGTGATATAAATGGTAATTCCCTTCCACCGGGGGGAGCCGATGGTATCGCACAGCTCCAGCGCCCTGGACAGCCGCTCCGCCGCCCGGTCCGGCTCCCCCTCCTGGCAGTCGAAGAGAGCCAGGTAGGCCAGGGCCACGGGATATTCGCTGTACTCATGGGACTCCTCATACAGCTCCACCGCATAGCGGAACAGGCACTTGGCCTCTTCCATACTGCCGTTCTGATAGGCCGCCACGCCGTAGTTGGTGTAAAACAGGGCGGCCCCTGGGTAGTAGCCCCGGTTCCGGTTGTAGGCGATGGCCTGGTCATAGTACCGGAAGGCCTGGTCATAGGCCCGCTCCAGGCGGTAGGTCTCGGCGATATAGTTGTACGCGCCGGCGATATTGATGGTATACCGGCCGTCCATCTTGGGGTCCAGGGCCTGGAAGGTCTGGACGGCCTGGAACAGAATTTCCCGGGCCTTTGGATAGCTCCCCCGCATCAGCTCCAGCAGGCCGCTGAGGCGGAGGCAGACGCCGTATTCCGGGGAGCGCTCCCTCCCTCTGAGCAGGCCTTCTATAATGGACAGATGCTCCTCCATGACCTGGCTGTTCCCTGTCTGGATGCCGTAGTAGACCAGCTGGAGCCGTCCCTGAATCTCCATATCCCGGTCCCCCGTCTGGACGCAGCAGTCCAGCAGTCGGGCCAGCACCTCCAGCCCCTCCTCATACCGCCCGTCGTGGATACAGCACCGGCTCTCCACATGGAGGAGGATCAGCTCCAGCCGGTCCAGCTCCTCCTGCTCCGGGGTGAAGCGGCGCAGGCCGGCCAGCTCCGCGCGCATGGTCTGGAAATACTCCCACAGGCCGTCCGGGCCGCTCAGGCCGGTCCTGGGGTCGGCGGTCAGGGTGGGCATCAGCTCATAGCGCAGGCCGGCGTAGGCGTTGAGGGAGAGCACCCGGTACCGGAAGGTCCGGAAGCGGTCCCCGCCGGCGGTGTAGTGGTGGATGAGCTGGTCGTAGGGGGCGGTCTGCCCCACCTCCAACCGGTCCTCCAGATACCGGGCCACCCGCAGATGGAGGAGCCGCCGCCCCGACTCCGACTGCTGCTGGGCCACGGTGGCCTTGATCCGCTCATGGGTGAAGCTGTACTCCAGCCCGCCCTCTCTGGTGGACTCCACCAGAAGCTTCTTCTGGGTCAGCTGACAGCACAGGTGGGTCAGCTCCAGGGGGTCCCGGCGCAGGATGGCGGACAGGGCCTGGAAAGGGGCCCAGCTGGTAAAGACCGCCACCAGCTCCAGCACCCGCCGTTCGTCCTGGGACAGGGAGGACAGGCGGTAGGCGATGATATCCTCGGGAATCCGGGGCAGCTCCCCCCGCTCGGCCAGGGCGTCGGCCAGCTGGGCCAGAAGCAGGGCGTTGCCCCCGGTGTTATGATAGGCCCGCTCCACCAGGTCCCCGTCCAGGCCGCCGTCCACCCGCTGGTGGAGAAAGCGCCCGGTCTCCTCCTGAGTAAAACAGCGCAGGGCCCGGCGGCAGAGCACATGGTCCCGCAGGCCCTCCTCCACGAAGCCCTCCATGTGGGGCGGGAGGATATCCCGGGCGGTGCAGATCACCGCCGCGCTCTGGTGGTTCAGCCGCCGCAGGAAGAGGGCCAGCAGCTCCATACTGCTCCGGTCCATCCAGTGGATGTCCTCAAACACCAGGAGGATGGGGGTCTTTCGGGCCGCGATGGAGAAGATGGTCAGCACGCTGCGCAGGGCGGTGTAGTAGTCCGACTGGAGGGGGAAGTCGCAGTCCGAATCGGTGAGCTGGGTCTCCTGCCCCGAAGCCAGGCCGGGAAACAGGGCGGCGGCGGTCCGGGCGTAGTTGGCCGGAATGGGGATATGGCGCAGCTCCAGCTCGGCCACCAGGGCCATAATGATGGAGTTCCACACCGCCAGGGAGCCGCCCATCTCAGTCTGATAGCAGTAGCCCCGGCAGACCATCCAGCCGGACAGGTCGTGATGACTGAGAAAATGGTCCAGCAGGTAGGTTTTGCCCACTCCGGCCTCGCCGGTCAGGAGGAGGCCCGGTCCCTGCCGGGTCCCGGCGCCCATACCGCACAGGGCCAGCAGCTCCCGCAGGGCGGCCTCCTTGCCCATCAGCGTCTCCCGGGGCTCCTCCGGCTGGGCGGAGCACTCGTTCCACTGGTCGGCGATCTTATAATAGAGGGAGGTGGTCTCCTTCAAGGGGGAGATGCCGAACTCGCAGGACAGCCGGTGGCTCAGATCCTGATACAGGCCGATGGCCCGGCGGAACTGCCTCCGGGCACAGCACACCCGCATCAACAGAACCACGGCGTTCTCCTCCACCGGGTCAACCTCCAGATAGTCCAGGCAGCGCCGCTCCGCCTGGTCCAGCTCCCCCCGGTCCAGTGCCCGGCTTCCCTCCTCCAGCAGCTGCCGGAGGTAGCCCGTCTGAAGGGTGGCCCGCTCCCCCTCCAGCCACTCCTCAAAGCCCCGTTCCGCGGGGAGGGAGAAGCCCTTCAGGAGCTCTCCACCGTACAGCTCCAGACGGCCGGAGGTCAGATACTCCGACACATCGCACCAGATCTCCGCCTCTGGGGATATCTCCAAAACGGACCGCCGTCCCCCCTGAAAGGGGTCCCAGCCCAGCCCCTTCCGGATGGAATAGATGGCGTGGCGCAGATTTTTCAGGGCGGTCTGGCTGTCCGCGTCGGGCCAGAGAAGGCCGGTCAGCTCGCTGCGGGGCGCTTGGCGCTTCAACAGCAGATAGTACAGCAGGGCGTCCGCCTTTTTATAGGGAAGGCTCACTGGCCTGCCGTCCGCCGTGACCTGGGGCGTGCCGAACAGCTTCGCGTCCAGTCTAGCCATGAAAACGTTCTCCTTCCGGCGCGTCTTTTTTCTCAAGGATACTTTATCAGAATATTCCCTCAACCGCAACTGCTTTTCGCCAAATTCAGCCCGTTCCCATAAAGAAGCAGCGGGGTCAGGACCTGTCCAGGTCCCGGCCCCGCTGTAAATATTCCTCCGGATTTCTCTTTACTGCACCTTAATCTTTCCGCCCTTGCCGCTGAAATACAGGGTTTTATCCTTAAAATAGCTCAGCGGGTCTCTCCGGTCGCCGTGGACCCGGACCTCGAAGTGAAGGTGGTTTCCGGTGGACCGGCCTGTGGTGCCCACATAGCCGATGACCGCCCCCTGCTTGACAGTCTGGCCCTGGGTGACGTTGCGGGCGCTCATGTGGGCGTACAGGGTGCTGGTTCCGTCGCTGTGGGAGAGGACCACATGCTCACCGTAGGCCCAGCTGGAACCGCTGCCCAGCTTGGAGGTGGTAACCACCCCGCTCTTGGCGGCGTAAATGGGGGTCCCCTTGGGAGCGGAGACATCAATGCCGGTGTGGTTCTTGGACTTGTGGGTAAAGGGGTCCTCCCGGTTGCCATAGAAGGAGGTCAGGGTGTTCTGTCCGGCGGGCAGAGGCCACAGGAAGCCGGACTCGCTGACCACATTCTTGATCTGGTCGGCGTACTCCTTCTCCTTCCGCTTGATCTCCGCGTCCAGGTCGTTGGCCGCCTTTTTCAGCTCGGCCTCCATCTCCTCCAGCTGATCCTCCCGGGCGCTGATCTCTCCGATAAGCTTATCTACCTCGTTTTCCTGCTCCTTCAGCTCCTGTTGGACGGCCACCTGCTTCTGCTTGGCCTCCTCCTGCTCGGCCTGGGCCTCCTCCAGAGCAGCCCGGTCCACCGTCACCTGGGCCTGGAGGGCCTCCAGGTCCTCCATCACCTTGTTGTCATACTGGATGATCTCCTCGATCATCATGTAGTTGTCCAAAAGCTCGGAAAAGCTGCTGGAGGAAAACAGAATGGCCCAGTAGGAGACCTCCCCCTGCTCCTCCATCTGCCGCATCCGGCGGCAAAAGAGGTCGAACTGAGCGGCCTCGTCGGCCTCGGCCTGACGCAGCTCCTCCGTCTTTTCGGCGATCAGCTGGTCGTACATGGCAATTTGCTGGTTGATGTTGTTGATCTCCTGGCGGATGACCTGAATCTGACGCTCGATCAGCTCCTTTTTATTGATGGCGGCGTTTTTGTCCGCCTGGATGGCCTTCAGCTGGTTCTGGATGTCCTTGCGCTGGCTGGCCAGGTCGTTGGCGTCCCCCTTCAGCGCGTCGATCTCCGCCTTGGTCACGGCGGAGGCCTCCAGCACCGTCCCCGGTCCGGCCAGGGGGAGCAGAAGCGCCAGGGCCAGGAACAGCCCCGCCGCCCGGCGCAGAAATTTTCTGGTGTCGCTCACAGCCGCCCCTCCCCTACCAGAACATCAGGATGTTGGCTAAAATGGGCAGCAACATCAACAGAGCCAAAATCCCGGCCATGACTGACATAAAAATCTTCTGTTTCTTCTGGCGCTTCATATCCGCGGCCTCCTTTTCTATTATACCTGCAAGAACTTCCGAATGGCTACCAGCGACCCTCCCACGCCGATGACCGCGCCCACAGCGCAGAAGACCATCAGGATGGTGGGGGCCATGGAGCTGTAGCTGACGATGCTGACCAGCGACAGGCCGTTGCCCTGAATGGCCAGCTTGGCTACCAGCTGATACAGGCCCCACTGGGCAAAGAACGCGATGAGCGCGCCGGACAGGCCCAGCAAAATCCCCTCCACCACAAAGGGCCATTCAATGAAGCCGTCGGTGGCGCCGCACATCTTCATAATGGCGATCTCCTCCCGGCGGTAGAAGGTAGCCAGCTTGATGGTGTTGGCAATGATGAACAGGGACACCACCAGTAAAATCCCAATCAGCACCATAGCCACGCCGGTGGCGATATTGCGCACCATGACAAAGCCGTCGGCGATCTCAGTGGCCGCGTTGACATCGCCCACGCCCTCCACCTGCTCCAGCGCCGCCTTGGTCTCGGCCATCTTTTCGATATCCACCACATGGACTCGGTAGCGGTCCCGGAGGGCGTCGGCGGGCAGGTCGGCCATCACAGAGTTTTCCCCGCCGTGCTTCGCCTTGAAGTCGGCCAGGGCCTGCTGACGGCTCACAAAGGTGAGCTGGGACACGTTGTCCACCTGGGCCAGCGTGGACTTCATGGCCTGGGCCTGGCCCAGGTTCAGGGTTTCGTCAATATATACAATCATCTCATTCTCATTCTCCAGGTCCCCCAGGGTGTTGTCCAGGTTCACCGCCAGAAGGCTGAAGGACCCCATGATAATGAGACAGGCCACGATCATACACACCGCGGCGAAGGACATGAAGCCATGGGTAAAGATGGAGTGCACGCCCTCGCTGACGTAATACCCCGCGTCAAATCTTCTCGACATTGTAGTAACCACCCATTCCGTCGCTGATAATTCGTCCGTTTTCGATCACCACTACCCGCTTGGTGAAGCGGTTGACCAGGTTTTTCTCATGGGTCACCACCAGGACGGTGGTTCCCAGCTCGTTGATGCGCTCCAGAAGCATCATGATCTCCAACGAGCGCTGAGGGTCCAGGTTTCCCGTGGGCTCGTCGGCGATAATCATGCTGGGGTTGTTCACCAGCGCCCGGGCGATGGCTACCCGCTGCTGCTCGCCGCCGGACAGCTGGCCGGGGTACCGGTTCCCCTTCTGCTCCAGCCCCACCAGCTGGAGGACATAGGGGATGCGCCGCCTCAGCTCCCGGTTGGAGGCCCCGATGGCCCGCATGGCGAAGGACAGGTTGTCATAGACCGTCTTTTTCTCGATCAGCCGGAAATCCTGAAAGATAACGCCCAGGGTGCGGCGCATGTGGGGCACCTGCTTGGGGGTGATGTTGGTCAGGTTATAGCCGTTGACCATCAGCCGCCCGTCGGTAGGGGCGATCTCCGCGGTAATCAGCTTGAGCACCGTGGACTTGCCCGACCCGGAGGGACCCACCAAAAAGACAAACTCCCCGTCGTCGATCCGCAGGTTGACCCCTTTCAGGGCCTTGGTGCCGTTTTCATACTCTTTATATACATCAATAAGGCGTATCATGGCGCGATCCGCTCCTCCGCTCAGCCAATTCTCCCGCCCGAAACGGCGTCTCTCTGTCAGGCCGGGGACATTTCAAGTATTCAGTTTAACACAGATCAAATGTGATGTAAAGAAATATTCTGTTAACGTTTTTCCTTTTCTTCGCCCTTTTTCGCGGAAAAGCCCCGCGCCGTCCGGCGCGGGGCTGAAGGGCTTGTGTATCCGTCTTACGACTCGATTCCCCGGGAAATCAGATACTTCTTGACCATCAGGGCCACCTTGAAGGTGATGGCGTCGTCAAACTCCCGCAGGTCCAGTCCGGTAAGCTTTTTGATCTTTTCCAGCCGGTACACCAGGGTGTTCCGGTGGACGAAGAGCTTCCGGGCGGTCTCGGACACGTTCAGGTTGTTCTCAAAGAACTTGTTGATGGTCAGCAGGGTCTCCTGATCCAGGGCGTCGATAGGGCTCTTTTTAAAGACCTCCTGGAGGAACATCTGGCACAAAATGGTGGGCAGCTGATAGATCAGCCGGCCGATGCCCAGGTTTTCGTAGTTGATGACGGCCTTCTCCGTGTCAAAGACCTTGCCCACGTCGATGGCTACCCCGGCCTCCTTATAGGCCCGGGCCAGGTCCCGGATATGGGGGACGATGGTGCCGATGCCGATGACCACCTTGACCCCCAGCTCCTGGGTGACGGCGGTGACAATCTGCTTGGCGATCTTGCCCAGCTCCTTGGAGTCGGCCCCCTCGTTCAGCTGCTTGATGAGGGCCACGTCGGTCTCGTTGATGGAGATGACAAAGTCGGACTGCTTGTCCGGGAACAGGTTCTGGATCACGTCAATGACGGACACGTCGGCGGGGCCCAGCTGGCGCACCAGAAAGGCGGCTCTGGGCACCTCAGAGACAAAGTGCAGTTCTTTAGCCTGTGTGTACACGTCGCCCAAAAGAATATTGTCGGAAATGATATTTTTTACAAACGTGGCCTTGTCGTGCTTCTCCTCATAATAGGTCTTGGCGCCGTTGAAAGCCACCACGGCCATAGCGCACAGGGAGGCGGCCGTCTCGTCCTCTCCCTTGACGAAGGCCGCGTAGTCGAACTGGGCGCCCCAGCCCGCCAGAGGCTTAAAGGTCCTCCCCTCAAACCGGGCCAGGCCGTTTTCCGCGCCGTTAATGGCGGCGACCGCTCCGGACCAGTGCTCGCCGATGCAGGTAAGCTCGCTGCATGCGACCACGATCCCCTCCGCGTCCACCACACCCACAGTACGGCTGATATTATCCTTCATTTGGAGCACGACACCTTGGAACATCCTGCTGGACACAGCGATCCCTCCTACATTTCTGCTCAATTTTTTACTGCTCACCCATTATACCGGTTGGCGACCAGTTTGGCAAGGTTTTTTTTAAAATTTTTTGTTCAGTTTGCCCAATTTCTTATAGGGAGGGCTCCGTTCTCATGAGCTTGTCCCGCTCTCCGGCTGTTAAAAGCCGCCAATTTCCAGGATTCAGGCCCTCATCCAATGTCAAGGGGCCCATGGAAAGACGGTGCAGGGCCAGAACCGGCTTGCCCCGGGCGGCCAGCATCCGCTTGACCTGGTGGTATTTTCCCTCCCGCAGGGTTACCAGGCAGGAGGAGCCGTCCCCCACCGGCTCCAGCCCCGCCGGGAGACAGCGCAGGCCGTCCCCCAGCACCAGACCCGCCGCCAGGGCCTCCCGGTCCGCCTGGTCCACCCGGCCCTCCACCTGAGCCAGGTATACCTTGTCCACATGGCTCCTGGGGGAGAGAAGCCGGTGGGCCAGCGCCCCGTCGTCGGTGAGGAGGAGCAGGCCGGTGGTATCCTTGTCCAGCCGTCCCACCGGGAACAGCCCCCGCCGCCTCAGCGCGGGAGGCAGAAGGTCCAGCACTGTGGGCTGGTCCCGGTCCTCGGTGGCGGACAGGAGCCCCGCCGGCTTGTGGAGCATGATGTAGACATAGGGGGAGCAGTCCACCCGGTCCCCGTCCACCGTCAGGCAGGCGGACGCCGGGTCGGCCTTCTCCTCCGGGCGGGACACCGGCCTTCCGTCCAGCCGGACCCGGCCCTGCCGCATCAGGTCCTTGACCTCCCTCCGGCTCCACCGGCCGGTGGAGGATAACAGCTTGTCGATGCGCTCCATAGCTCTCCTCCGGTTTCTGTGTGTAGGGGCGGATATCATCCGCCCGAAAAATCATAGGCCGTCTCTTGTAAGAGCGGGCGGGTAATACCCGCCCCTACAGACATATCCTCCCGCCCCGCCGCATACTTTAAAAAGAAAACACGCCACGGAAGGAGAGATGCGCTGTGTTGATTATGACCGCGAAGGTCCCAAAACGGAGGCTGACCCTGGGGGTGGCCGCCGCCGCATTGCTGTGCTGCTGCGCCATCGCCCTGAACTTCGGGCGGGCCCTCACCCAGGAGGTGTCCGCCCCGGGAACCCCCAGCCCCAAGGGCATCCGGACCAACGCCGACCGGGTGGAGTATCTGTCCGCCTACGGCTGGCAGGTGTCAGAGGAGCCCGTTTCCACTCAGGAGCTGCTCATCCCCGAGGAGATGGATGCCAGCTACACCGAATATCTGGCCCTCCAGACCGGGCAGGGCTTCGACCTGGAGGAGTACGCCGGGAAGCGGGTGAAGCGGTATACCTATGAGGTGTTCAACTACCCCACCGGCGAGAGCGGGGTGCAGGCCAACCTGCTGGTCTGCAAAAACACCGTGGTGGGCGGCGAAGTCCTCTCCCCCCGGCTGGACGGTTTTCTCCACGGGCTGGCCATGCCGTAGCTATTTCTCCACGATATGTACGTTCAAATGGTCATAGGTCATCTCCACCCCATGGCGCGCGAAGGTGTCCCGTACTCCCTCCAGAAGGGCGTAGTACACGTCCCAGTAGTCCCCGGAGAGGGTCCACAGGCGGACCAAATACTCGATGCTGCTGGCCTGATACTCCGACAGGAAAATGGCCGGGGCTGGATCGCCCATGATGCCGGGGACGGCCTCCAGCGCCTCCTGGAGGGCGGCCCGGACCTGGGCGGTGGGGGCGTCGTAGGAGGCGGTAAACTTCAGGTCCATCCGCCGCTTGCCCAGGCGGTTGAAGTTGGTGATCCTTGTGGCGGAGAGCTGGCTGTTGGGGACAAAGATCTGCTTGTTGTCCGGGGTCACGAAGGCAGTATAGGACATATCCACCGCGGCGATGGTGCCGCTGATGCCGTCGGCCTCTACATAGTCCCCCACCACGAAGGGCTTGGTCACCAGAAGGACCAGCCCCCCGGCCAGGTTGGACAGGGTATTTTGCAGCGCCATGGACACAGCCAGCCCGGCCACGCTGAGCATGGCGATGATGGACGTGACATCCACATCCAGGGTGCCCGCCAGCATCAGGACCAGCAGAACCCAGAGGAAAATATTTACGGCGGTGTGGATATAGCTCCGAATGGCCTCCACCTTCTGGGACCGGGCCAGCAGGCGGTCCACCGTCTTCATCAGCACCCGGATAACCAGCATTCCGATCAGAAACATGACGGCGATCCGAAGCAGAAGGCCTAACGTCAGGTCCTTGACGCCTATGGTTTTGCCTACCGTTTGCAGGACTTCTTCCACTGTTTCCATCTGTCGTTCCTCCTATAAAAACAGCCGGCCTCTGGCCGGCTGTTTTGCCTTAATAATTCATCTGCTTGCGCCGGGACAGGTTCATGGTGCCGTCCTGCATCTGGTCCAAGCTCTCCAGGCTCTTGCCGGTGCCGTAGGCCACGCAGGAGATGGCGTCGTCGGCCACATGGGTCTCGATGCCGGTATGGGACTGGACCAGCTTGTCAAAGCCCCACAGCAGAGAGCCGCCGCCGGTCATGATGATGCCGTTAGTGGAGATATCGGCCACCAGCTCGGGGGGGGTGCGCTCCAGAACGCCGTGGATGGCCTCCAGAATGGCGGAGGAGGTCTCGTCGAAGGCCTCGATCATCTCGCTGGAGGTGACGTTGAACACCCGGGGCAGGCCGGTCATGAGGCAGCGGCCCTTGATCTCCATGACCACCTCTTCGGGACGGGGGAATACACAGCCGATATTCATTTTCAGTTCCTCGGCGGTGCGGTCGCCGATGAGGACGTTGTGCTTGCGGCGGATATACTTTACCACCGCCTCGTCGAACTTGTCGCCGGCCACCTTGATGGAGGCGGACTCCACCACGCCGCCCAGGGAGATGACGGCGATGTCGGCGGTGCCGCCGCCAATATCCACCACCATATGGCCGTCGGGCTTGGTGATGTCGATGCCGGCGCCGATGGCGGCGGCTACGGGCTCCTCGATCAGGTAGGCCCGGCGGGCGCCCGCCTGAATGCCGGCGTCCACCACCGCGCGCTCCTCCACCTCGGTGATGCCCGAGGGGACGCAGATCAGCAGGCGGGGCTTGAACAGGGAGAAGGAGGTCACCTTTTTGATAAATTCCTTCAGCATCCGCTCGGTCATGTCGTAGTCGGAGATGACGCCCTCCCGCAGGGGGCGCATGGCCACGATGTTGCCCGGGGTACGGCCCAGCATGGCCTGAGCCTCGGTACCCACCTTGAGAAGCTTGCCGGTATTCTTGTCCATGGCCACCACGGAGGGCTCCCGCAGAACCACGCCCTTGTTGCGGATATATACCAAAACCGAGGCGGTGCCCAGGTCGATGCCGATATCTTTACTAAAGAAACCCATAAGTTGTTCCACCTTATCCTTGTCAATTTTGTCTATCTGATGGCCGCCGGGGGCGGTCCTTTCGTTCCACTCTATATTATAGCCTGAGCCTCACGGGTTTTCAACCATTTTTTCTAACAATTTTCCTGTTTTTTCGGGGACTCGCTTTGATGCCCATCTCCTCTGGCCCGGGCCAGGGTGAGGCAGTACACCTCCGCCGCCCCCGCCTGCCGCAGAAGGGCGCACAGCTCGCTGAGGGTGGAGCCGGTGGTAACCACGTCGTCCACCAGCACCACGCGCCTGTCCGTCAGGCTGACGCCGGGCAGCAGGGCGTAGGCTCCCCGGGCGTTGGCCCGGCGGGCGCTCTCCTCCTCCAGGTCGGACTGGGGGCCGGTGTCCTTCACCTTCTCCAAAAGGGGCTCCGCCGGAATGGACAGCATCCGCCCGATCTCCCGGGCCAGAAGCTCCGCCTGATTGAAGCCCCGCTGGCGGAACCGCTCCTTGGACAGAGGGGCCCAGCAGATCAGATCGGCCCCCTGGGGCAGACGGCCGGCGAGGCATTGGGCCATCAGGACGGCGAGGGGATCTCCCAGCGCCCGGACCCGGTGGAATTTATAGTGGTGGACGGCCGAGCGCACCAGGCCGTCGTAGGCCAGCGGCGACCAGCAGCCATCGGCAAAATCAATCCTCCGCTCCCCCGCTCTCCCCTCCAGCCAGGGCAGCTTCCCCTGGCACCCGGGGCACAGGGGAGCCCGGGGGTCGTCCAGAATCTTCTGGCAGAAGGGGCACTTGGGCGGGAACAACAGGTCCAGCACCCTCTCCCAGACCTTCATTTCAGCTCGTCCTCCGGGATAGGGCCGTGCTCCTTCTCAAACTCCCGAATACAGGATAGAATCAGGTAGTACGCCTGCCCGTTGATGGTCCGCCCCTCATATTCCGCAATATAGCGCAGCTTTTTGTGGACCTCCGGACTGACTCGAAGGCCTATATTTTTAATTGCCCGTTTCTCCATTCCATGCGCCTCATTCTTGTTATAATGTGCATATGGTATACTATTTCCTGCTCTAAGCTTAAAATTGCATGCAAATTATATGCTTATAATTAAAAAAACAGCGCGGCAAACGCCGCGCCATTCACTCACAACACACTCTCTCCCAATCAATACGCTTTTGTCCGCTTAGGCACGCTTTGACTTTTCCAGCAGAAAATCCATAAAGTCCATGACCGTCCGCCGGTCCGACGAGGACAGCTCCTTGTAGACCCCGCACAGCCGCTTCAGGGAGGACTCCTCCCGCAGCTCGGAATGACCCATGAGGTAATCCATACTCACTGCAAACAGGTCCGCAAGCCGCTTTAAAATCACCTCATCCCGGGGAAAATGGTTACCGCTCTCATAGAAACTGATCATTCTCGGGGAAATATCGATTGCCTGGCCTAACGCGGCCTGAGTCATTTTTTTCTCCTGACGCAGCTGCCGGAGCCTTTCGCTGAATGTCACAAAAATCACCTCCCGACCATTATGCAGGAAATGTGTGACTAAATCATGAATATGATTGAAATTTGCCGAAATTTCCAGTTTGGGCAGTCCTCTTTCTGTTTTTCCACCTTTTCCCTTGGAAAAATAATTTTCGGGCAAAACACAGGGACCCCCGCCGCTTTGGCGGGGGCCGGAGGGTCACAGAATGATGCAGATCAGTCCGCCGGAGCCCTCGTTGATGATGCGCTGAAGGGTCTCCCGAAGCTTGGTCCGGGCGTCCTCGGGCATGCGGTTGATCTTGGAGTTCAAGTCCTCGTTCACCAGCTCATGGAGGGATTTTCCAAAAATGTTGGCCTCCCAGATACGGCTGGAGTCCCCCTCATACTCCTGGAGCAGATATTGGATCATATCCTCGCTCTGCTTCTCTCCGCCCACGATGGGGGAGACCTCGGTCTCGATGTCGGCGCGGATCATGTGGATCGACGGGGCGCTGGCCTTCAGCCGGACGCCGTACCGGCCGCCCTGCTTCATGATCTCGGGCTCCTCCAGCACCAGGGAGTCGATGGGTGGCACCACGATGCCGTAGCCCGTCTCCTCCACCTGGCGCAGGGCGTCCGCCACCTTGTCATAGGACCGCTTCACCCCGGCCAGCTGGGTGAGCAGGGCCATCAGGTCGCCGTCGTCCCCGATGGTAAAGCCGGACTGCTGGGACAGGGTGTTGTAAAACAGGGATCGGGGCAGCTCCAGCAGAGCGGCGGAGACGCCGGTGCCCAGGTCGATGTTGGAGATGCGGGCATCGCTGACCACCTCGCAGTCCCGGAAGGAGCTCACCGCGCTGTCCACATCCCGGATGCGGCGGAGCTGGGCGGTCCCCTCCCGGATGGCCCCGTAGAGAGCCGATTTGATGGGGTGCTCCTGGGGCAGGGCGTCCACCCAGGGGGGCAGGAACAGGTCCAGCTCCTTCACCGGGAACTCATACAGGACGCTCTTCAAAACGGCGTTGATCTCCTCCTGATCCAGCTCCAGGCAGTTGGCCGCCACGCAGGTCACGTCGTACCGCTGGGCGATGTCGGCCCGGATGGCCCGGGCCCGGTCGGAGCCGGGGCTGGCGGAGTTGAGCAGCACCACAAAGGGCTTGCCCAGCTCCTTCAGCTCGGAGATAACCCGCTCCTCCGCCTCCAGGTAGTCCTCCCGGGGGATGTCGGTAATGGTGCCGTCGGTGGTGACCACCACGCCGATGGTGGAGTGCTCCGAAATCACCTTGCGGGTGCCGATCTCCGCCGCCTCCGCCATGGGAATCTCATGCTCGAACCAGGGGGTGGTGACCATCCGCTCGGCCTCCCCCTCCATCTGGCCTACGGCGCTGGGCACCAGATAGCCCACGCAGTCGATCATCCGCATCTGAAAGGCCGCTCCGCCGTCCACCGTGACCGACACTGCCTCCTCAGGGACGAACTTGGGCTCCGCCGTCATGATGGTCCTGCCGGAGCCGCTCTGGGGCAGCTCATCCCGGGCCCGCTCCCGGCGGTAGACGTTCTCGATGTTGGGGATGACCAGGGTCTCCATAAAGCGCTTGATAAAGGTGGATTTTCCTGTCCGGACCGGCCCAACCACGCCGATGTAGATATCGCCCTCGGTACGGAGCGCAATATCCTCATAGATTTTGCGATCTTCCACTGCAATTCCTCCTTCGGCCTTATCGTCAGCCGGTATTTCCTTACAATCTATGAGGATAAGCTGTGGAATATGACCGGAAAAGCGCCGGACCCGCCTCCGCCCCGGCGAGGGGGAAGACAGGTCCGGAACATCTTATTTCTTGCTCTTGATATACTCGTCGATGGACTTGGCGGCGTTCTTGCCGGCGCCCATCGCCAGAATGACGGTGGCGGCTCCGGTGGCGGCGTCGCCGCCGGCGAAGATGGCCGGGCAGGACGTACACCCCTTCTCGTCCGCGGCCACACAGCCCTTTTTGGTCTTCTCCAGACCAGGGGTTCCGTCGTAGCTCATGGGGTTGGGCTGGGTACCCAGAGACATGATGACAGCGTCTACCTCCATCTTGAACTCACTGCCCGGGACGGCCATGGGGCGGCGGCGTCCGGAGGCGTCGGGCTCGCCCAGCTCCATCTTCACGCAGGTGATGGACTGGACCTGCCCCTTCTCGTCCCCCTCGATGGATACGGGGTTGGTGAGCAGATCGAAGATAATGCCCTCCTGCCTGGCGTGGTGGACCTCCTCGGCGCGGGCGGGCAGCTCCTCATCGGAGCGGCGGTAGACGATGTGGACCTCGGCCCCCAGGCGCTTGGCGCACCGGGCGGCGTCCATGGCCACGTTTCCGCCGCCCACCACCGCCACCTTCTTGTTCCGCAGGACGGGGGTGGGGGACTCCTTCTGATACGCCTTCATCAGGTTGATGCGGGTGAGGTACTCGTTGGCGGAGTACACGCCCACCAGTCCCTCGCCGGGAATCTTCATAAACATGGGCAGACCCGCGCCGGAGCCAATGAAAACGGCCTCAAAGCCCTGCTGCTCAAAGAGCTCGGTGATGGTGAGCACCTTGCCGATGACCATATTCAGCTCGATTTTGACGCCCATCTTCTCCAGCTTTTCCACCTCCCGCTTGACCACCGCCTTGGGCAGACGGAACTCGGGGATGCCGTAGCTGAGCACGCCGCCGGCCACGTGGAAGGCCTCATAGATGGTGACCTCATAGCCCATGCGGGCCAGCTCGCCGGCGCAGGTCAGGCCGGCGGGGCCGGAGCCGATGACAGCCACCTTATGGCCGTTGCTGGGGACGGGCTCCACCTTGTCGGTGATGCCCCGGAACGCGGCCCAGTCGGCCACGAAGCGCTCAATGCGGCCGATGGCGATGGGCTCGCCCTTGATGCCCCGGACGCACTTGCCCTCGCACTGGGTCTCCTGGGGGCAGACCCGGCCGGAGATGGCGGGCAGGGCGTTGGCGGCGGACAGAATCTCATAGGCCCCGCCAATGTCGCCGTCGGCCACCTTGCGCAGGAAGTCGGGGATGGGGATGCCCACAGGGCACCCGCTGACGCAGGGCTTGTTCTTGCAGTTCAGGCAGCGGTCAGCCTCGTTCATGGCCGCGCCGGTGGAGTAGCCCAGGGCCACCTCTTTAAAGTTTGTGGTGCGGTTGACTGGGTCCTGGTCCCCCATGAGGGTTCTTACATTCTGTGTATTAGCCATTCATGGCACCTCCTCCCAGGCGGCACAGGTGCTTCTCCTTCGCCTCGGCCTCCTGTTCCTTATAGGTCGCGTTGCGGGCGATGACCTCATCAAAGTCCACCTTGTGGCCGTCGAAGTCGGGGCCGTCCACACAGGCGAACTTCACCTCGCCGTCCACGGTGAGGCGGCAGCAGCCGCACATGCCCGTGCCG
This sequence comes from uncultured Bacillota bacterium, assembly GCA_947645675.1. Taxonomy (GTDB): domain Bacteria; phylum Bacillota; class Clostridia; order Oscillospirales; family Oscillospiraceae; genus Lawsonibacter. The sequence goes on from CANSDP010000023.1 coordinate 26,294, forward strand.
TCGATCATAATGGGGTTCATGCTCACGGTGGTGGGGATGTTGTATTTCTCGGTAAGCTTGCAGGCAAACTTCATCATCAGCAGGGGGCCGATGGCAAACACATGGTCAAACTTCACCCCGCTGTTGATGAGCTCCTCCAGCTTGCCGGTGACAAAGCCGTGGTAGCCATAGGTGCCGTCGTCGGTGCAGATGTGCAGGTCGGTGCAGGCCTGGCCCATCTCCTCCTCCAGGATGACGATCTCCTTGGTCTTAAAGCCGCCGATCAGGTCCACCTGATTGCCGGCCTGATGGAGGGCACGGGCCACAGGCAGGGCGATGGCGCAGCCCAGTCCGCCGCCCAGAACGGCCACCCGACCCAGGTCCTCCACCTCGGTGGGCAGGCCCAGGGGGCCCACGAAGTCCTGGAGGCAGTCGCCCTCGTTCAGCTCGTCCAGAGCCAGGGTAGTGCCGCCGATTTTCTGATAGATTACGGTGACCAGACCGTCCACCGCGCTGGAGATGGTGAGGGGAATCCGCTCTCCCGCCTCGTCCACCCGCAGAATGATGAACTGGCCCGCCTTGGCCTTGGCGGCCACCAGGGGCGCGTACACCGAGATCTGAGAAATCTCAGGCGTCAGCACCCTTTTCTTCGCGATTTCATACTTCTTCACTGTTTCTCCTCCTGTCAGAGTTGTTCCTTTTTCATCGCTCTATATTGCCAGCGGCAAAAGCCGCGCAGATCACAGGTTTAACACCGGGTCCCCTTGCCGTATCTCCGGCGCTTTCGGGCGTAGTGGAGCCAGCGGATGAGAAAGACCGCCAGAACCACCACCGCAGTCAGGACCGCCAGCGCCGCCAGGGTGATCCAGCTGGGGTTCTTCACCAGCTCGATGGGGTTCCAGCTGTGGCTGACATCCTTTCGGCCGTCGCCGTTGGGATAGGAGTAACGGCGAGAGAGCCCCTCCTCCCCGAAGGACTGGAGGTAAGCCGCCAGGGCGTACCACTCCTTGATCTCGTTTCCGTTTTTATCCCGGAGGATGCAGGCCTCGAAATCGGTGACGGGGCTCCCGTCGGCCATTTTGGGCTCCAGGGACAGCAGGCCCATAGACTTGCCCTTCACCGTACTCAGCATCTGCGCGGAGTACATGCCGGTAACCACTCGGTAGAGCTGGTCGTCCTCCAGGTCCTCATAAAACACGTGGTCACCTCCAGTTGGAGGCGCCTGGGTGCCATCCGGCATGGTAACGGATGCACTGTGCATAAAATCCACCCGCTGGGCCAGTTGAATGTCGGTCACCCGGTTGAAAAACATCCGGTGGGTGTTGAAGGAGTACTCCAGCCCCGCCATATACAGCTGGGCGGCTGGCATCAGCGGGGTCACCGAGGCGTCCACCTCGGCGGCGGCCTTCAGCTCTTTGCCGGTGAGGTACACCCCCACCAGGGGGAAGCCTGAGGTGCCGTCGCTCCCCACCCCCATAGACAGCACGTCGAAGGCCATAGAGGTGGTAATTTCTCCGGTGGCCAGGGGGGCTCTCAGCACTCCGTCAGCGGTGACGGTGACTGTGGGCACATCGGGGCTGTCCGCCTCCAGGTTTTGCGCGGCCCAGAGGAAGGAATCAGCCACCAGCTCCCCCAGGGCGCTGCCGCTCTGGACCCCGGAGACCGGAGTAGGCAGGTCGAAGTCCGTCCGGGTGAGCGCCTGGTCATAGGTCAGGCCGTACCGGCCCAGATAGGTCCCCCCTACCTGCCGCTTCCACTGCTCCACCAGCAGGCTGATCTCCCGGTCGTCGGTCAGGGTCTCGTCAATGGGGATGAGGTGGTAGTCGGTCAGGGTCTTGGCTCCGTCCTCCGTCCAGCTCAGCGTGATGGAGCCCAGGTTTTCACAATAAGGCCCGGCGGAGACGATATAGGTGTCCCCCACCACAATGGGCTCCGTCAGGGTGCTGTGTGTGTGGCCGGAGACGATCAGGTCAATCTCCGGCACCGCCTGGGCCAGCTGCTCGTCCTCCGACAGCTTCTTTTTCTCGTTGGTCCCCGAGTGGGACAGACAGATAATAAACTGGGCGCCCTCCGCCTTCAGGGCGTCCACGCACCGCTGGGCATTGCCGGCCATGTCCCCCAGCACGAAGCCGGAGGAGGGGGCGCAGGAGTCGGAATCCACCCCCATCAGGCCGAAGATGCCGTATGTGACCCCGCCCCGCTCCAGGAGCATATAGTCCTGCACGCCGTAGGCGGCCATCGCCCGCTGAATGTCCAGCTTATCCGGATTGCCGTCGGCGGGCTTGTAATTGGCCATCAGCAGGGCCGGGAGCCGGTCGCCGCTGTTGACTGCGGCGTTGAGCATAGAGGCGAAGCCCGTCCCGGTGTGGTCAAACTCATGATTGCCCACGGCGGCGGCGTCATACCCCATGGCCCCCATGGTGCGCAGCTCCGCCCCTTGGGTGGTGTACAGCGTCTGAATCAGCGAGCCGATGGAGAAATCCCCCCCGTCCACTGTCAGGGCGTCGGGATATTTGGCCCGCTCCCGGTTCAGGGCGGTGTTCAGCCGGGCGTATCCACCCGACTCGCCCCCCTCTCCGTCCGCCTGGGGCAGGAAGTGGGAGTGCAGGTCATGCGTAAAGAGCACCGTTGTTTTATAGCTCTCCGGAGCCGCCAGGGCGGGCAGAAGGGCGCACAACAGCAAAAGAAAAAAAACGAAGATATAGCGCGTGCGCTTCATGGGGTCCTCCATTCTGTCAAACTAACGGATCACGTCAAATTGCACAGGGCGGTAAAACAGCTCCCGGACCCGCTCCGGGTCCCGGGTCTGGCCCAGCACCCACATCAGCTTGGCGGTCGCGGCCTCCAGGGTCATGTTATAGGCCTCCATCAGCTGGAAGCGCTCCTTCACCTGTTGACCCACCTGATAAACCGCCATATCGCTGCCCTCATAGGGCACCTGGGTCATAACCACGATGGTCTTTCCGGCGGACAGCCACTCCTCAATCGCCTGAGCCAGGGGGCCGCTCCCCCCGCCGGGCAGGCCGCCCACCCCGAAGGACTGCAAAATTGCCGCCTGATAGCTGTCCTTTAACAGCCGAAGGGCCTCCGCCCCCATGCCGGGGATGAGGGTGAGGAGGAGAACCGTGTCCTCCAGCCTGTCGTAGAAGGCGGGCTCCGCCCCGTAGGCGTAGGCCCGGGGGGCCAGATAGCGGATCAGCTTCCCGTCCCGGATCACCGCCCGCTCGGGGTAGTCCACACAGGAAAAGGCGTTAAAGCTCTTGCTGCGCTCCTTCCGGGCCCGGGTGCCCAGAATCACCCTCCCATCGAACACCAGGCTCACGTCATGGGAGTCCCGGTCGGCGGCGTAGAGGAAGCTGTCGTACAGGTTCCTCCGGGCGTCGGTGTCGTTGAGGGCGATGGACTTCTGTGAGCCGGTAATGACGATGGGCTTGGGAGAGTCCTGAATCAGGTAGGACAGGGCGGCGGCGGTGTAGGCCATGGTGTCGGTGCCGTGGGTGATGACGAAGCCGTCATATTGGTCATACCGCTCCCGGACCGCCCCGGCTATCTCCAGCCAGTGGCCGGGACCCACATTGGTGCTGTCCAGGTTCATCAGCTGGACGGCCTCCACCTGGCACAGCTCCCCCACCGCCGGAACGTGGCTGAGCAGCTCCTCCGAGGTAATGGCGGGGCTCAGCCCCTGGCCGCTCTCCATGGAGGCGATGGTCCCCCCGGTAGCCAGCATCAGGATACGTTTCATGGCTCCCCCCCTGTCAGAGGCACTGAAGATATTTCCCATACAAAGTCATGGACAGCTCGTCGCCGCTCCTGTGGACCTGCTCCTCTGTAATCCAGCCCTCATAGAGGGCCAGTTCCTCCAGACAGCCCACATAGCGGCCGGTGGTGTCCTGAATGCGCTTGATGGTCTCCCCCGCCGTCAGCAGGCTGTCGGCGGTGCCCGCGTCCAGCCAGGTAAAGTTCTTTTCCAGGGGAATCACCTGGAGCTGGCCCCGGCGGAGATACTCCAGATTCACGTCGGTGATTTCCAGCTCCCCCCGGGCGGAGGGCTTCAGCTGGTTGGCGATCTCCATCACCTGATGGTCATAGAAATACAGGCCGGGAATGATATAGTTGGATTTGGGATACCGGGGCTTCTCCTCAATGGAGATGGCCCGGCCGTCCTGGTCGAACTCCACCACACCGAAGGGACGGGGGTCCTCCACCCAATAGCCGAAAACGGTGGAACCCCGGTCGTTGGCGGCGGCCCGCTTCAGGGTGGAGGCCAGGGTGGGGGCATAGAAGATGTTGTCCCCCAGCACCAGACACACCCGGTCGTTTCCTACAAACTCCTGCCCAATCAGCAGGGCGTCGGCGATGCCCCGGGCCACCGGCTGCTCGGCGTACTCAATACGCAGTCCATACTGCCTTCCATCCCCCAGCAGGGCCTGGAAGGTGGCCGTCTCCTCCGGCGGGACGATGACCAGAATGTCCGAGATACCCGCCTGCATCAGAATGGCGATGGGATAGTAGATCAGCGGCTTGTCATACACCGGCAGCAGGGGCTTGCACACCGGCTTGGTCATTGGATAGAGGCGGGTCCCCTTCCCCGCGGCGAGTACGATACCTTTCATCTGTTTCTCCTGTCTGTTTTTTCTTCCGCGCTTCGTCGCCGTACTGTGATAGTATTGTTTTATTTTATCATAAAACATGTACTCTTTCAAGGAAAAGCTGTTCAAAAGTATCACAACCGGCGGGGATAAAAAATCCCGCCGGTTGTCTGATTTATCTAATTGGAGAGAGGTTACGTCAGGGCTCCTTTTTTGGCGCTCATGCGCTGGAGCACCACGATGCCCACCACGATCACCACGCCGATCACGTCGGTGAGCTCGCCGGGGATCATCATACACAGTCCGCCGGCGGCGATGAGGACGCGGAACAGGGGGTTCATCGGCTTGTACAGATGTCCGTTCAGGGCGGCGGCCACGCCGAACAGACCGGCCAGGGAGGTAATCACAATGAGGACGGACTGAACCACCTTCATAGTGGGGCTGGTGCCCGCCTCAAACTGGAACAGCATGGCGGGATTCAGGGCAAAGATGTAGGGCACCACAAAGGCGGCGATAGCCAGCTTGGTAGCGTTGAAGGCCGTCTTCATGGGCGGGGACTTGGCGATAGCGGAGCCCGCATAGGCGGCCAGGGCCACGGGAGGGGTGATGTCAGCCACGATACCGAAGTAGAACACGAAGAAGTGGGCGCAGATCATCTTGATGCCGATCTGGTCGCTCATCAGGATGGGGGCGCAGGTGGCGGCCATAATGCAGTAGTTGGCGGTGGTAGGCACGCCCATGCCCAGCACGATGCAGCACAGCATGGTCAGGAACAGAGCCACAATCTTCACGCCGCCGGAGACGGACAGGATGGCCCGCAGCAGGTCGCTGGCCAGGCCGGTGCTGGTGACGCAGCCGGCCACGATGCCGGCCATGGAGCAGGCCGCGGCCACCGAGATGGTGCCCTTGGCTCCGGCCTCCAGGGAGTCCAGGATCTTGACAATGGTGATATTGTCAGAGGTATCCGTAATGCCCAGGGCCTTGTTGACAAAGATATTCACCGCGCCCACCGCGATGGCGATCATGATGGCGATGGCGGCGGAGAAAGCCATGCTCCGGGTACCGGTGGATACCAGGACCACCAGGACGATCAGGGGCAGAAGCAGGTACAGCTTGGGAGCCAGCTCCTTGAACTTGGGCAGCTCGTTCTTGGGGATGCCCTTCAGGCCCAGCTTCTTGGCCTCCAGGTGTACGGCGATGAAGATGCCGGCAAAGTACAGGAAAGCGGGCAGGATGGCCAGCACCACGATCTCCTGATAGGGGATACCGGTGGTCTCAGCCATGATGAAGGCGGCGGCGCCCATGATGGGAGGCATGATCTGACCGCCAGTGGAGGCGGCGGCCTCTACGGCCCCGGCGAACTCGCCCTTATAGCCGGTCTTCTTCATCATGGGGATGGTGACCGAGCCAGTGGTGACGGTGTTGCCCACGGAGGAGCCGGACACCATGCCGCACAGGGCGGAGGAGATGACGGCCACCTTGGC
>CANSDP010000024.1 GCA_947645675.1 uncultured Bacillota bacterium
TCCGACGGAGTGGACAGCGACGAGGGCGAGAATGAGTTTACCCCGTTCAAAAATATCATGAACGAATACTACGCCCGCGATATTTCCAAGAAGCGCCGGATCGTGAACAAAATGAAAGGCAATTCCGGCGTACCGCTGTCCCCGCCCCCCTATGGCTACATCAAGAACCCGGAGGACCCCGCTTTTGGGTGATCGACCCGGAGGCCGCCGAGGTTGTGCGGCGTATCTATCAAATGGCCCTGGACGGCTATGGGCTGGCGGAAACCGCCGCCGCGCTGGAGCAGGATGGGGTGTTCAATCCTACCTACTACTGGCGGAGCAAGGGGACCAGCCGGGGCGGTTCCAAAAGCACCGTGGAGCCCACCAAATGGGGACATACCACCATCAAGAAAATTCTCACCTTGCAGGAGTATTGCGGTGACGTGATTAACTTCAAATCCTACTCCAAGTCCTACAAGATGAAAAAGCGGATTGAGAACCCGGAGGAGAACCGGGCAATCTTCCTCAACGTCCACGAGGCCATTATAGACCGTCCCACCTGGGAAAAGGTGCAGAGCATGAAAAAGGGGACCCGCCGGAGGCGGCCCACCGTCACCCAGGAGCCCAGCGCCTTTTCTGGCGTTCTCAAATGCCCGGAGTGCGGCGGCAACCTCAATTTCCACTTCAACCAGGGCAACCACGATATTAAATTCTTTAGTTGCCAGAACCACAATTCCGGCCTGCGCAAGTGCTCCAAGACCCACTATATCCGGCTGGAATTTCTAGAGCGGGTGGTGCTGTACGAGGTAAACCGGTTGGCCTGTTTCGCCAATGAGTACGAGGACGATTTCATCAAGGCCATGATGGGCCGTTCCGCAAAAGTGACGGAGAATGAGCGGGCCAGGAAACAGCGGGAGCTGGACGGACTGCTGGCGAGGGACAAAGAACTTGACGGGCTTTTCGAGAGGCTTTACGAGGATAACGTGAGCCAGAAAATCAGCGACGCCCGGTTTGCGAAAATGTCCCAGCGGTACGAGCAGGAGCAGGGGGAGAACGCCAAGCGGATCAAGGCGTTGCGGCTGGAGCTGAAAAAGAGCGAGGGCCAGCGGATGGACATTGACACGTTTCTTGAAACGGTCCGGCGGTACACCAACGCCACCGAGATTACCCAGCGCATGGTGGCGGAGCTGATTGACCATATCGACGTGTACCATGCGGAAAAGCAGGACGGCGTTACCACCCAGCACATCACCATCTATTATAACTGTATCGGCACTTTCTCTGTCCCTGACCGCCGGAAAATCCCGGCTGAGGAGATCACCATGGGGACGAGAAAGGGAGTAGCCGTCAGCTACTCCCCGGAGCGGATCGCCGTATAGGATTTTGAGCAAAAATAATGCGGAGTGTCCCACAAGGATACTCAAATCCTATAAGGACACTCCGCATGGTCCGAGTGGCGGGATTTGAACCCACGGCCTCTTGGACCCGAACCAAGCGCGATACCAAGCTTCGCCACACCCGGATGAGATTAGCTTACTTATTATATTTGTTTTTCTTCCATCTGTCAAGGGTAATATTACAAACAAATTTGGAATAAGCTACTGATATCAAGCGGGCAGAGGAGGGGTATCTGGATGTATGAACAAGGTACGCAGGTTGCGGGGCGCAGGAGAAGTGTGGGAAACAGCCGCGGCACATCGGGAAAAAGAAGACCGGCGAACGGTCAAGAGCAGGTTCGGCTGGTTCAGCTGGCGATTTGTTTGATCCTGTTTATGGCGATATTTTTAGGAAAAGGGGTCTTTCCCCAGAAGCTGGGGCAGGTCCAGGAGAGGGTGGCGGAATTGATCTCCACCGATTTCAATTTCCAGGAGGCCCTGTCCAAGCTGGGGGAGTCTCTGCCTGAAGGGGAGGGGGTCCTGTCCGGCGTGGGGGAGTTCTGTGCGGAGGTCTTTGGCGTAACCCAAACGGAGAAACCGGCGACGAAGCCGGTGGAGTTCCAGCCGCCGCCCCCGTCGAACGTGCTGGAGGAAGAGAGGGCGTTTCTGAGTCAGAGAAGCGATTTTGCGGCGCGGACTGCCCACTATTCCGGCATTTCCCGCCTGGGGCTGACCGACCCGGTGATCGTCCAGGAGGAGGAGCCGGCCGCCCCGCCGCCGGAGGAGCCGGTGGCGGAGCCTGAGGAGGCCCCAGCTATCCCGGCGGTGGGGACGGTGATCTCGTCCCCGGAATACAGCGGTCCGGCTCTGCCGGAGAACTATACGCTGGACCACCTGTCCCTGGGGGAACTGGCCACGGTGACCCCCATCCTGGGTCATCTGAACTCTGGCTTTGGCTATCGGGAACACCCTATCAACGGGAATGACGGGATTCACGGCGGGGTGGATATCGGCGCTCAGATGGGCAAGCCCATCGCCGCCTTTGCGGCAGGGACGGTGGAATACACGGGGGAGAGCGACGCCTGCGGCCTGTATTTGCAGCTGGATCACGGGAACGGGATCAAGTCGTTTTACGCCCATTGCAGCGAGATCGATGTTAAAAAGGGACAGGTGGTGGAGATGGGGGAGCCCGTCGCCCGAATCGGCTCCACGGGGGTGTCCACCGGACCCCATCTGCATTTTGAGCTGAAATACAACAAGACCCGTATTAACCCGGCCTATTATCTGACATTTTTAGAGCGGTGATAGGGTTGGGCAGGGTAGAGGTGACCGGCGGCTTTCTGCTGCTGCTGGCTTGGCTGAACTATTTGGACCGCTCCTTTTTGGTGCCTATGGCGGTGCTGGCCTGCGGGGCACATGAGCTGGGGCATTTGCTGGCCATCCGTCTCCTGGGCGGGACCATAAGGGAGATTCGCCTGACAGCCATTGGGGCGGAGCTGGTGTTGTCGGGACCGCTGGGCTACTGGCAGGAGGGGGCGGCGGCCCTGGCCGGGCCGGGGGTCAATCTGCTGCTGGCACTGCTCTGCTGCCAGTTCAGCTGGGGACTGTCCTTCGCCGGGCTGAATCTGGTGCTGGCCCTGTTCAACCTGCTGCCCATTGGACGGCTGGACGGGGGGCGGGCGCTGTACTGCACCCTGGCGCTGCTGGCCGGGCCGGGGCTGGCCGCCGGGGCGAGAGGCTGGCTGGATCTGCTGTGTACCGCGGCGGCGCTGGCGGCGGGGCTGGCGCTGGCCGCAGTATGGGGAAATGTGACCCTGCTGCTGGCCGGACTGTGGATGCTGGCCGTCCTTCTGTGGGATAAATTTGGGAGACACCGGGGGAAATTTCGAATATTTTGGAAATAATACTTGTCAAGAGACAGGAAAACAGGTAGAATAAAAGTTACGTCACATACGACCTGGGGGTAACATAATGAATCGTACCTTAGAGCACATCCTGTCCAACGTACAAAAGCCGGCCCGGTATACCGGCGGGGAATATAACGCCGTTGTCAAAGACAAGAGCAAGGTGGGCGTCCGCTTTGCCCTCTGCTTTCCCGACACCTATGAGATCGGTATGTCCAATCTGGGCTGCCGCGTTCTCTATGGAGTGATGAATGAGCGGGAGGACATCTGGTGTGAGCGCTGCTTCGCCCCCTGGGGGGACATGGAAGCGGAGATGCGCCGGGAGGGTCTGCTCCTCTATGGCCTGGAGAGCGGCGACCCCATTGCCGAATTTGATATAATCGGCTTTTCCATGGGCTACGAAATGGCCTATACCAATGTGCTCAACATGCTGGATTTGGCGGGGCTGGAGCTGCGCGGTGAAAACCGCCGGGAGCTCACCCCCCTGGTGGTGGCAGGGGGGACCTGCTGCTATAACCCCGAGCCTCTGGCCCCCTTTGTGGACTTCTTCGTTCTGGGGGAGGGGGAGGACGTTACCCTGGAGTACATCGATCTGTATCAACAGGCCAAAGAGGAGGGCTGGTCCAAGGAGGAATTCCTGGAGGAGGCCGCCAAAATTGAGGGCATCTATGTGCCCTCCCTCTATGAGCCGGTCTACCGGCCGGATGGAACCCTGGAGGAGATCAGGGCGCTGGAGGGCGCTCCGGAGACCGTCACCAAGCGGATTGTCCAGGACTTCGACAAGGCCTATTTCCCGGTCAAGACCATCATCCCCTCCACCGAGATCGTCCACGACCGGGTGATGCTGGAGCTGTTCCGGGGCTGTATCCGGGGGTGCCGGTTCTGCCAGGCGGGCTACGCCTACCGGCCGGTGCGGTCCCGCAGCCCGGAGCTGCTGGCGAAATATGGGAGGGAAGCCATTGAGGATTCGGGCTATCAGGAGATGACCCTGTCCAGCCTGTCCTCCACCGACTATCCCCACCTGCTGCCCCTGTGCGACGACCTCCTGGACTATTGTGCCCCCCGGGATATCGGGCTGTCCCTGCCCTCCCTGAGGGCGGACACCTTCTCCATGAGCCTGATGGAGCGGCTCCAGCGGGTACGCCGGGGCGGGCTCACTTTCGCCCCCGAGGCTGGCACCCAGCGCCTGCGGGACGCCATCAACAAGAACCTTCGGGAGGAGGATTTGCTCCAATCCTGCAAGACCGCCTTTGCCGGGGGCTGGAACGGAGTGAAGCTCTATTTCATGCTGGGCCTGCCCACCGAGACTGACGAGGATGTGCTGGGTATCGCTGACCTGGCCCGGAAGGTGTATTTTACCTGGCGGGAGTACGCGCCGAATAGGGCCCGGGGGGTGCGGATCACCGTGTCCACCTCCTGGTTCGTGCCCAAGCCCCACACCGCCTTCCAGTGGGAAGCCCAAATTCCCGTGGAGGAGTACCAGCGGAGGGTGAACCTGCTCCGGGACGCACTGAAACGGGACAAGTCCATCACCTATAACTGGCACGACCCCCAGACCAGCTATCTGGAGGCCGTCCTGTCCCGGGGGGACCGGCGGCTGGCCGGTGTGCTGGAGTGGGTCTGGGAGCACGGAGGAAAGATGGACTCCTGGACGGAGTATTTTGACTACCAGCGATGGCTGGACGGTCTGGCCGCCTGCGGCTTGGATGGGGATTTCTACGCCCACCGGGAGCGGGGGAAAGATGAGGTGTTCCCCTGGTCCCGGCTGTCCACCGGGGTGAGCGCCGAATTTCTATGGCGGGAGCGGGAGCTGTGCTATCAGTCAATTACCACTCCCGACTGCCGCACCCGCTGCTCCGGCTGCGGAGCCAACAAGCTATTGGAAGGGGGGAGGACCTGTGGCTGACCGGCTGCTGTTTTCCAAGACGGGACGGGCCCGGTATATCTCCCATCTGGACCTGATGCGGACCTTTCAGCGGGCATTTGCCCGGGCGAAAATTCCCATCAAGCACACCGAGGGCTTTAACCCCCACCCATTTGTCTCCATCGCCCTGCCGCTGTCGGTAGGCTACTCCAGTCAGTGCGAGATTTTGGAGTTCGGCCTGCTGGAGGGGACAAGCTATGAGGAGGTTCCGGAGCGGCTCACCGCCGTTATGCCCGAGGGGATCGTGATCCATCAGTGCTGCCCGGGGGAGCGGAAGCTGAAGGAACTTTGTTATGTCAACTACATTATGACCTTCGACTACCCAGAGGGCCGGCCCCAGGCGTCGGAGCCGTCCTTGGCGGCTCTGCTGGGCCGGGAGAGCCTGGTGGTAAAGAAGAAGTCCAACAAGGCCAAGGCGGGCTACACCGAGGTGGATCTGATCCCCCTGATCCGCAGCTGGCACATCGAATGCCAGAGCGATACCATGGCGGTGGACCTGGTGGTCTCCGCCCAGAATCCAGGCCTCAACCCGGAGCTCATCCGCTCCGCCTTCTGCACCGAATACCCGGAGTACGCCCCCGATTTCGTCACCTTCCACCGCCGGGAGGTGCTGGACGGGGAGGGGAGGCCCTTCCGATAAAGAGACAGGAGGTACTGCCATGAAAAAGCTGTTCACCATGATCCGCCGGGGCAATCTGGAGGAGGCAGCGGCTATTCTGGACAAGAAACCCGACCTGATCTCCTGTCTGGCCAAGGCACCTCCCAAGAAGGACGACGGCCAGTCGCCGCTGATGGTGGCCATCAAGAGCGACAACCTGGAGGTGGCCCACCTGCTGCTGGACCGGGGAGCGGATGTGAACTTCGCGGACGCCGTCAACCCCTACGGCAACAATTTCGGCGCCCCCATCTGGTACGACGCCATCGGCCAGTGCTTCATGCGGGCGGGGCATACCGTCGGTCCCGGCCCGGAGCGCAGTAAGGGGTACTTTCTGCTCCTCCGCCGCCTGCTGGACATGGGGATGGCCCCCAACCAAAAGACCTCCTACGGTGGCACCGCCTGGCAGCACGCCCTGGAGCAGTACGATGAGTTTGCCCACGACTCCTTTCCCAGCTACCGTGTGGAGACGGCCAAGGAGGAAAACCGGCGGCTGCGGGAGATGCTCAAGGCTGTGCTGGACGAGCTTCTCAAGCACGGGGCGGACATCCACGATTTCAGGCCGCCCAACAAGGAGGGCCTGTCTCACGTTTCGGTGATCCTGCGGAATATGGAGGAGGGCCGGGAGCTGCTGGACGGAATGCGCGGCCTGGACCCGGACTCTGACATGTTCAAGCCCCACACTGAGACATACCGGGGGAAGGAGCGGCTTGTCCAGCCCTACTACACGGTGGAGGACTACCGCCAGCAGTATGAGATCAAGTGGCGGGAATTGGAGCCCATCCTCCGGGATTACTACAAAAAATAAAGAAACGAGGAATTTTTATGGACAAACCTACCCAGCACAGTTTGACCTGGACGGTGGACGACACCATGACCGCCAAGCGCATCGGAACCGCCGGCGCCAAGATTCTGTCCACCCCCAACATGCTGGCCCTGATGGAGGCCTGCGCCCTGGAGCTGGCCCAGGCATATCTGGACGAAGGGGTCACTACCGTGGGCGCCGAGGCCCACGTCCGCCACCTGGCCCCCACCCCCGTGGGGATGAAGGTGACCGCCACCGCCACCCTGCGGGAGATCGAGCGGCGGAAGATGTGGTTTGACATCGAGGTCCACGACGAGAAGGGCAAGTGCGGCGAGGGCTCCCATCTGCGGATTATGGTGCCCCAGAAGGACCGGAGCCAGGGTTAAGCCCAACTCAACCTATGGTTTGGTGACTTTTTGCCTGAGAAGGAGTAAGCTTTCAGGCAGGAGGTGCGAAATTCCATGGACAACATCACAACTGGCAGCTTCATCAAAGCGCTGCGAAAAGAGAAGGACATGACCCAGAAGCAGCTGGCCGGCCGGCTGCACATCACCGACCGGGCGGTGTCGAAATGGGAGCGGAGGCAACAGAGCTGACCAAATACGGCTGCAGCAATCCTGACGGCTGGCCGGAGATCGAGTACCAGTTCTTGCAGTGGGGGACGGACAGTGCCTCCATGCTGATTTATTACGCTTTCGAGGACGGTGCGAGGGAGGCCCATACCGGCTATTTCTGGTACAACTGTGAAACGGGAGCTGTGGACGGGATTGTGGAGATGGACAGCCGGTAAGAAAATTTATCCCGGAAATCTCTTGACAACGGCATAGGGGATGTGATAACATGCCCCATACAAAGGGGAGTAGTCGGCGCGGCTTTGCCGCGTGGCGCCAGTCAACAAGCATGTGCGGCCCGTGAGGCCGCTCTGGCTGTGCCTGAAATGACCAGACCTGCGTTCCAGCTTTTGGAACGCAGGTCTTTTTTAATAGATATCTCAAAATTGGAAAGGCTAAAGAAAAAGGAGTGCGGGAAAATGGATTTTTCATTCCTCTGGCAGGGGATCGCGTCCATCACATGGCAGCAGCTGGTGATGTATGTTATCGGCGGGCTGCTTATCTACCTGGCTATCGAAAAGGGCTTTGAGCCCGCCCTGCTCATGCCTATGGGCTTCGGGGCCATCCTGGTAAACCTCCCCATGTCCGGGGTAATTGACCAGTTCAGCACCGGGGTGGGGGAGACCCACGGCATCATCCAATGGCTCTTTGAGGTGGGCATCGAGGCCAGCGAGGCTATGCCTCTGCTTCTGTTCATTGGAATCGGGGCCATGATCGACTTCGGTCCTCTGCTTGCCAACCCCAAGCTGTTCCTCTGCGGCGCGGCGGCGCAGGCGGGCATCTTCCTCACCATCATCATCGCCGTGGCTCTGGGCTTCGATCTGAAGGACGCCGCCTCCATCGGCATTATCGGCGCGGCGGACGGCCCCACCTCCATCCTGGTATCCCTGACCCTGGGTTCCAGGTATGTGGGGGCCATCGCGGTGGCGGCCTACTCCTATATGGCCCTGGTGCCCATCATCCAGCCCTTTGCCATCAAGCTGGTGACCACCCAAAAGGACCGGGCCATGCGGATGCCCTATAAACCCCAGGGGGTCACCCGCCGGATGCGTATTCTGTTCCCCATCCTGGTGACCGCAATCGCCGGGCTGGTGGCTCCTGCTTCCGTGGCGCTGGTGGGCTTCCTTATGTTCGGCAATCTGATTCGGGAGTGCGGCGTGCTGGCCACCCTGTCCAACACCGCTCAGAATGACTTGGCCAACCTGATCACCCTGCTGCTGGGTATTACCATCTCCTTCTCCATGAAGGCGGACCAGTTTGTCCGTCCGGAGACTTTGATGATTATGGGCCTGGGGCTGGTGGCCTTTGTGCTGGACTCGGTGGTGGGCGTCCTCTTTGTGAAAGCGCTGAACCTCTTCGCTCCCGGCGACAAAATTAACCCCATGGTGGGCGCGGCGGGTATCTCCGCCTTCCCCATGTCCTCTCGGGTCATCGAGAAGCTGGGCCAGGAGGCCGACCCCCAGAACCATCTGCTGATGCACGCCATCGCCGCCAATGTCTCCGGTCAGATCGCCTCGGTGGTGGCCGGCGGTGTGGTGCTGCAATACTTTGCCAACATGGGCTGACAGGAGGAGAACGCTATGAGTGAAAATTTAATCCGAGCTCTGGAGATGCTGGGGCAGGGGATGCTGGGCATCTTTGTGGTGCTGGGACTGATTGCGCTGCTGGTCGTCCTGCTGGGAAAGATGGACGGGAAGAAATAAGTACCTCAACTGGCTGTAAGGTGTAATTACCTTACAGCCAGTCGGCAACTACATCGGCCAGACCGGCGGGGCCAACACAGTGGTCCACCAGGAGCGTCATCAGCTCGTCAATGC
Source organism: uncultured Bacillota bacterium (assembly GCA_947645675.1). Classification (GTDB taxonomy): domain Bacteria; phylum Bacillota; class Clostridia; order Oscillospirales; family Oscillospiraceae; genus Lawsonibacter. Next base: position 9,072 of record CANSDP010000024.1, read on the forward strand.
GGGCGGCGCTGGTGGTAATGGCTGGTATGGCGGCATCGTCTCCAGAATCTTCGGCAATTCGCACCCCATAGTTTTCAAACAAGAGGCGAGGCGTTTTTTCTTCATCAACGGTGAGAAAATAGTGGAATTGACGCGGGACCCCTGCCTGGTCCCGGCACTGACGGGTTGCGACTTTAATTTCCATGATATGGTACCTCCTTCCTGATATTTCAAATGACAGGCACATTATATAGTGTTTGCCCTTGGGAGGAAAGAGAAAAATATCGCAGAAACCGGCAGGAAGCGTGACCCTTCGACAGTGGGCGGGGCGACTGATGTAGGAAGCCGTCGCAGGCAATAGTAATTTCGTGCAAACTTTCTGTAAAAAACAAAAACAGCCTGTAAAGGGATATTCCTTTGCAGACTGTTTTTCGAATTTAGGGGGGTCAAAGCTTAAAGTCCTCGTCGCTCAGGCTGACCGTGGACAGCTTGGCGGGGCGGGGCGGGACCCGCTTTAAGGGGTCGTAGCGAAAGGAGGGGCAGGAGGAGCCGCCGGACATGACCCCCTTCTTGGAGCAGACCACCTGGTCCTGATCCAGCTCGCGGCCCTTGGCGCAATAGGCGCAGCGGGGCTCGATAGATGTCTGGAACAGCTTCATGACACTTCACTTCTTTCGTATGTAGTGGGCTTGAAGATTGTTTCTATTATACTACACTCCGCCGGCCTTTTCCACTGTTTTTTTGCACCACCCAGACGGTGAGGGCCAGGAAGGCCAGCCACACCCCCCAGGCGGCCGCGGCGGAGAGGGTCAGGGCCCGCTGGAAGTCCAGCTGAGCGATGGCCTCTGTCTGCTCGGCCAGGTAGAAGCTGGCGGGGCTGCTCAGCGGCACAAGGCGGAGCAGGGCGGCGGCAACGGCGGCGGAGATGCCGCCATGGAGCAGCTTGCCCGCCAGATAGGTTCGCATTGACAGGCCGCTGTCCCCCAGAAAGGCCAGCACCTGACAGTGGATGGACACCCCGGCCCAACCCAGCATGAAGGCTGCCATGGACAGCCGGCCGGACAGTGTCCCGCCGGTGAGGGAGGACACCCCGGAGGACACCTCTACCAGTCCGGTGAGCAGCCGTTCCGCCCAGGTCTGGTCCAGCCCAAGAGGGGCCAGCAGGGCGGACAGCAGCCGGGCGGCTCCCGTCAATATCCCGGCGTGGGCCAGGATGCGGAGAAATACAGTAAAGAACAGGATGAAGGCACAGATATTCAGGGTGGATTGCAGAGCACCCGTGACAGAATGGGTAAAGGCCTTGGGGAAGCTGGCGGCCTGGAACTGAGGGCCCCGGCTGCGGCGGGTCCGGGGGCTGTCGCCGGGCTTGTAGAACCGGAACAGAAGCCCTACCGCCAGGGAGGCCAGCAGATGGGCCAGATAGAGGAGCAGGCCCGCCGTCCCGCTGCCGAACACCCCGGCCCCCACCACGCCCAGGATGAAGGCGGGGCCGCTGTTGTTGCAAAAGGCCAGCATCCGCTCCGCCTCCGTCCGGGAGCACTGGTCCTGCTCATAGAGCTCAATGGCCGTCCGGGCCCCTACCGGGTAGCCCCCCACAAAGCCCAGGGCCAGGGCGGCGGCGCAGTTCCCATTGACCCGGAACAGGGGGGCCATCACCGGCTCCAGCAGCTTGCCCAGATACCGGGACATCCCCAGCTCCACCACCAGGGAGGACAGCACGAAGAAGGGGAATAGAGAGGGGAGGATCACGTTGCCGCACAGCTTCAGGCCGTCCCGCATGGCCTCCATGGCCTGGTCCGGCCACAGGATCAGCGCCAGCGTGGCCCAGAGCAGACCCGCGCCCAGCAGAATGTCCCGATACTGTGCCTTCCCCACGATTTTTCCCATGCCTCGCACCTCCGTTCTTTTGAGAGTATGAGAGGAGCGGAAAAAACTTGCCTGTCCCCTCAAAAAGCGGGAGACAGGCAAGTGTGAATCTATTCCGCGTTCAGGCAGGCTTGGAGCTGTTTTTGAAAATTCACCTCGGCGTCAATGAGGTAGTTCCAAATCGCGTTGAAGCCATCCGCGTAGGGGTCTTTCGCCTGTGCCAGCCCCATGGACATAATGCCGACAGCGTTGATACCGTCGTGGATACACCCGGCTGCATCTTTCAAATGAATCAGTGCTTGCCGATACTCCATGATTTTCCTCCTTGATTTTCACCGGGAGGAGTGGTATAGTTAGATTTACCAGACCTCCGGGTGTGGTGTTTTTAGAGTGTTGGTATGGTTTGGTGGCCCGCCAACACTCTATTTTTCTTGCTCCAAAAGCAGACGGATACCGCGGCGGATTGCCTCTGTCCTTGTAACGCCATGCTTTTCACAGTACGCCAGCAGCTGGGAATTGGTACTCTGGTCAAAACGTACCTTCAAATCTACGTTGAGCGGATTTTCTACTTTTGGCCGCCCAGTGCGTGGGCTCACTTCATCACCTACTTTCTGCACTCCCATATTCATTCTAATAGGTGAACACGAAAAGTCAAGGCTTTTTTCAAATCCTGACAGGGTAATTGAACGAGTGAACAATGTACCATTGACCGCCTCCAAAGGCTCCCTCTCTGAGGGAGCTGTCAGCCGCAGGCTGACTGAGGGAGTCCCCAAGGTCCCCGCAGGCCTCCGGAGGACTCCCTCCGTCACGGCTTTGCCGTGCCACCTCCCTCGGAGAGGGAGGCTTTTGGACCCCGGTCGTTCACATTTTATTTGCTCATTCAATTACCCTGTCAAATCCTGAGAAAACAATTGCAGAGTGGGAAACTTTACAGTATAATAGGCGGGTACGAAAGGGGGCTGGGCCCGTGGAACAGCATGAGATCACGGCGGCGGGGCCGCTGTTGGACGAGCAGGGGAACCTCCGGGAGCCGGGGTATGCCAAGCGGCTTCTGCCTGTTTACAGCAGAAATCAAATTAAGGTCTCCGCCATGCGGGTCAAGGAGTGGGACTACTACCTGGTGATGAACGGTCAGTTCGCCCTGGCGCTGACCATCGCGGACAACGGCTATATGGGTCTGGACTCCATCTCCCTGATGGATTTTTGGGAGAACACTCAGATCACGAAGAGCCCTATGCGTCTGATGCCCCTGGGCAGGACCGGGATGCCCCCCACCACAGCGGAGGGGGACAGCGCCTCCGCCGGAAGGAGCTACTCTCTGCTTTTCCGCCGGGAGGAGGAGCGGAGGACTCTCCACGCCCACATGGACAGCTTTCGGGGCCGGGAGAGCCTGGATGCCTATGTGGAGCTGACAGAGGAGCCGGAGGAGTCCATGGTGATCTGCACCCCATTTGACAAACCGGGACATTTCTACTTCAACCAGAAGATTAACTGCCTCCGGGCCAAGGGTAAGGTGACGGTAGGTGAGGATGAGTATATGCTGGACCCCGCCGACTCCTTCGCCGTGCTGGACTGGGGCCGGGGGGTATGGACCTACCATAACACCTGGTACTGGGCCTCCGCCTCCGGCTTGGTGGAGGGGGTACCCTTCGGCTTCAATCTGGGCTATGGCTTTGGCGATACCTCCGCCGCCACAGAAAATATGCTGTTTTATAACGGCAAGGCCCACAAGCTGTCCAAGGTGCGGTTTAAAATTCCAGGCCGGCGGCGGCGCCGCCGGTATATGGAGCAATGGGAGTTCACCAGCGACGACGGCCGGTTTGAAATGCGCTTCGACCCCATTTTGGACCGTTCTGCCCACGCCAGCGCGGTGGGATTGGTTAAGTCAGACCAGCACCAGATTTTTGGCAAATTCACCGGCCTGGCTCTGCTGGACGACGGCACGGAGATTTTTGTCAAGGACTTCCTGGGCTTTGCAGAGGAAGTGGAGAATAAATGGTAGCCTACGGCCTGCCCCAGCTGCGGGTGGTGGACACTCCCAGGGGGCCGCTCACCTATACCCTGACCCGGAAGCGGGTGAAAAACCTCAATTTGCGGGTGGGGGCGGGAAACGAGATCATGGTCTCGATTCCTCCGCGGTGCCCGGTAAGGCAGGCGGACGACTTCGTCCGGGAGCGGAGCGGCTGGATTCTGAACGCCCTCAGCCGCCGGGAGGACCGCCAGCTGGAGCCCCTGCCCCCGGTGTCCCGGGAGGAGTGCGCCCGGCTGCTGACAGAGGCGCTGGAGCGGGTCTACCCCCTGGTGGAGCCGCTGGGAGTTTCCCTCCCACCCTTGAAGCTGCGGGCCCTGAAAAGCCAGTGGGGCAACTGCCACTGGGCTCAGGGGTACATCACCCTGAACACCGCCCTGGCCCGGTGCCCGGAGGAGCTGCGGGACTACGTGGCCCTCCATGAGCTGGTGCATTTCCTCCACCACGACCACGGCCCGGGCTTCTACGCCCGGATGGACGCCCTCATGCCCGACTGGCGGAACCGGCGGAGGACATTAAAGCGCTTCAGCGGGGCTCTGGAGCGGGAATGAATCGGAAAGGTGTGAATCACAATGGCATACCGCCCCTTGGCGGACGAGATACGGCCCACCAGCCTGGACGAGGTGGTGGGCCAGAGGCATATTTTAGGAAAAGACGGCCTGCTCCGCCGGATCGTGGAGGGGGGCAATGTTCCCAACCTGATCTTCTACGGCCCCTCGGGGACGGGCAAGACCACCGTAGCCAACATCATCGCCCAGAGGACCAACCGGCCTCTCCACCGGCTCAACGCCACCACCGCCTCCATCTCCGATATCAAGGATATCATGGCCGACATCGGCACCCTGCTGGCTCCAGAGGGGGTACTCCTCTATCTGGACGAGATCCAGTACTTTAACAAGAAGCAGCAGCAGTCCCTCCTGGAGTTTATGGAGGACGGGCGGATTACCCTCATCGCCTCCACCACGGAGAACCCCTTCTTTGCCGTCTTTGGGGCGGTGCTGTCCCGGGCCAGCGTGTTCGAGTTTAAGCAGATCACCGCTCAGGACGTGCTTCCCGCCATCGACCGGGGGGTTGCTATCATGGGGCGGCGGCTGGGGGCGGAGGTCCGGTGCGAGGAGGGGGTCCGGGAGCACATCGCCTCCGCCTGCGGGGGAGACGTGCGCAAGGCGATGAACGCCATCGAGCTGCTTCTCACTGCCGCCAGGCGGGAGCAAGGAAAACTCCTTGTCACCCTGGAGGATGCCCGAACCGCCGCCCAGAAGTCGGCTATGCGCTACGACCGGGAGGGGGACGCCCATTTCGACATCGCCTCCGCCCTGATGAAGTCCCTCCGGGGCTCCGACCCGGACGCCGCCCTCCACTATCTGGCCCGGCTGCTGGAGGCGGGGGACCTGATTACCGCCATCCGGCGCATCCTGTGCTCCGCCAGCGAGGACATCGGTCTGGCCTATCCTATGGCCGTGCCTATCGTCAAGGCCTGCGTGGACAACGCCCTCCAGCTGGGTCTGCCCGAGGCCAAGCTGCCTCTGGCCGAGGCTGTAATTTTACTGGCCACCGCCCCCAAGTCCAACACCGCCTGCATGGCCATCGATGCCGCCCTGGCCGACGTTCGGGCGGGGCGCACCGGGGGCATCCCCCGGGAGCTGCAAAACGTTCACGCCGACTCCGCCGGCCAGGAGCGGGCGCAGGGGTACAAGTACCCCCACAGCTTCCCTCGGCACTGGGTGGCCCAGCAGTATCTGCCCGACGAGCTGGTGGGGACCTGCTACTATCAGTACGGCGACAACAAGACCGAACAGGCCGCCAAACGGTACTGGGAGGAAATTAAGGGAGAGAGATAGATGGAATTGGCAGAGCTGGCACATATTTGGATGATCGTCTGTCCGCTGGTATTTCTGGGCGGGCTCATCGACGCGGTGGCCGGAGGAGGGGGGCTCATCACCCTGCCGGCCTACCTGATCGCCGGACTGCCCGCCCACCTGGCCTCCGGGACCAACAAGTGCGGCAACGCATTCGGTACTTTTCTGTCCACAGGCCGGTTTTTGAAGCGGGGGGACGTACATATGTCCAGCGCCCTGGCCGGGGCGGCGGGGGCACTGGTGGGGGCCTGGGTGGGCGCCCGGCTCAACCTGATCATGCCGGAGCAAATGCTGTACTACATCATGCTGGCGGTGGTGCCGGTAATGGCTCTTTTTCTTCTGTTCAAGCGGGACTTTGGCCAGGAGGACCGGTCAGGAGAACTGAGCCGGGGCCAGCTGATGGCAATGGCCGTGGGCATCGGTCTGGTCATCGGGGGCTACGACGGCTTCTTCGGCCCGGGAGCGGGCACCTTTTTGATGCTGGCCTTCACCGGCCTTTGCCGGTTCGATCTGCTTACTGCCTCGGGCAACACCAAGGTAGCCAATTCGGCCAGCAATCTGGCCTCGCTGGTCACCTTCGCTATCGCGGGGAAGGTGATGTGGGCGGTGGGCATCCCCGCCGCCCTGTGCGGTATCGCCGGCAACTATGTGGGCTCTGGTCTGGCCCTGAGGGGCGGAGCAAAGGTCATCCGCCCCATGTTCTTCGTGGTGCTCCTTCTGCTCTTGATCCGGCTGATCTACGATTTGGCAATGTGAGAAATGTGGAGAGCCCCCTCAAAGAGGGGGCTCTCCCGGTCGAAAAGTCTGCCAAAAGGCAGACTTTTTCTATACCTTTTCTCCAAAATAACGGACCAGCAGGTCCACGCAGGCGCCGTAGGAGCGAATACCCAGCTCCTGGTTGTTGCTTTTCAGAAAGGAGTCGTACATCTCCTCCGCCGCGTCCTCCACAGGGGAGCGCAGGGCCTCCCAGTATTGGTTGTTGTCCTGCCAGTCTATCGACAGCTCCTGATTGAAATACTGCCCGGAGATGGCGCGCCAAGCGTCGGGGTCGGCGGGGTAGAGTGCGTTGCAGAGCTGGATCAGCCCCATGAGGTAGCCGGAATACTGAAAGACCACATCGTCACAGCTGGTACAGGCGGCGATACCCACAAAGTTGGCCTCCAGCTCAGAGGCCACCATCCGCTGGTGGGACATCTCATGGGCGATGGTGGCCGGAACCAGACAGGCGGGGGCGTCTATGTTCACGTTGGCCTCCCCGGTGAAGGGAAAATAGACGCCGGTGAAGCCCAGAATGCTTTGCAGCCGTGAGCAGTACAAGGATTTTGCCTTGACAGGCTTTATGTCCAGAGAGGGGAACTCCAAAATCAGATTTTGGTATATCTCAGGCCCGCGGTCGAAGCAGTCGGGCAGCTGGGCGGCAAAATGGCCTTCCCCGTCCCGGGGGACTTGGGGGGCCAGGGCGGCGGCCTGACGGGCGAAGTATTCGGTGACGGCGGCCAGTTCCTCCGTTGAGCAGGGAGCGGCCTCCAGCCCTTCCCGCTGGGCAAAGGAGGGGATGTAGTAGGCGGCGTTCCACAGCCAGCACAGCCCCGCCCACAGCCACAGCCAGGCGGAGGCCAGAGCCAGCAGACGGCGGAGAAAGAGAAGCGGCTTCTTTTGGCGGAACACCAGCACCACCGCCCGAACCAGCCAGACCACACAGCCCGTCAGAAAGAGGGCGGCCAGCAGCTCGGCCACCGAGAAGGGGAAAATGGACCACAGCCGCCCCAGAGCCCGCTCCAGTGGGGCCATAAAAAACCAGACCCAGCCGCTCATAACGCCCTGGTTTCCTTTCAAAACCTGAAAAAGGATCATCAGGGCCAGGGGGAGGGTGACGGCTCCCAGCCGGAGCCAGGTCCGGCTGATGGCCGGTCTTGTTTTTGTCTTCATAGCGTCTCCTTTAGGGTAAGATCACCGGGCTGGCGATCCACTCCAGTCCGCAGGGGGGGACCGTCCGGCGGCACAGTCCGTACAGATCGGTACACCGGGCCTCCAGCTCCAGCAGGCCCCGGCCATGGGCGGGCTTGGTGAGGATGGGCAGGGATGCCCGGTCCTTCATCTCCTTCAGCACCTGCCGTCCCCGACCGTTGGCGCTCAGCACGCGGAGGTAGGTGGGGGCGGCGGGCCGGTCACACGCCCGCAGGCCTAGAAAGGCCCACAGGGCCAGCCGCCGGATGCGGGCGTGGGCGTACCGCTTGGTTTTTGCCAGAGCGTAGAACTCCTCCAGGCTGGACGCTGCGCGGGCCGCGGACATCAGCCGCTGGGGCAGGCCCTCGGCCCCGCCGGAGTCCGGGAGGGCGGACCAGTCCTCCAGCTCCATAGTCCGCAGACGGGCCAGTACCGCCCGCTCACAGAGGCGCAGGCTGGCCGGGTTCTCGGCGGGAAGCTCTCCCGCCCATATTTTCTCCCGGAGGAAGGAGGCGGAGGGATAGACGGGGTGGTCCCCGCCGTCGTGGCCGGCCCCCTGACGGAGAACGGCGATGGGGGAGAGGGTCCCCTCCGCCGCCCGGAGATACTCCACCGCCAGACTGTCGTTGGCCCCCCGGAGGAGGTCCGCCCGCCCGCCCAGCACGCTGGTCAGAGCGTTCTGACGGGCCTGGGCGAAGGGGAGGCCCCGGTCCAGCTCGGCCCGCAGGGCGGCTCGGCAGGGCGGGGAATCCAGCGCCTGAGCGGCCTGGCACAGGTCCTCCAGCCGCCCGCTCTCACTGCCGAAGGAGAGGGCGTCCACCACCCCTGCGGCCCGCAGGAGGCCCACCGCTCCCCGGGCGAAGCCCTCCGCCGAGGAGACTGCCCAGAGGGTGGGAAGCTCCAGCACCAGGTCTACGCCCCCCTCCAGAGCCGCCCGGGCCCGGGTCCATTTGTCAAAGATGGCGCACTCTCCCCGCTGAACCCAGTTGCCGCTCATAACGGCCACAACGGCGGTCTCCTCCTGGAAGAGCTGACGGGTCTGGGCAATGTGCCAGGCGTGTCCGGCGTGAAAGGGGTTGTATTCCGCAACAATTCCGACAGTTTTCAAAGGCGGTCCTCCTGGCAAAAAAATATCTGGAAGAAAATCAAAAAAGTGGTTGTCCATTTTGGGAAAAAGCGTTAGAATAGAAGCATTGACCGGGCTGTCTCTATTGTAGTACATTCCCAGCCGGGAGGCAACCCAAATTTGATTTGAGAAGGAGACGATTCCCATGAATATTTTGGTAATCAACGCTGGCAGCTCCTCTTTGAAGTATCAGCTGCTCAACCCGGAGACCCAGCAGGTGCTGGCCAAGGGTCTGTGCGAGCGCATCGGCATCGACGGCAGGTTCACCTATAAGCCCGAGGGAAAGACCGCTGTGAAAGAGGCCGAGGTGGCTATGCCCACCCATAACGAGGCCATCAAGGCCGTGCTGGACGCCCTGGTGGACCCCGCCAACGGCGTGATTGGCTCTATGAAGGAGATTGACGCGGTGGGCCACCGGGTGGTGCACGGCGGCGAGAAGTTTGCCAAGTCCGTGCTCATCACCGACGAGGTCATGTCCGCCATCGAGGAGTGCAACCCCCTGGCCCCCCTCCACAACCCCGCCAACATCATCGGCATCAAGGCCTGCCAGGCTCTCATGCCCGGCACCCCCATGGTGGCCGTGTTCGACACCGCCTTCCACCAAACTATGCCCTCCGAGGCCTATATGTACGCCCTGCCCTATGAGTACTATGAGAAGGACAAGGTCCGCCGCTACGGCTTCCACGGCACCTCTCACAAGTATGTCGCCCAGCGGGCCGCCGCTATGCTGGACAAGCCCATCGAGGAGCTGAAGCTGATCTCCTGCCACCTGGGCAACGGCTCCTCCATCGCCGCTGTGGACGGCGGCAAGAGCGTGGACACCTCCATGGGCTTCACCCCTCTGGCTGGCCTGCCTATGGGCACCCGCTGCGGCGACATCGACGCGGGCATCCTCCAGTACCTGATGAACAAGTACGACATGGACATCGACCAGATGCTCAATGTACTGAACAAAAAGTCCGGCGTGGAGGGCCTGAGCCTTGTTGGCTCCGACTTCCGGGACCTGGAGAAGGCCGCCGAAAACGGTGACCAGAAGGCCGAGCTGGCCCGGAAGAAGTTCTCCTATGAGGTCCGCAAGTATGTGGGCGCATACGCCGCCGCTATGGGCGGGGTGGACGCCGTCATCTTCACCGCCGGCGTGGGTGAGAACGACCACGGCATTCGGGAGCTGGTCTGCGAGGGTCTGGGCTATATGGGCCTGGAGCTGGACAAGGCGGCCAACAATGTTCGGGGCAAAGAGACCGTCATCTCCACCCCCGATTCCAAGGTGAAGGTCCTCCTCATCCCCACCAACGAGGAGCTTATGATCGCCATTGACACCGCCGCGCTGGCCAAGTAAATAATCTTATTTAAAAGCGCCGGACGCCGGGAGGCGTCCGGTGCATTTTAATTTGGGAGGTGTAGAAATGGAATTGCGCAAGAGGTGGTCCGCCCGGATGAAAAACCACATCAGCGGCGGCGGCGTTATGGCGCCGGTGGCCGATCCCTTTGACCCCTCGGTCTTTTACGTCTCCGACGGCTGGGGCTCCTATTACGCTTCCATTCGCTTGCGGAAGCTGTCTGTGGAGACGGGGGAGGAACTGAAAAATGTTCTGACAAGGGATTGCGTAAGGTGCATCCATGTGGAGGAGGATAGGCTGTTCGCTATTCTAAACAAACGTATTCTGGAGCTGGATCGGGAGACCTTGGAGGTGCGGCAAGCCTATAAAAAGGGTGTCCCCCAGCACATGGATTTTGTCGGCTTTAACGGTGTGGACAAGCTGGTCATGATGAACTGGATGGGCGGTTTTCTCAATATTTTTGATTTGAACACGGAAAAGACACAGCGAAAAAAAGCCTGCAACTGCTACGGCATTCTAAATGAGACACCCAATTCCTTTCTGGTTATGGATGGAGAATCGGTTCTGCGATACAATTTGGAGAAAAATAAGTTTCAAAAGCTGATTGACGTGGAGTCCTATACAGATTGTGTCCAAGGCACGTCCGGAGCGCTGTATCTGCTGTGCAAAGGGCCGGTCGCGGATGGTGAGATCTCCTCCAAAGTTTTGGTGTATCCCACCGCCACGGGCGGCGAGCCTCTGGAGATTGTGCCAGGAGAGCTGGTCCAGCATATCGCGCTGTCTCAGGATGAGAAGCGTCTGGCTTTGACCCGGGACAACCGCTTTTGGCTGTATTCCGTCCCGGAGGGGCGGCTTGTGTTCCAACATGAATTTGACGGTGCGTTTGTCTTTGAGGACGGGCTGCGGGTATTTGACCAGAATACCGTCCTTACCTACCGGTGGAGTGAAAAAAATCTGACCTGCTGGAGCCTTGTGGAGCAGATGCCATGACAATTTGGTGTGAATTTGAACAGTGGCCCAGCTATGACCCTCTGGACGACAACTCCGACATAATCGTTACCTTGGAGGACGGAAGCCGCTGGGCCACAACATTTATGACCTACCAAAATGTAAAAACCCTTGCGAAGAAGAATCGTCAGACAGGGGAGTGCTTGTCTGGGCAGTATCTGGACATCCCCCATCTGATTTTAGTGGAGGAGCTGTCCAGAACTTCCGTAGAAGCCATTGTAGAGGATATTCTGCAAAACGGAACTCTGGCGGTCTGCTTTGAGCTGTTGGACGGCATTGACAAGGTGGAAAACACTATACTATAATAGCTCTGGAGCAAAACGACACAGTGAGGTGTAGTAATGAAAAAATGGTATGATGAGGAGTATGAATTTGAAGTCGAGGTCATCGGCTTCCTGCGCGGCGACCGCACTGAGCGCTATTGCCGAAACGGGGAGGAAATTGGGGACAAGTACACCTGTACCTATGGCTGTCCTATCAATGCACAAGGTTTTGGCATCTGTTCCAAGACTATGGTGATGCTGTTTCCCTTGATGGAGGCAGTCCGCAGCGGCGGTGACCTGACGAAAGTCGGCGGAGATGACAAGTACAGCAAAGTGATTGTCTGCCCTGACGGCTGTGTGATGTTTCGCCTTACTGCAAAGCCATTAGGAAACGAGAATTGTTTCACTGGAAAATTTTTTGATTGAATGTTCGAGGAGGCCGGCATGGACATCCACGTCAACGATATACTAAAGATGAAGAAGCCCCACCCCTGCGGCAGTCAGGAGTGGCTGGTCCTGCGGGTGGGGATGGACTTCAAGCTGCGCTGTCAGGGCTGCGGGCATGACGTGATGCTGCCCCGGAGCAAGGCGGAGAAGAACATCAGGAAGGTTTTCCGGGAGGGCCAGAGCGTGGAAAACCTGTAAAGGAAAGGAGCCTTACTATATGCGCTATGACAGCGACCTACTGTACCGGCCGCCGGGGGAGTGGAAGAGCTACCTGCTCCAGTGCACCATCGGCTGCTCCAACAACCAGTGTACTTTCTGCGGGATGTACAAGGAGAAAAAATTCCGCATCCGTCCGGTGGCGGATATTTTGGAGGATATCGACATGGCCCGGGACTACTACGGCCCGGAGCTGCGCCGGGTGTTCCTCATGGACGGCGACGCTATCATTATGAAGACGGAGGAGCTGCTGCAAATTCTCCACAAGCTCTATGACCGCTTTCCCAAGCTGGAGAAGGTGACCCTCTACGCCGGGCCGAAGAGTACCCTGTCCAAGACGCCAGAGGAGCTGAAAGCCCTCCATGAGGCGGGGCTGTCCCGGGCCTATCTAGGGGTGGAGAGCGGCAGCGACCGGGTGCTCCGGTTCATCCACAAGGGCTGTTCGGCGGACCAGATGCTGCTGGCCGGACAGCGGCTGGTGGAGGCGGGCATTGACCTGTGGGTCACGGTGATTCTGGGGATGACCGGGGCCAACGGGGAGGGGGGCGACTGGGAGGAGCACATCCTGTCCACCGCCAAAATGATGAACGAGATGAAGCCCCGGCACCTGTCCGCCATGACCTTTGCCCCCGCCAAGGGCACCCCCCTGGGGGAGGACGTGCTGGCTGGACGGTTTGAGGTGTGCTCCGCCGACCATGTGCTGGAGGAGTGCCGCCTGCTGATCGAGTACCTGGATGTGGACCCGCTGCACTTCACCAGTAACCACGCATCCAACTATCTGCCCTTGAAGGGCGGCCTGCCCGAGGACCGGGGAAAATTCCTGGACATGATTGACCAGGCTCTGGCGGGCAAGATCCGCCTGCGTAAGACGCTGGACCGGGGCATCTGAACCCGTCTGAATAACCGCGCCCGCTTCCCGATTTGGTTACGGAGGCGGGCGCTTTTATTTGCACCCTTTCCTGGCAAAGGGCGTCAAAAGAAGGAGAAAACAGGGGAAAACAGAGGGGTGGTTATGCAAAATGAATAAAACGGGCAAAAAGAGACAAGGAATTATAGGCGCTTTTGCCCTTGTTTTCATTTCTTAAATTGGTTACAATGTGGTTACAAAAGTAACAGATGGTTGCTTTTGGTTGTCATAATTATGACAAAACAATTCAAAAGGAGTGCAGACAATGAAGCGTAAGCTATTTTCCGCAGCGCTAAGCACCTTTGCCCTGTTCCTCCTGATGGGCGCCGCTGACGCTACGCCGCAGGCGGCCACCCTCTTGGCAGAGGAGGAAGGCGCCGCCCTTGCGAGCACGGCGCTGGAGACTGAAGCAGGTCCTCTCAGCACACAGATTTCCCGGTCGGCACTGGCTGCGGTCGGCACCAGCCAAATCAAGACGGTACAGGAAATGACCATCCCCAATACCGTAAGGGAATCGGGAAAGATCGGCGGGTTTGCCTGGACTGACGAAAACAAGTATGAGCCCGCCCTTGACTCTGCCGGGGTTGCCGGTCCCGGAGTCGATGTTGACATCCAGGGCATGGACCAGCAGCTTGTTAACGGTCATACCTATGTGTCCCTGGCCGCTTTCGCTCAGGCGGCGGACCCTGGCGCCATGGTGTCGGGAGACGGCTGGAGCGTGAGCATCAACGCCGGCGGGATTACCGTGACCGCGGTGAGCGGCCAGCTCTATCTGGAGGCCAATGGCCGGTACCTCTATATCCCCGAGGGCGTGCAGTCCGTTGGCGGACAGATCTATGTCCCCAGTACGGTGGCCGCTAAGGCCTTCAGCGGCCTTCAGCCCGGAAGCAGCTTCTATAATCAGGAGGACCTGTTCTGGCTGTCCCGGGTGATCTATCGGGAGAGCGGAAACCAGGACCTGGAGGGTCAGATGGCCGTGGGCAATGTGATCCTCAACCGGGTGGCCTCCCCCGAGTTCCCCAACACTGTGGAGGGCGTTTTGGCTCAAAAGAACCAGTTCAGCACCTATAAGTCCGGGGCCCTGCGGGAGACCAACCCCTCCGAGTCCAGCGTGATCGCCGCCAAGCTGGTTCTGGACGGCGGCGTGGTGGAGGAGACCCGAGGCGCGACCTTCTTCGATTCCAACGCGAACAGCTGGGCCGCGAAAAACAAACAGTTTATCGCCACCTTTGGTTCCCACAATTTCTACGGTTAACAGAACAGCGCCCCGCCAGCTTGGCGGGGCGCTGCTGCGTTTTCAGGACAGCTGGAACTGCCCGGTGTACAGCCGGTAGTACCGGCCTTTTTCCTTGAGGAGATGCTCATGACTGCCCTTCTCTTCGATCTCGCCGTGCTCAATGACCACGATGCAGTTGGAGTTGCGCACGGTGGACAGGCGGTGAGCGATGACAAACACCGTCCGGCCCTCCATGAGGGCGTCCATGCCCTGCTGGATGAGGGCCTCGGTGCGGGTGTCGATGGAGGAGGTGGCCTCGTCCAGGATCATCACAGGCGGGTCGGCCACGGCGGCCCGGGCGATGGCAAGCAGCTGGCGCTGGCCCTGGGACAGGTTGGCCCCGTCGCCGGTGACCATCGTGTGATACCCCTCGGGCAGGCGGCGGATGAAGGAGTGGGCGTTGGCGCTCTTGGCGGCGGCGATGCACTCCTCGTCGGTGGCGTCCAGCCGGCCATAGCGGATGTTGTCCATTATGGTCCCCGTGAACAGGTGGGTGTCCTGGAGCACCGCCCCCAGCGACCGGCGCAGGTCCTCCTTGCGGATGGCCTTTACCCGGATGCCGTCGTAGGTGATCATACCCCCCTCGATCTCATAGAACCGGTTGATGAGATTGGTGATGGTGGTCTTGCCCGCGCCGGTGGAGCCTACAAAGGCGATCTTCTGACCGGGATCGGCGTAAACGGACACGTCCTTCAAAATTCGTTTGCCCGGGATATAGGAGAAGTCCACATGGCTGAATCGCACCGCCCCCCGCAGCTCGGTGAGGCAGTAGTCCTCCCCGGGGACATTGCGCACGGTGCCCCGGATGAGGTGGAGGCCCACTGTCCCGTCGGGTCCGGGGTACTTCCAGGCCCAGCCGTGGTCGGCCAGCATGGCCGGGTCGGGGACGGTCTCCGGATCGGTGATCTCGGTGAGGACCTCATCCTTCCCCACAAAGACGGGGACCAGCTCCATACCGTTGTTTCTGGGGGTTTTCCAGGCCCAGGCCTTGGGCCGGCCCTGGCCGGTGAAGAGAGAAAGGGTGCCGTTGGCGTCCTTCTCCGCCGGAACCAGGGTGACGGTGCCCTCGTTCACTTCGCCGGCGGTGTCCATCACCTCGAAGATGCGTTCCGCGCCCGCCAGGGCGGACAGGAGGGTGGTCATCTGCTGGGAGATCTGGTTCAGGGGCTGGCCCACCTGCCGGGAGTAGTTGAGATAGATAGCCAGCCCGCCCAGGTCGAAGCCCTGGAGGACGGAGAGCAGTCCGCCCAGGGCGGCGGTGAGGGCGTAGCTGATGTTCATCAGGTTGCCCGCCACCGGCATGATGACGCCGGAGAAGAAGTTGGCCCGCTGGGCGGCATCCCGGTAGGCGTTGTTCAGCTCCTGGAACTTGGCCTTGGCCTCCGCCTCATGGGTGAAGGCCTTGACCACCTTCAAGCCCTCAATGGTCTCCTGAATTTCTCCGTTGACCGCCCCCAGAGCGGCCTGCTGCTTCTGATAAAACTTCCGGCTGCGGCTCCCCAGCTGCTTGAAGAGGAACATGGTGAGGGCCAGCACCAGGGCGGTGGCCAGAAACAGCTTCCAGTTGATCACCAGCATCAGGGCCACCAGTCCCACAAACATGAGACAGCTGGAGAACAGGGAGACCATGCTCTGCTGGAGGGCCATCTGTACGTTGTCCGCGTCGTTGGTGAAGCGGCTCATGAGCTCCCCGTGGGGGTGCTGGTCGAAGTAGGACAGGGGGAGCTTTTGCAGGGCGTCGAACAGGTCCTTGCGCAGCCGGTTGACCCCCTTCTCCGCCAGCCGGACCATCATGGCCGACTGCCCATAGGTAGCCAGACAGCCCAGAAGATAGATGCCCGCCAGTTGGAGGATGGCCCAGCCCAGCCCGGCGAAGTCGGTGCAGCCCGACCAGATAAAATTGTTGATGATGGGCCGCATCAGATACGACCCGCCCAGATTGGTCCCCACCGAGACCAGAAGGCAAAACAGCACGAACAACAGAGGCAGCTTGCTTTTGGTGAGGTAGCCCACCAGACGCCCCATGGTCCGTTTCAGATTTTTAGGCTTGACATAGCCCCCTCTTGGGGCTTGATGAGGTCCTGGCATTATCCGCCCACCCCCTCTTGCTGAGATTGATAAATTTCCTGATAGATCTTGTTGGTTTTCATCAGTTCCTTGTGAGTGCCCTGTCCGGCGATATGGTCGTCGTCCAGAATAAGAATTTCGTCGGCGTACTGTACTGAGGAGATGCGCTGAGCGATGATGATGACGGTGGTGTCCTTAAGATTCTTGTGGAAGGACTCCCGAATAGCCGCCTCGGTGGCCGAGTCCACGGCGGAGGTGGAGTCGTCCAGAATGAGGATGGCCGGCTTGCGGAGCATAGCCCGGGCAATGCAAAGCCGCTGCTTCTGCCCGCCTGAGACGTTGGTACCTCCCTGGGTGAGCTGGGTGTCGAAGCCCTCGGGCAGGGACATGATGAAGTCATAGGCCTGGGCGTCCTTAGCGGCCTGGATGATTTCCTCCTCGGTGGCGTCGGGACGGCCCCAGAGCAGGTTTTCCCGGATGGTGCCGGTGAAGAGAATATTGGTCTGGAGTACCATGCCGATGCGGGAGCGCAGCTCCTCCAGGGGGTAGTCCCGCACGTCCACCCCGTCCACCAGAACAGAGCCGCGGGTGACGTCGTAAAACCGGGGGATCAGGTTGACCAGGGAGGACTTGCCGGTGCCGGTGCCCCCCACGATGGCGACAAACTGCCCTGGCTCCACGGAAAAACTGATGTGGGAGAGCACGTCGTCTCCGGAGCCGGAGGCGGCGTATTTAAAGGACACGTCCTTGAACTCTACCCGGCCCCTGGGAGCGGGGAGGGGAGAGGTCTCCTGTTTGTCCTGGACAGAGGGGGTGGTTTCCAGCACCTCGTTGATGCGCCGGGCGCAGGCCTGGGCTCGGGACAGCTGAAGCAGGGCCATAGATACCATCATCACGCTCATCAGCACCTGCATGATATAACTGAGGAAAGCGTTCAGGTCGCCCAGCTCAAAGCCAGCTCCCATAACCATCCGCCCCCCGAAGTAGAGCACGGCCAGGGTGGCCCCATTCATGCACAGCATCATGATGGGCATGATGGCGATGATCCGCATACCCACGGTGAGGCCGGCCTCCATCAGCTCGTCGCTGGAGCGGTTGAACTTCTTCCGCTCATGGTCCTCCCGGACGAAGGCCTTGACCACCCGGATGGCGATCAGGTTCTCCTGGAGGACGTTGTTCAGCCCGTCGATCTTCTTCTGCATCAGGTCAAAGAGCCGGGTACATATCTTCATCAGCAGGGCAATGGCCGCCGCCATCAGGGGGATGACGACCAGCAGAATCACTGCCAACCGGGCGTTGAGGTACAGGCTGACGGACAGGGCGGTGAAAAGCATCACCGGGGCCCGCACCAGCATCCGCAGGCCCATAGCCAGCATCATGGTCATGGCGTTGACATCGTTGGTCATGCGGGTGATAAGGGAGGCGGAGGAAAAGCGGTCGATGTCGGCGAAGGAGAAGTCCTGCACCTTATTAAACAGGCACTGACGCAGGTTGCCGCCGAAGCCTTGGCTGGCGAAGGAGGCGTATTTTGCGGAGCCCACGCCGCAGGCCATGGCCAGCAGAGCCAGGGCGAGCATCAGCCCGCCCATGGCGAAGATGTAGCTCACATCCCCCGAGGGGATGGCTACATCTACGATCTCCGCCATTACCAGGGGGAGAAGCAGCTCGCAGATAACCTCCAGAATGATGAGGATGGGGGACTTGACCGCCGCTTTTTTGTAGCCCTCCAGGTGGGTCAGGAACAGGGAAAGCAAGGGGAAATCACTCCTTTTCGTTGGAATTCAAATTGTCCAGCATCCGGCGCTGAAACTGGGCCAGCTGTTCCAGCTCCTCCGGAGAAAAGCCGGCCATCATCCGGTCGGACACCCGGAGAAAGACGTTCCGGCAGCCCTGCACAGCGGCGGCCCCCTTTTCGGTGAGGATGACCCGGTTGCGCCGGGCGTCCTCGGGCCAGGGCTCCCGGCGGACGTAGCCGTCCCGTTCCAAACACTTTAACGAGTTGGCTATGGCGGGAGGGGAGACGTGGAGCAGGTCGGCCAGCTCCCGCTGCGCATGGAATTGGCCCTCGGGGTCCTCATCGGCGGACTGGAGGATGGACACCAGCATGGGGTGGCCCACCTTTTCCAGGCCCGCGGCGTTCAGCTCCGCCTGTACCGCTAAGCGGTGGGCGTTCTTCAGACTGCGGGCAAGCAGTTCCATCTCATGAGAGGACACTTCAGAAAAACCTCCTTTTTGAAATTAGTTAACCACTTAATGATTAACCTGTTGACCATTTTACCCAAACAGAGGAAATTGTCAAGGGATTTTTGCGGGGTTTAAAAATTGTTTACATGTGGAGACAGGAGGTCTGAGCGCTTGACAATTTCAGACAGGCCGGTTATGATTGCGGAAGAAACGGGAGGTGTCTCCATGTCCGAAAAGAATACGATCTGTACGTTAGAGATCACCGGCTTCACCGCCGAGGGGATGGGGGTGGCCCGGCTGGAGGGCCGGGTTGTCTTTGTGCCCTGCACCATCCCCGGGGAGCGGTGGAGGGTCCGGCTGGAAAAGGTTAAAAAAAATGTGGCCTGGGGCAGGGGAGTGGAGCTGCTGTCCCCCTCCCCGGAGCGGGTGCGGGTTGACTGCCCCCTGTATGGGAAATGCGGCGGCTGTCAGTACCGGCACATGACCTACGCCGAGGAGTTGCGGGCCAAGGGCCAGCGCATTGCCGACGCCCTGGAGCGGGTGGGACATATTCACCTGGATCTGCCCACGGTCCTGGGGGCGGAAGAGCCCGACCGGTACCGGAACAAGGTACAGCTCCCGGTGGCTCAGGGGAGGCGGGGGCTGTCCATCGGCTATTTCCGCCCCCGGAGCCATGACGTGCTGGATGCCCCGGACTGCCTCCTCCAGCCGGAGGCGGTCACCCGTCTGCGGGGGGCCTTCAAGGCGTGGATGGAGACGTACAGCGTCCCCGCCTATGACGAGGGGACGGGCCGGGGATTGATCCGGCACCTCTATGTCCGCACCAACCGGAATGGGGAGAGTCTGGTCTGCGTGGTAGTCAACGGGCGGACCCTGCCCCAAACGGAGGCGCTGGTGGACACTCTGCGTCAGGCGGAGCCCCGGCTGGCTGGGGTGGTCCTCAACACCAACACCCGGGACACCAACGTAATTCTAGGAGATCAGTATACCCGGCTTTGGGGGCAGGGCTGGCTGGAGGAGGAGCTGTGCGGGCTGACCTTCCGTCTGTCTCCCGCCTCTTTCTTCCAGATCAACCGGGCTCAGACGGAGCGCCTGTACCGTCTGGCTCTGGAGTTTGCCCGGCTTACCGGGGAGGAGACCGTGCTGGACCTGTACTGCGGCATCGGGACGATCTCGCTGGCCCTGGCGGGGCGGGCCAGGCGGGTCATTGGGGCGGAGATCGTCCCCCAGGCCGTCGCCGACGCCGGGGAAAACGCCCGCCGCAATGGAGTCGAAAACGTCGAGTTTTTCTGCGGCGACGCCGGAGCGGTGGCCAGCCGCCTGATGGATGAGGGCGTCCGGCCCCAGGTCATCTGTGTGGACCCGCCCCGGAAGGGGCTGGCTCCGGAGGTGCCCGCCATCCTGGCCGGCCTGTCCCCGGACCGTATCGTCTATGTCTCCTGCGACCCCGCCACCCTGGCCCGGGACGCCGCCCGCTTCGCCGGGTTGGGCTACCGCGCGGAGCGGGCCCAAGGGGTGGATCTGTTTCCGAGGACGGCGCATGTGGAGACAGTAGTATTATTGTCCAAACTTCGAGCGGAGCATCATATTGAGGTTGACCTGGACTTGGGAGAAATGGATTTGACCTCCGCTGAGAGCAAGGCCACCTATGAAGAAATCAAGGCGTATGTGTTGGAGAAGTTTGGGTTGAACGTTTCCCACTTGTATATCTCTCAGGTCAAACGGAAATGTGGACTGGAGGTCGGACCGAACTATAATTTGCCAAAGTCCGAGGGCCAGAGAGTGCCACAGTGTCCGCCAGAAAAGGAAAAGGCAATCATGGCAGCACTGGAACATTTCCAGATGATCGAAGGGAGTGATCGTTAATGGGGAATTGCTTTCTTGTGAGTTCAACATGGATACTGTTTGCGTGGAATTGAAATTTGCCAATGGCAGCATAATCTTCATTGACTGCATCGCTGTGGAGGACGAGGTCGATAAAAATATATATCAGCAGTCTGAGTTGGACTACTTGATTTACAACGATCCGGTTGGCTACGCTGACCTGATTCTCAATGGTAACCTGGAGGAATATCTGAAAAATGTGACGGATTATTCGCCATTGGATTAGTGGAAGCCATCAGCACGAACACCATAAGACTATGCAAAAAATTATTGAAAGTTGGCAATCCCATAGTGTATGCCAAGATGGAGGCAACAAGATGTACTTTGAATTGGTACATCTGTTGCCTCCTTAGTTGTTTATAAGCCTGGTGTAAAATCTTGTGTAAGCGAAATTCGACAAAGTCAAGAAGAGGTGCGATGAAAAGTGCGCAGTCGGCGGGCTGAATCCCTTGGCCGCAGGGGGTCCCGGCGTGCGGGGCGGTATGCACGCCGCAGGTGTGAATGCCGGTCCGTCTGCCGGGACATTCTACAGCCAGGGATCAGCCGGCAGCACGGTCGGAGAACATGATCTCCAGCTGGCTGAGCACCAGGTCCCAGTTCTGACATCTGGTACGCCAGCGCTTCGTAATACGCTGAGAGGCCAGGTAGAGCATCCTGCGCAGGGAATCATCGTTGGTAAAGCTGGGCTTGTTTTTCGTAATCTGCCGGAATTGGCGGTTGAGGCCTTCGATGATATTCGTCGTATATATGATTTTACGAACCTCGGGCGGATATTCATAGAAGGTGCTCAGGACTTCCCAATTATCCTCCCAGCTTTTCACGCAGGAGGGGTACTGTTTTCTCCATTTCTCCGAGAACCGAAGCAGGTTTTCTTCCGCCTCATCCAGCGTGACGGAGGTATAAATCTTCTTCAGGTCAGCCGCCACCTGCTTGACGTCCTTCCAACTGACAAAGCGGGTGGAGGAGCGAATCTGATGGACGATGCAGCGCTGCAGACGGCTCTGAGGATACACCGCACGGATGGCTTCCATCATCCCGCACAGGCCGTCCGTGCAGAACAGATATACATCCAGAACTCCCCTGCTTTTGAGGTCATTCAACACATTCAGCCAGAATTTGCTGCTCTCATGCTCTCCGATCCATACTCCGAGGATGTCCTTCCGTCCATCCATGGCGATCCCCAGAACCACGTAAGCCGCCTTTGTTACATACCGGTGATCTTCCCGTACCTTGTAGTGGATGGCGTCCATAAAAACGAAGGGATACACCGCTTCCAGAGGCCGGTTCTGCCATGCCGTCACCTCCGGCATGATCTTCTCTGTAATCTTCGTCA
>CANSDP010000025.1 GCA_947645675.1 uncultured Bacillota bacterium
GGTAGTCGTTCCGGGTGCGCCAATAGCCGCTGCTGGCATCAAAAACGTGGTAGTGAATGTTGGGATATTTCGCTTTCAGCATGGTTTCCAGAGAAGGGGCCTCTACCGCCTCCGTTCCTGCGGCCTGCACCTGTCCGCCGGAGCGAACCGCCAAATCCATCATCAGGCTGGTAGGCATCGCCGCCATGCCTGCCAGACCGCCCAGGCCAGCAGTGAACGTGCTGGCCCTGCTTCTGCTGGACCGCGCCGCCATATCTATGAAGCTGCTGCCCCCGGTCTGCTTTGCCTCGCGGGACTTTGCGGGGGTGCTGTATGTCTGTGTCCCATAACTCGGTTGAATCGTATTGCTCATGATATTTCCTCCCTTAAAGCAGTCCCATCAAAAGCTCTGCGGCGCTGACGGAACCGCCATTCATGCGGAGCTTCATCATCAGCCGCCGCTTTGCTGCGGCTTCCTGCTGAAGTTCCATATATTTTTTGTGATTTTCCATGCGCTGCTCCCAAAAGCTGCCCTTGGCCTTATCCTCAAACATGGCCGATCCTTGATTGCCCATGTAGCCCGGATACCAGCCCTCGGCATGACATTGCTCCTTTGTCTCACCAATATAGAAAACGCTATAACCGCCGCCAGCGGCAGCTACCCACGGATTTGATTGAGAAAACGCCTCCCTCAAATCGTTCAGCACCCATGCTTCATAGTCGGGATCGTTTTTCATCCGCTCAAAGGCCGCGTCGGAAATCTGGATGGAGATAGATTCCATTTGCCGGGTAGTCGAGAGGGGCATCTGTGAAATCTTCTCCCGGATCGTCTGCCGGTAAGCCTCCATGCTCATATCCGCCTTTTCGGATGGGGTGGGCGTGGGATTGCTCTCGCTGGCCCGAAGCTGCGCGGCCATACTCAGAAAGTCACCGCCCTGGGACGATGACTGCCGGACCGCGCCGGTTCCTGATAAGCTCCCGGCCAATCTGGTCAAATAGTTCATGTCGATTGTGTAACTCAAAATGAATCGCTCCTTTCCTGCAATAGAGCTGTTGCGGAAAACTCCCGCTGACTTGTTTTCAATTCCAATTCTCCAAAATACTTCTCCGTCTCCCAGCGCACATTGGACAGGCCGATGCCGTGCATGGGGGCGTCCTCCTGTTTCGTTGTGGCAGACAAGCCGTCCTGCCCGAGTACCACCTCACCCGCGAAAGAGTTTTTGACCTCGATCAGAAAGAGACGCCCTTTTCTCTTTCCTGTCAGCATGATAAAACGCTCACCTTGTTGACCTTTTCGCAAGCCTCCACCGCATTTTGCAGAAGGTTTTGGAGGATGATACCCACGTCAAAGGAGTCGAACACATACCGCTCACAGCCGGTCACAAAGATAATGACCGGCTGTGCGGCAGAATTACCCTCCCTGATCTGACGGGCCAGCGCCATACCATCCGGGCCGGTGGCGTTCAGCTCAATGTCCAGAAAGAGCAGGTCAATTCCCTGGTGATCTGCGAGACAGTCCCCAGCAGAAGCGTACTCCATAACCTCACAGGGACAGCCCTGCGCCCGGATCAGAGATTCGAGGAAGCACGGGTGGGGCTTCATCATCACAAATTGCGATTCTTATCATGGCGATATTCCTCTATTTGTTAATTCGTTCAAATGGCCGTCAGGGTAAGCCCGGTTGACGTGACTGGACAGTTTGATAGCGTAACTGGACAATCGCGGCCGGTTGTTTTATTATATCATAAAGCAGTCAGCAGCTTACGATAAATCAATTTAAGGATGGCGGAGGCAACCGTAACATCGGCAAAGACCTCATTCCACTGGGAGAAGGTCTTGCTGGAGGTGAAAAAACTTGATTGAAAGAAAGTATACAGATGGAACAGACACCGAAGGAAATGCTGAAAGCATATGTAGCCAAAAATTCAACAGCACCGCCGAGATCATGGAGGGGATGAAAGAGATGCTCCGGGATATGCTGCAGCAGGTAATGGAGAGCGAGCTGGAGTGTGTCGGGTAAACGGTCAAGGGTGACAGTATTCGGTTTTAGCCTCGCTGGAAAGGTGCAGACGCGAAGCGGATGCACCTTCCCGGCAAGGGTGCAGGGATAGCCGCGAAGCGGCGCAAGGGGTGCAGCCCCTGAGGACCTTGTCCTCAATGGAAACACTCTTACCGGGAGGCGGTGAGCAGAGTCTTGGGGATGCGGTAAAAGCTGTACTGGTCCGCTTCGGTTCAGCTTGACCGCCTTTACCCGGCCAAGCTGAATATGGCGGACTCCGTCGAAGCGGTGCTGAAGTAGTGGTCGCTAACATATTGCCGGCAGAAAATACCGCCTGTTAGAAATTTTGAGAACGTCGCTAAAAAAGTTAGATAAAAAAAGAAAACACCGTCAAAACCAGGTGGTTTTGACGGTGTTTTCTGGTGGAGACAACAGAACTCGAATCTGTGACCTCTCGCGTGTGAGGCGAGCGCTCTACCGGCTGAGCTATGCCTCCATAGGAGAAACGGTGGTGACCCGGACGGGACTCGAACCCGTGTTGCCGCCGTGAAAGGGCGGAGTCTTAACCGCTTGACCACCGGGCCGTTTTCTATGGAAACGGACGGAACGTCCGCTGTTTTTATGGTAGCGGCACCTGGATTTGAACCGGGGACACTACGGGTATGAACCGTATGCTCTAGCCAACTGAGCTATGCCGCCATAGTCGCTGCCCTCTCGCACAGGGCAAGGATTAGTATAGCCGGTTTGGTCTGAAATGTCAACCATTATTTTTCAAATTTTTTATTTTCTCGGCTGGCGGAATAGATGAAAAAATCTTGACATTTGTAGAACTATGTGATATTTTTAACAATAGAACAAAAAAGGTATATAATTAGTAATATTGTTTGTCGTTCTTGACAAACGTCCGCGAAGGCGGACGGAGGAGAAAATATGGGAGAGCTGCAAGCTGCGCGCCATACTGATCTGACTCCAGAGCTTATGGCAAAAAATTCTTTGACAGGTCTGTATTCCCCGCGGGGGTTTATAGAGGAAGCCAGGCTGTTTATTCCGCGTATGGCCCCCAATGAATATTGCCTGATCGCCATGGATATCATGCACTTCCGACTGTTCAACAAGTTTCACGGGCGTAGCGCGGGCGACCAGCTGCTGATCCAGATCGCGGGATGCCTGGAACGGGTCCGGGAACAGTACGGCGGCGTGACCGGCTACTTTGAAGGGGACAATTTCTGCATTGTTATGCCTTGGCGCGCGGACTTGGTGGAGGAGCTGTGGGGCCGCATCGGAAAGGCCATCACCCAGATGGGCGGGGCCACCGGGGTGATTCCCCTGTTTGGCATCAGCCTTATTGACGATATCGAGCTTCCGCCGGAGGTATATTACGACCGGGCGACCCTGGCCCTGTCCAGGGCTACTGCCCGGGATCACACTATCCCGTATGACCCCGGAATGGAGAGCTTCCTGGAGGAGGAGATCCGCCTGCTCATGGAGGTCACCGAAGCCCTGGAGCATGAGGAATTTACCTTCTTTGCCCAGCCTCAGTGCGACATCTTCACCGGCAAGGTGGTGGGGGCGGAGTCGCTGGTGCGCTGGCGGCACAAGACCAGAGGCATGATCCCGCCCGCCCGGTTTGTCCCTGTGCTGGAGCGCAGCGGCATGATCTATCTGCTGGATAAGCAGGTCTGGGAGAAGGTATGCCAGTGGCTGCGCAGCTGGCTGGACCGGGGCAATCAGCCGGTGCCCATCTCCATCAACATCTCCCGCATCGACATCATGTCCATGGACGTGCCCGCCTATCTCACGGGGCTGCTGGAAAAATACGCTCTGCCCGCCAAGTACATCAAGGCGGAGATTACCGAGAGCGCCTACGCCGAAGAGGATGACAACATCAACAGCACGGTGAACCGCCTGCGGGAGGCCGGCTTCCTGGTGATGATGGACGACTTTGGCAGCGGCTACTCCTCGCTGAACATGCTGAAAAGCGTGGCGGTGGATGTCATCAAGATTGATATGCGCTTCCTGGAGATCAACGAGGAGGAAGAGCAGAAGGGCATCGGAATCCTGGAGTCTATTGTCAATATGGCCCGGCTGATGGGACTGCCCATCATTGTGGAGGGGGTGGAGACCCTCCAGCAGGAGAACGTCCTGCGGAGCATGGGCTGCCGCTACACTCAGGGCTATTACTACTACAAGCCCCTGCCCATTGAGCAGTTCGAGGCCGCCCTGGCGGACAAGCGGCGGCTGGACCTCTCCGGCCTGCACTGCAAGCAGGTGGAGGCCTTCCACGTCCGGGAGCTGATGGACGGCAACCTGTTTACTGACACCGCCGTCAACAACATCCTGGGCCCCTGCGCCATCTATGAGATCTGCGGCAATCAGGTGGAGATCACCCGGGTCAACGAGCAGGCCTACCGTCTGGCTGGGCTGGAGGTCCCGGACAACAAGGATCTGACCAAAAAAATTTGGAGCAACGTCCGGGACGACGACCGGGCGGAGCTGATGTCTCTGTTCGAGTGGGCCTATGAGCGCCGGCCCGAGGTGGCCGAGGGGAGCATCCACTATCTGCGAGTGGACGGCCGGGTGCTCTGGGTCCTGGTCCGGGTGTTTTTTCTCCGGGAAAAGGAGGGGCGCAGGATCTACTTTGTCTCCCTCAACGATATGACCGCCCTGCGGAATCTGCGGGAGGAGAAGGTCCGGGCCAAGCAGCCTGTCACTGACCTGAGCCAGGAGGATCACGACCAGCTGGACCAGTTTTACGGCGCGCTGCCCTGCGGCCTGGGTGTGGCCAAAATTCTTCTGAATGAAAAGCAGATGGCGGACGACTATGACATTGTATACATCAACCGGGAGATGGAGCGGATGTGCGGCAAGGACGTTGGCCGCATCCGGCATCTGATTCTGAGAGCCTTCGGCGATGATTTCAGCCGGGTGCTGCAAAAGGCCTATCAGGCGGCCTTCCTGGGGGAGCGTCTGGTCCACTACGCCTACAGCGCGCTCTCCAACCACTACCTCCAGCTGACCCTGTATCAGTATGAATACGGCTACGCCGGCTGCCTGCTTCAGGACATTACCCAGCGCCAGCTCCATGAAGAGGCCTTCCGCAGCATGGTGCTGTCCTATCAGGAGGTATATTACCTTAATTTACAGGAAAACTACTGCCGTATGATCTTTCCCGACGGAACCCTGATCACCGAGCGAGGCAACTATGAGGCCATGATCGAGCGGCACTTCGGCACGGGCCGCATCCTGAAATACGGCGAAGCGGCGACCCGTCAGTTCCTGTCACTGGGCAACCTGCGCACCGCTCTGATGAGTCAGGACACGGTAGAGCACCGCTACCGCCGGTGTACCAAGGGAAATCCGGACGAGTGGTGCCTGACCACCATCACCATCAACGAGCGGGAGCGGGGCCGGCCCAAGACCGCCGTCATCACCATCCGCAGCATCGACAAGATCATCAAGGAGGATGAGGAGCGCCGGCAGGGGTATATGGCAAGAACGCTTGCCAATATGTCGGACGCCTTCTTTATCTACCGGGCGATGAAGGATGAGGATATCCTCTACGCCAATCCGGCGGTTATGGAGCTGTACGGCTGTGAAAGCATGACGGAGTTTATGAACCTGGTAGGCCATTCCTTCCGGGGGATGGTCCATCCCGAGGACCTGAACCGGGTGGAGTGGGAGATTGAGGAGCAGATCAGGGAGTCCGACGAGAATATGGACTATGTTCAGTACCGGATCATCCGCCGGGATGGGGAGGTCCGCTGGGTGGAGGACTACGGCCACCTGGAGACCTCCAAATGGGGCGAGGAGCACCGGCTGTTCTATGTGTTCCTCAAGGATATCACCGACGTCATCACCAAGCCCCAACAGAAAAAGCTTCTGGATACCAACCGTTTTTACGCGGACCGCGGCCCCTTTGTTTATGATGGGCCCCAGGACTGAGCATGGATTTGGATACCGCAGGCCGAGGGGCCTGCGGTATCTGCTCCTTTCCCGCGATACAGCACAAAAACGGAAAAGCTGTAAATTACAAGGGAAATTTTATTGATAACACATACAGCGTAAGGCTGGGAAAAGGCAAATTTAGGTTGACAAATCTGTGAATTTTTTGTTAAAATAAAAGACAGTCGAAAAAGGCGTCCGCCTTTTTTCCTGCTTTGCCCGCAAAGCAGGGATAAGGATGTCTTGTCGGCAGAAGCATATTATTTAGGAGGTATACCATGAAAAAGAGGATCAGCATGCTGCTGGCCTGCGCCATGATGTTCACCCTGGTGAGCTGCGGCGGTGGCGGCGGCAACGGAAGCCAGGGAACCACTCCCCCCGCCGGCTCCAGCCAGCCCGCCGGCAGTCAGCCCGCCGGCAGCCAGCCCGCTGGCAGCCAGCCCGCCGGCAGCGGCGACACCACCGCTGAGGATTGGCACATCGGCATCATCACCGGCACCGTCTCTCAGTCTGAGGACGACCTGCGCGGCGCCGAGGCCATCCAGGCCAAGTACGGCAAGGAGAAGGTCAAGCTGGCCACCTACCCCGACAACTTCACCGAGGAGACTGAGACCACCATCCAGAGCATCGTCAACATGTCTGACGACCCCCAGATGAAGGCCATCATTGTCAACCAGTCCGTCCCCGGCACCGCCGAGGCCTTCCGTCAGATCAAGGAGCGCCGCCCCGACATCCTGTGCATCGCCGGCGAGGCCCATGAGGACCTGCCTGTGGTGGGCGCTACCGCCGACCTGGTCTGCAACAACGACTTCGTCTCCCGCGGCTACCTGATTATTCGCACCGCTCATGAGCTGGGCTGCGACACCTTCGTTCACATCTCCTTCCCCCGGCACCTGTCCTATGAGACCATGAGCCGCCGTGTGGCCGTCATGGAGGAGGCCTGCAAGGAGTTCAACATGACCTTCGTGCAGGAGACCGCTCCCGACCCCACCACCGACGTGGGTGTCCCCGGCGCTCAGGCCTACGTGCTTGAGAAGGCTCCCGAGTGGATTCAGAAGTACGGCCAGAATTCCGCCTACTTCTGCACCAACGACGCCCACACCGCTCCTCTGCTGCAGCGGCTGCTGGAGCTGGGCGGCTACTTCATCGAGGCCGACCTGCCCTCTCCTCTGATGGGCTACCCCAACGCTCTGGGCGACCTGGACCTGACCGCCGAGGCCGGCGACTTTGACGCCATCCTGGCCAAGGTTGAGAAGGCCGTTGTGGACGCCGGCGGCGAGGGCCGCTTCGGCACCTGGGCTTACTCCTATGGCTACTGCCTGTCCGCCGGTCTGGCTCAGCACGCCATCAACGTGATTGAGGGCAAGAGCGAGATCAACGACATGGACGACGTGGCCGAAGCGCTCCAGGAGTACTCCCCCAAGGCCGCTTGGAATGGCTCCGGCTACACCAACGCCGACACCGGCGTGAAGGAGGACAACGTCTTCCTGATCTATCAGGACACCTATATCATGGGCAATCCTGGCAAGTTCATGGGCGCCACCGACGTTGAGGTGCCTGAGAAGTACTACACCGTGAAGTAAGAGGCTCCGCGTTTTACGGCAAACAGATAATGAAAACAGGGGGGAGGTTCGTCCTCTCCCCTGTTTCCTTAAATAATTAAGGGTGTGATTTCGATAGCTACTTCAACTGCTCCTCTGCTGGAAATGCGAGGAATCAAAAAGGATTTTTTCGGAAACCAGGTCCTCACCGATATCAATTTCACCCTGGGCGCGGGCCAGGTCCTGGGCCTGTGCGGTGAAAACGGCGCGGGCAAGTCCACGCTTATGAAAATCCTGTTCGGCATGGACGTTATCCGGGAGACCGGCGGCTACGGCGGAGACGTCCTCATCAACGGCGAAAAAGTGACCTTTAATACCCCCTTTGACGCGCTGGCGGCGGGCATCGGCATGGTACACCAGGAGTTCTCCCTGGTCCCCGGCTTTACCGCCACAGAAAATATCCTCCTGAATCGGGAGCCTCAAAAGAAGAATGTGATTTCAGAGGTGTTCGGCGAGCGGCTGAATACTCTGGATTATAAGGAGATGGACCGGCGGGCCACCGCCGCCATTGAGAAGATGGGCGTGGAGATCGACGCCAAAATGGTCATCAGCAGCATGCCCGTGGGCCACAAGCAGTTTACCGAGATCGCCCGGGAGCTGAGCAAGGACCAGCTGAAGCTTCTGATCCTGGACGAGCCCACCGCCGTCCTGACGGAGAAGGAGGCCGAGGCCCTTTTGAGCTCCATCCGCGGCATGGCCGCCCGGGGCATCTCTGTCATTTTCATCACTCACCGCCTCCATGAGATTCTGGCCGTCTGCGACCAGGTGGTGGTCATGCGGGACGGACGCGTGGTCCGGGATGTCCCCGCCAAGGAGACCAGCGTGGACGACATCACCCGCTGGATGGTGGGCCGCGAGGTGAAGAGCGGCGCGGCCCCCGCTGAGACCAAGGCGGAGGATACCTCCGCCAGAACCATTATGTCCATCAAGAACCTCTGGGTGGACATGCCCGGCGAGACGGTTCGGGATGTCTCCCTGGACGTTCGCGAGGGCGAGATCCTGGGCATCGGCGGTCTGGCCGGCCAGGGCAAGCTGGGCATCCCCAACGGAATCATGGGGCTGTATGAGGCCGGCGGCGCTGTGGAGTTTGACGGCAAAAAAATCGAGCTGAACAACCCCCGGAAGTGCCTGGACGCCTCCCTGGCCTTCGTGTCGGAGGACCGGCGGGAGGTGGGCCTGCTCCTGGACGAGAGCCTGGAGTGGAACGTGGCTTTCCCGGCCATGCAGATCCAGGACAAGTTCCTCAAGCTGCTCATGGGCGGCATGGTCAAGTGGCGGGACGAGAAGGCCATCCGCAAGGTGACCCAGAAGTATATCGACCAGCTTCAGATCAAGTGTACCAGCTCCAAGCAGAAAGCCAAGGAGCTGTCGGGCGGCAACCAGCAGAAGATCTGTCTGGCCAAGGCCTTCGCGCTGGAGCCAAAATTCCTGTTTGTGTCGGAGCCCACCCGGGGCATCGACGTGGGCGCCAAGTCCCTGGTGCTGAACGCGCTGAAGCAGTTCAACCGGGAGAGCGGCGTCACGGTGGTGATGATCTCCTCCGAGCTGGAGGAGCTGCGCCAGACCTGTGACCGCATCGCCATCGTCTCTGGCGGCCGGGTGGCGGGTGTCCGTCCGGCCTCCGACTCCTCTGAGTCCTTCGGCGCGCTGATGGTCAGCCAGGTTGTGTAAGGAGGGTATGTGATATGGATAAATCAGAACGACTTCAGCAGACCCGGCTGAACCAGCTTGTCAATACCTACGGCCTGCCCAGACTCATCATCACGGGATTCCTGATCTTCCTCTTCATTATGGCTCCCGTCGCCGGGGCGGACTTCCCGACCCAGATCACCAACGTGCTCAACCGCTTCGGCTGGAACGCCGTCCTGGTGCTGGCTATGGTGCCCATGGTGCACTCCGGCTGCGGCCTGAACTTCGGTATCCCCCTTGGAATCCTGGCCGGACTGCTGGGCGCGACCCTGTCCATCCAGTTTGGCTTCACCGGAGCCCTCAGCTTTGTGATGGCGATTGTGATTTCCACCCCCTTCGCCATTCTCTTCGGCGGCGGCTACGGCGCGCTGCTGAACAAGATCAAGGGCGGCGAGATGATGGTAGCCACCTATGTGGGCTTCTCCTCGGTGTCCTTCATGTGCATCATGTGGCTGATGATCCCCTATACTCATCCCTCCATCGTGATGGCGTATACCGGCGTGGGCCTGCGTAATATGTTCTCCCTGGACAATTTTTACGCCAATGTGCTCTCCGATTTCCTGAAGATTGACCTGAACCCCATCGACGTCAATCTGGTGATTCCCACCGGCTCGCTGCTCTTCATCGCTCTGCTCTGCTTTTTGATGTGGGCCTTTCTCCACACCAAGACGGGCACCGCTATGACGGCCGTGGGCTCCAACCCCACCTTCGCCAAGGCCTCGGGCATCAATGTGGACCGCATCCGGATGCTGTCCGTGATTCTGTCCACCTGGCTGGGTGCTGTGGGCATTCTGGTCTATCAGCAGGGCTTCGGCTTTGTTCAGCTCTATATGGCGCCCTTCAATATGGCTATTCCCGCGGTGGCGGCAATCCTCATCGGCGGCGCGTCGGTGAATAAGGCGTCCATCGGCAATGTTGTCATCGGCACCATTTTGTTCCAGGGCCTTGTGACTATGACCCCCACCGTAATAAACTCCCTGATTCATATCGACATCAGCGAGGTCATCCGCGTCATCGTCTCCAACGGTATGGTGGTCTATGCTCTGACAAGAAAGACGGAGGGAGGGAAATGAAGATGAAAAAGAATTTGTTTGGCCAGAGCTCCGACTTCCTCCAGAACAACCTGGTCCCCATTATGTTTATCATCATCTGCATCATCTGTTACCCCCTGGCCGGGTTCTCTCCCAGCTATCTTTTGAACGAGATCGTTACCCGCATGGGCCGGAATATTTTCCTGATCCTCAGTCTTTTGATCCCCATCATGGCTGGTATGGGCCTGAACTTCGGCATGACCCTGGGGGCTATGGCCGGACAGATCGCCCTGATCTTTGTCACCGACTGGCAGATCTGGGGCATTCCCGGCGTCGTGCTGGCTATGCTGCTCTCCATTCCCTTCTCTGTCCTTCTGGGGATGATGTGCGGCAAGCTGATGAATATGGCAAAGGGCCGGGAGATGATCCTGGGCTATATGATGAACTACTTTGTGGGCGGCCTCTATCAGCTGGTGGTGCTCTTTATCATGGGCCCCATCATTCCCATCAAGCACGCCTCCATCCGCCTGCCCAGAGGCTACGGCATCCGTACCACCGTGAACCTGACCAGCCTGCGCCAGTGTCTGGACAATGAGTTTGCCATCCTCTACAAGGGCGTTAAGATTCCTGTGCTGACCTTCATCATCATTGGGGCGCTGTGCCTGTTCATCCTCTGGTTCCGCCGTACCAAGCTGGGCCAGGATATGCGGGCGGTGGGCCAGGACATGGAGGTGGCCCGGGCCGCTGGCATCAAGGTGGAGCGCACCCGCATCATCGCGATCATCATGTCCACCGTCTTTGCCGGCTTCGGACAGATCATCTATCTCCAGAACATCGGCAACTTCCCCACCTGTACCGCCCACACTCAGATCGGCATGTTCTGCATCGCCGCCCTGCTGGTAGGCGGGGCCAGCGTGGAGAAGGCCTCCATCGGCAACGTGTTCCTGGGCGTGATTTTGTTCCACACCATGTTTATTTTGGCCCCCAGAGCGGGCGCGGCCATCACCGGAGACGCTATGATCGGCGAGTATTTCCGCGTGTTCGTCTCCTACGGCGTCATTACCCTGGCCCTCATCATGTATGAGACCAAGAAGCGCCGGGCCAAGAGCCAGGGCGGACAGCTGCTGGCCCAGGCCCAGAGGGAAGGGGGCGTCCGGTCGTGAAGAAAAGACAGCTTTTGATGCAGCTGGCCGCTCTGGCCGTCTGTATCGCCTTGGGCGCGGTTATGATGATTATCGGCCGGGGCCATACGGTGTATCTGGACAACAAAACCCTGGAAGACTATCAGGGGCAGACCTATAAGGCCGCGCACAAGATTGTGGTCACTGTGGACGGAAAGGAGCTCACCAAGCTGGGACCCCGAGAGAGGGGAATGTCCCCCTGCATCGGCCAGAGCTTTAAGATGAGCCTGGAGATCACCCAGGAGAAGGGCGGCGAGCCCGAAACCAGGGTGATTCAGCTGGACCTGCCCTACGGCATGGACGGCATCATCGTCAATCTGCCCGCTCTGCTGGCCGGACTGCCTGAGGAGGCCTGGATGAGTGAGTTCATCCCCGCCCCCGAGCCCGAGGAGCCCGACGAGGAGGTCCCCGGCGAGGGCGACGAATTCGACATCGGCGGCGACCTGGGCCTGGATGATGGCCTGGACATCGGCGGCGAGATGTAAGGACCTTGAAGAAAGTCTATGCGACGGCCCCGTGAGGGTGCGGAGCCCTACAACGTGAGTTTCTGTAGGGCCCGCGCCCTGGCGGGGCCGCCCTCTATTTATTGAAGGAGGAATTTATTATGGCAGTATTGTCCGGGCTGGAGCCCAAGAAGGTATTTGAGTATTTTGAAAAGCTGTGCGCCGTCCCACACGGCAGTCACAACACCAAACAGATCAGCGATTTGTGCGTCTCCTTTGCCCGGGAGCTTGGACTGCGCTGGAGGCAGGACGAGGTGAACAACGTGGTCATCTGGAAGGAAGCCTCTCCCGGCTATGAGGAGGCCTCTCCCGTGATCCTCCAGGGCCACATCGACATGGTGTGCGTCAAGACGGAGGACTGTCCCAAGGATATGGCCAGGGAGGGCCTGGACCTGATGACCGACGGGGAATGGGTCTGGGCGGACAGGACCTCCCTGGGCGGGGACAACGGCATCGCCGTGGCAATGATCCTGGCGATCCTGGCCGACGATACTCTGCCCCATCCCCCGCTGGAGGCGGTGTTCACCGTGGACGAGGAGGTGGGCATGGACGGGGCTTTTGCCCTGGACTGCTCTGACCTGAAGGGGAAGAAGCTGGTCAACCTGGACTCGGAGGAGGAGGGGGTCTTTACCGTCTCCTGCGCCGGCGGCGCGCGGCTGGACTGCTTCCTGCCCGGTACCCAGGAGCCTCTGGAGGGGGAGACGGGCTACGCCGTCACCCTGTCCGGCCTGCTGGGGGGCCACTCCGGCATGGATATCAGCAAAGGCCGGGCCTCCGCCAACCAGATGATGGTCCGGACGCTGTACAGCGCCATGGAGCGCTGTCCCGGGCTGCGGCTGTGCGGCATCCAGGGCGGAAGGTTCGATAATGTGATCTGCCCGAAAAATGAGGCGCTGGTCTCTGTTCCGACCCAGGAGGCGGGGGACTTTGAGGCCTTTATCCGGGAGTTTGACGCCATCCTGAAAAATGAATACGCCGGCTGTGACAGCGGCATTACCCTGAGCTGCGGGCGGGCGGAGGCGGACGGCGCCCTGTCCCGGGAGGCGACCTCCCGTATTCTCCACACACTGCTGGTCGTTCCCCAGGGCGTCCAGGCTATGAATGTGGACTTCCCCGGCCTGGTGCAGACCTCCCTGAACCTGGGCATTATGGGGATGGAGGCCGATGGCCTGCATTTCAGCATTTCGGTGCGGTCCTGCATCGCCTCCCAGAAGGCCATGATGGTCCAGCGGCTGCGGGCTCTGCTGGAGCTGTCCGGCGGGACCATGTCCCTGCGCAGTGACTACCCCGGCTGGCAGTACACCCGGCAGTCTGAGCTGCGGGAGGACGTGCTGGCGGCCTGGCAGGCGGTGAGCGGCCGGGAAGGAAAAATCGAGGCCACCCACGGCGGCCTGGAGTGCGGCCTGTTTATCGAAAAGATTCCCGGTCTGGACGCTGTCTCCCTGGGCCCCGAGCTCCACGATGTCCACTCCGTTAAGGAACGGCTGAATGTTTCCTCCACTCAGCGGGTCTATGAGCTGGTGCTGGAGGTTTTGAAGCGCTCCAACCGCTGAGAACACCGCCTCGCCGGGCGGGAGGGCTGTCGAAAGACCCAAAAGGCACTTTTTGCCGGTCTTAAATTTCCACATTCAGGGACTGGACAACCGCTTTCGGGGAGAGTAAAATATTTCTTGAAGCAAACCCGGCGGTCTTGCCGGGGAAAGGAGCGAAATATGGATAAAAAGGAAATTTTAAGTAAGGTGGAACACACTCTGCTGTCCCCTACGGCCACCTGGGAGCAGGTGCAGGCCATCTGTGACGAGGGAAAAGAGTTTGA
The DNA here is from genome assembly GCA_947645675.1 of uncultured Bacillota bacterium. Taxonomy (GTDB): domain Bacteria; phylum Bacillota; class Clostridia; order Oscillospirales; family Oscillospiraceae; genus Lawsonibacter. The sequence continues at coordinate 13,742 of CANSDP010000025.1, forward strand.
GGTCGCTACGGTGTGTATCCCGCCCCGATTCGTGAAGCGGGCTAACAGCTATGTGGGCGGCAGCTTGAAAATATGCACTGTCATCGGCTTTCCCACCGGCTACTCCACCCCCGAGGTGAAAGTCTTTGAGGCGGAGGACGCCATCCGCAACGGCGCGGACGAGATCGACATGGTGATTAACCAGGGTATGGCCAAGGCCGGCGACTGGGAGGGCGTGCTCCAGGAGATCAAGGGCGTGAAGGCCTCCTGCAAGGGCCACATTTTGAAGGTTATTATCGAGGCGTGCAACTTCACCGAGGAGGAGAAGGTGGCCCTGTGCCGGGTGGTGTCCATGGCCGGCGCGGACTTCATCAAGACCTCCACCGGCTTTGCCGCCTCCGGTGCCACCGTGGAGGATGTCCGCCTCTTCCGGGCGAACATCAGTCCCGACACCCGCATCAAGGCCGCCGGAGGCATCCGTACCTTCGAGCAGGCGCAGGCTATGATCGAGGCCGGCGCTGACCGCCTGGGTGCCAGTGCCCTCATCGCCCTGGCCCGGTAAAAGAAAAACACCCCCGTCCGCTAGACGGGGGTGTTTGTGCTTTATTTAAGCCTCGATCAGGCCCAGACCGGAGCCGCGGGTAACGCTCCAGCCCTCGGTGGAGTCGGCGATGAGCTTGTCATAGTCCTCCCGGGCCAGGCCGTCGGTGACGGTGAGCCGCCAGACGGGGTCGTCGGTGGAGGAGTAGTACATGACATGCCAGCCGTAGTCGGTCTTGACCAGGCCGGTGTCACCCTCCTGACGGGCGGGGTCCAGGGACCAGTCAAGGAAGGGCTCCACATAGTTGGAGGTGGAGACGATCTGGTCGATCAGGCCGCCGTTGGACTTGGAGCCGGTGTCCTCGCTGTTGCTGGAGGCCAGGGCGGCGAAGGAATCCTCGGTGGCCTCGCCGGCCTTCCACTGGTCCAGAATGTCCTGAGCCTTCTGCTCGGCCTCATCGTACTGCTCCTGGGTGGGGGTCTCATTGCCGCTGCCGGCCCGGAGGAGGATGTGCCGGACGGAGTGAGAGTTCTCCTCATCCCGGAGCCGGTCCTCAAAGACGGCCACGTAGTAGTTCACGGAGCTGCCGGTGTCGTTTTCAGCAAGAGTGATGTCCCCAGCCTTGCGGGCGCTGTCCAGAAGCCACTCGCCGTAGGAGGAGGCGGCGGCGTTGGCCCCGGTGGAGCGGCGGGAAATGGCCGCGCTGTACAGCTTGTCCTCATACTCCTCTGCGATCTCCTCGGGGGTGGCGCCGCCCTCCAGCTTGGCCTTGACCTCCTCGGCCAGAGCCTTCTGCTCGGTCTTCAGGGGCTCCAGCTGGGCGGCCTTCTCCTCGTCGGTGAGCTCCACAGGGTTGCCCTCGGCGTCGGTGGCGGGCACGCTGGCCCGGAAGTTGAACTGGGTGTAGATGATGGTGTCCAGCTCGCCGGCGTGCTCCTGATAATAGGCCTCATAGTCGGCGTTGGAGTGGTCGATGGCCTCCACATGGGCGGCGGCGTAGTCGGAGGCCAGATACTCCTGCTGGGCCAGCTCGGTCAGCCGGTCATAGGTCATATAGGGGCCGAAATTGGCCTTGATGAAGGAGTCCTGATTGGGGTACTGGCCGATCCAGCCGGTATTCAGCTGGGCCAGGAAGCTGTCCAGCTGGGCCTGACTCTCCTCGGTGAGGGTGAAGCCCTCGGCGTTGGCCTTGGCGGCCAGGGCGGTGTTGGTGGTCAGGGTCTCGACGGCCTGGTCCACCAGGAAGTCGTACCAGCTCTGGCCGCTCTCCAGGCCGGTGGTCTGCCGCTTGACGGAGACAGAGGGGTCGAAGTAATAGCTGCTGGCGTAGGAGTTATAGATGCTGGAGTAGTAGTACTGGAGGTCGGCGGCGGTGTATTTGGTACCGTTGACATCCAGCGCGGTGAGGCTGCGCTGGAGCAGGCCGCTTTTCCAGACCATCAGGACCAGGGCGGCGGCCAGTACCAGCACGCCGATCACGGTGTAGAGTACGACGGAGCGGCGGTCGTTTTGCTCCTCCTGGCGGCGCTTGTCGCCGCGCTCTGCTTTTTTCTCAGAAGATGCGCTCACAGTTGATTCATTCCTCTCATTTCAATGGTGTAATGGTCCATGCCCAAGGGGCATTTCCGAGATATTATACTAAAAACCACCCTTGATTGCAAGGGCCGCAAGGGAGTTTTACATTTTATTTATAATTCCGCCTAGAAAAAGAAAAGACCGCGGCGTTGCGCCGCGGCCAAATCGCTGAGATACTATGGCTTTTTTTAACCCCGCTCTGGCCGTGTGGACCCGTTTAAAACCTGCACGTAATGGCAGGTGGGTCGCCTCCACAGCGTTTATCTGCTTCCAACGTCCAGCTGACCTCATAAGGGGGCCGGGAGGCCTGCAAGCCGCGCCGTGAGGTGGGCGTCCCGTTTCAAAAATGTGGGTTTAAAAGAGCCCATCACGCACCGAGCAGGAAAAGCGCTCAAATCAGGATTCCTCTTCCTCCTGGAAAAACCGCTCCATGAACAGCTCATACACCTCGTCCAGCTCCTGGTCGGAGTCGGGGGTGGACAGCAGCTCCTCGCCGTTTTCCTCAATCACCTTCAGGATGACCAGGCCGTATTCCTCGTCGTCGGCGTCAATGTCCTTGGGCTCGCCGGTGGTCTCGTCCTCCTCCACGGCGGGGAACATGGCGTAGTAGGTGACGCCCTGGTGCTCCAGAGTGTCTACCAGCTCCAGTTCAAACTCGTTGCCGTCCTCGTCGGTGAGGGTGAAAAAATCAGGGCCGAAGCTCTCGTCCATACGCGGCATCCTCCTGTGATCATCTTCTGACCCTATTTTACCCCGAAGGAGAAAAAAATGCAAGGGGGAGGACAGGTAAATTTTAAGAAACTTTGAAGTTTCCGCCTTGGCACAGAATATGGGTGGACAATCTTGGAAAATCTGATATAATAGCTATACTGGGTGTAGTGTACGCCCAGAGAAAACGCAGAGAAGCCCCGGACGCGCAAGGCGTCCAGACCGTCGGGCCAGGGTGGACGCCCTTGGCCGACTGGAGGTATGGAACGTGTCTGAATACAATGAACACAACTCTCTTTATGAAAACAGCGACTACCCTTCCCGCAGGCAGGCGCCCAGCCGCCCCTCACGGTCCGGCGGCTCCCGGCAGGCGGGCGGTTCGGGACAGTCCTCCGGCTCCAAGCGCCGCCGCCGGAGGAAGGGCGGGCCGGGCCGGGTAGCCGGTATGCTTTTCAAGGTGCTGGGCACCCTGTTTCTGGTGGGACTGTGTACCGGAGCGCTGGTAGCCTGCTTCGCCGCGGTCTACATCAACCAGGTCATCGTCCCCATCGCCGACCTGAGTATGGACGACTTCCCCCTGGGGGAGAACAGCATTATGTATTACCTGGACAAAAATACCGGGGAGTATAAGGAGATGACCACCCTGCTCAGCGTGACTAAGTCCACCTGGGTAAAATATGACGAGATGCCCGAATACCTCAAGCAGGCCGCCGTGGCCATTGAGGACAAGCGCTTCTGGACTCATCCCGGTGTGGACTGGCGGCGGACCGCCAAGGCGGTGCTGGCCATGTTCACCGGCCAGGACATTCAGGGCGGCTCCACCATCACCCAGCAGCTCATCAAAAACCGCACCCAGTACAGCGAGACCACCGTGAAGCGGAAGATCACCGAGATCGTCCGGGCCCTCCGCTTCACACAGAACAACTCCAAGGAGTATACCCTGGAGTACTATCTGAACATCATCCCCCTGGGCAGCGGCTGCGAGGGGGTGGGCGCCGCGGCGCTGGAGTACTTCGGCAAGCCGGTATCAGAGCTCACCCTGGCCGAGTGCGCCAGCCTGATCTCCATCACCAACAACCCCTCCAAATACGGGCCCTACTCCTTCGCCAAGTCTCAGGGCGTCAACACCGACGAGATCTGGGACGCCCGGCGGTGGAACAAGTACCGCCAGGGGGTGGTGCTGGGTCAGATGCTGGAGCAGGAGATGATCAGCCGGGCGGAGTACGACGAGGCGATGGCCCAGGAGCTGGTCTTTGTCCGGGCCGAGGGCCAGAGCGCCGACGCCGATATCTACACCTGGTATGAGGAGACGGTGATCTCCGACGTGAAGGAAGAGCTGGGCAAGCGGTTTGGCTGGTCGGGCTCCGTGGCCGAGCAGGCCCTGAGCCGGGGCGGCCTGCGCATCTACACCTGCTATGACCCGGACGCCCAGGCCATCGTGGACGAGATCTACACCAACCGGGAGAACCTGAACTACACCTCCCGAGACGGCCAGCAGATGCAGTCGGCCATCGCCGTTATCGACAACCAGACCCACAACCTGGTGGCAATCGCCGGCCAGTTCGGGGAGAAGACCATCAACCGGGGCAGCAACTACGCCAACAGCGGCAGCCGTCAGCCCGGCTCCGCCTTCAAGCCCCTGGCGGTCTACTCCCCCGCCATTGAGCTGGGGTATATCTCCCCCGTCAGCGTGCTGGACGACTACCCCTATCAGATCCTGGGCGGCAAGCCCTGGCCCAAGAACAGCGGCACCAGCCACTACCGGGGCCACATCACGGTGGCCGAGGCCCTGAAGCGGTCGCTGAACACCATCGCCGTCCGCATCATGGGCGACTACGTCACCCCCACGGAGAGCTTCAACTTCGTTCAGGACCGGTATCACATCGACCTGGAGGAGGGCCGGATGGTAAACGGCGAGTGGATGGACGACTACACCCTCTCCATGGCTCTGGGCGGCCTGACCAACGGCACCAATGTCCGGGACATGGCCGAGGCCTACGCCACCTTCCCCAACGAGGGCCGTTACAACACCTCCCGCACCTTCACCAAGGTGACCCAGGTGGTCAACGGGGAGGAAAAGCTCCTCTTTGAGATGGTCCCCGAGGAGGACCCGGTCATCCGTCCTACCACCGCATGGTATATGAACAATATGCTCCAGGGCGTGTTCACCAGCGGCGGCACCGCCGGAGGCAAGGGCATCCGGGGCCAGCACGCCGCCGGCAAAACGGGCACCACCAGCGACGACAAGGACCGCTGGTTCGCCGGATACACCCCCTATTACACCGCCGTGGTCTGGTGCGGCTATAACCGGCCCTACAAAATCAACACCGATTTCAATCCCGCCCTGCGGCTGTGGAATCAGATCATGACCAAGCTCCATGAGGGCCTGCCCGACAAGGATTACCCCGACCCGGGCGGACGGCGCACCGTGGTCTACTGTCAGGACTCGGGCCTGCTGGCGACGGAGTACTGCGCCATGGACCCCCGGGGCAGCCGGGCGGCCTCGGGCAGCGTATTCCCGGAGAGCTATCCAGAGCAGAACTACTGCCCCTACCACACGGCGGAGGGCGTGATTACCATCTGCCTGGACAGCTCGGCGGGGGGCGTGTACCATCTGGCCGGGGAGTTCTGTCCGGAGGACCGCCGGGTCAACATCTGCCCGCCCAAGTATGAGCGGGTGCCCGTGGGGAACGCCGTGGCCGACGACGCCTCCTGGAGCTATGCCGCCATTGTGACGGCCGGCGCCTGCACCGTCCACACCACCCCCACTACGGTGCTCCCGCCCGCCGACCCCAACACCCCCGGCGGCACCAATGTACCCATCGTGCCCGTTGACCCGGACGACCCCAGCATTCCGGACGCGCCGATCACAGACCCCAGCAAGCCCGGCGGCAATGGGCCCAGCGAGCCGGAGCCCAGCGAGCCCGTTGACCCGGGCCCCGACTCCGAGAACCCCGTCGATCCGCCCCTTTCGCCGGAGGACGGTATGGTGGGCTGAGTCCCCCGCCCTTCATCGCCGCAGGCCTCCAGGTCTGCGGCGATTTTATTCAAGCTGTGCAATCTGCCCGGTTTAATGCGGGAAATTCGGACTAAATTCCAATGTTCTTACAGTGATTTGGTGTTGCGGCCGGACAGATTGTATGTTACAATGAACCTCAACACAAATACAAATGACCATGCGGTACGGACAACCATCCGGCGCGGACTGGAGGAGCTTATGAGCGGTCCGGCAAAGTATTTTATTGTAGAGGCTGCGGCCATGCCGGAAATTTTCCGGAAGGTGGCCGAGGCCAAGCGCCTGCTGGAGACAGGGGAGGAGAAGACCGTCAATGGGGCGGCCCAGGCGGTAAGCATCAGCCGCAGCGCCTTTTACAAGTATAAGGACGCGGTCCGCCCCTTCAACGATATGCTCCACGGGCGGATCGTTACCTTTCAGGTCCTGCTCAAGGACGAGCCGGGGGTGCTGTCCAGCGCCCTCAACGTCCTGGCCGGCACCGGGGTGAATATCCTCACCATCAACCAGAGCATCCCCGTCAACGGCTGCGCCGTTGTCACCATGACGGCGGAGACCTCCGCCCTTCAGGACTCCCTGGAGGGGGTGCTGGGCCAGGTATCCGCCGGACGGGGCGTAATTAAGTGCGAGATACTGGCGGGATGACCTTATTCGGAGGTGTGTATTACGCGCCTCCGGACGGCGGGACGCCGCCCCTACAGGCAGCATATTTTAAGATAAGGAGAAAAAAGAATGGTACACGTAGCGATTTTGGGTTTTGGAACGGTAGGCTCCGGCGTGGCGGAGGTGCTCACCACCAACGGCGGGCTGATCGACCACCGGGTGGACGACCTGGTGCGGCTGAAATATATCCTGGACGTGCGGGACTTCCCGGACAGCCCGTACGCGGACCTGTTCGTGAAGGACTTCGCCGCCATTGAGAGCGACCCCGAGGTGGATATCGTGGTGGAGACCATCGGCGGGGCCACCATCGCCCTGGACTTCACCACCCGGGCTCTGAAAGCGGGCAAGAGCGTGGTCACCTCTAACAAGGAGCTGGTGGCTACCCACGGCTATGAGCTGCTCCAGCTGGCAAAAGAGCATGGGGGCAGTTATCTCTTTGAGGCCAGCGTGGGCGGCGGCATCCCCATCCTGCGGCCCCTCACCTCCTGCCTGGCCGCCAACGAGCTGGAGCAGGTTACCGGCATCCTCAACGGCACCACCAACTATATCCTCACCCGGATGATCCGGGCGGGCCTCACCTTTGACCAGGCCCTGGCCGAGGCTCAGGCCAACGGCTACGCCGAGAAGGACCCCACCGCCGACGTGGACGGTCACGACGCCTGCCGGAAGATCTGCATCCTGGCCGCTCTCTCCTTCGGACGGCACGTCTACCCCGACCAGGTACCCACCCAGGGCATCCGGGGGGTCACCCTGGAGGACGTGGCCTACGCCGACTCAATGGGCTGTAAGATCAAGCTGCTGGGCCGGGCGATCCGCCAGCCCGAGGGCAAGGTATGCGCGTTTGTCGCCCCCCACCTGGTGCCCGGGGAGAACCCCCTGGCCGGGGTTGAGGACGTGTTCAACGCCATCGCCGTTACCGGCAACGCCATCGGCGACGTGATGTTCTATGGCCGGGGCGCGGGCAAGCTGCCCACTGCCTCCGCCGTGGTGGCCGACGTGATTGATATTGCCAAGGACCTGAAAAAGGACCGGCACAACGGCTGGGAGGAGGGCTCCCCCGACCTGATGGTTTCCCCCGACGGTCTGGCTTCCCCCTGGTATGTCCGGGCCCGGCTGTCCGCTGACGAGGCCCGGAAGCGCTGCGGCGACATCCAGCTGCTGGCCCGCAGCGGCGCCCCCGCCGGGGAGGCCGCCTTCCTCACCGCCCCCATGACCGAGCCGGAGCTGCGGGAAAAGCTGTCCGGCGCCGATGTGGGATCTCTGTTCCGGGTGCTGGCCTGACAGCCCGCGAACGCATAGAATGAGAGTGTAGGGGCGGCCTGTGGCCGCCCGCAGCTCCCAGGTATGCCGCCGGACGGCCACAGGCCGCCCCTGCAAAAAATATTGCTCCACTTACTCTCAAACCTTTAGGGGGAATACCATACATGGCACTCATTGTACAAAAATTCGGCGGCAGCTCTGTAGCCGACGCGGACAAGGTCCGCAACGTGGCCCGGATCGTCACCGAGACCTACCGGAAGGGCCACAGCGTGGTGGTGGTTCTGTCCGCCCAGGGGGACACCACCGACGACCTGATCGCCAAGGCGGGGGAGATCAACCCCAACGCCTCCAAGCGGGAGATGGATATGCTGCTGGCCACCGGCGAGCAGATTTCCATCGCTCTGTGCGCCATGGCTATCGAGCGCATGGGCTATCAGGCCATCTCTCTCACCGGCTGGCAGGCGGGAATGCTCACAGACTCGGCCTACTCCGCCGCCCGGATCAAGCGCATCCGCACCGAACGCATCCGGAAGGAGCTGGACAAGAAGAAAATTGTGCTGGTGGCCGGCTTCCAGGGCATCAACAAGTATGACGATATCACCACGCTGGGCCGGGGGGGGTCCGACACCTCCGCCGTGGCCCTGGCCGCCGCCCTCCACGCCGACCTGTGCCAGATCTATACCGATGTGGACGGCGTATACACCGCCGACCCCCGACATGTGACGGGGACCCGGAAGCTGGAGGAGATCACCTACGACGAGATGCTGGAGCTTGCCAGCCTGGGGGCTCAAGTGCTCCACAACCGCTCGGTGGAGATGGCCAAGCGGTACAGCGTCAACCTGGAGGTGCTCTCCAGCTTCAGCGGACAGCCTGGTACAAAAGTGAAGGAGGTCGTCAAGACTATGGAAAAAACGCACGTCAGCGGCGTGGCCAAGGACAAGGACGTGGCCCGTGTCGCTCTGATCGGGCTGGCGGACCAGCCCGGTATCGCCTTTAAGATTTTCTCCCTGCTGGCTAAGAAGGGAATCAACGTGGATATCATTCTCCAGTCCATCGGACGGGACGACAGCAAGGACATCAGCTTCACCGTGGCCCAGGGTGACGCCCAGGCGGCCCGGGAGGTGATGGAGGAGCACCGTGACTCCATCGGCTGCAAGGCCATCGAGGTCAGCGAGGACGTGGCAAAGGTGTCCATCGTGGGGGCCGGAATGGTCAACAACGCCGGCGTGGCCTGCAAGATGTTTGAGGCCCTGTTCTCCGCCGGCATCAACATCAACATGATCTCCACCAGCGAGATCAAGGTGTCCGTCCTGGTGGACGAGCGAGACGCCGACCGGGCCGTTCAGGCCATCCACGACCGCTTCTTCAGCGAGTTCGGAAACGCGTAAACGACAAACAGGCCGCCCCGGCTGGGGCGGCCTGTAACCATATAATGGGAAGGACACATATTATTTTTGTAGGGGCGGATATAATCCGCCCGCAAAGCACCGGCAGTCTTACGATAGCGGCGGGCGGGTAATACCCGCCCCTACAGGATTAGGCCCAGCATTTAAAACTATTCGAAAAAATATGAGGGCCGCCCGGAGGGGCGGCCCTGTGGATTACCGGCAGCAGCAGCCGTTGGCGCTGCTTGTGGTGGTGATGGTGTTGGGCGGGAAGAACTCGTCCACGGGGAACTGGACCTGGCGGAAGAGATCGCAGGGGTCCTTCTCGCAGTTGTCGTCGCCGCAGCTGCAATCCTTGGTGGGGATGCAGTAGTCGTAGGCGGGGATGAGCAGCTGGGTATCCCGCTCCATGCGGATAATGGAGAACTGCCCCAGAGAGACGAAGATCCGGTGCTGGTCCCCGCCGGTCACCAGCTCGTCGCCGAAGCAGGCGGCCACCGCCGGAGGCACGTCGATGCAGCCGCAGTCGCAGGGGCGGCACTCGCACACGTCCACCAGCTTCAGGCTGAGGATCAGAGGATCGACGGCCTCCACCACAGCGGTGGGCAGGCTGGACTGAGGCACGCACTGGACCTGATTCTCGTTGTCCTCAGATGTAAAGCTCTTGGAGCCGCTCTCGCTTCCAAAGAGCACCGCCCGCTTGCTGAACACGGCCAGGCCGCAGACCTGAACGGGGCGGGCGGCCCCCACGAAGGCGTCGGCGGTGATGCGGTAGAAATACCGCACGTCCACGGTGAAAAAGCCCCGGTTGAAGGTGACCGGCTCCACATCGATGTACGCGAACAGAAGCTCCGCGCCGCCGGCCTTGATGGACTGGGCCCGGTCGATCACGTCCTGCGAGCAGCGGGTGGGATAGACCCGCAGATCCTCCACACAGTCCTTATCCCGGCAGGAATCGAAGATTTTTTTCGTGTGTATGCACACGGCCTCCCGGATACTGCGGTCGTCGCAGACGGGGCCGGGTACGACCTTTTCTGACATATAATTCCCTCCTAAGTTTGGATGGTCGCGGGCGTCTGTGCGCCCGGTAGGGCTTTTGCCTACAACCCATATTATGTAACGGCCCGGGTTTGGTGCGGGGCGGAAGGTTTTTCTCTTGCCCTTTCTCCGGTTTTCATTTATAATGGTTATACGAAAAAGGAGGCGCTCCTATGCCGATCGGATTTATTCAGGATGAATTGGACTTAAAGCTGCTGATTCTCTATATTATGGACCGGACCGCCGGACCCATCACCTTTTTGCAGCTGTTTGAGCTCGCCCTGTGCGACGCGGGAGTGGATTATTTCTCCCTCAGCCAGGCGGTGGACCATATGGTGTCCACCGGCCAGCTGGAGCAGGAGGGCGAGCGCTATCACATCACCGACAAGGGACGGCGGAACAGTCAGATCTGTGAGAGCAGCCTGCCCCGGTCGGTGCGGCGGCACTGTGACGAGAACTTAATCAATGTGAACGAGGCTCTGCGGGTGGAGGCCCAGGTCCGTACCCAGGTGGCGGCCAGAGAGGACGGCACCGCCACCCTCTGCCTCACCCTGGAGGACGGCGACTCGCCTCTGATCCAGGCGGCTGTGCTGGCCTCCAGCCCGGAGCAGGCGGAGCGGTGGGCCGGGACCTTTAAGGAGAACCCCGCCGCCTTCTACCACGGCGTCATTAAGCTGCTGGACCGGGAGGGACTGTCATGAGAAGAAAGGACCGGGCCCAGAGCCGGGAATTTGCTCTGGAGCTGATAGACCGCTGTACTCATGGGGTGATGGCTCTGTCCAACCGGGAGGGGGCCCCCTACTGCCTGCCCCTGTCCTTCGTCCGGGTGGGGGACAGCCTCTACTTCCACTGCGCCCGCCAGGGGCGGAAAATTGAGCTGCTACGGGCCTGCCCCCAGGTGTGCGTCACCTTCGTGGGGGAGGACCGGCCCTGCTTCCAGGCTCCGGCCATGTATTCCACCTGGTTTCAGTCGGTCATCGTCACCGGGACAGCTCGGGAGGTCACCGGCCCCAAGGAGAAGGCCGAGGCTCTCCGGGCCCTGTGCGAGAAGGTCACCCCCGACCATATGGAGGCCTTTGAGCAAGCGCTGGCGGGCAGCCTGCCCGTCACCGCCGTGTGGGAGATTCAGATGGAGGATATCTCCGCCAAGGCGAAGCTGGAGGGCTGAAAATAAAAAGCAATTTTTTCCGCAACCATTCCAAAGTATTTGCGTCTATATGAGTAGATACCAAATATTGAGGAGGGTTATGTATGAAAAGAAAGCTGTATGTCATTGCCTTGGCCGTGCTGTTGCTGCTGTCCGGATGCGGAAGCGGCGGGGGAGCGGCCCTGGAGAGCCATCCGTCCGCCGGCGCCCCGGCCTCCAGCGCCCCGGCGGCGACGGACCAGGATTGGACGGGTGAGGCCGGCTGGGATGGGGGAGAGGACACCGCCGCTCCCGATGTCCCCTCAGGGGAGAACAGCTCGGGCGGCTCCATCTATCAGAAGCCCGGGGTCAAAATCATCCGCCAGGGGGAGCTGAACATCCAGACGGAGCAGTTCGACCAGAGCGTGGAGGCTCTGAACCAGCTGACTGCCTCCTGCGGCGGCTATTTTGAAAGCGCCTCCGTCTACGGCGGGGGCAGCCGGGACGCCAACGCCCGCCGCCGGGGGGAGTATGTGATTCGGGTGCCGGCGGAGCAGTATGACCACTTTCTGACCAGCACCGGCCAGCTGGGCTATGTGACCAGCAAGAGTGAGAGCAGCCAGGATGTGGGTGAGCGGTATTACGACACCGAGGCCCGACTCAAGACTCAGCGCACCAAGCAGGAGCGGCTGCTGGCCCTGCTGGAGAGGGCGGAGACCATGGAGGACATTATCGTCCTGGAGAACGCCCTCAGCGAGGTGGAGTATCAGATCGAGCAGTATTCCTCCGAGCTGAACCGGTACGACGCCCTGGTGGGCTTTTCCACCTTCTATGTCTACCTCAACGAGGTGGGCCGGGTGACCGAGGAGGTGGGGGAGACCGCCTCCCTGGGCCAGCGGATGGCCGCGGGCGTCCAGGCCAGCTTCCTGGGCCTGGGTCAGGGGCTTCAGGACCTCCTCATCTGGATGTCCTATAACCTCGTCCTGGTCGTCATCCTGGCTGTTGTGATCGCCGCTGGCGCGGTCGCGGGCCGCCGCTATTGGAAGGACCTGCGGAAGAAAAAGGATCAGGAATAACACAAGAGCCCGCCGGGAGGCGGGCTCTTTGTTTCATCAAAACTTAATGAGTTTTATGTCGTATTTTTTTCCAAAATGTGTTAGAATAGCCTCAGCTAAAAATAAGAGGGTGTCTACCACGAAAAAGAAAGCTTTTATATGGACTGTTTCCCTGCTGCTGCTGGCCGGAGGCGGGTGGTTCCTGTACCGCACCGGCTTTTTTCAGGCGGCCTCCTCCCTGGAGGCGCTGCGGGCATATATCCTTCGCTTTGCCCCCTTTTCCCACCTGATTTTCTTCCTGCTCCAGCTCCTGTCGGTGGTGCTGGCTCCCATCCCCAGCAATATCACGGCGGCAGCGGGGGGAGCCCTCTTCGGCACTTGGCCCGCCTTTTTGCTCACCTTCGCCGCGGTGGTGACAGGCTCGCTGATGACCTTCTCCCTGGCCCGGGCGCTGGGCCGGGACTTTGCGGGCCGTCTGGTCAGCGAGAAGCTGTCGGAAAAATATCAGGATGTTCTGCGGGCAAAGGGCCCGGTGTTTCTGACGCTGGCTTTTCTCTTCCCCTTCTTCCCGGACGACATGCTGTGCATCCTGGCCGGGCTCACCGGCCTGCCCCTCCGGCGGTTCGCCCTGATCGTGGTGCTGGCCCGGCCCTGGGGACTGCTGTTCGCCAGCGCCCTGGGGGGCTCCGCGCTGAGACTGCCCCTCTGGGCTATGATTCCCATTGGTCTGGCCGGTCTGGCCCTGTTCCTGCTGGGGATGAGGTATGGCGACCGGGTCGAAAAAAACCTTCTCCAGCGTTTGAACGGCGGGAAAACTGGGAAAACTGAATAAAGCCAGATGAAAAATTTGGGGCTTTTGCCCCAAATTTTTTCTCAGCAGCCCCTTTACAGAGTCCTTCAACTGTGCTATACTAATAATAACAATAATGAATACTGTTAAGGAGGGCGAAACATGGGGCGCGCCGTACGCTACAGCAAAAAGCGGGAAGCGGTCCTGTCCGCCATCCAGGGGACTGACTGCCACCCCTCCGCCGAGTGGGTCTACCAGCGGCTCAAGCCCCTTCACCCCGACCTGAGCCTGGGCACAGTGTATCGGAACCTGACCTTTTTTCGGGAAAACGGCCTGATCCAGAGCGTCGGCGTGGTTCAGGGACAGGAGCGCTTTGACGCAGTCGTCTCCCCTCATAGTCATTTTGTTTGCAACTGCTGCGGAACCGTTTTGGACCTGCCCGGCATCGAGCCGGGAACTGATCTGGACCGGACCGTCAGCCGGCAATACGGGCTTGCGGTCCAAGGCCATAAGCTCACATTCTACGGATTATGTTCCAGCTGCGCAAATACCCAACAAAATTTTAAGGAGGAACCATTATGAAGAAATTTGTCTGTTCCGTTTGCGGTTACGTCTATGAGGGCGATTCCGCTCCCGCCAAGTGCCCCCAGTGCGGCGTCGGCCCCGAGAAGTTCGTGGAGCAGAAGGGCGAGATGTCCTGGGCCGCTGAGCACATCGTAGGCGTGGCGCAGGGCGTTGATCCTCAGATCATCGAGGGCCTGCGCGCTAACTTCCAGGGCGAGTGCACCGAGGTCGGCATGTACCTGGCTATGGCCCGGGTCGCCCACCGCGAGGGATATCCCGAGATCGGCCTGTACTGGGAGAAGGCCGCTTGGGAAGAGGCCGAGCACGCCGCCAAGTTCGCCGAGCTGCTGGGCGAGGTGGTCACTGACTCCACCAAGAAGAACCTGGAGATGCGCGTCGAGGCCGAGAACGGCGCTACCGCCGGCAAGGTCGCCCTGGCCAAGATGGCCAAGGAGCAGAACCTGGACGCCATCCATGACACCGTCCATGAGATGGCCCGGGACGAGGCACGCCACGGCAAGGCGTTCAAGGGCCTGCTGGAGCGGTACTTCAAGTAATTCAGGAGGCGCATCCGATGGATCTGAACGAAACCGTATGCTTCTGCGGCAGCGTCACCGTGGGCGACATCAAAGCCGCTGTTGAAGCTGGCAATACCACGCTGGAGGCCGTCCAGGAGGCCACCGGCGCGGGCACCCACTGCGGCGGCTGCGTGGACAAGGTGGCCGAGCTGGTAGAGCAGTTCAAGAAGTAAGTGTAAGAAAATCAAAGATTTTCAAGGGGAACGGGGAAACTCGTTCCCCTCTTTTTTGTGCCGATGTGCAAGTCAGTGTGCAACTCCCGCCCGATATTCACTTTTTCAGCTTTCACATGTGCAACTCGAATAAATTGCACTCACATTAAGCAGTTTCCCGCCTAATTACAAAGAAATTAGATAAAACAGATAACTTTTGATAAGTTTTTATGGCTTTGCGGCAAGAAATAAGAAGTTTGAGAGAAGATATAACATCTTTTTCATTAAGTTTTAGTGCCGCCGAGCAAAAAGCAATCTGCCACAACGCTAAATTTGCCGTTTTTCTTTGAAATTTGCAGACTTTTCAGAGGTCTGCTTTTTTCTTTTCTTCATTATAGCACATGTCGTTGTTAAAGTACAGGTTTTTCTTTGCCCTATGCTATACTAAATCCAGAAAGAGCGAGAGACACAAACCTCTTGAAAAAATAAAATCAAAAATGAAAAGGAGATTTCCACCATGAAGAAGAACGCTATCGTTACCATCGACGAGACTACCGCCCGCGTCACCAAGGCTTTCCAGAAACAAGCCCGCATTTTTGGCACCGAGGAATACAAAACGTGGAAAGCCTACCGCCAGGACTTCCCCAAGGCCCAAATGGTGACTAAGACCATCAAGAAGAACAGCAACAAGCGTACCTACCGCAACTTGACCTATGTCAACATGGAGCTGTTTATCTCTGTGAACAAGCCCGAGCTGCTGGACAAGTTCGAGAGCGAGAAGAAGTCCGCCAAGGCCCAGGAAAACCCCTATCGTGCTGTGCTGGCCTGGTTCCTTGAGCAGTTCCCCAACTATGACGATTACAAAAAGTTCTTCGAGGACAAGGACAAAACCGCCGCTACCCCCGCCGAGGGTAGCACCGCCGCCGAGGAAGAAGCCCCCGCCGAGAACGTGGAGTTCGACAAGGCCAGCTAATCACCATCAAGAAGCAGACCGCTTTTTGAAATACACTTTACAAAAATCTGAAAAGGAGAAATGACTATGAACGATGAACGCCGCAACACGATTGCCCTGCTGCTGTCCCACTACACGGAGGATGAAGAAGCCGAGCGCGAACAGGCCAGGGCAGAGTATGAGGACATGACCGATGAAGAATTGATGTATGAGCTGGGGACGTTCCAGCATGAGGCCGAAAAGGAATGGCAAGCGGAAAAGATGGAAATTTTGGAGGAACGGGGCGAAATAAGGGGCCCTCCGTAAAATCTTGTGTAAGCGAGATTCGACAAAGTCAAGTATGGA